>DATJYY010000064.1:0-48797 GCA_035499395.1 Solirubrobacteraceae bacterium
GCAGGCTCTTCACGAGGGAGGTCCGTGGACAGCACGCGGGACCGTGCCCGGGTCGATCCCTGGCATGAGGTTGAGCACTGGCATGAGGTTGAGCACTGGCAGGAAGACGAGCGCTGGCAGGACGGTGACCCGTGGCAGGCATCGCTCGAGCGCTCCCGCGCGCGCCGCGGCAAGTCGATGCACGACTCACGGCCGGTCGACCGCGGACGAGCGCGCCGGCCGACCGGAAAGCGCCTGCGGAAGCGGATCCTGAACGCCACGACCATCGGTGTCCTCGCGCTGGTGGCGGCGATTCTCGCGAGCGTACTCAGCGGCGGCGGATCGGAGGCTTCTCCGCCCGCAGCTACGGCAGCATCGCCACGGGCGGCGAGCGCCCCGCAACAGGCGACAGCCCGCGCACAACCGGCTGGATGGCGAGACTGCCCGCTGGCGGTCGCCCCCGGTGGCTACGTAAATCCGCTCGCGAGTGCGATCGTCAAGCCCGAGCGGATCGACCAGGGCGTCGACTATGCCGGCGTCGGGAAGCTCGCAGCGATCGGGGCGGGGCGGATCACCTATCTGGCCACGGACAACACCGGTTGGCCGGGGGCGTTCATCGAGTACCAGCTCCTCGGTGGCGCGGACGCGGGCTGCTACGTCTACTACGCCGAGGGAGTGGTCCCCGCCGACGGCCTGCGTGTCGGCGACACGATCAGCGCCGGACAGCTGATCGCGACGATCATCCCCATGTATCCGACCGGGATCGAGATCGGGTGGGGCGCCGGGATCAAGACCAAGGCCTACGCGAAGGTCGCCGGGCAGTGGAGCACGACCGCCGACGAGGACGACATCGCCAGCGCGGCCGGCAAGAGCTTCTCCTCGCTGATCGCCGCGCTCGGTGGTCCCCCCGGCAAGATCGAGGGTTAGTGGCCGCCCCGACCACTACGGCTAGCGGAAGAAGACGCCGTTCCGCTCGAATCCGACCGCGGGTGGGCCGGAACCGTTGTCCGCCGTGCTGGGGTTGTACTGACCCCGGGGATCGGAGCGGTAGATCACGCCGCGGTGGTCGTTGAACGCCGTGAAGCTGATCGTCGTCGGGCCGGGCACGTACTCGCCGCGGAACTGCAAGCTGTCGTCGCGGATCGTCTGGCGCGTGCCGTTACCTGCCCATCGAACGTCGAAGCTCACATGCGACGGCACTGGCGGGATCGGCGGCGTGACGAGACCGAGTGCGTTGAAGCCGTCGTGGTAGTCCGACACGGCCACGCGGTCCGCGTGCAGTCGCCCTCGGCCGCGGCGCGGATCCACGCTGATCGCCCACGGCGCGATCGGGATCGTCCAGAACAGACCGGACGGCGCGATCCCCGGCTCGAAGTCGTGGAGTTGAACTGAGGACGGGTCGTCGACGGCGCCCGTGAACAGGTCGATTCATATGAACCCGAACGATCCGACGTGCCGGCGCCCGTCGAGCCCGACGTACAGCCCCTGCATGAACCGCATATCGCAGTCGAAGTCGTAGTTGGTGCCGTCGCTCCCGCGCGCGCTGCCGCGGGTCTCGGAGCCGCCGATGATGCCGGCGAAGTCCGTGATCGTCGACATCTCGAACCCGATGCCGGGAAGAAAGAAATGGAAGTCCGCCCCGGTCGGCACGAAGCCCTGCTCGAGCGATAGTCCCCCCGGAATCGGCCGGGGTGCTGCCGTCGAAGACCACCCGAGCACAGAGCTCGGATTCACCAGCCCGACGCCGGCCATTCCGCCGAGCGCGACCGCGCTGCGGCGCAAAACCTGTCGCCGCGAGAGTGTCTTCGCGGCTTCGTCGCGGAGCGACGCGTCGCCCGCGTCAAGATGCGCCCGGTCCAATCCCATGACCCCGATGGGTTGTTCGGGGCGACCCTAACACGGCCGGCACGCGATTGCAACAATCAGCACATAACGCTTTGCAGTAGAAGCTGCGAGGCCTGCGGACTACTCGCCCAAGATGTCCATCGAGCGCTTCATCGCGTCGGTGAGATGCCGCCGCGTGAGCGACTCGGCGCGCCTGGCGTCGCCTGCCTCGATCGCCTCGAGGATCTGCTCGTGCTCGCGGACGTCGAGCAGCATCCGCTCCTGGGTCTCGACCTGGCGCTCGTAGATCGTCTCGCCGATCCGCGCCACCCACAGGCGCTCAGCGAACTGCGCGAGGAACTCGTTGCCCGACGCGGCCGCCAGCGCCAGGTGAAACTCGCGGTTCGCCTCGAAGCTGCGCCGAACGTTGCGAAGCGAACGCCGCTGCGCCGCCACCGCCGCGCGCATTCGGGCGAGCGGCTCCTCCAGCCTCCGTCCCGCAGCCAGCCGGGCCGCGCCCGGTTCGATCACGGTCCGCGCCTCGTACGAAACCCGCATCCCGACCTGGTCGACGTCGGCGACGCGCGCGCCACGGTTGGTCCGCATCTCGACGAGCCCCTCGGCCGCGAGCCGGCGTAGCGCCTCGCGGACCGGCGTGCGCGATACGCCGAGCTCCTCGGCGAGGTCTTCCTGGTGGACGCGGGCGCCCCGCGGGAGCGATCCGCTCGTGATCCGCTCCCGGATCGCCTCGTAGACCTGATCGACGACGCTCGCGATGTTCAGGCGTTCGGGCGCCGCTGCGCGGTCAGGCAAGCTCATCCAGTACCGCCGCGCTCGCCTCGACCAGCTCGTCGACCTCGTCGTCGGAGATGGTCAACGGTGGCGAGAACGCGAGCGAGTTCGCGTACGGGAGCGCCCGACCGATCACGCCCCGCGCGAGCAGCGCCTCGCTGAACGCGCCCGCTGCCACCGAAGCGTCGAGCCCGATCGCCTGCATCAGCCCCTCGCCCCGGACATCGACGACCCCGGGATGACCCGACAGGCCATCGAGCCCGGCCCGCAGCCGCTGGCCGGCGGCCGCCGCGCGCGCGGGAAGGTCCTCGGCGCGCATCAGCTGGAGGTTGGCGATGCCGGCGGCGCAGCACGTCGGATGGCCGCCGTACGTGCCGCCGTGGGCGAGCAGGTAGCCGGGATCGGCCTCGAGCCAGCCGCGCAGCTTCGGCCCGACGATCACCCCGCCGAGCGGCAGATAGCCGCTCGTAATCGCCTTGGCGAACGTGATCATGTCCGGCGTGACGCCGTAGTGGTGGGAGCCGAACCACGAGCCGAGGCGCCCGAAGCCGGTGATGACCTCGTCGAAGATCAGCAGCGCGCCGCTCTCATCGCACACCTCGCGGAGCCCCTGGAGATAGCCGTCGGGCGGCGGGAACACGCCGCCGGCGCCGATCACCGGCTCGGCGACGATCGCCGCGATCCGCTCGGGGCCGTGGTAGGCGACCGCGGCTCGCATCGCGTCGACGCTGTCGCGGTCGACCTGGAAGAAGTCCGGAAGCAGCGTCCCGAACGGGTCGCGGTTAGCCGGCAGACCGCCGGCCGAGGTGCCGCCGAGCATCACGCCGTGATAGGCGTAGTGGCGGCTCAGCACGACCGTGCGGCCGCCGTCGCCGGCGGCCTTGTGTCCCGCGCGCGCGAGCTTCAGCGCGGAGTCGATCGCCTCCGAGCCGCCGCAGGTGAGGAACACGCGCGCGTCGGGGATCGGCTGGAGCTCGAGCAGCAGCCCCGCCAGCTCGTCCTCGGGGGCGTTCGTGAAGCGGGCGAATGTGTGGAAGGCCTCGAGCTTCGCCATCTGGGCAGCGACCGCATCGGCGATCTCGTGCCGGCCGTGCCCCGCGGCGCAGTACCATAGCGACGCGGTGCCGTCGAGGTAGCTCTTGCCGTACACGTCCCAGACGCGGCAACCCTGGCCACGGACGATCTCGAGGTACTCCTCGGCGGGCTTGGCCGCGAGGGCAAACGGATGCAGAACCTGCGGAACGCTCATGACGTCACCCCCACGCTTCGTTCGGCTTCATCTTCGGGCATCGTCAGCGCGACGTGCAGCGTCTGCGCGGTCACCGCGGGCTGCTCGCCGACGTCCGGCAGCGGCTCCTCGGACTGCACGATGGTGTTCTCGAGCCGGCCGATCCCCTCGATCTCGACCGCGACGATATCCCCTGGCTCGACGGGGCGCGAGTGCGCGGGCGTCCCGGTGAGCAGGACGTCGCCGGGCTCGAGCGTGATCAGCCGCGCGAGATCGGCGATCTGGTAGGCGAACGAGAACATCAGATCGGTACCGGTGTGTCCCTCCTGGACCTGCTCACCGTTGACGAACGTCCGGAGCGTCAGGTCCTCGGGGTCGACGTCGCCGGCGTCGACCATCACGGGGCCCAGCGGGCAGAAGCCGTCCTGGCCCTTGACCCGCAGCATCGAGCCGCGGTCGGCATGGCGGAAGTCGTGGACGCCCCAGTCGTTGGCGACGGTGTAGCCGCCGACGTAGTCGAGCGCCTCGTCGATCGTGACCCGGTGACACGGTCGGCCAATCACGACCGCGACCTCACCCTCGTAGTTCAAAAACCGGCATCCGACCGGCCGCACGACCGGCGCGAGATGGCCCGACAGCGACGACGGCGGCTTCATGAAGTACGACGGCTCGCTCGGCATACGCGCCATCTTGTATTCCTCGGCGCGCGAACGGTAGGTCAGGTGTGTGGCGAGGATCTTGCTCGGCGTCACCGGAGAGAGCCACTGCTGCACGTCGCCCACGTTCACCTCAAAACCGTCGGCCCGGACCACTTCTCCGTCGACCGTCCCCTCCACCACCCGGCCGTCGTGCTCGATGCGAACGTGCTTCATGCGTAGGCCTCCTGTCGATGTTGGGCGACGACCTCGACCCCGTCGACGGTGTAGCCGAACGAGAATCGGTAGCCGCGGAGCATCTCGCGCGGGGCGATCGCCTGCAGGTCTTCGAGCGTGTCGTCGTAGAGACGAAGGTCGGCACTCCCTTCCCAGATCTCGGTGGCGTCGCGGTCGTAGCCGCCGGCGCGGACCAGCTCGAACACGCTGGGGCGGTCGCCGGACGCGGCCGGGAAGTGCCGCGTGTTGTGCATCGGCGGGTCATTGACGGTCGGGCCGGTCTCGCTGACGTGCTCGAGCGTGACCACGAGGCGCGCGACCTGCCGATCGTTGGCGGCGCACGTGGCGCCGAAGCGCGCGCCCGCATCGAGCGCCGGCGTCGCCTTGCCGGCCGCGAACAGCCGCGTCATGTGGATCGACCCGAGCTTCTTTGGGAACCCCTGGATCCAACCGCGGTACATCGCGAAGTCCTTGTCGACCCAGATGTACACGCACCGGCTGACCGGCTGGCCGCCAAACTTCGCGCCGACGACGAGGAAGAACTCGCGGTACTGGGACTGGATCGGATCCGCGAGCTCATGGAGATCGACCGAGCACGACTGCCAGTCGGCGAAGATCGCAGCGACCGCACCGGGATCGTCGGCCGGCTCGAGCTCGGGCGGCAGCAGCGCCGCGACCGCGTCAGGGTCGGCGCGGTACTCGGCGATCAGGAAATCGCCCGAGTAGTGCCATGGTGGCGGCGGGACGATGCCGGCACGCCCGTCGGGCGACAGCGGCGCGGTGTAGCCGCGCGGCGTCACGCGGGAACCCCCGACCGCGCGCAGGCGGCCGACACCAGTTGGGCGAACAACCCCAGCTGCGACGGCTCGTGCATCTTCTCGGGATGCCATTGGACGCCGACGCAGGCCCAGCCCGTTCGCGGCTCAACCGCCTCGATCACGCCGCCGGGCGCGGTCGCGGTCACCTCCAGCTCGCCGGCATCCGCGATCTCGTGGTGATGGATCGTGTTGACCGCGACCGCGCCGGCCCCCAGTGCACGCTGCACCCGCGATCCGGGCCTCACCGTCACCTCGTGCCGATCCGCCAGGATCTCCTCGGGCGCGAGACCGCCTAGCTCGCGATGGCCGTCCGCCAAGGACACCCGCTGCCCGAGCCGACCGCCGTGCGCGACGGCCAGCAGCTGGGCGCCACGGCAGATCCCAAGCGTCGGCAGCCCGCGCTCACGGGCGGCGGCGATCAGCGCGAGCTCCCACTCGTCGGCGGGACGATCCGGCTCGTCGGCGTTCTCGAGCTCCGCGCCGTACGACGCCGGGTCGACGTCGCCGCCGCCGGTGAGGAGCAGCCCGTCAGCCAGGGCCAGCACGTCATCGAGCGCGTCCCCATCAGGGCGGGACACCACCAGCGGCAGACCGCCGGCGTCGAACACCCGGGCGGCATACGCCGGATCAAGCGTGTCGAGGATCGTGCGCTCGCCGAGGTAGGTAGGGAGCGGACGACGCCAGCACGTGACGAGGATGCGGGGACGGGGCATAGGCGCGTGAATACATTATGTGATTGCCGGGGCGCCCGCCAGGGTCACTCGGACCTGCTCGGCCTCGCGCAACTTGTAGCGCTGGACCTTGCCGGTCGGCGTCCGCGGGAGGTCCCCGACGAACTCGACCACGTGCGGGTACTCGTACCGGCGCAAGTGCTCCTTGCACCACCCCCGCAGCTCGTCCGCGAGCGCGGCCGGATCATCCGGCGTGACCGCACAGATCACGAACGCCTTGATCCGGCTGAGGTCCTCGATCTGGACGCCGATCACCGCCGCCTCGGACACGGCCGGGTGGCGAACCAGGCAGCCCTCCACGTCGGCGGGCGACACCCACAGCCCGCCCACCTTGATCATGTCGTCCGACCGTCCCTGGTAGATGTAGTGGCCGTCGGCGTCGACGATGTAGCGGTCGCCGGTGTGGAACCACTCGCCGCGCATGCTGTGCCGGGTCTTTTCGCGTTGGTGCCAGTAGTAGGCCAGGCAGCTGTCGCCGCGGACCATCAGATCGCCGGGCTGGCCGGGGGTGACATCGAGCCCGTGCTCGTCGACCAGCCGCAGCTCATACCCCGGCACCGGTCGTCCCGACGTTCCGGGGGCCAGATCGGAGAGCGTGTTCGAGCAGTAGATGTGGAGCATCTCGGTCGACCCGATCCCGTCGAGGATCGGAACGCCGGTCAGCGCCTGCCACCGCGCGAGCACCGCCGCCGGAAGCGCCTCGGCCGCCGACACGCACGCGCGCGCCGACGAGAAGTCGACGTCGGCCGCGCCCGGCGCCTTGACCATCGCCGCATACAGCGCCGGCACCGAAAAGAACAGCGTCGGCCGGTAGCGCGCGACCGCCTCGAAGATCCGGTCCGGCGTCGATCGGCCCTTAACCAGCCCGGCACAGGCCCCGACCGACAGCGGGAACGACAACCCGTTCCCCAGACCATACGCGTGGAACAGCTTCGTGGTCGAGTAACACACGTCGTCAGCGGAAATTCGCAATACGTTGCGCGCGTACTGATCGACGGTCACCCCGATGTCGCGGTGGGTATGCACGACGCCCTTGGGCCGCCCCGTCGAGCCCGAGCTGTAGAGCCAGAACGCCATGTCCTCGCGGTGGGTATCCGCAGGCGGCGGCAGCTCGCCGGCGCGGTCGCGGACGACGGCGTCGAAGCTCGCGTGCGCCCCCGGGTCGCCGTCGACGACGAGTACATGCAGGCCAAGCCGCGACTCGAGCTCGGGCTCGAGCGCCGGCAACAGCGACGCCTCGACGACGAGCACCGTGGCGTAACTGTCGTCGAGGTAATAGACGTAGTTGTCGACCCGGTCCATCGGGTTGACCGGCACTGGCACCGCACCGATCCGCATCGCGCCGAGGAACGCGGCCGGGAACGCGGGCGAGTCGTCGAGGATCATCAGCACGCGCTGCTCGCGTTCGACGTCGAGGTCCTCGAGATACGAGGCGACCGCCGCGGTCAACGTCGCGAGCTCGCCATAGGTCACGGCGCCGTCGGCGGTCAGGTACGCGGTCTTGCCGTCGCGGCCCGCTTCGAGGTTGCGGTCGAGCAGCGTGCTCGCGTTCAGTCGCTCCGCTCCGCTCACCTGATCGAGTCTACGCCCGCGCCCGCTTTCTCCGGCGTCCGTCGTGCTGCTGGTCCCAGGCCAGAATCCGCCGGATGTAGTCGACCGCCTGCGCGGGGGTTCGCTGGATGTGGAAGCCGCCGGGATAACGCACCAGCTCGGCCTCCTTGCCGAGCAGCCGCAGACCGCTGTAGAGCTCCTCCCCCTGGCTGACCGGCACCCGGAGGTCTCCCTCCCAGTGGATCACGAGCACCGGAGTGGTCACGCTCGGCAGGTACGTGAGCGGCGAGCGCGTCTCGTACTCGTCGCGCCGCCACCACGGTAGGCCGCCCATGTTGAAGGCGGCGAACTCCGGTATCTCGGTCGTCAGCGCCATGCTCGTCTGGTCGACGACCGCTGCCACCGCGGTCGCGCCGCGGAACCGGGCGGTGTGGCCCACGATCCAGCTCGTCATGAAGCCGCCGTACGAGCCGCCGCTCACGAACAGGCGCTCCGCGTCGGCGACGCCGCGGTCGATGAGGTCATCGCAGCAGGCGAGGATGTCCTCGTAGTCGCCGCCTCCCCAGTCCCCGGTGCAGGCGCTGGTGAACGCCTGACCGTAGCTCGTGCTGCCGCGCGGATTGGGGAGGACCACGGCGTAACCGGCCGCTGCGAGCGTCTGGTGAAAGGCGAGCCACCGGCCCGACGGCCACGATGCGTGCGGGCCGCCGTGGATGTCGACGTGGAGCGGCAGCCGCCGAGGGGCGCGTCCCGGCGGCAGCAGCGTGAAGTACTCGACCTCGGTCCCGTCGGCGCGAGCGACCGTCGACCGTCCGACGGGAGCGAGGTCGACGTCGGCCAGGAAGTCGTCGTTCAGGCGGGTCAGCGGGATCGGGTCGGCGCCGGCGGTGGTGGTCACGGACAGTTCGCTCGGCCGGTCGGGCCACGTGGCCGTCAGCGCGACCGCGCGCCGGCCGGGCCGGGCGGCGACGCCATCGATGATGAGGTCGCCGCCGACCACCTCGCGGCTACGCCGCTCGCCGAGACGAGCTCGATGCAGCGTCACCGAACCGCGGTCGGCGACAAGCATCAGCAGCTCACGGTTCCCGGTCCAGCACACGGGAGCGGGCAGGCCGGGGAACAGGACCGTCGGCCGATCGAGTTCGGGCGCGACCGGTTGGGCGCCGGCGCTGCCGTCGGCGGGGACGGCGAACATGCGGGTGTCCTCGTCCCATTCGTCGGTCAGCGTCCCCGCGAACACGATCGTCGTCCCGTCTGGCGAGAACACCGGAAAGGCGACGTGGCCCTTGCCGTTGGTGAGGCGGCGCGGCCGCCCGCCGCCGGCCGGCACGACCCACGCGTCGCCGCGAAACTGGCGATCGTCGCGGCGTGGGTGACGATCGGACGCGAACACGATCGAGGCGCCGTCCGGGGAGAACGAGGGATCGGCGTGGTCGTACTCGCCACGCGTGAGGGGCCGCACCGATCCGTCCTCGACGTCTACGACGAACAGATGGCGCCGGCCGTCCTGCCAGCCGACGCCGTCGAGGCGCGCCGCGAGCCCGCGGACGACCCGCGGCGCGTTGCGCTCCGCCGCCGGGGCCCTCGCGAGATCCGCGGCACCCACCCGGCAGACCACGACGAGCCGCGCCGAGTCCGGGGACCACGCGATCTGGCTGACCGGGCCCGGCAGCTCGCCGAGACGCGCCGGCACCCCGCCGTCGAGCGGCGCCAGCCGGAGGTGGGCATCCTCGGGGTGCCCGTCGGTGGTCGAGATGTAAGCGAGCCACCGGCCGTCCGGGGACCAACGCGGGCTCTTGTCCGCCGGGCCCTCGGTGAACCGGCGCGGCGCGGAGGACCCGTCGGCCGTCGCCACCCAGATCGACGAGCGCAGCCTGTCCTCGTTCTCGTCGGCCGCGCTGACCGCGAATGCCACCCTCCGCCCGTCGGGGGACAGGTCCGGGTCGGTGGCTGTCCTCAGCCGGAGGGCATCCTCCGGGCGGAAGCCTCGCTTGGCCATGTTCTCTCCCGCTCCAGTGCCGCAGTTCGTGCCTCGGTGAAACGGCCCGCCTCAAATCTACACATTCCGGAGGAACGGCTACGGGGTTTGGCGAGGACTAGCTGGAGGTTGAGGATGCGCCGCTCCGCGAACCCCGCCTCGCAGTACTTGAGGTACAGCGTCCACACCCTCCGGAATCGCTCGTCGTAGCCGAGCGACGCCAGCGCGTCGGTGTGTGCGGCGAAGTTCGCGTGCCAGCGCCGGAGCGTTTCCACGTAGTGCGGGGTCAGGTCCTCGAGCGCGGTCATCTGCATGTCGGTGTGGCGGGCGACGTTTCGGGCGATGACCTCGAGCGAGGGCAGGCAGCCACCGGGGAAGATGTGAGTGTTGATGAACGAGCGCGAGGCCTTCTCGACCTCGTAGGCGCGATCATCGATCGTGATCGCCTGGAGCAGCATGGCCCCCTCCGGGACGAGCAGCTCCGAGCACTTGTCGAAGAAAGCGCCGATGTGCCGCCAGCCGACGGCCTCGATCATCTCGATCGATACGAGCTTGTCGTAGCGGCCGGTCACGTCCCGATAGTCCTCCAGGAGGACGTCCACGAGCCCGTCGAGCCCGACCGCGCGCACCGCGCCCACCGCGTGGTCGTACTGCTCGCGCGAGATCGTCGTGGTGGTCACACGGCAGCCACGCGTCGCCGCGGCGTGGATCGCCAGAGCGCCCCACCCGGTGCCGATCTCGAGCAGGTGGTCGGTGGGGCGCAGATCGAGCTTGTCGCAGATCAGCTCGAGTTTGGCCACCTGGGCGTCCTCGAGCGTCGCCGAGTGGTCTGCGAACACCGCGCACGAGTAGCTCATTGTGGGGTCGAGCATCCGTGAGAACAGCTCGTTCCCGAGGTCGTAGTGGGCGGCGATGTCGTGCCGGCGCCGCCGACGGGTGCTCGGGCGGACGCGGGCGCGGACGCGCTGGATTGGCACGCGAACCGGAGCCATCAGAGCGCGCAGGCGGTCGAGCCCGGCCGCGTTGCGCGCGGCGAGCCGGACTAGGGCGGTGAGGTCAGGGGAGTCCCACAGGCCACGCGCGTACGCCTCGGCCAGGCCGCGGCTGCCCGTGAGCGCCATCCGCCACATCCGCCGCGAACGGACGACGATCGTCGCGGCCGGCGGACCCGAGCCGTAGACGCGGCGACCGGCGTCCTCGATCACCGTCAGCGACCCGAACCGGATACGACGAAGGAACAGCGACAGGAAGCCGCAGGCAACGGCGTCGATCACGGCGCCCCCTTGGCCGGATGCCGATGGATCGGGGCGCCGGCCAGCTTCAGGCCGATTGCGTGGCCGTAGATCAGCGCGAGCACGCGCACGTTTGCCAACGGATAGCGGGCGGTTAGGCGCGCCGCGGAGCGTTTTGTCAGCTCGTGGCGGCGGAGCGCGAGCGTGGCGACGAAACACAGCTCGCCCCGCCGGCTGCTCTCGATGCGGACCGCCAGCCGTTCGGCCGGCGTGCCGGCGCGAGCGCTGTACTCGTGATCCATGGACATGAACGGCGACACGTGCAGTCGTTTTGGAAGCTCTCCCCGGCCCCCGCGGAGGACGTACACGTGCCGCTCGCCCCACGGCGTGTTCGTCACTTCGGCGACGACCGCGACGAGGTGTCCGCCCGTACGGTCGAAGCAGTAGTAGAAGGTCACGGGGTTGAAGCAATGCCCGAATGAGCGCAGCTGGGTGAGGAGCCGGACCGGCCCATCGGGACGCGCGCCGGTCTCCCCTTCGACCGCGTCCCGCACGGCCTGGTCCAGTGGCCGCGTGGCGGTTCCGAGGTAGTCGCTTCGCCGGAAGCGCAGCGGACCGGGCCGGGAGGCGCACAGTCGGCCGCCGAGCAGCGAAGGCAACTCGTCCAGGTCGAGGTAGAACAGCGCGAGCCGGTGGCGGAACTCGCGCCGCGGCTGCGCGCGCCGGTGGTGGATGGTCCCCTCGTAGATGCAGCTCGCGGACGGGATCACAGCCGCCCGCCCAGCCGTTCAGCGACGCGCAGCGCGCTGCGAACCCCATCCTCGTGAAAGCCCCAACCCCAGTACGCGCCGCAGAAATGCGTGTGCCGGTCGGCGTTGATCTCCTCAAAGCGCCGGTGGGCGCGGACACCCTCGGCGGTGTACACCGGGTGCGCGTACGCGATCGTCCGGATCACCTTGGCCGGCTCGATCGCCTCGGTGCCGTTGAGCGTGACGCAGAACTCGCGCTCGGCGCGCAGAGATTGAAGCCGGTTCATGTGATAGGTGACGGTCGTCAGACCCACCGGCTCGGACTGCAAATGGTAGTTCCAGCTCGCCCATGCCCGGCGCCGGCGCGGCAGCATCCGCACGTCGGTGTGGAGCACGGCCTCGTTTCGCTGGTACGGGATCGCGCCGAGGATCTCTCGCTCGCGCGCATTCGCGTCGTGCAGCAGCGCCAGCGCCTGGTCCGAATGGGTGGCCAGAACGATCTCGTCGAACTGCTCGGGTTCACACCGACGCGCGCGGACGACCACATGGTCCGGCCCGCGGGTGACCTCGTGGACCGGGGTGCGGAGGCGGATTCGATCCGCATACGGGGCGATCAACGCGTCGACGTACCGTTTCGAGCCGCCGGCAATCGCCCTCCACTGGGGGCGGCCGCGGAAGGAGAGCATTCCGTGGTGGTCGAAGAATTCGGCCAGGAAGCGGGCCGGGAAGGTCCACATCTGACGCGGATCCGCCGACCAGACCGCGGACGCCTGGGGCACGATCAACCGGTCGATGAACGCGCGCGAGAATCGCTGCCGCTCGAGCCACTCCCCGAGCGATGGGCCGCTGCCCGCGTCCTGGTCTTCCACCAACTCGCGTGCCGCGCGATTGAAGCGAACCAGGTCGGCGACCATTCGGTGAAACCACGGCGCGACCAGGTGTCGGCGGTTGGCGAACAACCCATTCGGCGAGGCGCCCGAATACTCGAAGTCGCCGGCGGCGTCACTCACGCTGAAGCTCATCGTCGACGGCTGCCACGGCACCCCGAGCTTGATCAGCAGGCGCTCGAAGTTCGGGTAGTTGCGGTCGTTGAACACGATGAAGCCCGTGTCGACGTGGTGCGTCTCGTTCGAGGTGTCCACCCGGATCGTGTTCGCGTGGCCGCCGGCGTAGTCGGCGGCCTCGAACACCGTGACGTCGTGCCTGCCGTGGAGCAGGCGCGCCACGACAAGTCCGGAGACGCCGGCGCCGACGATCGCGATCCTCATGCGCGTATTGTAGAGATAAATCTCAACAACTTGTTCGACCGGCCGCGCTGCGCTACGGTCCAGCCCCGTGCCGTCCGCAACCCGAGAACCCGGCCTGACGATGCGCGAGATGTCCACACGGACGGGGGTCAGCGAGGCGACGTTGCGGATGTGGGAGGTCCGCCACGGGTTCCCGCACCCCCGTCGTGTGCCGAGCGGCCACCGGCGCTACTCCGAGGTCGATGTTGCCCGCGTGCGCGCGGTGGTGCGTGCGCGAGAGCACGGGCTGTCGCTCCAGGCCGCGATCGATCTGGCCCAGGACGCCGGCGAGGACCGGCCGCCGTCGGTCTACGCTTCCTTGCGCTCGACATTCCCGGCGCTCGCGCCGCAGCTGCTCTCCAAGAGGGCGATGCTGTGGATGTCGCGCGCGATCGAGGACGAGTGCCTCGCGCAAGCCAGCCGGCCGCTGCTGTTCGGCTGCTTTCAGCACGAGGGCTTCTACCGGGCGTCCGAGGGCCGGTGGCGGGAGCTGTCGCGCACAGCCGAGCGGGCCGTGGTGCTCGCCGATTTCCGTCGCGTCCGCCGGCCCAAGGGCGGCCCGGTCGAGATCCCGATCCAGGCCGACGATCCGGTCGTCCGCGAGTGGGCGATCGTGTGCGAGTCGCCGAGCTTCGGCGCGTGCCTGACGGGCTGGGAGCGACCGGTCGACGGCTCCGGCGACCGCGTGTTCGAAGCTGCTTGGACGGTCGAGGCACCGGCGGTCCGGCTCGCCTCGCAGGTCTGTCTGGGGCTGGCGTCGACCGCGGCACCAGGCCTGCTCGAGGACATCGAGCACAGGCTCGATGCGACCCCGGTTGCTCGCGAGCACGAGTTGCGCTCCGCGATCCAGCTCAGCACGCGGATGGTGAGATACGCGACGACGTCATAGCGCGTCGATCCCAGCGGTTGCGAGTGCGGCCGCGCAGTAGGCGAACAATCGATCGCGATCGCCCTGTCCATCGGGTCCGGGACCGAGCGCGTAGCGCGTCGGGCGTCCGATCCGTCCATACCCGAGCACGATGCTCCGGTCCAGTTGCTCGATGAACATTCTGTTTAGATAATGTCATACGTGATGTTGCACAATCTGCATCGCGAGCAGGCGCGCGACCGAGTGGATTACGCGCTTCCGCTTAGCGGGGTCAGTGAGATCGCCCACGCCGCGTTCGTCGAGCGCGAGCTCGCACGGATCTTCGATTATCGGCACGCCGCCGCCACCCGTCTGCTCGGATGACCGCGCTGCTCTGGCTCCGGCGGGATCTTCGCGTCCACGATCACCCGGCACTGGAGGCGGCACGCCGCGACGGCGACGCGCTCGTGCCGGTGTTCTGCCTCGACGACCGGCTGCTACACGGCCGTCACGCGTCAGGCTCGCGCACGCAGTTCCTGCTCGAGTGCCTCGCCGACCTCGACGGATCTCTTCGAAAGCGCGGCAGCCGGCTGGTCGTGCGGCACGGGCGACCCGACGACGAGTTGCCGCGCCTCGCCCACGAGGTCGGAGCCACCGCGGTTCACTTCAGCGCGGATGTCGGCCCGTTCGCGCGTGCCCGGGACGCACGGGTCACGCGCGCCCTCGACATTCCTGTCCGCGAGCATCCGGGGACGTTCGTCGTCGACGACCTCGACGCGATCCGCACCGGCGCCGGCGAGCCCTACACGGTTTTCACGCCGTTCCACCGGACGTGGACGCACGTGCCGCGGCGCGAGAGATACGGCGCTCCACGCGAGCTGCCAGCCCTCGCGAAGGGGGTACGCACCGGCTCTGTGCCGTCGCTCGCCGACCTCGGGCTGGCCCAGGAGGTCGATGATCCGCGCTGCCGCGGTGGCGAGACGGCCGGGCGCAGAGCGTTGCGCGACGGCGAGGCGCCGCTCTCGCCGTACCTCCACTTCGGCTGCCTCTCGGCACGCGAGGTTGAGGACCGCGCCGCCAATGACGAGGTCCGCCGGCAGCTGTGCTGGCGCGACTTCTTCGCCCATGTCCTCCTCCACCACCCACGGAACGCGCGCTCCGAGCATCAGGCCCGGTACCGGGGCACGATCCGGTGGAGCCGCGCTGAGAAGCGGTTCGAGGCCTGGCGCGAGGGACTGACCGGCTATCCGTTCGTCGACGCAGGGATGCGCCAGCTGAAGCGCGAGGGCTGGATCGACAACCGGACAAGGCTCGTCGTCGCCTCCTTTCTCACGAAGGACCTCGGGATCGACTGGCGATGGGGCGAGCGCTGGTTCATGCGCCTGCTGCTCGACGGCGACGAGGCCAACAACAACGGCAACTGGCAGTGGATCGCGTCGGTCGGGGTCGACCCGCAGCCGGTGTCGAGGCGCATCCTGAACCCGGAGCGCCAGCGATCCCGTTTCGATCCCGATGGCAGCTACGTCCGGCGGTATGTCCCCGAGCTACGCGACGGCGGCCGGGGCTACCCGAAGCCGATCGTCGACCACGCTCGGGCGCGCCGGGACGCGCTCGCCCGGTACCGGTAGCGAGCCGACCGACCGCTCAGTACTTCCCGTTGGCGCCGAGGTCCAACGCGAACGAAAGGCTGAAGGGCCCACCGTTCACGTCCCATGGCTGCGATGCCCAGACGTACCCGTCGGCCTCTTTTCTCGCGATCGCCGCGTCCTTCGCGGACAGACCCCAGTGGGGATTTGCGACCTGCGTGGTGGGCGGGATTCCCGTTCGCTGACAGCGCGTCTGGCTCCGTGATGAACAACGCGGCGTATCGTTGGAAGGCCCAGATACCTGCCCGGCGAGATACGGCGTTCCGTTTTGGGCGGTGTTGACCAGGAAATGCTTCCCGGCGATGCCGTGACGCCTGAGGTACGAGTTGATCTGCGCTCCGTACTCGAGCTCCTGGCCCGTGGAGCCGTACTGGGTGTCATTCACGGAGAACCCGCGTGCGTAACGGATCCCGTTACTGATCAGGAGTGCACCCTGTTGTGAGGGCGTCAGCCAGTTGAGCGCGCCGGCGTCGATGTAGACCGTTGTGTGGGGATTGGCCGAGAGGATCTTGGCGCCATATCTGTCGATCTCCTCCGGCTGCTGGTTCGAGGTCTTGGCCGCGAACGGCAGATCGATCTGGAGGATCACGAGTGCCGGGGCCGAACCGATGCCGGCCGCGAGCTGGCTGTACCACCGCTCCGTACCACCCACGTCCCACGACCCCTGCCCGCTCCACGCGCCTTCCCACGGGTTTAGTGCAAAGGTGCCGAACTGGGTGAGGACGTTGGGATTGCCCTTCTGGGTGTCCTGGACGATCTCCGCCGCCACATTTCGGATGCGGTCGCTGTGGGTCCACGAGCCGGTGAAGAACGCACGCGGTTCGAGCGCCAGATTGCCCAGGAGCGCCCGGTCGTGACCGCGGGACGAAGCGTATGCCGCCCAAAGCGGATCCGACGGTCCCTCATACGGCTTCCACGTGAGTCCTGCGATCGGGTTCGATTTCGGCGCGCCGGGTATGCCCGCGTTCGCCGTTCCGGCCCACGCCGGCGCGGCGGCCGACATTGCGGTGATGACAGTTACCGCAGCCACAAGAGCGTGGCGCCTACCAAACCACGATCGCATCAAATCCCGCTTTCGTTGTCTCAGTTACAAACCGACGGGAGGTGACGATAGCGGGAAACGGGCGACCGCCGCACTCGACCGTCCGATCGCAGTAGCGCGGGGCCGGAGGCGTTTCGCGCCTCCGGCCCCGAGCAGCACCTGCCCCAGCTGTTCAAAAAGCGGTCATCCGACGAGCGCCGACACCACGCCCGATTGGATCAGCTCGACGGTCGTCGCGATGTCGACGTCGAGGTAGCGGTCGCCGTCGAGGAACCGGACGTGTTCGCGTACGAGCCGGAACGCCTCCTGCGTGCGTGGACTGCACCTCTCGACGCCGCGGAGCTCGAGCGCCTGGCAGCACGCCAGCAGATGGATCGCCGCGACGTTCTGGGCGAGCTCGACGATCGAGCGCGCATCGCGCGCGGCGATCGTTCCCATCGAGACCTTGTCCTGGTTGTGGCACTCGGTCGAGCGCGAGTGGATCGTGGTCGGGTTGCACAGCTTCATCGCCTCGGCCGTCATCGCGGAGGAGCAGATCTGCATCCCCTTGAAGCCGTGGTGCACCCCAGCCTCGGGATGGCTCGGGTCGAACTCCGGGATCAGGTTCGGCGTCAGGCCCCGGTTGAACTTCTCGTCGACGATCAGCTCGAGCTGGCGGTCCATCAGGTCGCAGAGGTTCGCGAGCGCGACCTTGAGTGAGTCCATCGCCTGGCCGACGTGGCCGCCGTAGAAGTTGCCGCCGCTTTCCACCCGGCCGCCGGCCACGTTGAACAGCGGGTTGTCGTCGGAGGAGTTGATCTCGACGGTCAGCCACCGCTCGGCCCAGTCGAGCACATCGCGGAGCACGCCGGTCACGTGCGGCGCGCAGCGGATCGAGTACTTGTCCTGCACCTGGCGGTCGAGCTCGACGAACTCGGCGCCGTCGAGGCCGCCCTCGAACAGCTCGTCGCTGTCGGCGGCCAGCCGCGAGTCCGCCAAAAGCTCGCGGATGTGGCGCGCGCTCGTGATCATCCCTGGATGGGGCTTGGCGTCGTCGAACAGGAACGCGTTGAAGTGACCGCGGTTGCCGAGCATCGCCTCCGACGCCATCGCGGTCAGAAGATCGGCGAGGTCGGCAAGCTCCTGCGAGGCGCCGACGGCCATACAGGCGAACGCGCTCATGAACGACGTGCCGTTGGTGAGCGCGAGCCCTTCCTTGGCCTCGAGCAGGAACGGGTCCAGGCCGAGCTCGGCGAGCACGTCGACGGCGTCGCGCTCGACGCCGTCGAACGCTACGACGCCGTCTCCGGCCAGCGCCCGCCCGACATAAGAAAGCGGCGCCAGGTCGCCGCTCGCCCCGACCGAACCGCGCTCGGGAATAAACGGCACGACGTCGTTGTTGAGCAGATCGAGCACGCGCTCGATCAGCTCGACGCGCACGCCCGAGTTCCCCTTCGACAGGCAGTTGGCGCGCAGCAGCATCGTCACGCGTGCGACCTCGGGCGGGGCGATCGGACCGGTGCCGACGCCCATGAAGCGCATGATGTTCTGCTGCAGCCGGGCCGCCTTGCCAGGGGAGATCTGGCGGTGCGCGCTGTCGCCGAAACCGGTCGTCACTCCGTAGATCGGTATCTCCTTGGCGATCAGCTCATCCTTGAGCCGCTTGCTCGCGCCGACGGCCCGGGCTGCTCGCTCGGACAACTGCACCTTGCGGCCACGTCGCGAGACCTCGAGCGCATCGCGGACGGTCAGGGAGGAACCGTCGAGCTCGAGCGCCGTCCGACCCGAACGTCCCTGCGTGGCCGGAGTCGTGACCGCCATCCCGGAACTGTTTCGCGGTGATAGGCTCGACGCAACTCACACGCACTCGATCGGTACTCAGATGCAGCTCAGCCGCCCTTTGGACGGCATTGACCGCAAAATTGTTGCGTTGTTGCAGGCGAACGGAAAGCGGACGTTCGCGGACATCGGCACGGACGTCGGCCTCTCGGCGACCGCGGTCAAGCGCCGCGTCGACCGCCTCGAGGGCGATGGCGTGATCACCGGGTACGGCGCGCGGATCAACTGGCGCGCGCTCGGCGATGCGATCGAGTCGCTGATCGAGATCTACTGCGCCGACCGGACCTCGCCGGCCGACGTCGGACGCTCGCTGGCGAAGGTCGACGAGATCGTCTCGGCGTTCACGGTCTCAGGCGAGGCCGACGCCGTGATCCGAGTGCGGGTGGACAACATCGAGCACCTCGAACGGCTGGTCGAGCGACTCCGGCGAGACCCCAACATCGTCAGGACCCGGACGCTGATCGTGCTCTCGACGCTGCTCGATCGGCCGTGAGGAAGCGATGACACCACTGCTCGACCTTCAGACGTTCGCGTCACCCGACATCGAGATGGACCGCCGTGCCGACGGCACGATCATCTTGAGGTCCCGTCGGACGCTGCCCGAGTGGGAGCCGTCGATCACAGCCGTACTCCAAAGGCGGGCAGAGCAACACCCGGACCGCCCGCTCGCGACCCACGCCGGCGCCACACTCACCTACGGCCAAGCGAAGCTGCGATCCGACGCGCTCGCCCGGGCGTTCATCGAGCTCGGCCTCGGGCCTGACAAGCCCATGATGATCCTGTCGGGCAACTCGATCGAGCATCTGCTCGTCAGCCTCGGCGCCTACGCCGCCGGCGCGCCGGCGATGCCGATCAGCGTCGCGTACTCGCTGATGAGCAAGGACCACGCGCGGATCAGGGCGATCGCCGAGCTGACCGAGCCGGGGCTCGTGTTCGCCGACGACGCCGCGCCGTTCGGACCGGCGCTCGACGCACTGGCAACGGACACCCCCACGCTCATCGCCCGCGGCGAGCGGGACGGTGCGTTCCGCCTCGACGACCTGACCGCCGGCCGCGACCCCAGTCCGCTCGATGGCGATCCCGGTCCGAACGCGATCGCCAAACTCCTATTCACATCAGGATCGACGGGGACTCCAAAGGGCGTCATCAACACCCACCGGATGCTGTGCTCGAACCAGGCGATGCTGAAGGCGAACTGGCCGTTCCTCGCCGAAGAGCCGCCGATCCTCGTCGACTGGCTGCCGTGGAGCCACACGTTCGGGGGAAACCACAACCTGAACCTGGCCCTGTTCAACGGTGGCACGATCCACATCGACGACGGCCGGCCGGTCCCGCCGCTGTTCCCCCAGACGCTGGCGGCGCTGCGCGAAGTCCCGCCGACGCTCTACTTCAATGTGCCGGCGGGGTACGCACTGCTCGCGCCTGCCCTCGAACACGACGCGGACCTCGCCGAGCGGTTCTTCACTCGCCTGAGGTTCATGTTCTATGCCGCAGCCGCGCTGCCGGACGCGCTCGCGGCGCGCCTGCGCGAGCTGTCCGCCAGACATGCCGACCACGACGTTCCACTGACCTCGAGCTGGGGCACGACCGAGACCTCGCCCGCCGCGACGACCGCGCATTTCCCCAATGCGCCGACGGGTTGCATCGGCGTTCCCTACCCGGGCACCGCGATCAAGCTCGCGCCGGTCGCCGGCAAGCTCGAGATTCGGGTGAGCGGACCGATCGTCACGCCGGGGTACTACCGGCACCCCGAGCTCACGGCGGCTACGTTCGACGAGGAGGGCTTCTACCGGTCCGGCGACGCCGTCAAGTTGGTCGACGAACACGACCCGAACAAGGGATTGTTGTTCGATGGCCGGATCGCGGAGAACTTCAAGCTCGTGACCGGAACCTGGGTCGCGGCGGGAACGCTCCGCACGCGACTGATCAGCAGCGCCGGCGTGCTCGGTGACGCGGTGATCTGCGGGCACGACACTGAGTTCGTCGCTGCCATGGCGTGGGTCAACCAGTCAGAGGCGCGGAAACGCTTTGGTGAGGAGGCTGACCTTCCGCTGGACCACCCGCGCCTGCTCGAGCACCTGGCAGTCGCGCTCGCGCAGCTGAATGAGGGAGCCGGATCGGCGTCGCGGGTCGAGCGGCTGTTGCTGCTGTCAGAGCCGCCGAGCCTCGACGCCGGCGAGATCACCGATAAGGGCTATCTGAATCAGCACGCGTGCCGCCAACGCCGCGCCGCCGACGTCGCTCGGCTGTACGCGGACCCGCCGCACGACTCCGTGATCACGCCTGGGGGGCCGGCCTGACCGCGATCGTGACGTCGACGAGCGCGCACAGGTTGTCGCGCTCGTCGCGGAACTCGTGACCCCAGGTCCACTCGCGGTCGTCGTGGCCGCGCAGCATCGCGGTGACGTCGACGGTGCCTTCGGTAACCGGGCGCAGGAAGCTCGCGTAGTTGCTGAGGCCGGAGCCGATGAAGCCGTCGCGCCAGACGTTGTTCACGGTGGCGACCGACGCCACGGTCTCGGCCACCGCGGAGTAGATCCCGCCGTGCATCAGCCCGAGCGGCTGCTTGAGGTTCTCGCGGACCTTGAAGCGAACGCGGGCGGATTCGAGCGTGAGCTCGAGCCATTCGAGCCCGAGGAAGCCCTCGAACGTTCGGTCGAGCGGGACAACGGGCGACGGGAGTGTCGCCCGGTCCCAGGGTGCGGTCTGGCTCATCCGGCTCCGAGCACGACCGACTTGGTCTCGGTGTAGTAGTCGAACGCCTCCTCGCCGTGCTCCTTGCCGTAGCCGCTCGACTTCCAGCCGCCGAACGGGAGCTCGTCGTAGACCTTCGTACGCGAGTTGATCCAGGTGTAGCCGGCCTCGATGCGGGTGGCGGCCTCGCGCGCTTTCTGGAGGTCTTTCGTCCAGACGGAGGAGCCGAGCCCGAACGGCGACGCGTTCGCGCGCTCGATCGCCTCGTCGAGATCGTCGACCCGCCAGATCGGGAGCGCGGGCCCGAATACCTCTTCTGTGGCCATCGGCGCATCGTGGGGCGGGTCGACGACGATGGTCGGCTCGTAGAAGAACCCGTCGGCGAGGTCGGGATCGTCGGGTGGTCCACCTCCGGCTCGGAGCTCGCCGCCCGATTCCAGAGTGCGTTCGACCTGGCCAGCGACTTCGGTGCGTTGTGCAGCGGTGTGCATCGGCCCCATCTGGGTCTCTTTCACGTCGCCACGCCCGACCTTGAGCCGCTTTGCCTTGGTGGTGATGGCCTCGATGATCTCGTCGGCGACGGATTCAAATACGTAGACCCGCTTGATCGCGAGACACGCCTGGCCGCAGTTGTAGAAGCGGCCCATGCTCGCGGCGCTGGCGGCGGCGGCGAGGTCGGCGTCGTCGCAGATGATCATCGGGTCAGAGCCGCCGAGCTCGAGCGTGATGCGTTTGGTGCCGCGTGCGGCCAGCGCCATGATGTGCTCGCCGACCGGGGTCGACCCGGTGAACGCGATCTTCCTTGTCAATGGGTGCGTCACGATCGCCTCGCCCGCCTCCGAGCCCTTTCCCGTGACCACGTTGAAGACGCCCTGGGGTAGGCCGCCCTCGGCGAGCAACTCCGCGAACCGCAGCGTGGTCAGCGGCGTCGTCGCGGCCGGCTTGGCCACGACGGTGTTGCCGGCGACCAGCGCCGGCGCGAGCTTGTTGCAGAGCAGCGTGGTCGGGAAGTTCCACGGCACGATCGCGCCGACGACCCCGAGCGGGCGGCGCAGCACGAACCCGTCAACGCCAGGGTCGAGGTTCGGGGTGTGGGCGCCACGCAGCGCCTTCGAAAGGCCCACGTAGTGCATCAGCGTGTCGATCGCCTTGGTCACTTCGATGCGGCTGTCGCGGAGCGTCTTGCCCTGCTCCCGGGTCAGCAGCGGGATCAGCTCGTCGAGATGTTTCTCGACGTGGTGAGCGGCGCGGCCAAGGATCTCGCCGCGCTTTGACACCGCCAGCTCCGACCATGCGCCGAACGCCCCGGCTGCTGCCTGCACCGCGGCGTCGACGTCCGCGGCAGATGCGGCAGCCACCGAGGCGAACGCGCGACCCTCAGCTGGATTGACTACCTCGAGCGGATCGCCGGCGTTGCCGTGCTGCGTGCCGGCGATGAACGACCCCGGATATGTGGTCTCGGTTGTCATGCGCCCACGAACTCCGCCTTGCGCTTCTCGACAAACGCGTGCAGACCCTCGTCGGCGTCCTTGGACTTGAACAGCTGCTCCATCAGTTCGGCCTCGAGCTGGAGCCCGTTGGCCAGCGCGAGCTCGCCACCCTCGTGGACGCAGCGCTTGATCGCGGCGATCGCGAGCGCCGCCCCGCCGGCGAGCCGGTCGGCGTACTCGCGCACCTTGTCCTGCGCCTCGTCGACGTTGTAGACGTCCGCGACCAGCCCCATCTCACGCGCCTCCTCGACCGTGTACGTGCGGCCGGTGAGCAGCAGCTCGAGCGCTCTCGACGGCCCGATCAGGCGGGTCAGCCGCTGAGTGCCTCCATTCCCGGGGAGCAGGCCGAGCGTGACCTCGGGCAGGCCGAGCTTGTACAGACCGGCTGAGCCGAGCCGGACGTCGCACGCAAGCGCGATCTCGAGCCCGCCACCGAGCGCATGCCCGGCGATGTACGCGATGAACACCTGCCGAGCCGCCGCTATGCGCCTGAACGCCGCCTGGCTGACCTTGATCATCTCCATGTTCTCGGAGACATCGCCCTCGAGGAACTTCTTGATGTCTGCGCCGGCGCTGAAGAACTTCTCGCTCGCGCTGCGGACGACCACGACGCGAGTGGCGCCGAGGACGGCCTGATCGACCGCCTCGGAGAACTCGGTCATGAACGCCAGGTCGTACGAGTTGGCCGGCGGCTTGTCGAGCGTGATGAAGCCGAGTGCACCGTCGTCGTGGTAGGTGACAGCCATGGTTATGCGAGACCTCCGACGACGACGGACTTGATCTCGACGTATGAGTCGAGCGCCTCGATCCCATGCTCCTTGCCGTAGCCCGAAGCCTTTACGCCGCCAAACGGCAGCTCGTCGTAGCCGTAGTGGATCTGGTTCACCCACGTCATGCCCGATTCGATCTCCTGTGCCGCGCGGTGGATGAGGCGGGCATCGTGCGTCCAGATCGAGGAGCCGAGCCCGTACTGAGTGTCGTTGGCGCGGGTGATCGCGTCGTCGAAGTCGGTGAACCTCGCGACCGGTAGGACTGGCCCGAACACCTCCTCGGTCGCTAGGCGTGAGGTGTTGGACGGCTCGGCGATGACGGCCGGTTCGAGGAAGAAGCCCTTGTCGTGGTTGGTCGTTCCACCTCCGATCAGCAGCTCGCCGCCGTGCGCGACGCCGTCCTCGATCTGCTCGAGCAGCTCGTCCCGGCCTGCTTTGGTGTGGATTGGTCCCATGCGGAGCCTCGGCTTCTCGGCCTTGACGGTCCCGTCGCCGGGCTCGTAGCGCCCGACCCGTTCGACGAGCTGGGACACGAAGCCGTCGTAGACGGAGTCGTGGACGAACACGCGCTTGCAGCCGAGGCAGGCCTGGCCGGCGTTCCAGTACCGGCCGATGATCACCGCCTTGACCGCGGCGTCGACGTCGGCGTCCGCGCAGATGATCACGGGGTCGGAGCCGCCGAGCTCGAGGGTGAGGCGCTTCAGATCCGGAGCTGCGAGTTGTGCGACGTGGCGGCCCACCGCGGTCGAGCCGGTGAACGCGATGCGCTTGATATCCGGGTGGGTTAAAAGCGCGTCGCCGATGTCGCTGCCGCGTCCGGTGACGACGTTGAGGACTCCGTCGGGTACGCCCGCCTCGCTGAACAGTTGGGCGGTCTTCAGGGTCGCGAGCGGCGTTGTCGAGGCGGGCTTGGCCACGACGGTGTTTCCGCTCGCAAGCGCGGGAGCGACCTTCGTCCCGAGCAGCGTGAGCGGGAAGTTGTAGGGCGTGATCGCGACGCAGACGCCCATCGGGCGGCGGATCACCATCCCGTACGCCGGACCGAGCGTCGACGGCAGGTCCTGGTAGGCGCCGCGCACCTTCGTTGCGGCTTCGGCGTAGAAGTGCACGCCGTGCGCGAGATGCGTCACCTCCCCCATCGCCTCGGCGATCGGCTTGCCCTGCTCCGCGGTCAGCGTCGCCGCCAGTTCCTTGGCATTGGTCTTTATGAGCTCGGCCGCTTTAGTGAGGATCTCGGCGCGCTTCTCGACGTCGGTCTTCGACCATTCGGTGAACGCACGCTTGGCGGTCTCCACCGCGAGCTCGATGTCCTCGGGCTTTCCTGCGGGCACGCTGGCCACGGTCTCCTCCGTGGCCGGGTTGACCACTTCGAGCTCCTCGTGAGCGGCTGCCTGTCGCCACTCGCCTCCGATCAGCATCTCGGGCACGCTGCCTCCTGTGTCGGTTTCAGGGGACGCGTTCGTCTTCGACGACGCGACTCGTTCTCAGATAATGCTCGCGCAACTCCTGGTAGTGCTCCGCGGCTCTGTGCGTCCAGGCCAGCGCTGAACCGGACAGCTCCTTCTTCACGCGCGCGGGGACGCCGGCGGCGAGGACCCCGGGGGCGATCTCGGTGCGCTCGGCCACGACCGCGCCGGCCGCGACCATCGCGCCGGCGCCGACTCGCGCGCGTTGGAGGACGATGGCGCCCATTCCGATGAGGGCGCCGTCACCGATCGTGCAACCCTCGAGCATGGCACCGTGGCCGACAACCACATCTTGTCCGACGACCGTCGGGAGGTCGCTCGCGCAGTGGAGCACCGCGGAGTCCTGGATCGAGCAGCCGGCACCGATCTCGATGTGCGTCACATCGCCGCGCAGCACGGTCCCGAACCAGATGTTGCAGCGATCGCCGATTCGGACGTCGCCGATCAACACCGCGGTCGGCGCCAGAAACACGCCCTCCCCGATCGTCGGCGCGACGCCGTCGAGCTCAACGATCGTGGCCACTTGACCTCACTGTTGGGAGACTATACGATGGCGGGCGTTAGTCAAGTGTCACACGTCTCTGTGGAACATCTCGCGCCCTGGACCGAAGAGCAGGTGCAGGCCCACCTCGCCGCCGGCAAGCTCGTCGAGGGCATCCAGCACATGTCGCCGAAGTACCTCGAAGGGATGCGCCGGATCCTCACGGTCTCCGCCGACACCGAGTTCGTGAGCGCGCCCGCGTACCTGCGCGCGGCCCAGCACGCACCTGCTTTGAACAACTTCGGGTCGGCGATGTCGATCATCCAGGACGAGCTCGCGCACGCCCACATCGGCTATCGGCTGCTCGGCGATTTAGGCGTCGACATGGATGAATTGATTTATGAGCGCCCGGCGGGTTCGTTTAAGTACCCCTACGCGTTCGATGTGCCGCTGAACTCGTGGGTCGAGCTCGTGTGCGCGAATGCGCTGTACGACCAGGCGGGGTTCGTGCTGCTGTCGGACGTGTACCAATCGAGCACATTCGGGCCGTGGAAGCGGGCGCTCGCGAAGGTCGACAAGGAGGAGACTTTCCATCTGCGCCACGGGCGGACGTGGATTCGCAAGCTGGTCAAGGATCCTGCCGGGCGGGCGGAGGTCCAGGCAGCGGTCGACTGGATGTTCATCCTGACGCTCGAGTGGTTCGGCCTTCCGGACTCGTTGAAGCAGCACTCCGAGCAGCTCGATTACGGGTTCAAGGGCAAGTCGAACGATCAGCTGCGCCAGTGGTGGATGTCGGAGGTCGTGCCGTTCATGGACGAGGTCGGTGTGCGAGTGCCAGCGCACTTCGATGCTTCTGCGGACCAGTATGTGATCGACTGCCCGTTCCCGGCGGCGTTCGATGAGGAGACGCGGACGTGGCTGCTGGAGCACGGAGCGATCACGTGGGACGAGGTCATGGCTCGGTGGCGCGCACGGGGGCCGATGAACGACGATTACGTGCGGACGTTGCAACGGGGTTACCAGACGACGGGGCTGCGGCGTGAGCGTTGAAGCTCGTTTGTGGGAGGCGTTGCGTGGGGTCGAGGATCCGGAGATCCCGGTGTCGGTGGTGGGCATGGGGTTGATCGTGTCGGTGGCTTATGTCGCGGACGCGCGGCGGGCGGAGCTTCAGATCACTTACACGTCGATGGGCTGTCCGGCGATGGAGTTCATCGAGGAGGACATCCGGGACGCACTCCTGCGTGACCCCGACGTGGACGCGGTGAACATCGAGGTGGTCTGGGATCCGATCTGGACGAAGGCCCGGCTACGCGATGAGGCGCGGGTGCGTATGCGCGAGCTCGGGATCGCGGTATGAGCCGAGCGGATGAGACAGTCTGGGAGGTGTTCGCGCGCAAGGAATACGCGGAGCCGCTTCACCATGTGGGCACCGTTACCGAAGACGATCAGGATCTCGCGGTGGTCTCGGCTCGCGCGATCTACGACGAGCAGCCGTGGATCGAGATGATCATCGTGCCGCGGGGTGCGATCCGTGAGGCGATTCGCGCGTGAGCGCCACCATGATCACCCTCATCAGCTCGCTAGCCGACAACAAGAGCGCGCTTGGGCGGCGCTACGGCGAGTGGGCGGTAAGCGCGCCGACGATCGAGTCCGCGGTGGCGGCCGCCGCGATGGCGCAGGACGAACTTGGTCACGCGCGGTCAACCTACCCGGTGCTCGACAAGCTCGGGGTCTCGCGATCGGAGGAGGTCGGCCTCGACGCCGGTCATCCGATGTTCGTGATCTCCCAGGAGCTCCCCGATTGGGCGTCGTTCATTGCGGCGAATCTCGTAGTCGACGGAGTGCTGACGACGTTTGTCGCGAGCGCGCGGAACAGCTCGATCGAACCGCTCGCACAGCGGGCTCGCAAGATCCTTCAGGAGGAGGGCGCCCATCGGGTGCACGCCGAGGCCTGGGCGCGCCGGATCAGCCGTGTCGATGGTGAGGATCTTTCGCTGTTGCAGCGGCGTGTCTCCGAAATGTGGGCTGAGGCCGCGCGATGGCCGGGACCGGACTCGGACCCCGGGTACGCCGAGGCGCTGGAGGCCGGCATGGTCGATTGCGGTCCGGCCGCGATCCGGGCTCGGGTGCGGGACTGGCTTGGTGCGCTGCTCGAGGGCGTGTCGCTGGACGAGCCCACGGACTGGTCGGATTGGGACGAGCAGCTTCGCCGATGACGTGCCCGTTCTGCTCGTCCGCGGACGTGGAGCTGGTCTCCCCGTGGGGTGGTCAGATCATCACCTGTCAGATGCGCTGCCGGGCGTGTAACACGTATTTCGAGGCGATTCGGGAGGACTTCGAGTCTGGGGAATCCGGCTCGACTCCGCCAGTCTGACGTGACCGTGGCCGCCGGATTCCCCGATGACCAGCTCCGCAGACGATCGGTAGGCGCGCCAGCGGCTCGGTCGCTGCTGCTGACGATCCTCGGTGAGTACGTGCTGCCCCGCGGCGAGGCCGTGTGGCAGGAGACGCTCGTCGGCGCCCTCGTCTCGGTCGGTTACACGCAGCAGGCAGCGCGGCAGGCGCTGGCGCGAAGCGTGCGCGACGGCTGGCTTTCGACCTCGCGACATGGGCGGCGAGCGCGGGTGTCGCTCAGCTCGCGGACGGAGGATCTGCTGCGGACCGGTGCTCGGCGGATCTATGCGTTCGGTCAGCCATGGGAATGGGACGGACGGTGGCTCGTATTGATCTTGCGCGTGCCCGAGGCGCGCCGCGAGGTCCGGCATCTGTTGCGGACGCAGCTGGCCTGGGCGGGGCTCGGGTCAATGGGCGGCGGCGTCTGGCTGACGCCGCATGTCGAGCGCGAGACCGAGCTGCGGGAGATCGTGCTGGAGGCGCCGGCGGCCGAAGCCACCTCGTTCGTGGCTTCGCTCGGAGCGCTGGGCCGGGCTGCGGACGTGGTGGCCGAAGCGTGGGATCTCGAATCGGTGCGCTCGGCCTACGAGGCGTTCATCTCGGACTTCGCGGCGATCGGGCCCTCGTCGGACGAGGCCTTTTTCCGGATGCAGACGTTGCTGGTTCACGCGTGGCGGAAGTTCCCGTTTCTCGATCCCGATCTACCGGGCGAACTGCTGCCTGTGGGCTGGCCGCGCCGGCGGGCGTACGAGCTGTTCACGGGGCGGCACGAGCGGTGGCAGAGCGAGGCGCGGTCGTACTTCGAATCGCTCGAGGCGGACGGTTCGTCTCGCGCCGCGCGGGCGGCCTGAGTTCTCGCGCCCGGGCGGCCCGCCCGGCCCGCACCGACCGACACCACTCCAGCGCCGGCGCCCGTGGACACAACGCCGTCACCGCCACCGGCGTGTCCGCCGCGCTCGAACGATCCGCCGTCGAGGGGCGTCGCTGTCCAGCGAGCCGCTGTCATCGAGCGAGCCGGTGTGGGCGCCGGCGTTGTGTCCACGGGCGGTAGGCTCGGAGTTGCCATGCCGTCCACGACCCTCGCGCTTCCAACCGGCGGGCTCGAGCTTCTAGAGCTCCCTGGCGATCCCGACAAACCCGCGCTCGTGCTGCTCCACGAGGGACTCGGGTCGGTCGGACTGTGGCGCGGCTTTCCGGAGCGGTTAGCCGATGCGACCGGCCGGCGGACGGTCGCGTTCTCGCGCTTCGGGCACGGGCAGTCGGACGCACCGCCCAGGCCGCGCACCCCGTCGTTCATGCACGAGGAGGCGCTCGAAGTGCTGCCCGACCTCCTCGCGCGCCTGAACCTCAGAGCGCCAATCCTGATTGGCCACAGCGACGGCGCCTCGATCGCGCTGATCTACGCCGCCCATCACTCCGTCTCCGGCGTGGTCGCGATCGCGCCGCACGTGTTCGTCGAGGAGATGTGCCTCGCGGAGATCCGGCGAGCACGCGACACCTACACGCAAACCGACCTGCGCGAGCGGATGGCGCGCCACCACCGGGACCCCGACGCCGCGTTCTTCGGCTGGAATGACGTCTGGCTCGATCCGGAGTTCCCGAACTGGAGCATCATCGACGAACTCGAGCGGGTGGACTGCCCGCTGCTGCTGATCCAGGGCGAGCGCGACCAGTACGGGACGATGGCGCAGCTCGACACGATCGAGCGGCTCGCCGCAGGCCCAGTGTGTCGCGTCCACCTCGACTGCCAGCACTCGCCCCCGACCGAACTGCCCGCCGAAACAGTCGACGCAATCACACAGTTCGTCGGGAATCATCAAGCCGCGATCCGCCTCGAAGAAGAGCCGTACGACGACCCGACCAGCCAGGCCCTCGTCGCCGACTACGTGGACGAGATCCGCGCGATGTACCCGGAGTGGACTCCGGACGTACCGCCGCGCCTCACCGTAAAGGACGTCGAACCGCCGATGGGCCGCTGGCTCGTCGCCTACCAGAACGGCGACCCGATCGGGTGCGCTGCGCTCAAACGCCTCGACCCCACGACCGCAGAGATAAAACGCGTCTACGTTGCACCCGAGGCTCGCGGCCGCGGCGTCGCGCGCGCACTGCTCGCCCGGCTCGAGCGGATCGCCCGCGACGCGGGTTACGCGACGGTTCGCATGGACACCGGAGCCCGGCAACCCGCATCCGTGGCGCTGTTCGGCTCGTCGGGTTACGACCAGATCGCCGACTACAACGGAAACCCGGTGGCGGCCTACTGGTTCGAGAAACGGCTTACGTGAGCACGACGCCTGAGCATCGCGTCACGATCAGGGTCGCCGGCCAGCGCGACACCGAGGCGATCGCGCCGCTGCTCGGTCAGCTCGGCTATCCCGCATCCTCGCTCGAACTAGGGGAGCGACTCGAGCGGCTGACCGATCACCCGGACGCGGAGGTGCTGGTTGCCGAGCTCGACGACGAGGTGGTCGGCGTCGCCGCGTATCAGCTCATCGACCTGCTCGAGCGACCCGATCCGCAGTGCCGCATCACTGCGCTCGTCGTCGACGATCGCCACCGGCGCCGGGGCGTGGCCTACGCGCTGCTTCACACGATCGAGGAGTCCGCCCGCGACCTCGGCTGCTTCAGGCTCGAGGTGACGAGCAGACCGGAGCGGGCCGAGGCGCTCGCGTTCTACCGCGCTGCCGGATTCGACGAGCAGCCGCGCCGGCTGACCAAGCCTCTGGACGACCAGCAGGCAATCGATCTCTGACTAAAATCAGAGAATGCTGGTGGACCAGGTCCGGAGCTTCAACCGCGTGGTGACCCAGCGTGTCGGCGCGCTCGACGATCGCTATCTGGGCCGCAATCGGCCGCTCGGCCAGGACCGTGTGCTGTGGGAGATCGGGACAGAAGGGTGCGAGGTGCGGGCTCTGAGGTCGCGGCTCGGTCTCGACGCCGGACATCTCAGCCGGTTACTGCGGGCGCTCGAGCACGACGGCCTGATGCGAACGCTGCCGAGCCCGGCCGACGGCCGCATCCGAATCGCCCGACTCACCGACAAAGGCGTCGCCGAGCGCGCGGTCCTCGACCAGCGCAGCGACGAGCTCGCGCGGTCGATCCTCGAACCGCTCGACGCCGGCCAGCGCACAGAGCTCGTGGCCGCGATGCGGACGGTCAAGCGTCTGTTCACGACCGCCGCGATCGAGATCAGGCCCACCGATCCTCAAGGACCCGACGCGAAGAGCTGCGTACGCGCGTACTTCGCCGAGCTCGACCGCCGCTCGGACTCGGGGTTCGACGCCGCGGCGGGCATCTCGGCCGAGCCGCACGAGGTGACCCCTCCCGCCGGTCTGTTCCTGGTCGTCTACCTGCGGGGCCAGCCGGTCGGGTGCGGCGCGGTCAAGCACCATCCCGGCAAGCCCTCGGAGATCAAGCGGATGTGGGTGGCGGAGTCCGCGCGCGGGCTCGGGATCGCCCGCCGGCTGCTCGCGACGCTCGAGGCCGACTCGGTCACGACTGGCGCGAGCACCGCTCGGCTCGAGACGAACAAGGCCCTCGTCGAGGCGATCGCGCTCTACCGGTCTGCCGGCTACACCGAGGTGCCGGCGTTCAATGACGAGCCGTTCGCGCACCATTGGTTCGAGAAGCGGCTGCCTGGTCCGGGCCAATCCTGACAATCTCCGAGCAGTGCGACTGACGTTCCTCGGTTCGGGCCACGCGTTCGCGAGCGGCGGCCGGTTTCAGGCCTGCCTCCACCTGGGCGGCGGCGACGAGCCGCTGCTGATCGACTGTGCCCGCATCGTGCTCACCCACATGAGCGAGCAGATGCTCGATCGCGCCGCCGACGTCGATCTCGAGATGGCCGCCGACGGTGCCGTGATCTCGCTGTGAAGGCATTCGTGGCACTGGTTGCGATCGGATTCGCGGCCGCTCCAGCCGCCCAGGCTCGCGTCCTCCACGTCGGCCCGGGACAGAAATACAGAAACCCCTGCCAGGCGATCGCCGCCGCCCGCACCGGCGACGAGATCCAGATCGACGCGCGCGGGAACCCGTATCGCGGGGACGTGTGCGCGTGGTCGACGAACCGCCTGACGATCGTCGGCGTCCACGGACACGCGCACCTCGACGCGGCGGGCAAATCCAGCGAAGGGAAGGCGATCTGGGTCATCGCCGGCAACGACACGACGATCGAGAGCATCGATTTCTCGGGCGCGCGCGTGCCGGACCAGAACGGCGCCGGGATCAGGCAGGAGGGCGCAAACCTGCTCGTCGAGCACTGCTACTTCCACGACAACCAGGAGGGGATCCTCGCGGCCGACAACCCGGCGAGCAGCGTCGTGATCGATTCCTCGGTGTTCGCGCGCAACGGCGCCGGCGACGGCTACTCGCACAACCTCTACATCAACCACGTTCGCAGCTTCACGCTCCGCTACAGCTACTCGACCGGCGCGCGTGTCGGACACCTGGTCAAGTCGCGAGCGCTGCGCAACTACATCCTGTACGACCGCCTCACCGGCGAGCGGGGGACCGAAAGCTACGAGCTCGACCTCCCGAACGGCGGCCTGTCCTATGTGATCGGAACCGTGCTCGAGCAGGGCAGAAACACCCAGAACGCGAACATGCTCGCGTACGGCGAAGAGGGCGATCTGAATCCGGACTCCCATCTGTACGTCGTCAACGACACGTTCGTCAACAACCTCCACCACGGTGATGCGATCTTCGCCGGCTCACAGGTCACGCAACCCGTGTTCGCCGAGAATGACATCAGCACGGGCAGTACAAAATTCGTGTCCCAACCGCATGCCCGCACGAACCATGACTGTGTCACCAGCCACCCGGGGTTCAGAGACGCGACACAGTACGACTACAGGCTGAACTCGACCTCCGCCTGCAGAAACAAAGGCACCGACCCTGGATTGGCCCAGGGCTTCTCGCTGGCACCGCGCTTCGCGTACGTGCCCATAGCCGGCCACACGAAGCGCACGGACGGCGGGACGACGGCCGGCGCGTTCGGCTAACGACCGGTCCAGTTGGGCGGGCGCTTTTGAAGAAACGCGCTCATTCCCTCCTGGGCGTCGGCGGCGAGCGCGTTCTCGGTCATCACGGCCCTGGTGTGCTCGTAGGCGTCGTGCTCGGCTCGGTCAACCTGGTCGTAGAAGGCCCGCTTGCCGACCGCCACCGTGTACGAGCTCGATCGCGCGATCGCATCCACCAACTCGGCGACGGCCGCGTCCAGCTCAGACACGGGCGCTACCCGATTCACAAGACCCCAGTCGAGCGCCGTCAACGCGTCGATCGTCTCGCCGGTCAGCAGCATCTGCATCGCGCGCTTGCGCCCGACCGCGCGAGAGACGGGAACCATAGGTGTCGAACAGAACAGGCCGATCTTCACGCCCGGGGTGCCGAACCGGGCGTCGTCTGCCGCGACCGCCAGGTCGCACGCCGCCACCAGTTGGCAACCCGCCGCGGTCGCGACCCCATGGACGCGAGCGATCACCGGCTGCGGCAACTCCTGGATCGTCTCCATCATCACCGTGCACACCTCGAATAGGTGTGAGAAGAACGCCTCGTCGCGGTCGATCATCTCCGACAGGTCGTGGCCGGCCGAGAACGCCGGCCCGGCGCCGCCGATCACGATTGCCCGCACCGAATCGCGCGCGGAGGCCTCGCGCAGCGCCGCGATCAGTTCCTGCATCAACTCGAGCGAGAGCGCGTTCCGCTTCTCGGGCCGATTCAAGGTAATCCGAGCCGAGGGCCCTGACACGTCCGCGTCAACATTGACGTACTCGATCCCGGGCGCCGAGCTCACAGCACCAGCCTACCGCTAAGGACGCCTGGCGATCCCAAGGATGTGCGGGATCTTCAGAACCGCGACGGCCGAGAAAGGAAACCGTTCGAGACGCTCGACGACGAATCCGGCGCGCTCGATCGCGGCTCCGGTGTCGCGGCTCAGGTGGCAGCCGCCGAGAACCCGTGGCCAGATGGTCGCGTCGGCCAGCCGTTGGAGCGACACCGCCGCCGGGCGGCTCGCGACGACATGCTCGTAGAAGCGAAGCTCGCCCCCCGGCCGGATCACCCGAAAGAGCTCCGCCAGCGCTGAATGCTGGTCGGGCACCGAGCACAGCATCAGAGAGACAACCCCCGCGTCGAACGATTCGTCGCCGACGGGAAGGCGACCGGCGACGCCGTCGGCCACCCTGATCGGGACCGGCACTCGCCCGGCGGCCTCGGCGGCGGCCGCGCGGAGCAGGGGCTCGGGCTCGACCGCGAGCACCGTCTCGACCGTCTCGGGGTAGAACTGGAAGTTGAGGCCGTTGCCCGCGCCGATCTCGATCACCCTCCCCGACAGGCCGCGCACCAGACGGCGCCGATGGTCCTCCTCCTCGGGCAGCATCCGAGCGGAGGTCGTGCGTATGTAGAACCGCGCGAACAGCGGATGATTGACGCGCTCGGCGGCGTCCGAGCTCACGGTCAGGAACCCACGTGCTTGCGGTACCGCGACACCGCCAGCGGCGCGAACACGGCCGTGATCCCGATCGCCCATGCGATCGAACCCCACACGTAGTTGCCGGCGGGGAGGCCGAGCCACAAGGAGCGCATGGCGTTGACGGTGATCGTGAACGGGTTGATGCGGGCGAAGGCCTGCAGCGGGGCGGGCATCGACGCCACCGGGACGAACGCTGACGAGATGAACGTCAGCGGGAAGATCGCGATGAACGCCACGGAGTTTGCGGACTCGGGAGTCGACGCGATCAGGCCGACGAACGCGAACACCCACGAGAACGCATAGCCGAACAGAAGCAGCAACAGGATCCCGGCGATCACGTGGAACACATCGGCGTTGAAGGAGAAGCCGATGATCACGCCAGTGACGAGCAGGATCACGACCGACAGCGAGTTCGTGACCACGTCCGAGAACGTGCGGCCGGCCAGCACCGCGGGCCGCGCCATCGGCAGGGAGCGGAACCGGTCGATCAGCCCCTTGTGGAGGTCCTCGTTCAGCCCGAGCGCGGTGACGAATCCGCCGAACGCGATGTTCTGCACGATGATCCCCGGAATCAGGAACTCGACGTAGGGGAGGCCAGGGGTGCTGATCGCGCCCCCGAACACGTACCGGAAGAGAAGCAGGAACATGATCGGCTGGACCGTGAACGCGAGCAGCAGCTCCGGCGCGCGCGGGAGGCGGATCAGGTTGCGCTCGGCGATCACGAGCGTGTCGGAGAGCAGGCGTGTCACGCGACGGCCTCCCGATCCGCGTCCTCTTCGGCAGCCAGCTCCTCGGCGGCGTGGCCGGTCAAGGTCAGGAACACGTCGTCGAGCGTCGGCCGGCGAAGCGAAAGATCCTCGACGTCGACGCCAGCGTCGCTCAGGCGCCGCACCGCCTCGACGATCGTGCCGTGCCGCTGGCGGACGTTCATCGTCACGAGTCCGCCCTCGCACGACGGCAGGTCTTCAGCCATCGGGGACAGCGCGCGCACCGCGTCCTCGAACGACGCGCCGTCTTCGAGCGTGACCTCGAGTCGCTCGCCGCCGACCCGATCCTTGAGCTCGTCCGAGGTGCCCTCGGCGATCACGATGCCGTGGTCGATGACCGCGATCATGTCAGCGAGACGGTCGGCCTCCTCCAGATACTGCGTGGTGAGCAGCACGGTCGTTCCCTCGGACACCAGGCCCTCGATCACCTCCCACATCGCGAGCCGGCTGCGCGGGTCCAGGCCGGTTGTCGGCTCGTCGAGGAACAGGACCGGCGGCTTGGCGACGAGCGCGGCCGCGAGGTCGAGCCGCCGGCGCATCCCGCCCGAATACGTCTTGACCGGGCGCCGCGCCGCCTCCTCGAGATCGAAGTCCATAAGCAGCTCACCTCCCCGGGCGGTGGCACGACGCCGGCTCATCCCGTACAGCCGCCCGACCATCACCAGGTTCTCGAGCCCGGTGAGGTTCTCGTCGACCGCCGCGTATTGTCCGGCGAGGCCGATCTGCTGACGCAACTCGGCGGCGTCCTCGACGACGTCGAGTCCCAGCACGGATGCCGTTCCGCCGTCCGCGCGGAGCAGCGTCGTCAGCACGCGGACGAACGTGGTCTTGCCGGCGCCGTTGGGCCCGAGCAGCCCGAGCACCGTGCCCCGGGTCACGTCGAGATCGACGCCGGCGAGCGCTTGCACGTCGCCGAACGACTTGACCAGGCCACGGACGGTGATGGCGGGACTCCCAGACGTCATCGCGCCCACACTACGGGATTGCCAGACCCCGGCCCCTTGCGCGAGTTAGCATGGGCCTCCTCGTGAGCGAGGTTGAGGTTTCCCCGGAACCGGGCATCAACGGGCCCGAGCCGAGCGCGGCGGGACATGCCGTTAGAGACTCGCCGGAACCGCGGGACTCATCGGTCGCCGACGTCGTCGGAGCGACGCTCGCCGCCCAGGGAGTCAAGGACGCGTTCGGCGTGCTCGGCAGCGGCAACCTGGTCGTGACCAATGCGCTCGTCCGCCACGGCGTACGGTTCCACCACGCCCGCCACGAGATGAGCGCGGTGTGCATGGCCGATGGGTACGCGCGCGTGACCGGTCGCGTGGGCGTGGCCAGCGTCCATCAGGGACCAGGGTTGACCAACACGATGACCGGCCTGGCGGAGGCTGCCAAGAGCCGAACGCCCCTCCTCATCCTGTCCGGCGAGACACCCGCGGCGGCGCTGACGTCGAACTTCCGGATCGACCAGCACGATCTGGTCGAGTCGGTCGGGGCGATCGCCGACCGCGTGCACAGCGCGAAAACCGCTGCGGACGACGCCGCCCGCACGTATCAGCGCGCAATAACCGAACGCCGTCCGGTCGTGCTGATGCTGCCGATCGACATCCAGCCGCAGCCGGCCCTCCAGACGGAGCCGTCCCGGCCCCCGCTCCCAAAGCTGAGGCCGCCCGCGCCGGCCGCGGCGGCGGTCAGGGAGGCCGCGGAGCTGCTGGCGGCGGCACGCCGCCCCGCAATCATCGCCGGCCGCGGCGCCGTGCTGTCCGGAGCGGGTCCGGCACTCGAGGAGCTCGCCGCGGCGATCGGCGCGATCCTGGCGACCTCGGCGCCCGCTAACGGCCTGTTTGCGGGGCTCCCGTACGCGCTCGGCATCTCCGGCGGATTCGCCAGCCCGTTCGCGGCGAAAACCCTTCCCGGGGCCGACGTCGTTCTGGTCGCCGGTGCGTCGGTCAACCATTGGACGACCAAGCACGGCGCGATGATCGGACCGGACGCGCGCGTAATCCAGATCGACGTAGATCCGCGCGCGATCGGCCGCAACCGCGCGGTGGACGCAGCCCTGATCGCCGATGTCGACGCCGCCACGAGGGCCCTCCATGCCGCGCTCGGGGTCCATCGCAACGAGGGCTTCCGGACCCCCGAACTAAGAGACGAGATCGCCAACAACACTTGGCGCCACGACCCCTACGAGGACGCCTCGACCGACGAGTGGATCGACCCTCGAACCATGACCATTGCGCTCAACGACCTCCTCCCGCAGAACAGAGCGGTCGCCGTCGACTCCGGCCACTTCCTCGGGTACCCGTCGATGTTTCTCGACGTCCCTGACGCACGGTCGTGGCTGTTCCCGAACGGGTTCCAGGCGGTCGGGCTCGGCCTCGGCAACGCGATCGGCGCCGCGATCGCGGAGCCGGACCGGCCGACGGTCGCCGCGATCGGCGACGGGGGCGCGTTCATGGCGCTCGCCGAGCTCGAGACCGCGGCGCGGCTGAAGCTCACGCTGCTTGTCGTGATCTACGACGACGCGGCGTACGGCGCCGAGGTCCATCACTTCGCGCCGATGGGACACGACGTCTCGCTGGTCCGCTTCCCCGATGCCGACCTCGCCGGGATCGCACGTGCCGCGGGCGCGAAGGCCGCGACCATCCGCGCCGTCGACGACCTCGAAGTCGTAACCGACTGGCTGGCGAACCCCCACGGTCCGCTGGTCCTCGACGTGAAAGTGAACCCGACGATCTGCGCGGAGTGGCTCGAGGAGGCCTTCCGCGCCGGCTGACACAAGGAGAGAGAAACGATGTCCACGACCAAGCCCGCGACCGCCCTGCTCGAAGCCATACACAACGGCAGCGTCGAGATCGTCGACTGCACGCAGCCGCTCAGCGAGTCGACGCCGGTGATCCAGCTCCCGCCGCCGTTCGCGAACACCCCGGGACTGAGCCGCGAGGAGATCAGCCGCTACGACGACCGCGGTCCCGCCTGGGCCTGGTACACGCTGACCATCGGAGAGCACGTGGGCACGCATCTCGATGCCCCGATCCACTGGGTCACGGGGCAGGACGGCGCCGATGTCGGGTCGCTCGGCCCGAGCCAGTTGATCGGACCGGCTTGTGTGGTCGACAAGACGGCAGAGACCGAGGCCGACAACGGCTACCTGCTGACGGTCGCCGACCTCGAGGCGTGGGAGGCCGACAACGGCCGGATCCCCGACGGCGCCTGGGTGCTGTTGCGCACCGGCTGGCAGTCGCGCGCGCAGGACCAGGACGCGTTCTTGAACTCCGGCGAGACCGGCCCCCAGACCCCGGGACCAGATGTCGAGGCGTCACGCTGGCTTGCCAACGACCGCCAAATTCTCGGCTTCGGGACCGAGACCGTCGGGATCGACGCCGGCGCGGCGCACAGCTTCGACCCGCCGTTCCCGCTCCACAACTTCCTGCTCGGCGCCGGCCGTCTGGGCCTCACGCAGCTCGCGAACCTCGACAGGCTGCCGCTCACAGGCGCGCTGCTCGTGGTCTCGCCGCTGCGGCTCGTCGGCGGCACCGGCAGCCCGAGCCGCGTGTTCGCGTTCGTGCCCAAGGCGTAGGCGGGGCTTCGGAGGAAGGCTCGCCGGGGGCTATGTCCCGGCCGTCGCCGGCGCGCGACCGGCCGCCGTCACCGCGTCGAAGTGACGCTGCGACGCGGCCGCAAGTCCGGTGTACAGCGCCTCGAAGATCTCCGCCGCCCGCGTCCGCGGGCCCGACAACGCCGCGAGCTCCTCGGGCAGCTCGGGGTCGAGTTGGGCGAACCCGCGGAACATGTGCATCAACCGCGTGCGGACCAGGAAGGCCTCGCGATCGCTGATCGGCTGCGCACCCCCGGACAGGTACCGCTCGAACCCCGAGCAGAACGCTTCGTAGCGATCTTCCAAGCCACTCAGGTCCCACGCGCGCGCCACCAGCGCCGCCAGGCCCGCCCCGCCGTCGCCCATGCGAGCGACGAACACCGTGGCAACGTCGGCCACTCCGAGCTCGCCCAGCAGGTCGACCACCTCGGCGGAGTGGTCGTGGGGCGACATCCAGACGCTGTCCTGCACGGAGCCGAACCCCAGGAAGCGGAGCCTGCGCCCGAGCCGGGTCCGCTCGAGCCGCCGATCCTCGGGAATCTGATGCCACAGCACGGTCCACGGCCCGAGGTCGGCGGGCAGACGGCCGAGCGTGAAGATCCGCCCGTCGCCTTCGATCAGCAGCCGCTCGCATCGCGCAGTCAGGCGGTAGTGGACCAATCGCCCGGCGCGAACCCGAGCGATCAACCCCCGTCGCACGAGACGGGTGAGCGCGGCGCGGGCGGCGCCGTCGGAGAACCCGAACTCGCGCAGCAGCATCACCAGCCCGCCCGACCAAACCGTCCGACCGAATGGCCGCACGTAGGTCCCGAGCAGCGTGACGACGAGATCCTGAGGCTGGAGGGGCTCGCCGCCGGTCACGCGCGCGCGTCCGACGAGATCAGCTCGACCTCGTCGAACGTCCGCTCGAGCTCGGGCCGGACGCGGTCGCGCCCAGCGGGCGGCTTGCGCGATCCGGCCTGGTACTGCGGGACCCACGCGTCCATGTCGAACTCCTGCTCGGCCGCGGCGTGGAGCGTCCACGCCGGGTCGTACAGGTGCGGACGCGCGAGCGCGCACAGATCGGCCCGCCCGGAGCAGATGATCGTGTTGACGTCGTCGTAGCTCGAGATCGCCCCGACCGCAATCGTCGGGATGCCGGCCTCGCTGCGGATCCGGTCGGCGAACGGCGTCTGGTAGCTACGGCCGAACGCCGGTTTCTCAAGCGGCGATACCTGGCCGGACGACACATCAACGATGTCGCACCCGTGCTCGCGCAGCAGCCGGGCGAGCGCGACAGCATCATCAACCCCAAAACCGCCGGGGATCCAATCGGTCGCGGAGATCCGGACGCTCAACGGCTTCTCAGCAGGCCACACCGCGCGGCACGCACCGAGCACCTCGAGCGGGAACTTCGCGCGCCCCGCCAACGACCCGCCGTACTCGTCGTCGCGGAGGTTCGACACCGGCGAGAGGAAGCTCGACAGCAGGTACCCGTGGGCCATGTGGAGCTCGAGGAGATCGAACCCCGCTTCAAGCGCCCCGCGACAAGCCGACACGAACTGATCACGAACCAGATCCATGTCCGCCCGCGTCATCGCCCGGGGGACCTGGTTGCGCGGGCTGTACGCAATCGCCGAGGGCGCGAGCAGCGACCAATTCCCAGACTCCAGAGGCTTGTCCATTCCCTCCCACATCAAGCGAGTCGATCCCTTTCGCCCCGAGTGCCCGATCTGGGCGCCCATCGCGGACCCCCCGTTCGAGTGCGCAAAGTCCACGATCCGCTTCCAGGCGGGGACATGCGAAGGGCTGTACATGCCGGCGCACCCGGGCGTGATCCGCCCGATGTCGGAGACGCAGATCATCTCGGTCATGACCAGCCCGGCACCGCCCATTGCCCGCGCGCCCAGGTGGACCAGATGGAAGTCCCCCGGCGTCCCATCGACCGCCGAGTACATGTCCATCGGCGACACGACGACACGATTGCGCAGCTCGAGCCCTCGCAATCGCAGCGGCGTGAACATCGGCGGCCGCGGATCCGGATGGACCGCCGAAACGAACCCCGGGTCGCGGATCTGCAAATTCTCATAAGTCACACGGCGTGACCGCGTCAACAGGTTGAACGCGAACTGGAACCGCTCCTGATCGACGTACCGCCCGATTCCCTCGAACCACTCGAGCGACGCCTGCGCGGCGCGCTGGGTGCTCTCCACGATCGGGCGCCGCTCGGCCTCGTACGCGTCCGTGGCAGCACGTACGTCATCGCCGAACGACCGGAAGGCCCACGCCAGCGACACGGCGTCTTCCATCGCGAGCTTCGTCCCCGACCCGATCGAGAAATGCGCGGTGTGCGCAGCGTCGCCGAGCAGCACGACATTGTCGGTGCACCAACGCCGGTTGCGGACCGTCACGAAGTTGATCCACCGCGACTTGTTCGCGAACAGCCGGCGACCCTCGAGAGCGTCGGCGAACAACTCAGACGACCACGCCACGCTGTCTTGGACCGACAGCTCGCCGAGCCCCAGCCGCTTCCACGTCCGCTCGTGCATCTCGACGATGAACGTGCTCATCCGCTCGTCGTACGGATACGCGTGTGCCTGGACGACGCCGTGCTCGGTCTCCGCGATGAAGAACTTGAACGCGTCGTACACGACGTCGGTGCCGAGCCACATGTACCGGCACTGCCGGCGGTCCAATGAAGGGACGAAGTCGCGCGACAGCGCCGTGCGGACGGCGCTCGAGGCGCCGTCGGCGCCGACGACCAGATCCGCCCACCCCAGCTCTGCCACGGTCGGGGCTTCGCAGCCGAATCGAAGATCGGCACCGAGCGAAGCAGCACGCTCCTGCAGGATCCGCAACAGCTCGCGCCGCCCGAGCGCGGAGAACCCATGACCCCCGGACTTCGTCATGACACCTCGGTGATGGATGTCGATGTCGGTCCAGCGCGTGAACCGCTCGGCGATCTGCGAGTACGTCTCGGGGTCGGCGTGCTCGAACACCGTCAGCGTCTCGTCCGAGAAGACCACCCCAAACCCGAACGCGTCGGTCGGCGCGCCGCGCTCGTAGACCGTGACCTCGCAGTTCGGGCTGACCTTGCGCATCAGGATCGAGAAGTAGAGCCCACCGGGCCCGCCGCCGACGACAGCGATCTTCAAGGTCGCGAGCTCCTCACGCCCCGAGATCGCTGAGATGCTCGTATTCGAGCGCCAACCCCGTGACCACGTTGTGCATCAGCGCGAGCGACGCGCGGACTCCGGCGTGGGCGTTCGGCGGAAGATCCTCGTCGCACAGCGCCTTGAGCTCCTCGTACACCGCCAGCAGCCGCTGCTCGGACGGGCTGAGCTCGGCTCCGAGCAGATCATCCGTCACTTGGTCACCGCCACGGACGCCTGGCGCATGTCGATCATCCGCTTCGCCTTGAGCTCGAAACGCGGCAGCTCGCCGTCGGCGGCGCGCTCGATCTGGAAGTTCAGGCCCTCGTGGGCGTGGCCGAGCCGACGATGCAGGTCGTCCCGCACGCGCTCCCACTCCTCCGCCGACGAATCCGGGTCGAGTTCTACGCGCAGCTTGATCTCGTCGCGAATCCCCTCGTGGAAGATGACGGTCTGGAACTCCTCGATCTCGGGGAACTCACGCACGATCGCCTCGATCGCCCGCGGGTACACGTTGGTCCCGCGGATCAGCTTCATGTCGTCGACGCGGCCGAGGATCCCGCCCTCATAGATGTCGAAGCCGCGGCCGCACGAGCACGTCGCGGCCGGCACCCGGCACACGAGATCCCCGGTGCGGTAGCGCAGCAGCGGGGTCGTCCCGCGCCCGAACGACGTCACCACCCGTTCGCCGCGTTCGCCAAAGCCGACCGGTTCCAAAGTAAACGGATCGAGCACCTCTTCGAGCACGTGGTCCTCGATGATGTGGGTGCCGCCGGGTTGGTGAGAGCACTCGAACACCATGATCGTGCCGATCTCGGTCATCCCCGCGGTGTCGTACGCCTTCGCGCCCCACAGCTCTTCGATCAGCGCCTTCGTCTGCGGGATCGACCCCGCGGGCTCGCCCGACAGGATCAGCCGGTTCACCCGAGAGCCGCGCAGGTCGATGCCGAGCCGCTCCGCCTCCTGCGCGAGCCGGATCGCGTAAGTCGGCGTGGCAGCGACGACCGTCGCATCGAAGTCCACGATCTGGAGCACGCGCGCCTCGGTGGTCTGGGCGCCGCCGGGCACGTTCAAGACCCCGATCTTCTCCATCGCGTAGTGGAGGCCCCAGAAGCCGATGAACGACCCGTACCCGAACGCGATGTAGGCGGTGTCGTCCGGCCGGACGCCGCAGCCCCAGATCCCGTAGCACCACATCTCGGCGATCCACGCCCAGTCCTTGCGTGAATCGAGCGCGCGCAGCGGACCCCGGCCGGTCGTGCCGGACGTGGTGTGGATGCGAATCGCCCCGGAACCCCCGATCGTCGGGATCTCGCCGTACGGCGGTTTGGCGTCCTGAGACGCCATCCACTCGTCGCGCGTCAGGAACGGGATGCGGCGCAGGTCGTCGAGCGTGTGGAGTTGCGCCGGGCCGAATCGCTCGTCGGCGAACCGCCGCTCGTACCAGGGGCTGCGCGCCGCCGCCCACTCGCACTGACGGCGAAGCTTGGCCAGCTGAAGCGACTCGATCCGCTCCCGATCGAGGGTCTCCGTCTTGGGGTTCCAGTAGGGACTTTCGGCCACCTCGGGTCGGCCGCGAGAATACCTGACATTGCTCCGGACTTCTATGTCAAGTATCGTCGCATTTTGCGGCGCCGGGGACCGGGTATCGTCGGCGCCGCGCCTGGGAGCCATGAGCCCTCATCAGATCGTCAACACGCCCGAGCTCGGCACTCCCAGCGGCTTCTCGCACGCGGTCGTAAGCACCGGCAGGACGGTTCATCTGGCCGGCCAGATCGGCGCCGGCACCACGATCGCCGAACAGTTCGACAGCGCCGCGGCGAGCATGCTCCTCGCGCTCCGGGCGGCCGGCGGCGAGCCCGAGGACCTCGTCTCGCTACAGATCTTCGCGACCGACGTCCCGGCCTACAAAACATCGATGCACGAGATCGGCCAAGCCTGGCGCAAGCACTTCGGACGCCACTACCCGGCGATGGGGCTGTTCGGCGTGACCGAGCTGTTCGAGCCCGACGCGCAGGTGGAGCTGATGGGCGTCGCGGTCCTCCCCGACTGACGCACGCCCGTTCACACTGTGTCCGTGACGTAGTTCACAGTGAATTTAGGAGCTGTTGGTAGGTTCTGCGCTAACAGCTCCCGTACCGGGGTTCGGGAGCGTGGGAGTCAAAGGGGGTCGCGATGGGTGCGACCGCGATAGACGAGGCCAAGCTTGAAGCTTTCATGGGCAAGGCGCTCGGAGACATGGGCGCGATTATCAGCGCTCCGTTGATGGTGATCGGCGAGCGGCTCGGCCTGTATCGAGCGATGGCGGGCGCCGGCCCGTTGACCTCCGAGCAGTTGGCCGCGCGCACCGGGACCGGCGAGCGATACGTGCGCGAGTGGCTGGGCAACCAGGCAGCCGGGGGCTACGTGAGCTATGACCCCGACACGGACACGTTCACGTTGCCCGACGAGCACGCGCTCGCGCTCGCCGACGAGGACAGTCCGTTCTACATCCTTGGCGTGTTCGAGTCGATCGCCTCGCTGTACGCCGACGAGGAGAAAATCCTCGATGCATTTCGCACCGGCGCCGGGTTCGGGTGGCACGAGCACGATCACCGCCTGTTCCGCGGGACCGAGCGCTTCTTCCGTCCGGGCTACCGTGCCCACCTCGTGGCCGAGTGGCTTCCCGCGCTCGACGGCGTCACCGAAAAGCTCGAGCGCGGCGCGAGGGTGGCGGACGTCGGGTGCGGGCACGGCGCCTCGACCGTGATCATGGCCCACGCGTTCCCGAACAGCGAGTTCTACGGGTTCGACTACCACGCACCTTCGATCGAGCGTGCGAGGGAGGCCGCCGAGGAGGCCGGCGTCGCGGACCGCATCCGGTTCGAGGTGGCGGCGGCCAAGGAGTACCGCGGGCGGGGGTATGACCTCGTGTGCGTGTTCGACTGCCTCCATGACATGGGCGATCCCGTCGGCGCGTCGACACACGTGCTCGAGACGCTCGACCCCGACGGCACGTGGATGATCGTCGAGCCGAACGCCGGCGACCGGTTGCAGGACAACCTCAACCCGGTAGGGCGCGTGTTCTACGGCGCGTCAACCGTGATCTGCACGCCGGCGTCGCTTTCCCAGGAGGTCGGCCTGGCGCTCGGCGCCCAGGCGGGCGAGGCTCGCCTCCGCGACGTCGTCACCCAGGGCGGCTTCACACGGTTCCGGCGTGCTACCGAGACGCCGTTCAACCTGATCCTGGAGGCGCGGCCGTAGCGATCAGCTCTCGCAGCGCTTCCATCCCGTCCCACACGTCGACGAACCGCGTGGTCAGCGGGGAGAACCCGAACCGGATCACATCGGGGCGGCGGAAGTCGGGGATCACGCCTCGCTCGATCAGCGCCGCACACAGCGCCTTCGCGTCACGATGCGACAAAGCCACATGCGCACCTCGCCGCGCCGGATCGCGCGGCGAGGCGACGCTTATCCCGAACTCGTCGGCCAGCCCGATTGCCAGCTCGGTGAGCGCGATCCCCTTGGCGCGGATCGCGTCGATCCCGGCCTCGGCGACGACCCGCACGCCCTCGTCGACCGCGGCCAGCGCCAGCACCGGCGGCGTGCCGGACAGGAATCCCCGCATCCCCTCGGCGACGTCGTACCCCTGGGCCATCTCGAACGGGTCGCGCCGGCCGAGCCAGCCCCAGATCGGCTGCCGGAGGTCCCGCTGCAACTCGCTTCGTACATACATGTACGCGGGCGCGCCAGGGCCGCCATTTAGATATTTATAAGTGCAACCGACCGCGAGCGTGGCGTGGTCCCCATCGAGCGATAGGGGGACGGAGCCGGCGCTGTGGCTCAGGTCCCACAGCATCAGCGCGCCAGCGTCGTCCGCGACCTGATTGATCCGAGCCATATCGGCGATCCGCGCGGACCGGTACGAGACGTGCGAGAACGTCACCAGCGCGGTGTCCGCGCCTACAAGCTCCGCGACCGTCTCCGGATCACCGTCCAGCCATGTGAGCTCGAGGTCCCTCGCCCGCGCCACGCCCTCGAGCACGTAGCGGTCAGTGGGGAAGTTGTCGAGGTCGGTGATGATCTGGGTGCGTCCTGGACGCGCGTCGAGTGCGGCGCACACGAGCTTGTAGAAGCAGACCGTGGTCGAGTCACCGATCACCACCTGCCCCGGCGCCGCACCCAAAACGGCTGCGCCGAGGCGATCGCCGATCTCGATCGGCCAGTCAAGCCAGCCTTCGTCCCAGGAGCGAACACCGCGGTCGCCCCAGCCAACGCCCGCGACTTCTCCCAACCGCGCGAGCGCCGCATGCGGCATGCACCCAAGCGAGTTGCCGTCGAGGTAGACGACCTCGCGGTCGATCGCGAACCGGTCGCGGAACCCGCGCAGCGGGTCGCGCGCGTCGCGCGTCTCCGCCTCCGAGCGGGTCACCGCCGTGACCCGCCGGCCGCGCCCACCCGGCGCCGCGTCGCGCGGGTCACCGGCCCAGGTAGGCGCGCTTGAGGTCCTCGCTCTGCAACAGCTCGGACGCCTGACCCTTGAGCACGATCTCGCCGGTCGACAGCACGTAGCCGCGATCGGCGATCGATAGCGCCATCGTCGCGTTCTGCTCGACCATCAGGATCGCCACACCCGAATCGTGGACCTCCTTGATGATCCGGAAGTTCTGCTGGACGAGCGCGGGCGACAGGCCCATCGACGGCTCGTCCATCAGCAACAGGCGAGGCCTCGACATCAGCGCGCGGCCCATCGCGACCATCTGCTGCTCGCCGCCCGACATCGTTCCCGCCAGCTGGCCCTCGCGCTCGGCGAGCCGAGGGAACAGGTTGTGGACGCGCTCGAGGTCCGCTTCGAACGTGCTGTGGTCCTGGAGCGTCGCGCCCAGCTCGAGGTTCTCTCGAACGGTCATCTCGCCGAACAGCCGGCGGTTCTCGGGGACGATCGCGAGGCCGTTGGCGATTCGCTGGGGCACCGGCCACTTCGTCACGTCCTCGCCCTCGAGCAGGACCCGGCCCGACCGTGGCCGCACCAGGCCGAGGATCGTCTTGAGCGTGGTCGACTTCCCCGACGCGTTGCCGCCGAGCAGACATACGAGCTCTCCGGCGTCCACGCTGAGCGACATCCCCTCGAGGATCCGCATCTGGCCGTAGTAGGTCGTGACGTTGTCGAGCTCGAGCAGCATCAGTCCTGCACCAGCGCCTCGGGGTCACGCCCCAGGTACGCCTCGACAACCGCCGGGTGACTGGCGACCTCCGCGAACGTGCCCTCGGTGATCTTGACCCCGTGGTCGAGCGCGATGACGCGATCCGATATGCCCTCGACGACATGCATGTCGTGCTCAATCACGAGGATCGCGAGCCCGAGCTCGTCGCGCAGGCGGCCGATCAGCTCGGTGACCTCGTGCGTCTCGTTCGGGTTCATCCCGGCCGCCGGCTCGTCGAGCAGCAGCAGCTTCGGCCGCGTGGCGAGCGCCCGGGCAATCTCGAGCCGGCGGCGGTTCGCGTATGAAAGGCTGTAGGCGGGCTGCCCCCAGCGGTATCCGGCCAGCCGCTGGCCGAAGAATGACAGCACCTCCTCGGCGGTCTGGCGCACCTCGCGCTCCTCGCGCCGCGCGCGAGGCAGGCGCAGGATCGATTCCCACGGCATCGCCTTGGTATTGCCGTACGTGGCGGCCATCACGTTCTCGACCACGGACATGTTCAGGAACAGGCGCAGGCTCTGGAACGTGCGCGCGATCCCCTTGCGCGTGATCTGGTGCGGCGCCTTACCGCCGATGCTCTCGCCGAGGAACCGGACCTCGCCCTCGGTCGGCTCGTACACGCCCGTGATCACGTTGAACACCGAGGTCTTGCCCGCGCCATTTGGGCCGATGACACTGACGATCTCGCGCTCGGACACGATCAGGTCGAGGTCGGTCAGCGCTTTGAGTCCGCCGAACGACAGCGATAGCTTGTCGAGCTCGAGCACGGGGGGTGCCGGCGTGGCCACTCAGACAACCTCGACGCGCTTGGATCCGAGCAGTCCCTGCGGCCGCGCGTTCATCATCACGATCAGGATCGCGCCGATCAGGAGCTGGCGCGTGACCGAGGGATTCTCGACGAGCACGCCCTCCCACACGCACGCGGCGAGGTACAGCGTCGGCACCAGCAGGACCGTCCTCGTCCGGCCCTTCACCTGGATCAGCGCGATAACCAGGCACAGCAGGACCACGAACCCGATGTTTCCGGCGGTCGTCGCGTTCGAGGGGACGACCACCCAGTTGTGGAGGTCACTCGAAATCCAGCCGCCCGACGGCTGGCCGGCCACGGCCGACTTACTGATCGCCTCGACGATCGCGTGGACGACAAACCCGAATGCGACGGTGGCCGCGAGCACCGCGAGCAGCTTGCGCCAGGGCCGCAGCTTGACGATCAGCGTCAGCAGGATCACTCCGTAGAACAGGTAGCCCGCCTCGGTCGGGCTGCGCAGGAACCCGTCGAGCATCACCGACAGGAGCAGCCCGCCGAGGATCGCGCCGCCGATGCTGCCGGCGCCGCCGAGGATCAGAGCCGCATAGATCAGGATCAGGAACGGCGTGTCGAAGTCGGTCGGGAACACGTTGATCTGCTGCGCGGCGAACAGCGTCCCGGCGAGCGCGGCGACGACCGCGCCGAAGCTGAACGCCATCAGCTTCACGCGGTTGACCGGGATCGTCATCATTCCCGCCGCCAGCGGGTCCTCCCGCACCGCTCGCCACGCACGCCCGGTCCGTGACGTGTCGAGCAGGTGGAGCGCGGCCGCGCTCAGCACGAGCAGGACCAGCAGCGCGTAGAAGTAGGCCTTGTTGCTCAGGAGCTGCTCGCCGAACCCCCTGATCGGATCGATCGAGGTGATGCCGTTTGGCCCGCCAAACGTGCCCGGCGCAACGTTGTTCGTGAACTCGACGAACGCTTCGCCGAAGAACAGCGTCAGGATTGCCAGGTAGTCGCCGATCAGACGCCGCGAAGGCAACCCCACTATCAGCCCCAGGCACGCGGCCGCCACCGCGATCACCGGAAGCGACACGTACGCCGCGAAGTGGATCCCGGTCGGCGGATTCAGCTGGTTCGACGACAACAGCGCGAACCCGTACGCGCCGAAGCCGTAGAACGCGATGTAGCCGAGGTCGAGCAGGCCCGCCCACCCGACGGAGATGTTCAG
>DATJYY010000065.1:0-34524 GCA_035499395.1 Solirubrobacteraceae bacterium
AGCGAGCACGTGAACGACCCGGTTCCCGTCCAAGCGAACGTCGCCGACGTCTGGTTGGTCGGATTATGTGGCGTCTGCGAGAACGCGAACGGCGGCGCCGCGCGAGCGGCGGTCGCGACGACCGCGAAGATCACGACAGAGCATCCCCCGATCCTCCTGACCACGCGCAGAGTCCCCCACCGCCGAGCGGTCACGGCAAGCAGGCAGGCCCAACCTGGAGCAGGGGCAGGAGCAGCGGCCGCGCCTTAGCATTCTCTGCCGACCGTGTCGATACATTTGTGCTAGCCATTAGCATAATAATTTTGCTAATATTGCCGCGATGGCCACACAACCTCTCGCACGGTCTCGGGCGGACCAACGCCGGTTCGTGGATCGGACCCGCGAGACCAACTCGATCATCCGAGCCGTAGTCGCATCGCAGCCGGCACTCGTGCTCGGACAAAGTGGCAGCGGCCGCACCTCGCTGCTCAACCACGTGGCCTGGTTGCTCGCACGCCGGAAGGAGTCGCGCGACGCCGTGATGGTCAGCGGCGAGTTGGCGAGTAACCCGTCTCAGCTGCTCGGCGTTCTCGTCGCGCGGGTCCAGCGGCTCGCCGAGCCGGCCGGTGCCCGGGCTCGCTGGATGGACGACCTCCGGGCGCTGTCGATGCCGGATGGACCGTTCGGTCAGGTCGCTCAGCCCGCGATCCTGATGGAGCTCGTCGACCTACTCGGCGAGCGCCTCGCTGCGTTCCACCGTCCTGTGTGCCTGATGGTCGACGGCATCACGCCGACAGTTGCCCATGGGGTGTTTGGGAGTCTTCGAAATGAGCTCTGGGCCCTCCCGGGCGCGGCCTGGGTGGTCTCGGGCGACAGCGCTGCCGCGACGCTCTACCTGGAGCCTCCGGCCGATGCGTTCTTCGAGCGGATCGTCGAGCTTGGCCCGCTGACCGATGCAGACGCCATGAAGCTGTTGCGCGCCCACGTACCCGACCTCGTCGACGCCCACATCGAGCGCGCGATCTCGGTGGCGAACGGCAACCCTCGACGGCTACTCCGAGCCGCCGGCGATCTCCAGGAGGGCATCGCGCCCGTCAGCTCTCCGGCTGACGAGTTCGCGCAACGGGCCACCGCGCTCGCGGGGCGGCTCGCCGGTGCGATCGTGGGCTACCTCGCGGCGCATGGGCCAACTGCCGCGTCCAACGAGGCGATGCTCCGCCAGATCGGCGCGAGCCGGCAGCGGGCCAGCCAGCTCATGCACGGGCTCGAATCCGCCGGACTGCTTGAGACTATCGAGCTACACGAGCCCGGGCGGCGCGGACGCCCCGCGCGTCGCTTCGCGTTGCGGACCCCTGCATGAGCAAGGAAGTCCTCACCCAACTGCTCGGCACGCACGCCTTCGACGGCAGTCCTCTGCACGTCGATATGCCCGCGTTCCACGTCCCGTTCGACGACCGCGGCGTGCCGGCACCGAGAGCGGCGTCCTCCGCGCGGCACGAAGCACCGAACGCCTCGGCGTGAGAGGCCCGATCGGCTGCGGCAAGACGAGCCTGCTGCGTTACACGCTCGATGACGCCGCTGGGACGATCGCCCGATCTGGGGCTCGGCGCGTTCGACGACGACCAGGTCGTCCTCGACGTGCGGCGATTCGCCGCGCACCTGATCCAAAGCATCGTGCGCGATGCCCAGCGCGCGGGCACGTTGACCGCGCGTGATCGGGAAGCGATCATCGCCGCCGCGGCCGCCAGACGTCCGCTCCCGGGCAGCGAGCGCCGGCTCGCAGCCAAGCTCGCCGCGAAGTTCTGGCTCGTCAACAGCGAACTCGCCGGCGAGGTCATTTCCACGCTCGCAGGCGTACAACGACCCGCTGCCGAAGTGCTGGAGAGCGTCAACCGCGGGCTCGAAGCGGTCACCGCCGTCGACCGCATGCCGGTCATCGTCGTCGACGACTCCGACAGCTTCACGCGCCGCCCTGGCGGCCGCAGCCCACGCGACCAACTTGTCGGCGCGTTCTTCGGACCGGTGCTGCGGGCGCTCATCGAACTGCATGCTGGAGTGATCGTCGCCGTCCACGACGAATACCTCGAGATGGAATCCTTTGAGAGAGCCCGGCGCGACCACGGAGCGCTCGAGCGCTTGGTTGCGGTGCCCCGCGTCGTCAGCGGCCAGCTCGGGCGGATCTTCGACCGGCGCACTCAGCTCGCCGCGAACTTGAGAAGCGACACCGCGCTCTCGAGAGCCGCGGTCGAACTGCTCGCGGAGGTGAATCGGTCGCGCACCGCGCGCAATCTGCGGACCACCCTGGGGATCGCGCACGCCGCGCTCGTTGCCGCCGTCGACCGCGACGCCGACACGATCGAAGAACAAGACGTCGCTCGCGCCGCCATAGAGCAGCTCGGCACTGAACGCGATGGGTGCGCCGCCGTGGACGGTCCGGACACGCGCGGGGGACCAGAGTTCGAGTTTAGAAAGCAAGGCCTGTGCGCGGAATGACGTGCCGCAGCTTGGAGCCACGTGAGAGGCGGCGCCCGTTCGTCCCTGCCCCACACCGCAGGGCACGAAGTTGGGCTGTCGGGTGAGTAGCGGTCTCTAGCCAAAACATCACCCATGCTGCTCGTCGCTCTGGGAGGAAGGGCGTCTTACGACGGTGCCGAGGGGTCAGCGAACGCCGATCAATGCTGCCCAGTGCACGATCTCGACCGCCCCCCTCCGGCCGGGTCTCAACGAGGATCGCGGCGGCTGCGAGCCGACCACGTCGGTCTCCGCCAGCACAACCGTTGGGTCCGGACCCCGACGAGCATCGCGGTGCTTGTGACGAGCCTTGTCACTCCCTACGGCAAACCCGCGTCGCTTCTCGTCGAGTCCGCTGCGCCCGCGATACCTTCGCGCTGTCCCTACGGATGAAAGCGGCATCGGAGACCGAGTGCATCAGGTGTCGTGCCGGCCACGTCAGAGCAGGCAGTGCTCGCGTCGACCGTCAGCCGCCGCCTGGACCTGGAACGCCGCACAGGTCTGCGAGCACTTGCCCGGCGGCGTGGACGGGAAGTGCCCACGTTTGCAGGCCTACGATCCCATCCGCCGGGATACCGCCCAGTTGTTGGGTGCCTCTTACCGCGGTGGCGGTCTCCGGACCGTAGACACCATCGAGCGCGAGGACCGGATTTGAGCTGGGAGCAAAGTCACCACGGCCCTCGTTGAGGGCGTGCTGCAACTTCTCCACGACCGTGCCGTGTGAGCCTTGGCTTAGGGTGGGTGGCTCGGGACCGTTGCCACCGAGCGCAGCCCACGTCGCCGGGCCGACGATTCCATCCACCGCGAGATGCGCATCGCGCTGGAACTGTTCCACGGCGGACTTGGTCACCGGGCCGAACTTGCCGTCGATCTGGCTGTCGCTCAATGTCCGTCGGACAAGGAGGTACTGGAGCCACCTGACTGTAGGCCCGGTCGCGCCCTCAGCGATCGTGGGGGGAGTGGAAGTGGCGGGAGTCATCACGTGCCCCGATCCTAGAGTCGAGTGCGGCCTCCGAGCGACCGCCTCAGTCTGGAGACTTTAACCCTCGTGGCAGGCCCTCGTGTGACTAATGCCCGCCAGGCGACCGACCATCGCTGCCTCTTTCAGGGAGGTGTTTCCGCCAGGCATAGTGCGATTTTGTGAGTAATAGTGCATGTTGCAGGCACCGTGCGCGGTTTCATCGGCACCGCCGCGACGATAGTTTTGTGCCCAACGGCAATCGAGGGAAGAGGACCATCGCCATGCTCAAGTTCCGCCTGCCGGCCGGACTCGCTGTTTTGGCCGCCGTCGCGATCGCCGCGCCGGCCGTCGCGAGCGCCACGACGTCGAACGTCAAGCTGTTCCAGAACCCAGCTCGGACGGCAAACTGCGGGATCAAGATCCACCCCGCCCACAAACCCGCGACGGAGTTACTGTGCTCCGGCGCGGGCGTTCCGCGCCCGAAGCACGGAGGGTCGGCGGGCGACCCGTTCGTTCAGATCAGCGCGGGCGGCCCACCCCAACTTGTGCTGATAAGCCAAGACTCGTTCGTCAGCAACACCAACCACACGCTGGCCAAGGGCACGCTGTGGCACTCCATCGGCGTGACCTGCAATATCGGCACTAACACGATCCTCTGCTTCAACGGCGACAACCACGGGTTCGTGATCGGCAACGGCAAATACAAGGCGTTCTGAACGTCGATCGCCATACTGGATTAGAAGCCAGTGCGGAGCGGGAACGGAGAGGCCACGCGACTGTTCGTCCGGCTATCTGGATCAGGCCCAGGACTCGTCGGAATCCACTGAGCATCCTTCGTCGCGGCTTGTCAGTAAGCGCGGTCGTGCCACCCGGCGGCAGTGACATCACGCGCCCAGTCAACGCTCGCCCGGCTCGCGTCGCGTCCAGCGGGCTCGCCGTCGGTGCGACTGCCGGTTCCCCGCATGCGGCTGCGAGGGAGTCGGGCCTAAGTGGCACCCGACGGTCGACCTCGCCTGCCGATCGCACACGACGACGACGCGCAGCGGTCGCCAGGCGCTGATCTGACCGCCGGAGTCGGCCACACAGCTAGTCCGCCACCAGGCGACCGGGCGCCGAGTGTAGTGTTGCCGCCATGCTGGCCTGACTGCGTAGCGAGGAGGCGGCGGAAACCATGCCATTCAGCCGACAAGACATTCGAGAGTCGATCGAGCGGGCGGGCGATGAGCACTGGGGAGCCCTCGTCCGCCACCACACGGACGTGTATCCGGAGAGCAACCCCACGCCCGGTGACGTGTGTAGGGCGGAGGCTGATCGGCTGAACGGCCTTGGCTTGGGTGACGATGCCAACCTTGAGCTACTCGAGAGCCGCGTGGAGCGGCTGCCTCCCGCGGTTCGAATAACCCATGTCTTCGAGGACCGCGAAAAGGACAGTCGGTTCGAGACCGACCCGTTCACTAACTACGAGTGAGTCTCGATCGATCTCTCTAAAGCGGGACGCCGACAGCAGGGGCCGCGAGTGCTCGCTGCCGCGTTCTATGCAACGGGGCAACGACGCGGAGCCGCCGGCGCATCGCCGTCCTTTGGGTGGCCGGAAGGAGGTCGCCGAGCATGCTCGTCCGAGTCTGGTGTCTAGCGGTCGTCGGCCGGCGTGATGTCGCCGCGAAGCGGCTGGGTCCTGACCTTCGGGTTATGAGCAGCGGGGGCGGGATTCGAACCCGCGACCTGGCGCAGTCAGGCGCGCATTGGAGGCGCTTCGCGACGCGGGCATCATTGACAGCGAAGGCCGGGGCGACTGGCGGTTCTCAAACCCGCTTCTGCGGCGGTATCTCCAGTCCCTCGCACCGCTTGATTGACGTGCGCCAAATCCGGCGCATGATGCGCCATCTCCGGCGTTTGCCGGCAAGCGGCCGCTCTCAAAACGAGATCAAACAGCGCGCGTCCCCACGAGCGCCGGACGGCGTCGACCGGACCCTCCAGCGCGGAAGACAATGAGCGGGTGCCGCTCGGTGCGCAGTCCCTCGTCCAGAAGCCGCTCCGCCAGGCCGTTGCGCGACTCCGATAGCTCGCGGGCGCGATCGTCCAAGAGTTTCATGGTGTGGCCGGACGGTCAGCAACCTGCTCGAGGGAGCGGTGAGATGACCAAAGCACGGTCGACGATCACGCCGCTGCGTGTACCGAGCCGGGCTTGTCACGGCTCGTAACGGCCCTGCTCCAATTCGATCTCGGATCTGCAAAAAAGAGCGCCGGGAGCGCCAGAGCGAGTGGTCGGTGGCGCAGAATGAGCCGCGTGAGGAACCCGCCCGACACGAGCCGGTCTGAGCTATCCGAGCCGTCCGACCACCCGCTGTGGAGCGATCGGTGCTGGATATCGATGGCGGCCGAGTCAGCTGATGGGACGGGTCCCCGCATTGGAAGGGTCCTGAGGCGCGAGACCGATTGCCCGGACGGGCACCGACAGCGTCTCTGTCATCCGCTCGGCTTCCGTGAACGGAATGTGGGCGAGCTCGAGCTTCGTGTCTTGCTCGGCCCGGGCGAGGACGGGGTGTGCCAGGTGATCGTGGAGGAGCGAGACGATGAGGTGTACGTGCGCGTGCTGGTGCATTGCCGGGATGAGGATGGTGCACCGCCGTGCCGCAAGCGCGCCTACACCGACTGGCCCGTGCGGGTGTGGCTCGACGAACCGCTGGGCGAGCGCGCCGTGATCGACTTCGACCGTGACGAGGAGCTGGCGCTGTATAAGCCGCCGTACGAGAACAATGTGCGGCAGCGCGATCATGGCTACCACGACGTTGGACGACGCCGCCACGCCAAGGGGCTTGAGTAGGGCTGGGCTTCAGAGTGCCGTCAAAAGCTCGACGTCGGCGTCGCCCAGCGCACGCACGCCACCGTCGAAGGTGACGAGACGCACCCCGTGTCGACGCGCGAGGATTAGCAGGTGGGCATCGCTCACCTGTCGGTGACCGACCAAAGGCGGCACGTCGTCGTCGGTCATCGATACGTCGTCGACCAAGAATCGGTGACTGCCGGCGGCGCGAAGCAACGCAAGCACCCGACGCGCGTCCGCGACGCCGATCGCGCTGGGCAGGGCGATCGGACTGGACGAAACGCGGACGAAGCCGCTCTCGGTCAGCGGGCAGGTGGCCCAGCCGTCGGCGCCGTTCGCCGCAAACCAGTTCCGCGCCGCCGCATGATGAATGTGCGAGTCCCATGCCAGCGCAACCAGCGCATTCACGTCCAGCAGCCCCAAAGGCGCTTCACCCCGCTTCGAGTGCGCGGCGAACGATCTCCGGGGTGATCGGGGGCGTACCCGGAGGCACCCGGATCACTGGCAGCTCCCCCTCGGCTTCGACACGCGCCGGCGTAAGGCCACGTCGAGCAAGCTCTGAGATCACCGAACCGAGGGAACGTCGCTCACCCGCGGCAAGTTCGCGGGCGGCAGAGACCACGTCATCGTCGAGGTCGAGCGTCGTTCGCATGATCTGATGCTACCGCATCACCGCATCAACTGGCCGCTAACCGAATCTGAATCGTCCACACCCGGCATCAAACGATGTCAAACCGGACGGCCGTCCATAAGAAAGACCCCCGATTGCTCGGAGGTCTCGAATTCCGGCGGCTTTTGTAGTGGTGGTGAGTGAGTGAGTAGCGGGGGCGGGATTCGAACCCGCGACCTTCGGGTTATGAGCCAGGTTTGGGTCGTTCGCGTGGTTCGAGCTGATGCCAGCAAATCCGCCTTAATGCAGGGGTTTCGGGACCTGAACAGCCCTCTCATCACGCCGACTACCGGCTCGTTCGGTCCGATTCGTTTGACGCCAGGTTGACAAATCTCCCCTTGGCGAGAGACCCCAGGCTGGGATAGGCGAGGCGTCAAAGACCTGCGAGCAGGCGTCGGACGACCGCCCCGGGCACCCATCGGAGCCGACTCCCCATCACGTCGGGCACGGCCGCTACCGTAGCCCTGTGAGCACCACCGCCGATGACTTGACGTTCGCAGCGGCGCGCCCTCTGGCAGCGCACCATCCGATCGGAATGTCGACAGGCGTGTTTGCCTCAGCGAGGGGCGATTGGCCTGGGCTGGTCGCCGAAGCGTGTCGAATCTCGACCTTCGCCGTCGAACTCTCCGCGCTCTCCGGTGATGAGCTGCCGGGATTGCTCGCGTATTTGCGGGCCAACCCTCGCATGCCATTTCGTTATGTGGCCATTCACGCACCGGCCAAGAGCCGCGCGCCGGATGAGGCAGCAACCATTGGGATGCTGGCTGGGCTACCTCTTTGGGTGAGGTCGGTCGTGACCCACCCGGACACTCTCTCGGACGTCGGCCGGTACCGCGCTCTCGGTACCAGGCTCGTTCTGGAGAACATGGACGACCGGAAGTTCACCGGGCGCGTTGCCGATGAGATGGAGAAGTTTTTTGAGGACTTGCCCCACGCAGGCTTCTGTCTCGACGTGGCGCACGTTCGCGCAGTCGACCCGACGATGGACGCGGCGCACGAGTTGCTCGATCGCTTCCGTGCACGACTGCGACACGTGCATCTCAGCTCGCTGGACGACGGGCATCATGTGCCGCTTACCGAGGACGACGAGAAGCTGTTCGCCGACGTCTTGAACCGGTGCCGCGACGTGCCGTGGATTCTCGAGGCGCTGCCACCTAACCGCTGGGCGGCGCATATGAAGACGACGGCGTTCGTGGTGCCTGGCGCGGCGACAGCCACCGAACAAATGTGAGCGCTGATCGGGGAGTCTCCGGACTTGAGGCGGCGACCCGCCAGCCTTTCCCTCACATCGAGGCCGCGCGGGCCGAGACAAACCGTCGCCTGCGCGAGCGCCGCAAGAGATTCGAGTCAGTCGAGGTCGATGACGACGCGACCCTTGTCCTAACAGGGTCGTGGGGCCGCTATGAGATCACCAGCGAAAGCGATGACGACTTCATGGTCGTATTTGAGGGCTTCGTGCGAGACGGCGCGCGACTGTCGGTCGAGCAAGTTGCTCGAATTCTCGGCGGCCGCGCGCCCGGCGTTGAAGACATTTTCGGCAAGCCGGTCGCGCTCGAGGATCTCCGCGAGAAGATCGGGCGCGACGAGGACACCAACGCGAATCTCACCCGCCGGATGCTGTTTATTCTCGAGTCAGTGGCAGTCTGCGGCGCGGACGTTCACACGCGCGCACGGACGTCGCTGATCGACGGCTACCTAGCCGCCAATGTGAAGGACTATAGGCCTCCCCGGTTCCTCCTCAATGACCTTGTTCGCTACTGGCGAACAATTGCGGTTGATTTCGAGAGCAAGATGCGGGCTCGGAAGGGCGAAGGCTGGGGTCTGCGCAACGCCAAGCTTCGCCTGTCCCGCAAGGCTCTGTTCGCCGGCGGACTCCTGCCCGTACTCGGCTGTTACCGCTATCCCGCCTCCGACATGCTCGACTACCTGGACGAGCGGATGTCGGTTCCGCCACTCGACCGGATCGCGGATGCCTTCCTCGATCACGGCGCTCCCGACCCGGGCGTTCGAGCGCTGAACGCGTATGACGAGTTCCTCGCCATCCTCGATGACAGCGACCAGCGCATGCAGTTGAGCGCGCTCGGCGTGGCTGAAGCTCGTGACTCGCAGCTGTTCACACGGATCGCGGAGCTGGGCAAGGAGTTCGAAGCCGGTCTCCTCACACTGCTGTTCGACGACCCCGAGCTTCACCGTTGGGTGCGTGACTACCTCATCTTCTGAACGAACTCGGCCCGACCGGGATCATATTCAGAATGGCGGCATCGCCTTCGACCTCGACACCGAGATCTTAGCGGCCCGGCAGGAGCTCGCCGAGCTTGATCGTCGGCGAGAGCTCGCCGTGGCACGCTTGGCCGAGTTGGACCGCCTTCGGGGCTCACGCATCGCTACAGATGCAGAGAGCAAGTGTTGGACTCCGGCTTCCAAGCTTCGGATCTTTCGCGATTTGTTTCGTGGCCGCGAGGACGTCTTCGCCGTCCGCTGGGAGAACCACAGCGGCAGTCGATCTGGCTACTCACCACGGTGCGCGAACGAGTGGCAACGCGGCGTCTGCGGCAAGCCCAAGGTGCGCTGCGGCGAATGCGGCAACGCAGCGTTCATCACGTTCGACGACCGTCAGCTCCTGGCCCATCTTCAGGGACGCGAGGTGATCGGGATCTATCCGTTGCTTCCCGATGACCGTTGCTGGCTGCTCGCGATCGATCTTGATCGAGGCTCATGGCGCGCCGACGTGGAAGCGCTAACTCGGACATCTCGCTCGCTCGGCCTCCAACCCGCAATCGAGCGTTCCAGATCCGGCAACGGCGCCCATGTCTGGTTCTTCTTCACCGTCCCGGTCCCAGCCGCCGACGCACGACGGCTTGGCTTCACCATCCTCACGGCCGCGATGGCTCTGGGTGCGGCGCTCGGCATCGACTCATACGACCGGTTGTTCCCAAGCCAGGACGTCCTCCCGAGCGGCGGATTCGGAAACCTCATTGCGTTACCACTGCAACGCGACGCCCGCAACGGCGGCAATACCGAATTTCTCGATGAGCGGCTCGAGCCACATCGCGATCAGTGGTCCTACCTCTCGTCGCTCCCCAAGATTACGCCGGACCGTCTCACTGAGCTGATCGCCCATGGTGACGAGGACGGAGCCCTCGCCGTACGCCCGGTGGCGGATCGCACCGACCCACCGTGGCGACCGCCGCGAACCCTGCGAGAGCGACTCAGCGAGACCCGCCTGCCCGAGTCGATCGACACCACGTTGGCGGATCGCGTGTACATCGATCGTTCGAAGCTTCCTCCGACACTCGCTCACGCGATCAGACGACTTGCGACGTTCTCCAACCCGATGTTCGCCGAGCTCCAGCGGATGCGGCTGTCCGTCGCGCGCACACCTCGTGTAATCGGGTGCTTCGAAGATCTTGATGGCTACCTGGCTCTTCCCCGTGGCTGCTTAGCTGACGTCGCCTCCTTGGTGGGGGAGCTCGGCGTCCAGCTCAACCTACGCGACGAACGTGTCGCCGGCGAGACGGTCGAGCTCGAATTCTCCGGTGAGCTCAACGGCTCGCAGCACTCCGCTGCCCGCGCGCTGCTTCGGCACGACGTCGGAGTCCTGTGCGCACCCCCCGGCTGGGGCAAGACCGTGCTCGCAACACACCTGATCGCCCGACGCGGGTGCTCGACGCTTGTCCTCGTTCACCGCAAACCCCTAGTCGAACAGTGGATCGCACGGCTGTGCGAGTTCCTCGACATCACACCCAAGTCCATCGGGAGGCTCGGCGCTGGCCGACGCCGGCTGACGCGGCGACTCGATATCGCGATGATCCAGACACTCGCGCGCAGCGATGACCTACAGGACCTCGTCCGCGGCTACGGTCACGTTGTGGTCGACGAATGCCATCACGTGCCGGCTGTTCAGGTCGAACGCGTGCTCTCGGCTATCCCGGCCCGATACGTCACGGGCCTGACGGCCACACCGTACCGGCGTGATGGTCATCAACCGATCATCACGATGCAGTGCGGGCCTGTCCGCCACGTGATCAGCGGACCCAAGGTGAAAGCGGGAGAGGCGTTGGAGCGGCGTGTGTTTCGCAGGGACACAAGCTTCGACCCGAGCATCCTCCCGACCGAACCGTCGATTCAGGAGATCTACGGCGCACTAGCGAACGACATCGACCGGCTGGACTTCGTCCTCGCCGACATTCGTGAGCTCGTTCGTGAGGACCGCGCACTCGTCGTCCTCACCGAACGTCGCGAGCACCTCGACCGCATCGCTAAGTCCATCGGAGACGAGATACCCAACGTCGTCGTTCTCCACGGCGGGATCAAGCCCAAGGCCAGACGTGCCGCCATGACCCAACTCGCTGAGCAGCCAGAAAACGAGCCCCGACTCATCCTCGCGACGGGCCGGTACCTTGGAGAAGGGTTCGACGACCCGCGGCTCGACACGCTCCTCCTGACCATGCCGATCGCGTGGAAGGGAACGGTTGTCCAGTACGCCGGCCGTCTCCATCGCGCCCACGCCGCCAAGCGAGACATCCGAATCTACGACTACGTCGACTCAGAGGTCCCGGTGCTGCGGCGCATGTATGCGAAGCGCCTCCGCACCTACAGAGAGATGGGCTACGCCTGCGATGTGTCGGCGCAAGAACTCAGTCTCCTAATTGGCTGAGCGTGTCCTTCGAGGGGTCCGATCGCTCGCCGCACCGTCCGGGTCTCGATCGCACACGCTCCATCTTCGGGTTTCGGCCCGAAGCCTGCCGGGTTATGAGTGAGTAGCGGGGGCGGGATTCGAACCCGCGACCTTCGGGTTATGAGACGTCCCGGGTACATGTCGTTCCGATCGGGCGAAGGCGTAAACGTGCCGTGCCGTCCAGCGCCCAGGCTGGCACCCGGGTCCGTAAGCGTCGGCCGTGTCGATGCGTGCGGCTGGGTTCGTTTGAAAATTGTTTGACGCAACGCTCAGTGGCCGGGAGGCGCTCACCCTTACGTCGTAGGTCGGATCGGCGCCACCGGCATCGCGGCGATAGCGGCATGGACGCGGGCGCGAGCCTCCTCGGTGACGGGGAGATCCCCCGCTCTCCGAAGCAGCACGTCGCGGTCGACGAGTCCGGCTCGCAGCGCGTCCCTCGCGTAGTCCCAATCCCGATCCCGGCCGGCGGCGCATTTCGCCAAGACGAGATCATGCACCTCCAGGCACCAGGCGATCGCGGTGCGACTCGATCCTGCCCTGGGCGAGATCTCCCGCTTTACGAGCCGCTCCCGCCAGCCGCGGGGAGCCCGTGCCGTCTCGGGCCCAACCCCGTGCGCGTAGTAGCCGAACGTCCGATGGAATTGCGAGCCGTCGCCGAGAGCACCGTCGATCAGGTCCGCTGCGCCAGGGTTATGCAGGGGATAGATGTCCGCCTCGAGCGATTGCAACAGCGATTCCGGCGGTGTCTCGTAGGAGCCAAGAACCGCCTGGCTTCCGATGATGACGAACTCGCTCTCGCCCGTGACGTTGGCCGCCGCAGCGACGACGTGCTCGAACTCGTGGATGCGCAGTTACACCACCTCGCGCAGGATCCGCTGGCGCTCCGGCTCGCTTAGGAGTCCGGCGAATGGAGAGTTCTGCCGTAGGTCATCGCTATCGGGGCTCTCGTCCACCAGCGCCTGTTTCAGCTGTGGTAGGGGCTGGTCGAGCAAGTCTTGCCACCGATCCGCGTACCGATCATCGATCCGCCCCTCCTCGCGCCAGCGCGACAGCACATGGCGTGCCTCGGCCCGCATTGGCTCGCCCAGCCGCTCCGCCACTGCTCGGTGGTAGGCGAGGCTCCGGGCCCGGGCGCGCCCATGGTCCGTCAGGCGTCTATCACGGCCATGAGAAAATTCCTGGAGACGTAGGCTTTGTGCGGCCTGTCGGCGACTCACCATCGTGGGTGCGAGAACGTACCGTCGCTCTCCGGCGGCCCGGGCCGCGTCGACGGCGTCTCGGAGCTCGAGCAACGCGGCAACCGGCACCTCGGTTCGGCCTGCTTCTGAGTACACCAGGGGCACGTCGCCGGCCTTGATCCACCGATCAAGTGCGGTATGGCTCACCCCGAGTAGCCGCGCCGCGAGCCGGCGCGACACCGTCTTCCCGAGCTGCCGCTCGAGCGCAACACGTACAGCCGAGATGTCCTCGTTCCCGGGCAGCTCTCGCAGCACTCGGCGGAGCCGCACGATGTTCTCGAACAACTCGTTCTTGCGGTCAATAAGACTCATGGGGTCGAATGATACTCCAGCGAGCTGCCATTTCGCGCATTTTCTGTCAACTCGGGTTTTGACTATTCGATTACGATCGGGCCTCGACGACAACGGCCGCCTTTGGTGGCCTTCGAATTCTCAGTCGGCGGCTGCCGGGTTTTTGAAGCTCCTACGCGCCGTGCTCGACGAGGGGCGACTGCTCTGCTTTCAGCAGCTGGGGGCACGGCGAGCTCGAGCGCGAGTTCGCCGCAATCACCGTGTAGCGGCTGGGATCACCACGCCGCCGCGATCGACGCTGCTGCACCGATCCGACTATTCCGGCAGCCCGCGTCCGTCCGGCGCCGATGTCAGTGTCCTGGACGTGTCCGGAAGTCGGTCTGTGTCACGCCGACGCACGCGCTCGGCGCTCGTCGAGGTTGATCCGGCCGAGAAGGCAGCGGTGCTCGGCGACCCCCGTGGCTGCGAGTCGACGATCGCGGCTCTGATGGCCGAGTACACCCAGTACGTGCGCGAGGAGCATGCGCGCTGCCGGGTCTGTCCGGTCACGCGTTCGGGCGTGCCGATCGTGCGTTCGATGCTCGAGTGGAAGGCGGTCCAGGGGGATGTCCGGCTTTATCACTGGACGCGCCAGGATCTTCGCGACTACCTGCTCGGCTACCTGCCGAGTGCCGATCTCAGCCGGGCCCTCCTCCCTGACGCGCCCACGTGTGCGAAGGACCTCGTGTATTTCCTCGCCGATCGCGGCACGCTCGCGGGCGACAACGTGAGCATCCTGGCCGACGCGACCGACGAGGTGTTCTACGGGTACGCCCGGCCGGTCGACCTGATTGGCGCGCGGGTGACCGCCAAACCGGCCGACGGTCGCCGGGCGAGGCGCAAGGCGGCGCGCACGGCCCGCAGGCGCAACCGCCGGGCATGATGCTGGAGGCTCACTTTGCCGGTTGAGTTGGTCGAGGGCGCGCTGCGCGACGCGCTGGCGGTCGCCGGCGAGTGGGACGAGGCTGGCGCGCGCTCGGCTCAGTCGGCGCTCGAGTGGCTGGGCTGGGAGGGCGAGGGCCCGCTCCTGCTGCGCCGGCACGACGTGCAGTTGTTCGTCTGGTACACGCTGCCGCGCAAGTTCCTGACCACGCTCGAACAGAAGCGCGCGGCCGCCGACACATTGGCGCAAACGCTCGAGCGCCTGGGCGGCCGCGCCGCGAGCTATGCGGACGTGTGCCGGGCGCGCGAAACCGACGAGCTGCTGTGCGCGTGGGAGAACGACGAGCCGGCGGCCTGGCAGCGATTCCGAGACCTGTTGCAGGGCTCGGGCCTCGAGCCGCCGGGCACCGACCTGCTCGCCTGGGGTCAGGTGATGGGATATGAGGAGGCGTGCGCACGTGAGCAGGTCGCGACTGTGCTTGAGCAGGCGGTCGAGGACGGCCTGCTGTCGCCGGGCGCGCTGGGCTTCCGCCGCCGCCAAGCCGAGCTGGTCGACTGCGCGCTGCTCGAGCCGCTGGAAGGCGGTGATGGGCGCAGCCGACTCGAGTACGTGCGTGACGAGCGGCTCGAGCATTGGCTCGAGCGGGGCAACGCCCGAGGCAGCGACGAGCGCCGGGCACTGCTCGAACCGGTTGGCCCGTTGATCACGACCGCGCCACCACCAATCGAGGCGGACGCCGCGCGCCCGGTGCTTGCGCCGGCGCTTTGGCTGCTCGAGCTTGGCGTCGACGGGATCGCGCTGACGCAGACGGGAGCGCTCAACCGCGCGCTGGTGCGGGAGGCTGCTGGGCGCTGGCAAGGATGGTGGAACGCCGATATTCATGGTCCGCCGCATCGGGAGAGCGACGTGGCGCTTCTCTACCAGCTCCACCAGCACCTCCGGCGCCTCCGGCTGTTGCGCCGCAAGGGGCGCCGCCTGCTGACCACCGCCCGCGGTCGCGAGCTGCTCGCCGACCCGCCCGTGCTGCTGGTCGCAGCCGCGACGGACCTCCTCTCCGGCGACGACTTCCGCGCGGCCTGCTCCGAGCTTACGGTTGCGCTGCTGCTGGCAGGCTTCGAGGCCGAGTGGTCCGAGCCCCTGGCCAGGCGGGTTCATCCGGCGATCGTCGCCGAGGGCTGGCACAGCAACGGCGAGCCGCCGGGCGTTCGCGACGTCTCGTGGGTGATCGCCGACTTCATCAGACCGGCGACGGCAGTAGGCCTCATCGAGCGACCGGGTGACTCCCCGTTTCACCGCGAACCGCTCGCGATCAGCGCAGCCGGGCGGCGCGCGCTGATCGCGGCGCTCCGCGCCCGGGCGCTGGCGCCGAGACGCGGACCGTTCTGATCTCGCAAGGACTCGGCCCTCGACGACGACGCTGGGGCGCCACCGCTCGTCCCGCCGTGCAAGCTCGGTCGGCGCGCCCCGCTGGACAGCTCCGCTTGACACGCGTTTGACACGGCCCCTCGCGGCGAGCTTGTGCCCCAACGACGAAGGCCACCTTGCGGTGGCCCTCGGGGTCTCAGTCGGCCGGTTTGCAGGGCTTTTTGGGTCCTCGCCCTGGTCGGCTTCGATAGCGGGGGCGGGATTCGAACCCGCGACCTTCGGGTTATGAGCCCGACGAGCTACCAGACTGCTCCACCCCGCGGCGGACAAAGAATCGTAGCACTGCCTGAGCGTGAGGATGGGTTCGAGCCTCGCGACCTCGACGCCCGGATTCCTCGCGACTGGGACCCGTGTAGGGACGGCAAGCCCGGATAGGGACAGCGCCATTGTCCGGCTCGTCATACGCCGGAGCCGGCCCAAATGTGCCGGTCTAGGGGGGAGAGTTTCGAGCGCCGCAGGCTCTTAGGGGTATGGAGTGCCCCCAAGGCGAGGACCACATCGAACAGTTCGTGATCGAGTTGCTCTCGACCGCCTCGATGCTGTTGGGCGTTATTCGGGACTTGGCTGATGCGCTGCCCGCCGATGCCTACCCGGACGAAGAACCCTCAGCGGTAGTCGTGGAGATGGTGTTCGGAACGATCGCCACTGCTCTAGGGGCGGTGGACCCGGACGACGTACGAACTGCGACGAGGCTGATCGATCTCGCCAGCACACAGGTCCTCGAGCACCTTCAACTCGCATGTGCGTTGTCGCGGCGTTCCAACGCGAGTGACCACGGCGGTCGGACCTATGGCTGATGCACGTGCGTCTCACCCCGAGCGGCGTCTCGTGAAGAGCCGGGAATTCCGACGGTGGCAGAGCGGGCTCGATCCCGAGCGCAGGGCGAGGGTCCAGGCGGCGATCGAGCGCGTCGTCGAGAAGGGATCGACGCTCGGGCGGCCTCACGTGGACACTATCCACGGTTCGCGCGTGACGAAGCTGAAAGAGGCACGAGTTGATCGCGGCGTCCGGGTGTTGTTTGCGTTCGACTCGAATCGGGACGCTGTAATGCTGGTCGGCGGCGACAAGAGCGGCAGTTGGAACCGTTGGTACCCGCCGATGGTCCGGCTGGCGGAACGTCTCTTACTCAACCACGAGCGCGGCATCGGAAAGGAGCCGAGGTGTCTGAGCCAACGAGAAGCGCGGATGACGTCCAGGCCAATCAGTCGGTGAACGAGTCGCGCGTCGAGATCTACAAGCGGCTCATGGAGGCCCAAGAGCGGATCGCTCATGCGCGCTACCGCCGCGGCGTCAGCAACGAGGTCGTGCAGCACGCACTGGACACCGCGGATGAGAGCCTCTCGGAGGCCGAGCGCCGCGAGGATCTCTACCTCTCCGCGCTGGCCCGTTACGTCGCCGCCCTGGGCGGGCGGCTCGAGGTCCGGGCGATCTTCGACGACGAGGAGATCGTCGTCCGGCCCGAGCGAGCGTAGGTGTCGGGTCGGGCCGCTCCGGAGCTGCGGTGTTGCGCTGATGAGCTCGGCGTTCGACGTCGGTCTCTCGACCCTCGCGTCTCTGGTCGGCGAGTCGACACTTCTCCCCAAGCCGGCGTGGTGGGGGTGATTTGCGGCGCGTCAAAGCTCTTTCGTACATGACCGATCAGCAAGCATTCCCTACCTCCGACGGGCTTGACGAGCTCATCACGCAGCTCCTCGACTGCGGCGCCGCGCTCAGTCAAGTCATTAGCCACATGCAGGCGTTCGAAGCGCCTGGCCTTTCCTCGCCGAATGCGCCCCCGATCCTCGAGGTCGCCGACTCGTTGATCCGCGACGCTTGTGCCGAGATACCCAAACACCACACCTATGCTGAGCTCCGCGGCTCGGCCGAGATCATCAACCAGGTCACCGCGGCGATCTGCGAGAACATCTTTTTCGTTCCGCCGTCCGAGATCCGCCCTCCAGGTGCATCGGGCTCGCCGGGGTCGCGAAGGCGGCAGCAGGGACGGTCCCGTCGCAGAAAGCGCTGACCGATTTGGTTGGGTGCGTCGGTACGAAACCACGCTGCTCCGTCGCGTTCTTGCGGCCGCAGACGATCAAGGTATGCCTCTCGCTGGGTGGCGGTGGTTTCACAGCTGAGGCCACCTGGGTGTCCGTCCTCGACCAGGCTGCCGCCGACACCGCGCCGCTCATGCAGGCCGTCTGGCGGGCACTCACGAACAACGAGCGCCCCGTCGTCCGCGCACTTGCGGTGCTCACAACTCCTCTCTACAGCGAGGAGACCGCGGCCGCCGTCGGCATCAGGAGCTCGAGTATCGGGAAAGCGCTCGAGAGCCTCTTGGCAAACGCGGACGTCATCAACGAGGGCGACAAGCCAAGACCTACCGATCCGATGTTCGAGCTCTGGCTTCGGACTCGTGGGCTCACTCCCGCCGCTGGCGATGACGACAGATCGAGCCGCCACTGGTCACAACGCGACCGACCGAGCTGGGGCGCTGACCATCGGCGGAGCTCGGGTACTCCGAAACCGCTCGATTTGGGGGCCTTCGAGAGCTTGGAGGCCTTCTGTTTCTAGCCGGCTCCGTTTGATTCCGTTTGATACGGGCGGCGTGACTTGCACAGAGTTGGAACGACTGTGTCTTGATCCGTAACAGGGATCGCGGCGATCCTGACGGCATCGCAACCCTGGCCCAGAAGATCGAAGCCGAGAAGCGGATGCGGGACCTGCTCGAGGAGAACGGGCTTCCCCAACCGGACTATGTGGAGTACGGCTTTGGCTGCATCAGGCTCTTCTTCGAACGCACCAACCACGTGGTCGTCGTCGATATAGATGAGCCCGAAGACGCCGAGCCCGGGTTCGGCGAAGACGCCGCGTAGAGCGTCGCCTAACGCGGCTCCGCTGACGGCCGTTCAGCAGTGACGGAGCGTGACTCAGGGGTCAGCGGGCGCCGGAGGAACCCGGGCCGTGACCGTTGACGGCGCCCGCAAGCCAGCGGTCGAACATCCGGAACGCCTGCTCGCGTGCCGCCGGCGCGTGGAGCTCGCTCTGCGCGACGACGTCGTCCGCAGTCAACCCGGCGTCCGCAAGGTGTTCATCTTTCTCGGCCCACGCGGCGACGCGCTCCACGTCGACCTCAGGGTGGAACTGCACAGCGAGATGGGGGCCGACCGTGAAGGCCGCCGGGCCGGCGGGCGACCGCGCGAGCTCGGTGGCGCCGGCCGGGACTCGCATCTGCTCGGTGTGCCACATGAGCCATGGGCCGCCAGGCACCAAGTCGCCGTCGACGGTGTCGACCGGCAACCAGCCGATCTCGGGCCGGTCTAGCACGTCGATCCCACCGCCGAGCGCCAGCGACAGCGCCTGCCCGCCGAAGCACAGTCCAAGCACCGGCACGCCGGCGTCGACCGCGCCGCGCAGAGCGGAGATCTCCGCCCGTACCCATGGGGGGTCGGTAGCCGTGACCGAATGCTGGGATCCGAGCGAGACGACAAAGGAGTAATCCGTCGGCGTTACCGAACCGTCCTCGCCGCCGTGGTGCACGACGTAGGGCAGGCCGCGCTCGTCGAGCCACTCGGCGACGCGGGCCGGCGGGCCGAGGCGGCCGTGCTGGAAGATCAGTGCGGGCTTCGAGCTCATCTCGCGAATCACTCTAGCTACCGGCCGCGCGACCCCACCGGCGCTAGGCTGGCGAAACGGTGGCGTCAACGACCGACCCAACTGCGACCGAGGGCTCCGCCCTCCCGCTCCCCGACCGCGAGCACGTGCTCGAGCACGCCGCGGAGCTGATCGACGAAGCCTGGCGGAGCTTCGACCACCCGCGACCGGGCCAGCCGCTCCCCGACGAGCGCACGCGCGAGCTGCTCAGCCGCCCGCTCCCAACCGCGCCGTCGGACGCGAGCGAAGCGCTCGATGCCGCTGCCAACGTGCTCGACCGCTCGCTTGCGCAGTCGCGCCCGCGCTGGTTTGCCTACATCGGGTCATCGGGCCTCGAGATCGGCGTCCTCGCCGACGCGCTGATGGCCTCGCACGACGTCAACGTGGCCAACAGCGCCGGCGCGGCGGACCTGCTCGAGTCCCAGACGATCCGCTGGGTCGGGCAGTTCGTCGGCTTCGACGACGACGCTCCCGGGCTGCTGGCCGCCGGCGGCACGATCGCGAACCTGACCGCTCTGACCGCGGCCCGCGAGCGGGCGCTTCCAGGCGTGCGCCACGACGGCGCCGGGGGCCGCAAGATGGCGCTGTACTGCTCGGCCGAGGCGCACTATTCGGTCCGCCGGGCCGCCGAGGTCCTCGGGATCGGCGGCCGTAACGTCCGTGCGATCCCGATTGACGCACACCGCCGGATGGACGTGACGGCCTGCGAAAAAGCAATAAAGCAAGACCGGCAAAACGGCGTCACCCCGGTGGCGGTCGTCGCCACCGCGGGCACGACGCTGACCGGGGCCGTGGACGACATCGCCGGCCTCGCGGAGGTCTGCCGCGACGAGGTCTGGCTCCACGTCGACGGCGCGTATGGCCTCCCCGCCGCGTCGACGAACCGCGCCGGCCATCTGTTCAAGGGCCTGCCGAAAGCGTTCTCGGCCACCGTCGACGCGCACAAGTGGCTGTACGTCCCGAAGGCATGCAGCGTCCTCTTGATGCATGACGTCGAGGCGCTCGAGCACGCGTTCTCCCACCACGAGGGGTACATGCCGCACGGCGAACAGCTGCACGCGGTCGACCGTTCGCTGGAGTACTCGCGGCCCTTGCGGGGGCTGAAGCTGTGGCTGGCTTTCACCGTCCACGGGGCCGACGCGATCCGGGCCGCGATCGACCGCAACCTCAACCAGGCAGTGCTGCTCGCGACCCTGATCACGGAAGACCCCCGCTTCGAGCTGATGGTCGAGCCGCAGCTGTCGGCGGTCTGCTTCCGCCACCTGCCGCCCGCGGGCGTCGACCCCGACGAGCACAACGCCGCGCTCGCCCGGGCGATCGCCGCCGACGGTCGGATCCTGCTCGCGCCGGCCGAGGTCGACGGTGCCACCGCTCTGCGCGCGTGCTTCGTCAACTACCGGACCACCGAGGATGACATCCGGGCGATCCCCGAAGTCGTCGCCGATCTCGCAACCGCCGCATGAGCAACAACACGGTCGAGGTCGAGGGCGTCACCGTCCCCCTCGACCACTACATCGACGGGCGCCGCGTGAGCAGCGAGACGACGTTCGAGGTCCGCAGCCCGATCGACTGGGACAACTGGAAGCTCGCGGAGGTCGCCAACGGAGGTCAGGCCGAGGTCGACGCGGCCGTCGCCGCCGCGCGCAGGGCATTCCCAGAGTGGGCGGCGCTCGGACCGGACGGACGCCACGCCCACCTCACGAGACTTGCCGAGGCGATCGATGCGGCCGTGCGCGATCTGGCCACGGTCGAGACCGCCGACAACGGCTCGCTGTACGAGGCGATGAGCCTGCGCGTCCTGCCGCGCGCGGCCAACAACATCCGCTTCTTCGCCGACTTCGCCCGCGACCGTCTCGCACCCGAAACCCGCACGCTGCACGGTGGCGAGCGCAACCGGGTCCGGTACGACCCGGCCGGGGTCGCGGCCGTATCGACGCCGTGGAACGCGCCATTCATGCTCGCCACCTGGCGCGTCGGACCGGCGCTCGCGGCCGGCGACACGGTCGTCCTGAAGCCGCCCGAGTGGGCGCCGCTTACGTGCTCGCTGCTCGGCGATCTGGCGGACCAGGCCGGACTCCCGCCCGGGGTACTGAACATCGTCCACGGGACGGGCGCGGGCGCGGGCGCCCCGCTCACGGGACACAAGGGCGTCGATCGCGTCGCGTTCACCGGCTCGCCGGCGACGGCACACACGGTCTACCGCGACGCCGCTGCGAACCTCACACCGGTGTCATTCGAGCTAGGCGGCAAGTCGCCGTTCATCGTGTTCGAGGACGCCGACCTCGACGCGGCCGCTGCGACCGCGGCCTACCAGTACGACAACTCGGGTCAGGTCTGCCTCGCGGGCACGCGGCTGCTCGTGCAGCACTCGATAATCGACGACTTCCTCGAACGGTTCGAGGCACGCGTGGCCGAGATCCGCGTCGGCGACCCGCGCGACCCGGACACCACGTACGGCCCGCTGATCCACCCGGTCGCGCTCGAGCGGGTCACCGGCTACGTCGAGCGGGCGTTCGAGGCCGGCGCGAACCTCGCCTTCGGAGGGCGACCGATTGGCGGCCTGTACTACCCCCCGACGCTGTTCACCGACGTCCCGCCGGACGCCGAGATCCTCCACCGCGAGGTGTTCGGCCCCGTCCTCACGCTCCAGACGTTCGACGACGAGGCCGACGCGATCGCGAAGGCCAACGGCACCGACTATGGCCTCGCGGCCACCGTCTATACGGGTTCGGAGGACCGCGCCGACCGGGTCAGCGCCGCGGTCGTCGCGGGCACCGTATGGGTCAACTGCTTCTACGTCCGCGACCTCGAGACGCCGTTCGGCGGCGCCGGCGATTCTGGCATCGGCCGCGAGGGCGGCCACCACTCGTTCGACTTCTACGCGGACGTCAAAACGGTGGTCGAGCGGACCGCGCTGTTCTCAGGCGAATGACCCGACCAGCTGGCGGCACAGACGCCCGACCTGCGCCGGGTCGTCGGTGTATTGCGACGGCTTGAAGCAGATCGTCGTGTAGCCGGCCTCGAGCTGGGCCGGGATCGCCTCCATCGCCTCGGCGAGATCCGCGACTCCGTCCGGCGACGGGAACCGGCCTCGGATCCCACCCACGACCTCCAGGTCCTTGAAGTTGCGGCCGGCGGTGGAGAGAGCGTCGACGAGGGGCTGTAGCTCGTCTTTCGTCGGTTGGCCGAACGGATGGAACCCGTGCCCGTACTCGACGAGCCGGCGCACGATCCACGGCCCGACCGACATTCCGCCGAACCACAGCCGCGGACCGTCGGCCCGAAGCGGCTTCGGCTCCAACCACACGTCGGAAAACCGATAGTGACGCCCTGCGAACGAGACCGGGCCATCACGCCACAGCGCGCGCCAAGCGGCCAAATGCTCGTCGAGCAGCTCGCCGCGCCGCTCGAACGGAACCCCGAGCGCGGCATACTCCTCGCGGTGCCAGCTGACCGTCGGCTGGACCACGAGACGGCCCTCGCATAGCAGATCGAGTGTCGCAAGCTGGTGCGCGAGCAGTACGGGATGCCTGAGCGGCGCGATGATCGCCGCGCCGATCAGCCGGATCCGCGTGGTCACCGCGGCGATCGCGCTCATGAGCACGATCGAGTCTGGCCACGGCGTGTCCGGGTCCTGGTTGCCCGGCGCCGCGTAATCGCGCGGATTATCCGGGCGACCACCGGCGCCCGCCGAAGGCCCGAGCACGATGTGCTCGCTCAGCATCACACCGTCGATGCCAGCGTCCTCCGCCTCGGCCGCCATCCGCACCAAAGACCGCAGATCGCGCGGCGAGGTCATCGTCCAGTTCTCGCTGAGCACGAGAACAAACCGGGGGGCTCGAGCCGCCGAGTTCAAATCAAGCCGGCGTGACTCGAACCGGGAGCCGCTTGAGCCCGTTGGTGAAGTTCGTCCGCTGGCGCACCGGGTCGCCGGCGAGCTCGACCCGCTCGACTCGCGCCACGAGCTCCTCCAGATAGACGCGCAGCTCTAGCCGCGCGAGATGGGCGCCGAGGCACTGGTGGGGGCCACCCCGCCCGAACGTCAGGTGATCGGTCGGGTTGCGGGCGACGTCGAGGCGGTGCGGGTCCGGATAGTGGTCGGGGTCGCGGTTGCCGGCGGCGAACCAGACGATCACCTTATCGCCGGCGGCGATGTCGACGTCGCGTACGGTCACGTCGCGCGTGGCGGTGCGCCTGAAGAACCACACCGGCGAGGAGAACCGCAGTAGCTCCTCAGTCGCCGACGGGATCAGCGAGCGATCCTCGCGTAAGCGCTCATATTCGTCTGGATGCTCGGCAAGCGCGAGTGTGCCGAGGCTGATCGCCTGCCGCGTCGTCTCGTTCCCGGCGACGATCAGGAGCGCGAACGTGTTGTCGAGGTCCTGCTCGGACATCGGCTGTCCGTCGATCTCGCCGTTCGCGATCAGGCTGAGCACGTCGTCGCGCGGGCAGGCGCGACGGTCGGCGTAGAACTCGCGCCCGATCGCGCACAGCTCGTCGGCCCACGGGGAGCCGAACGGCTTGTACCGGTACTCCTCGCGCTCGCCGGCGAAGGCGTGCTCGCCGACGTACTCGGGGTCGGTGTCGACCAGGAGCCGGTCGCCGAGGTCGATCAGATGGGGAAGGATCTCCTCGGGGAGCCCGAGGATGTGCGCGAGCACGCGGATCGGGATCGGCGCCGCAAGCTCGTGCACGAGGTCGAACTCGCCCAGCGGGAGGACGTTGTCGAGCCGATATCGGACGAGCTCGCGCAGCCACTCTTCATACCGCGCGACCGCGGGTGGGGTGAACTGCCTCGAGATCAGCCGGCGGTAGCGGCCGTGCTTGGGCGGATCGAACTCGAGGAAGTTCCGGCGGGCAGCGAGCACATCCTCGGGTAGGTCTTCGATCGTCGCAGCGCCACCGAGCTCCGAGGAGTACGTCTTGGTGTCGCGCAGGACGGCGAGCACGTCGTCGTACTTGGTGAGCGCCCAGAAGCCGCGGCCGCCGGGCTCCTGATGGCGGTACACCGGCGCTTTGCGCTGTAGGAGGTCGAACACCTCCCACGGTTCGTGGTCGGCGAACAGGTCGTAGTCGAGGAGATCGACCGGAAGGACGTCGTCCGAGGCCGCGCTCATCGGGTCATGGTAGCTCTTTTGAGTAATGTATCCATGGCGGATGGCGGATGGCGGATGGCGGATGGCGGATGGCGCGTGGGCGCGTGGCGGGTGGCGCGTGGAGGGTGGGCGCGTGGAGGGTGGGCGCGTGGCGGTGATTGCCGGCGCAGGGGCGGCGTGGACGCCGGCGTGGGGTGGATGCCGGCGCGGGCGGGGGGTGCCGGCACGACGTGGTCGCCCGCGTCGCGTGGGTACCGACGGCGGCTCACCGATCCCAGAGAACATGCAGGTGCGGTGGCCGGCGGAAATTGAAGCCCACCGGCTCGGTCGGGTGTGCCGGGTCCAGCCGGAGCCCGGGCAGCCGCTCGAACAAACTGCGCAGTGCAGTCGCGCCCTGCAGCCGAGCGAGGTTCACGCCGAGGCACATGTGGATGCCCTTGCCGAACGAGAAATTCTGACGCCGGGCGTCCCGGGTGATGTCGAACCGATCGGGGTCGGGAAACGCGGCGGGGTCGCGGTTGGCGCCGTGGATGACGCCGAGGAGGTAGTCGCCGCGAGCGATAGGCACCCCGCCAAGCTCCGTGTCCGCGCTCGCCCAACGATCCGTGTAGCCGACGGGCGGTATCCACCGCAGACCCTCCTGAACCGCCGACGGCCACAGCTCGGGATCTGCTGCCAACAATCGAGCCTGATCGGGGTCCGACAACAGAGCCCATGTCGTGTTGAGGATCATCGATTCGACTGTTTCGATCGCCCCGAACAGGATCAGGCGGAGGTTCGCCTCGAGCTCCTCCCGCGTCACGGAGTTACCGAAATCGGTGCCGAGGCGATCGAGACGCGGTGCGAGAAGCTCGGCCAGGCGAGCGCGGCCACGCATTGCTCGCGCCACTGCGTCGGGATCCCGGTAGCCCACCATGCCCTCGGCGAACCCGGTGTAAATGTCGTGCACCTCCTCCACCTGATCCAGGCGCAGTCCGAGCACGTCGCTGGCCACGCTGACCGCGAACGGGTTGGCGAACTCAGCGCCGAGTTCGCATCCGCCTCGACCGGAGATCGCGTCGAGCAACCGGTCCACCGTGACGTCGACGAGATCGGTGAATTGCCGGCGGACCGCGGAGTATTTGAACGGACCGGCGAATGGCCCCCGGTGGCGCGTGTGCTCGTCCCCGTCGACGACCAGCATCTGGCTGCCCAAAATGACGCGCTGCGGGTTGTCCGGGACGTCGACCACGAAGCGCTCCGGATCCATCTGCAACTCGTCGAACAGCGTCTTGCTCGTGACCAGCCACACGCCCTGCTCGGCGAACCACGTCACCGGCTCGCGCTCGCGCAGCTGGTGCAACAGCGGCGCGTTGTCGTACCGGTCGAGCTCGGAGAGCGTAACCCCGGCCCCGAGCGGGAATCGCTCCACGAGCCGGGCGGACTTCATCTGGGTCGCGGCGTCAGTAACGATCACCCGCTACCTGCGCCGTCCCCAGCTCCACGTCGCGGGCGCCTGCTTCCGGGTCGTCCGCGGCATACGCCGCCGCCGCCCGGACCTCCTCCGAGCGCGTGGCCCGCAGGTACAGGCACCAGGCCAGCGCGAGGATCATCCCTCCGATCCAGATGAAGACGGCCTGGTTGTTGGGGGAGGTCGGGAACGGGTCCAACGATCCCTTGAAGGCGAGGATCGGCGCCGCCAGTCCGATCAGGACCGCGATCAGCCGCCACACCGCGCCGAACCCAGAGAAGTCCCGCCAGACGATCCGCAGCGCGAAGACGGCGAGGAAGATGTAGATCGTCTCTACGAGGAAGCTGCCGGCGTTGGCCGAGATCGTGAACGTCTCGATCACGTTGGCGCCGCCGTTGGGCTCGTAGTTGGAAACCGCCGTCCACAGCAGGACGATGATCCCCCACGCCCCGAGCACGCCGATCGCGGTCACCGGCGTGTTGTGACGCGAAGTGGTCCCGAGCCATTGCGGGAGCAGGCGGTCGCGCCCGAGGGCGAACAGCAGCCGCGACGAGGTGACCATGATCGCGATCCCCAAGGAGAGCGCGTCGAAGATGATCGCGAGGTCGATGAGAACGCTGAGCCACGTGCCGACGTAGTGCTGGGCGAGGTCGCCCATCGCGTCCGGGGAGCCTCCCCACGCGTTGTGAGCGAGCGCCTCCTTGCCGAACCCGATCGTCGCCGCGTAACAGACCAGCAGGAAGAACAGGGCGCTGACACCCACGGTCCCGAGCACCGCAACCGGGATCCGGTCGCGCGGGGCGTGCATCTCCTCGGCGATCGAGGCCGCCGCCTCAAACCCCACGAACAGGAGGATCGCGAACAGGATTCCGTTGAACACGGTGTTCAGCGAGGTCTCGTTCGGGTTGAACACCGACAGCGTGTTCCCGCTCTGACCGCCCTTGGCGATGATCACGACAGACAGAATCAGGAACGGGATCGCCGACAAGCCGCACAGCGTCAGGACGCCGCGCACGGCCAGGCGGACGCCGAAGTAATTGAGCGTGAGGGCGACCAGCAGGCCGGCGAGCCCGCCCGCCCACCAGGGGATGTTGGCGTGCAGGTGGCTGGCGAAGAAGCCCTGCACCAGGAAGCACAGGCCGAGGTAGATCCCACCCGAGCCGAGCATCAGCACCCCGACGAGGTAGGTACCTCCGGAGAAGATGCCGAACGAATTGTTGACGGCCCGCGCCAGGTACTCGTACATCGCGCCGGCTCCCACGTAACGCCGGGCGTACAACGAGACCACGTAGGCGATGCCCATGGCGCCGATCGAGCCAAAGAGGATCGACAGCGGCGTGTTGAACCCGGCCACGGCCGCCACCAGGCCGGTGACCGCGCCGGCCGAGAAGATGGGGCCGATTCCGAGTGCCTGCCCGACCGCGTGGACCGTGGTCAGCCTTCTCGGGCCCAGCGAGCTGCCCGATTCCACGGTCACTGCGACATCCGCGTCTGCCATCGCCCTCTCCTCAGGTGTATCTACGGCACCACCGATAAATGCGTTCTGAATACATTACGCAGCCGCCGCGAGCGCTGTCAAGCGCGCCGCCCCGGGCGGAGCGGGTCACCCGCGGACGGCTCACAGCAGCTTCGAGTACTCGGCGAACTCCCAGTCGGTGACCCACGCCCGGAACCGCTCGAGCTCGGCCATCTTGATCGTCTCGAAGGTGTCGACCAGCCGCGACCCGAGCGCGTCGATCATCACCTGATCGGCCTTGAGCGCTTCGAGCGCCTCGTAAAACGTCGTCGGGAGCGGCTCGCCGAGCAGCTCCTCGTCCAGGTCGTAGATCATCCCCTCGACCGGCTGGGGGAGCTCGAGCTCGCGCCTGACCCCGTCGAGCCCGGCGGCGAGCGCGGCGGCGTACGCGAGGTACGGATTGGCCGTTCCGTCCCCGAGCCTCAGCTCGAGTCGCGTCGAGGAGCCGCGCTCCTTGGGGACCCGCACCAGCGCCATGCGATGGTCGTGGCCCCAGCACACGCGCGTCGGAACGAGCGCCTCGGCGCTGATCCGCCGGTACGCGTTGACCGTCGGGTTGAAGAACACCATCATCGCCCGCGCGTGCTCCATCACGCCGGCGATGAAGTGACACATCACCGGCGTGAGACCGTGGGCACCGTCAGAGGCCTCGCCCGCGTTCGCCCCAGCGGAGTCGACAAGGGACACGTGCAGGTGGAACCCCGATCCCTCGTCGCCGTTGAACGGCTTGCCCATGAACGTCGCGAGCAGCCCGTCGAGCGCCGCCATCTCCTTGACCATCGCCCGGAACCGGAACGCGCGATCGGCCGAGTCGAGCGCCGCCGAGTGGCGCAGGTTGATCTCGAACTGGCTCCGGCCGTATTCGTGGGCGGCGGCGATCGCGCCGAGCTCGAGCTCGACCGCCGCCCCCAGCATCTTCGCGAGCGTCCCACGAGGGTCGGCCATGTCCCCGGTCGTGTACACCGCGCTGTCCTGCCCGGCGTAGGGCCGGTAGCCGCGCGGATCTGAGGGATCGGGCTCGCACAGGTAGAACTCGAGCTCCGGCCCCACCACGGGAGATACGCCGAACTCAGAGAACTGCGCCAGCACCCGCTTCAGAGCTCCCCGGCAGTCGAGCGGGTGCGACTCATGCGTGACCGGGTCCTCGAGGTCGACGAGGCAGGCGACGACGTCCTCCTCCCAGGGCAGCGGCACTAGCGTGTCGAGATCCGCGCGCGCGAGCAGGTCCGGGAAGCCGTGCTCGAACCCGGCGATCACGTTGTGGCGGAGGTCGACGGTCATGATCGCCTCGACGAACCCCATCCCGTCCTCTGCGACGTTCGGGAACGCGGAGATCGGGATCAGCTTGCCCCGCGCGATGCCGTGCAGGTCGGCGTACTGGAGGCGAACGGCGCGGACGCCGACATCGGCCAGCTCGGCCAGGCTTCCAACCAGCCTCGCATGGGCGGCGGCGGAGCGCTGGTCAGACCGTGGGGCGGCGGAGGGCTGATCAGGCCGCGCGGCTGCGGAACGATCACCGAGATCTTGGGCCATCTGTCTCTCCTCTCCTCAGTTCAGCCTGCGGGCGGCGCGAATGCGAGCGTACCGGCGTCGACGACCGCGGCGCCACCGTCGACGGTCAGGACCGCGCCGTTCACGTACGAAGCCGCGGTCGAGGCCAGCCATGCGACCGCCTCGGCTGCCTCCTCGGGAGTTCCGGCCCGCCGCGCGGGGATGTCCGCCGCCGCGATCGCGTAGGCCCCGTCGCGGTCGACTCCGCGCCGCGCCGCGAGTACGTCGATCTCCTCATCGGCCATCGCTGTCCGGATCCAGCCGGGGCAGACCGTGTTCGCACGCACGCCCAGTGGCCCGTAGTCGAGTGCGATGCATTGGGTGAGCATCACGAGCCCGGCCTTCGAGCTGCAGTACGCGGCCGACGCGGGGTCGGCGCGGAGACCCGCCAGCGACGAGACCGTGACGATCGCTCCCCGGGACTCGATCAGGTGCGGGAGCGCCGCCCGGCAAACGAGGAAAGGCGCGGTCAGGTTAGTCCCGATCACGAGGTTCCAGCGTTCGATCGTCTGCTCGGCGACCATCGCCCCCGCCCCGGCGCCGGCGCTGACGACAAGCGCGTCGAGCCGTCCGAACCGTCCGACGCACGCGTCGACGGCGAGCTGAGCCCCTTCGGGCGAAGACGCATCGGCGCTGACGGCGAGGCCGGAGACCGCGGCAGCAACCTCTTCAATCGGCCCACGACGACGACCGCTAACACACACTGCATAACCCGCAGAAGCCATCCGGGAAGCGACCGCGGCCCCGATCCCCGTCCCGCCCCCGATGATCAGCGCGGTCGGCGTCAAGGTCAGTCCCGCAGGAACTGCTCGACCAGCGACTCGGGGAACGACTTGTCCGCGATCGTGTACGCGAGCGCGGTCATCCGCCAGGAGTCCGAAAGGTAGAACCGCTCGTACAGCTCGCCCCGGCCACCCAACTCCGAGCCCAGGAAGTCCCACGCGAGCCGGAACAGTCGGATCCGCCGCTCGGCATCGGCGCCGGCGGCCTGGAAGTACTGCTCGATCTGTTCGTGTAGCGGCCCGTCGATGTCGGCTCGCGAGGGCGTCGCCATGAACCCGCCGCCGCCGATCAGCTGGAGCAGCTCGTTGACGCGCGGGAGCCACTTCGGCATCTCCGCCCGCAGCGCCACGAACGGCCGCTCATCCGGGGTCATCACGCCGCCGGCATCCACGACCGCGCCCGCCTCGGCGGCGACGATCGCCGACCGCGCGAGCTCGCTCATCGACCAGATCTGCCCGAGCTTCTCCTGGATGTGGTCGAACCGCACGACCCCAGTGGTAGTCGCGATCAGATGCCCCAGACCCAGGGCGAACGAAAGCTTCACCCACGCTCGCGTGAACGCCTGGTGCATGATGTGGCTCCGCCAGCCGGTGTCGGTGATCACCTCGCTGTAGCCGACGGTGTCGCCGTCCAGGAAGACTCGCTCGCGCGGGATCTCGACGTCGTCGAAGATCACGACCGCGTCCATCTCGTCGAACCGCGCCGACAGCGGGTAGTCGTATACGTCTCGCTGTTTCGAGTAGCTGTCACGGCAGATGAACCGCAACCCCGGCGTCGCGATCGGGATCGCGAACGACAGCGCGTAGCGGCCGTCCTGGGGCCGGATGTCGGACCCGGGATACACGAGCAGCTCGTCGGCGAACGGCGCGAGCGTCGCCAGCATCCGCGCGCCACGTACGACGATCGAATCAGAAGACTCCCCCACCTTGTGCAGTGCGACCTGACCCATCGCCTGCTCCGCCTCGGGCTTCGTCCGGTCGACCTGGGGGTTCATCAGCGCGTGTGTCGTCGAGAGGTCGTGGTCGCGCATGAATTCCTGGTAAGCGACCAGGTTCGCGGCCAGAGACGAGTTCCCCCGACGGCCCCACACGTCGGCCCGCCCGGCAAAGCAGGCGAACGTCACGTTCAGGTAGTCGGGCGTCCTTCCCATCACCCCGCCCGACAGCGCCGCGACCAGCTCGAATGCGCGCCGGCGCCGGACCAGGTCGTCGTATTCACGCGGGATCAAGTGTGTGACGTTCACCAGCCGAACAGGGTCCGAAGGAGATGCTGCGAGCATCGAGGACGCGTGCTCGTGCTGGACATCGAACACCCGCGCCAGCGACAGCGCCGCGTCGCGGAGCTCCGGGTGGTCGAGTGGGTGGCTGATCCGCTCGCCGCGGAGCCAGATCTCGCGCCCGCCCTGGCGGAGGCCCTCGAGGAACTGCTCCCCGGTGCGGGCACCAACAGCTTGCGTGGTCCCGGAAAGAGGCATTACGCGGGCAGCGGGTGTCCAAGCGCCTCGAGGCCCTGGCGCTCCCAATCGACCGCCTCGGCGTCGAACCGGAAGTACGATCGCGGGGGCAGGATCCCCCACGTGTTCGACGAGTGCGCGTCGTCGGGCCACGTGCGCGGCTCGTGGTCGGCGGCGAGCTGCTCCATGTCGCTATAGAGCTCGACCATGCACTCCTCCTCGGGGATCCGCACGTAGGCGGCCAGGTTCTGCCCGAGCGCGTGGCGCACCGGGCCCCACGCGAGCCACCGCCCGTGCTGGGCGAGGTGGTCAAGCGCGACCCGCAGCTCGCCCCAGTCGGTCAGCTCGAACGCGAGATGGTGGAAGTGGTACTGACCCTTCCCGACGAGCGCCACCGTGTGATGATCGGCCCCGAGGTGCAGCCAGCAGCCCTCGTCGCCGAGACGATCGGTCAACCGCATCCCGAGCGCGTCGCAGTAGAACTCGGTCAGGCCGGCGAGGTCCCCCGTGAGGGAGTTGATGTGGCCGAGCTTGCGGGGATGAAAGCCCGGGAGGGTCGTGGTCGAGCGCGCGATTGCCGGCCGCGGGTCGTCGGGGGTCGCGTAGGGAACCAGCTCGATCCCGAACCCGTCCGGGTCGCGCAGGCACAGGGCTCCGTCAAGCCACTCCACAGAGACCCCGAGCCCGTCCAGATGCGACGCCGCGTCGTCGACCGACACCCCGCGGTCGAGCTCAAACGCGGCGTGGTCGGCGCCCGGGCGGTCCGATGGCACAAGCTCGAGCGAGTATGGCTCATACGCGCACGCCAGCCGCGCTCGCTCCGGAGTAAGCTCGCGAACCGTCAGGCCGAATTGGATTGACCATCGCTGCACCGCGTCGGCGAGATCGCCCGTCCGCAGGCAGACGTGATGGATTCGGCGGAGCAACAGCAATTTTGGATACAGTATCCGCGCCGTGGCACCGGGTCAAGACAGCGATCGCCGCGCCCGCGCCCTGGAGCGCCTCGCGGAGCTGAACGATGAACCGGGCGGCGACGAGTTCATCGCGCGCATGGGAGTGCTCGGCGACTGGATCGTCGACTGGGCGTTCGGCGACGTCCACACCCGTCCGGGCCTGCCGGCGCGCGAGCGCGAGCTGATCATCGTCGCGGTCCTGACCGCGCTTGGCTCGAGCGACCCCCAGGTGCGGGCGCATATCCGGGCGCTCCGCGCGATCGACGTCCCGTGGAGCGAGATCGAGGAGACGATTCTCCAGACGACTCCGTACGCTGGGATTCCGCGTGCGGTGAACGCGATGAAAGTGCTCCGCGAGGAACAGGAGGCCGATCAGTGAAAGCGGTGCGGTTCGTGAACCCGGAGGGCGAGACCCGGATCGGGGCCCTGGGCGAGGACGGGACGATCACCGATGCCGGCCCCGCCGGCCCGCTGGGGTTCGTCCCCACGACGCTGGCGTGGGACGCCCTGGCACAGGCGGACGGCCCGACGGTCGGCGCCGGCGACGTCAAGCTGCTCCACCCGGTGGTGCCGAACAAGCTGATCGGGATCGGCCTCAACTACCGCTCGCACGCCGAGGAATCGCAGCTCGATATCCCGACCGTCCCGGTGATCTTTGCGAAATTCGGCTCGTCCCTGGTCGGGCCGGGCGCGGAGATCGTGATCCCGCGCGAGGAGACCCGCCCGGACTACGAGGGCGAGGTCGCCGTGGTGATCGGACAGCCGGTATACCGGGCCGACGAGGACGAGGCGCGCGCCGCGGTCGGCGGGATCGCCGCGATCAACGACGTGTCGGGCCGCCGCGCGCAGCTCGAGACGCCGCTTCGGCAGTTCACGCTCGGCAAGAGCTTCGACACGTTCTCGCCGCTTGGCCCGTGCATCGCCTCGGCCGCCGGCATCGACCTCGCCGACATCGACTTGCGCACGACGGTCTCGGGCGAGGTCATGCAGGACGCGAACACGCGCGACCTGATCTTCTCGGTGGTCGAGCTGATCCAGTACATCTCGCAGGGGGTCACGCTCGAGCCCGGCGACGTGATCGCCACCGGGACGCCGAGCGGCGTCGGCGACTCGCGTTCGCCCAAGCGCTACCTGCGCGAGGGCGACACGGTCGAGATCGACGTCGAGGGCGTCGGCACGCTCTCTAACCCAGTCCGTAACGAGCGCTGATTTCGAGCCTCGTTCCGGGCAGGTTCCGCTGGTCGCGGTGGTAGGTTCCCCGTTCACATGACAAGGCCGAATCACCGGACCATCCGTGGGCGGTGAGCGGGGGACCCACAGCGATCCGCGTGATCGCGGGGGCGAATCGCCGAGCCGTTCGGCATAGCGCACTGCGCGAGCCCGTCAGCTAACTCCGCAGGCCCTTCACGAGGGAGATCAGTTGGAAAGGACGCGTGACCGTGCCCGGGTTGATCCCTGGCAGGAGGGCGATGATTGGCAGGACGGCGACCCGTGGCAGGAATCGCTCGCGCGCTCGCGCGCCCGAAGAGGACGGTCGAGGCGTCGCTCGCCCGGGCTGGCCGGGGCGATCCCGATCCTCGCGCTGCTCGCGGTGGGGATCGTGGTGATCGCGCTCAGCGCCGGCGGACCCGACGACGCTCCGCCGGCGGCGGCCGCCGATGCCCACACCCCGACGACGGCCCGACCGCCGGCGACGACGCGCGCGCGACCGGCCAGTTGGCGCGACTGCCCGCTCGCGATTGCGCCCGCCGGCTACGTTAACCCGCTCGCTCAGGCGATCGTGAACCCCGAGCGGATCGACCAGGGCGTCGACTACGCCGGCGTCGGCATGCTCGTGGCGATCGGAGCCGGCCGGATCACGCACCTGGGCATGGATAACACGGGATGGCCCGGGGCGTTCATCGAGTACCAGCTTCGCGGCGGTGCCGACGCGGGCTGCTACGTCTACTACGCCGAGGGAGTGGTACCCGCCGACGGCCTGCACGTCGGCGACACGATCAGCGCGGGCCAGCCGATCGCGACGATCATCCCCGCGTACCCGACCGGGATCGAGATCGGATGGGGCACCGGGATCAGCACCAAGGCGTACGCGAAGGTGGCCGGCCAGTGGAGCCCGGCCGACGATGACGACGACATCCCAAGCGCCGCGGGCACGAACTTCTCGGCGCTGATCGCAGCCCTCGGCGGCCCCCCGGGAAAGAACGAGGGCTAGCGACTACCGGAAGAACACACCGTTTCGTTCGAGTCCGACGGCGGGCGAGCCGGCACCGCCATCCATGACCGCCGGATTGAATTGACCCCGGGGATCGGAGCGGTAAATAACGCCGCCGCGGTCGTTGAATGCCGTGAAGCTGATCGTCGTCGGGCCAGGCACGAACTCGCCCCTGAAGAGGTAGGTGTCGTCGCGGATCCTCTGTGGGTCACCGCCCCCGGCCCACCGAACATCGAAGCTCACGTGCGACGGGACCGGCGGGATCGGCGGATCTCTGAGGCCGAGAGCGTTGAAGCCGTCGTGGTAGTCCGACACGCGCACCCGGTCCCCACGGAACCGCGCGCGGCCGCGACGCGGATCCACGTCGATCGACCACGGGGC
>DATJYY010000066.1:0-14694 GCA_035499395.1 Solirubrobacteraceae bacterium
TACGAATCGCCTCGATCAGCGCGCGGCCGCCGAGCGTCTCGTTGGCGACTATGAGGACGGTCTTCATGTGTGCCTCTGTTGGCTAGGTGGTGTGACCAGCGCCCCGGCGGTCACGCGTGCTGCCTCGGCAGGTGGCTTGAAGATCCCGTGCACCGCGCCGGGTACGCCGTACTCATACGGTCCGCCCACGACGGTCGGGATCGCGTCGAAGTTGAAGATCGGCGGCGGCGAGGAGACCTGCCACTCGAGCGTCAGCGCCCGCCACGGGTTGGAGGGTGCGCGCGGGCCGCCGCGCCAGCTGACGACGATGTTGTAGAGGAAGATCAGGGTGCTCAGGCCGAGGATGAAGGCAGAGACCGAGATGAACAGGTTCCAGGCGGCGAACCGCTCCGCGTACTCGGCGACGCGGCGGGGCATGCCCTGGATCCCGATCAAGTGCATCGGGCCGAACGTGAGGTTGAAGAAGATGAACGTCATCCAGAAATGGAGCTTGCCGAGGCGGTCGTCGAACATCCGGCCCGTCATCTTCGGGAACCAGTAGTAGACGCCGGCGAAGATCGTGAACAGCGAGCCGCCGAACAGCACGTAGTGGATGTGGGCGACGATGAAGTAGGTCTGGCTGACGTGGATGTCGAACGGGATCATCGCGAGCATCACGCCGCTGATCCCGCCGAGCGTGAACATCGTCAGGAACCCGAGCGCGAACAGCATCGGCGTGTCGAGGTGGAGCACCCCACGCCACAGCGTCGCTAGCCACGAGAAGATCTTGATCCCGGTGGGGATCGCGATTATCGCCGTCGTGATCATCATCGGGATCCGGATCCACGGCGCCATTCCGGACACGAACATGTGGTGAGCCCACACGGTGAAGCCGAGCACGACGATCGCGAGCAGCGAGAACGCCATCATCCGGTAGCCGAAGATCGGCTTGCGCGATTTGACCGCGATGACCTCGGAGATGATCCCGAACCCGGGCAACATCATGATGTACACGGCCGGGTGCGAGTAGAACCAGAACACGTGCTGGTACATGAGCACATTGCCGTTCTTGTCCGGTCCGACGAACGCGTCGAAGAAGTGGAAGTGGAGTGCGACGTCGAGCAGGATGAAGAACTGCGACGCGGCGATGAACGGAGTCGCGATCACGACGAGCAGCGAGGTCGAGAAGTTCGCCCACACGAGCAGCGGCATGCGGAAGAAGCTCATGCCGGGCGCACGCATCGTGATGATCGTCACGAGGAAGTTGAGCGCGGTGGCGATCGATGATGCCCCGGCGAGCTGAACGGCGATCGAAAAGAACAGCTGCCCGACCGGCATCGTCGTCGACAGCGGCGCGTATGCGGTCCAGCCGGCCGCGAATGAGCCGCCCGGGGCGAGGAAGCTGAACAGCATCATGATCCCGGCGAGCGGCAGCAGCCAGTAGGACAGCGCGTTCAGGCGCGGGAAAGCCATGTCCGGCGCGCCGATCATCAGCGGCAGGACGAAGTTCGCCAAACCCGCGAACACCGGGATCACGAACAGGAAGATCAGGATCGTGGCGTGGACCGAGAACACGCCGTTGTACTGCTCGGGAGTCAGGAACTGCATGCCCGGCTTGGCCAGCTGGGCGCGGATCAGCATCGCCAGCAGGCCGCCGACCAGTAGGAAGAAGAACGAGGTGACCGTGTACTGGATGCCGATCACCTTGTGGTCGGTGTTGACGCGGAAATAGTCGCGCCAGGTGTGAGCGCCGTGGCCGGAGTGGTCCTCCGGGCGGGTCGGGCGCCCGGCGGCCCAGTACAGCCAGTAGTCGGCGGTGCCGAACCCGACCATGAAGAACAGCGGGACCGCGATCAGCACGACGATCGTGATCGCATGGCCGTCGATCACGGGGTGGTCGTGCATCAGCGCGCGGATGAGCACCGTCAGACCGAACGCGAAGGCAAACCCGACGACCTCGAACAGCGCCGCCCGGTACCAGCCCGCCCGCCGGAGGCTCGGCGGGAGCGGCACGCGGGTGCGGCGGGCGACCGGGGCCTCGTGGGCCGCGGTAGTGACTGCCATCAGTCGGCCTCCTCTCCGAGACGGGTCCCGCTCTGGGCGATGCGAATGCGCGCGGACTCGCGACGGCTACCGCTATCCATCGCCTCTGGACGATACCTGCTTGCGGGGCCGGGACAGCTACTCATTTGGCCGCGCTCGAGATGAAGTTGACGAGTGCCAGGATCTGCGTCGGGGTGAGCCGCTGCGAGAAGTTCGACGGCATGATTCCGGCGCTGTAGCCGCTCGGAAGGTAGGCGTACGGCTTGGTGATCGCGGTCTCGATGCATTGCTTAAGTGTCGTGCCGCGGACCTTCTGAGAGGCCGGGTTGGCGCAATCTGTCCGCAGCCTGACATCGAGGTTCGGACCGACCGTGCCGGTGGCGCTCGCCGCCGCGAGCGTGTGGCACCCGCTGCAGCCGCCCTGCCCGGTGAACACGGCCTGGCCGGCGGCGGCGCTCGTCCCCGAGCCGCTCGACGACGAGGACGACGACGATGATGGAGACGAGGACGGGCTCGAAGACGACGACGAGCCGGCGCCCGGGACCGCGTTGTAATCCGGCACCGCTTGGGTCACAGTCGACGGCGGCGTCCCCACCGGCGGCGGGCCGTTGATCGGCTGGGACTTCAGCCAGGTCGCAAACGCGGCCGGGGTCACGACGTGCACGGCGCTCCGCATCAGGGAGTGCCCGGCGCCGCACAGCTCAGTGCACTCGACCGGATAAGTGCCGAGCGCGTTGGGCGTGACCCGCAGGGTGGTCACGATCCCCGGAACGGCATCGAGCTTCTCCGAAAAGCTCGGCACGAAGAAGCTGTGGATCACGTCGAGGGAGCGGATCTTGAACACCACGGGCTGGTTCTCCGGCAGGTACAGCACCGGCGAGACGACTTGCTTGCCCGGCGACCGCGGGTAGGAGAACTCGAAGGCGAACTGACGCGTGGTTACGTTCACGGTCATCTCGCCCTTCTTGCTGTCCTCGTTCGAGCGCAGCACCGTGTAGGCGTAGGTGCACAGCGACACGATCAGGATCGCCGGCACCGCGGTCCAGACGACCTCAAGGCGAGTGTTGCCGTGAATCGGCGGACCGTCCATCTCCTCCTGCCCGGGACGCATCCGGAACTTCCAGACGGAGAACAGGACCACCGTCTCGACGAGCACGAAGATCGGCACGGTGGCGATCAGCAGCACCGTGTAGAGCGTCCGCACGTTGCCCGCCTGGATCGAGCCCTTGGCCGGGAACCACGGGATGATCAGCGCGAGCGGGATCGCGATCGCCGTGACGACCACGCCGATCACGACCATTTGCAGAATGGGACGGTTACGCACGGTGGTCTTGAGTCTGCGGGCCCGCGGGCGTCACTCGGCCTCGCATCCTAAGCGTTCTGGTCGACGAAGGACGTCGAGACAGCGCTCAGCGGGCCGGCCAGGCCGCCGTCGCTCGTTCGGATAACCCGAACCGCCGAAAACCGCGACGCGATTTGATTGCCAGCGGCGCCACGGGTTCAACTATGATTGAGGCAATTGTTGCAATCTATCAGGAGGCGAGATGCAGGTACGTGAGGGGATGTCCGACACCGTCCTGACGATTGGCCCAAGTCATACGCTGCGGAACGCCGCCGAGGTCATGTGCCGGCGCAACGTCGGGGCGGCGGTGGTGCTCGACCCGGATGCGCCGGGCCCGAGCGTGATCACCGAGCGCGACATCCTCCAGGCGGTCGGCTCCGGGCAGGACCCCGACAGCGAGCTCGTCGCCAACCACGTGACGTCGAACCTGACGCTCGCGTCTCCCGACTGGTCGCTCGAGCGGGCGGCGGCGACGATGGTCAGGGGCAGCTTCCGCCACCTGGTCGTGTACGAGCGCGGCGAGCTCGCGGGCATCTTGTCGATGCGGGACATCATGCGCTGCTGGACCCAGGACGGCGCGACCAGCGACGTTCCGGCCGCGGCCGCTCAGGCTTAGCCGCCCCGCGCGGTCGTCCGGCGCAGTTGGCGCCGAGCGGGTAATGCAGACGGCTTGAGGCGCGGGCATCTCAGGGAGAAGGTGGCGCGATCGCGGGTCCGAGAGCCCGGGCCGCAGCTCCATCCGGCTCGAGTCGGGAGCGCGGCGCGCTACCTAACGCCCGTGCTCTTCGGGGAGCTCGGCGATGTCGCGGCGCGTGTCCGCGACCCACAACCAGACGAGGATCACTAGCGCGATCAGCCCGACGATGCTCAGGATGATGTTGATCGTGGTCCCGATCACGATCAGCGTGATCGCGATCGCGGTCATGAACGGCTTGACGCTCGGCCCGGGCAGGTGCAGCTGCTCGCCGGCCGGAGGCGCCGGAGTGGGGTGGTCGCTGTCGGTCACGGATGGACGTAGATCGCGGACGCCACGAACGTGATCCCGAACATGACGGCGCACAGCGCGCCCGCGATCAGACCGGAGCGGAGGTTCTTGCGTGCGAGCCTTCGGTCCATTAGCGCGGAAGGCTACAGCTTCACGTCGGCGACCATCGCGCCGAACAGCAGCGCGAGGTACGCCAGCGAGAACAGGTACAGGCGCAGGGCGCTGCGCCGGTCGGCCTGGCGGTACAGCCACAGCGCTCCCGCGATGAAGGCCAGGCCGAGCGCGATCGAGGCGAACAGGTACGCGACCCCGAACTCGCCGGCGCAGAACGGCAGTTGCGTGATCGCGTACAGCAGGAGCGAGTAGAGGACGATCTGCCTACGCGTCTCGCGCTCGCCGCGGACGACCGGCATCATCGGCACCCCGACCTTCGCGTACTCGTCCTTCATCAGCAGGCTGAGCGACCAGAAGTGGGGCGGCGTCCAGTAGAACACGATCGCGAACAGATACACCGCGGTCCACGACAGCGAGCCGCGCGTCGCGGCCCAGCCGACCAGCGGTGGCACGGCGCCGGCGGCACCGCCGATCACGATGTTCTGCGCGGTGCGGCGCTTCAGCCAGATCGTGTACACGCCCACGTAGCCCACGAACCCGGCGAGCGCGAGCGCGGCCGCCAGCAGGTTCACGGTCAACGACAGAAGCAGAAACGACAGCGCGCAGAGCGTGAACCCGAACACGAGCGCGGCCCGGGGCGACACGCGGCCTGAGGGGATCGGGCGCGATGCGGTACGCCGCATCTGGGCGTCGATGTCGCGGTCGTAGTAGTGGTTTACCGCGCCCGCACCACCCGCCGACAGGTATCCCCCGAGGCACGTCAGCGCGATCAACGACGCCGGCGGGTTGCCGGCGATCTCCATCGTGGTGATCGTCGTGAACAGCAGCAGCGTTTGGACCTTCGGCTTGGTCAGCTCGAAGTAGTCCGCGAGCAGCTGTCGGGCGCCTGACGCAACCGACGCCGATGGGACCTGGGTTACCGGCGAGGCGTCCACGACCGAAACAGACTACGCCCTGGCGAACCGCTCACTGCCGCCGCCCTTCTGGCGAGCACCGGTCGATCGCTCGATCTGGCGGCGGATGTCGCGCATCGGCTCGACCGACCGTACGCGCGGGATCTCGTCGAAGTTGTTGACCGGGGGCGGCGACGGGACGAACCACTCGAGCGTGTTGCCCTTCCACGGGTCAGGCCCGGCCAACGGCCCGGTCTTGTAGTTCATCGCGATGTTGACGACTGTTATCAGGATCCCGGTGGCGAGGATGAACGCGCCGATCGTCGAGATCAGGTTGTACGTCGACCAGCCGAGACCGGGCTGGTAGGTGTAGATCCGCCGCGGCATGCCGGTCAGGCCCAGTGCGTGCTGAACCAGGAAGGTCATGTTGAAGCCGATGAACGTGAACCAGAACGAGACCTTGCCTACGCGTTCATTGAGCAACCTACCTGTCATCTTCGGGAACCAGTAGTAGATACCGGCGAGCACCGGGAAGATCGCACCGCCGAAGATCGTGTAGTGGAAGTGGGCGACGACGAAGTAGGTGTCGTTGAGCTGCCAGTCGACCGGGAACACGGCCAGGAAGATGCCGGTGATACCGCCGACCGTGAAGATCGCGATCATCCCGACCGCGTAGTAGAGCGAAGTCGTCATCACGATCGACCCTCGCCACAGGGTCGATATCCAGTTGAAGATCTTGACCCCGGTCGGCACGCCGATCAGGAACGAGCTCAGCATGAAGAACCCGAGCACGACCACCGGAATCGGCGAGGCGAACATGTGGTGGGCCCACACGAGCGTGGCCAGAAAAGCGATCACGACCGTCGACGCCGCGATCGCCTTGTAGCCGAAGATCGGCTTGCGCGAGAACACCGGGATGACCTCGGAGATGATCCCGAAGCCGGGCAGGACCATGATGTAGACCTCTGGGTGGCCGAAGAACCAGAACAGGTGCTGCCACAGGATTGGTGACCCGTGCGCGGTCGGGTCGAACCAGTGAGTGCCGAAGTGGCGGTCGGTCAGCAGCATCGTGACCGCCGCCGCGACCACCGGCAGCGCGATGATCAGCAGGATCGCGTAGACGAGGATGGTCCAGATGAACAGCGGCAGACGGCCCCAGGTCATGCCGGGGGCGCGCATGTTGACGATCGTCGCGTAGAAGTTGATCGCGCCGAGCAGCGATGAGATGCCGGTCAGGTGGATTAGGAAGATCCACGCATCCTGCCCTCCGCTCGGCGAGTACTGGATGCTCGACAGCGGCGGGTAGCTCCACCAGCCGGCCTCTGGCGGGTGCCAGAAAAGCGTCGCATAGAACACGATCCCGCCGGCCAGCAGCAGCCAGTACGAGAGGGCGTTCAGGCGCGGGAACGCCATGTCCCGCGCGCCGATCATCAGCGGCACGAAGTAGTTGCCGAACCCGGCCATGACCGGCACCACGAACAGGAACACCATCGTGGTCCCGTGCAGCGTCAGCAGCTCGTTGTATCGCTCGCCGCTCAGCAGGGTGTTGCTCGGCTCGGCCAGCTGGATCCGCATCAGCAGGGCCTCGATGCCGCCCAGCATGAAGAACACGAACGTCGTGACCAGGTACATGATCCCGATCTTCTTGTGGTCGGTGGTCACGATCCATTCGACCCAGCGCTTGCTCGTGCGCGGCCGCTCGACGCCGTGCGTGAGTACCTGGGGGACCGGTCGGACCGCCTCGGTAACCGGTCGCGCCGCTGGCTCGGTTATCACGGACATTCGCAGTCTCCTAGAGGTTTCCGGTTCGCATGAGGTACGAGCGCAGCTGGGTGACCTGCGAGTTCGCGGTCGAAATCAACTTCGACTGGCGCTGGAGCCAGGCCCGATACTGGGCCGGGGACACGACATCGACGAGCGCGGTCATGAAGGCGTGCTGGCGCCCGCACAACTGGGCGCAGTTGCCGTGGTAGAGGGCTGGCCCCTTGGCCTTGAACCACGTGTAGGTCGTGTAGCCGGGCACCGCGTCGACCTTCCCGCCGAGCGACGGAACCCACCAGGAGTGGATCACGTCGATCGACGTAATGCTGAGCACCACTACCGTGCCCTCCGGAACGACCATCTCCTGGAAGGAGTAGGGCAGCTTCGCGGCGAACGGGTCGTGCTGGCAGCCCGCGCCGTAGACATAGCGCCAGATGTATTGCCGGCCCTGAACGCAGATCGTCAGTTTCTTGCCGTTGGGCGGACTCGGCTGGGTGAGGGACGACTCGAGGAACGGGGCGCTCGAGTTGGGCGGGTTGAGGATGCTCGGGAGCTTGACGAACGTAACCACGGTCAGGACCACGAGAATCACTGCCGCCGCGATCGTCCAGCCGATCTCGAGTCGCGTGTTGCCGTGGATCTGGGCCGCCGCACGGACCTTCCTGGCGCGGAACCTGTAGACCGAGTAGACCAGCGCCCCTTCGACGATCACGAACACCACTGCCGCGACGTACAGGATGATCAGGTACAGCGAGTGGATCTGGTTCGCGTTCGGCGAGCCGCCCGTCTTCGGCGTGATGAAGTTCGCGAACGCGCTCGGCGCGAGCACCAGCGACACGAGGACCGAGGACGCGAGGGCGGCGCCGAGGAGGATGGGCGTACGGCGTCGGCGCTGGGCGTCGGAGGCGTCGGATCGCAAGGCTGCGCGATTCTATCTAGGCCGACCTCGGCTTGACCCCCACGCCATCGGTCGTGGCGGGTGCTACAAGACCCGCGCGCACCGGGGTTCCATGAGGCACTCCATATACTCGCCGCCCTTGCGCGCACGGAGGGCCATCAGAGCCACGGCTTGGGTTCTCGTCGCGACGGGCGTCGCGCTGCCCGTCCTGCGGCGACGGCTCCAGATCCCGCCGGCGGTGGTGCTCGGCGGCGCCGGGCTGACGCCGGCGGCGCTGTGCGTCGCGATGCCCCGCACGCGCAAGCGCGACGCCGGGGTGTGCTTGCTCAACATGTGGGCGTACCTGGCAGCGTACGAGATGCCGAACGACGACCCTGCCAAGCTCGAGTCCCGCGTGCTCATCGACTACCCGGTCGCGATCGACCGGGTCCTCGGGTTCGGGGTGCCGCCGACGCTTCGCCTGCAACGGGCGTTCGCCACGCCGGGCGAGATCAAGCGGTTCGAGCGCGTGCTTGTGTGGTGCCACTGGACGTGGTTCGCCGTGCCGCACGCGACCGTCGCTTACGTGTGGTGGCGAACGCCGGAGCGGTTCCCGAGCGCCGCCGCGCGGATGTACGGCGTGTTCGACGCCGGCGCCGTGTTCTACTGGGCGATCCCGACCGCCCCGCCCTGGTACGCGGCCTCCCGCGGCCGCCTCGAGGACGGCGACGCGCTGCGCATCCGGCGGATGATGATCGAGTACGGAGAGCAGTTCTGGAGGGAACGCTGGGGCGCCCTCTACGATGTCCTCGGAGGAAATCCGCTGGCCGCCATGCCGTCGCTGCACTTCGCCACGTCTCTCATGGCTGCTCACCTGCTCTCGGAGGTCGGGCCGATCGCTGGAACCGTCGGGTGGGTCTATGCAGCCACGCTCGGTCTGGCGCTCGTGTACTTGGGGGAACACTACGCGGCCGATTTGATCGGGGGCGCGGCGCTGGCCGAGGGCGTCCGGGCCGCGGCGCCGCGCCTGGAGCCGCTCTACCGGCGCCTGTCGGCGGGCCTGCAAACGCTCGAACTACGCGCGGGGGCGTAGTTTGCTGCCAGGGGGAAAGCGAACGCACACATCAGAGGACGCCCTGAACGGTTCGCGGCAAGGGGTCGCGACCTCCGGAGCACGGATAGAGAGCCGGGAAATGAACGCGGAGGAGCCGTCGCGGGTCGTGTTCACGCGCCGGCGCGCGCTCGGGACCCTGCTGTTCGTCGCCTCGGCTCTGGCATTCCTGTACTTCGTGCTCCCGAAGCTGCTCGGCCTCCACGACACGTGGGATCGGATCCAGCACGGCAACGGGTGGTGGTTCGGCTTCGCCGCCGTGCTCGAGGTGTGCTCGTTCTTCGGGTACGTGTGGTTGTTTCGCGGCGTGTTCGTGCGCGGCGAATCGCGGATCGACTGGCCCGAGAGCTACCAGATCACGATGGCCGGGCTGGCGGCCACCCGTCTGTTCGCGGCGGCCGGAGCGGGCGGGATCGCTCTGACCGCGTGGGCGCTGCGCCGCTCCGGCATGAGAGCGCGAACCGTCGCGTGCCGGCTGGTCGCGTTCACGGTGATCCTGTACGCGGTCTACATGATCACGCTGGTGGTCGACGGCGTCGGCCTGTATCTCGGCGTGATCCCCGGCGGGGGCTCATTCGCGATCACGATGGCCCCGGCGATCTTCGGCGCGGTCGTGATCGCCGTGTTCCTCGGGATCTCGACGCTTCCGAGCGAGATGCCACAGATGGTCGGACACCTGACCGCCGGCAGGGGCCGCCTCGAACGGCTCGGGATCCGGCTGGCGCAGGGGTCCGCCACGGGCGCGAGCGGTATCCGGACGGCGATCGATCTCGTGCGCGCGCGCAACCCGGCCCTGCTCGGCGCGATCGGCTGGTGGGGATTCGACATCGCGGTGCTGTGGGCGTGCTTCCACGCCTTCGGCGCCTCCCCGCCGAAGGGCGTGATCGTGATGTCGTACTTCCTCGGGATGCTCGCCAACACGTTGCCGCTCCCGGGCGGAATCGGGGGTGTCGACGGCGGCATGATCGGCGCGTTCGTGGCGTTCGGCGTGGACGCCGAGCTGGCGGTCGTGGCGGTGCTCGCCTACCGCGCGTTCGCGTTCTGGCTGCCGACCCTGCCGGGCGCGGTCGCGTACTTCCAGCTGCGCCGCACGGTCAACCGCTGGAGCGCCGAGTCGCCGGCGATGCTCCGCGGCGCGTCGGATCCGGTGTAATTAGGCGCCGTGCCGGTCTCGATCTCACGCTATACTTTCTGAAGTGAACGATCGCCGCGTCGAGAATGTGATCATCGTGGGGGGTGGTCCTGCCGGCTACACCGCCGCGCTGTACACGGCGCGCGCAAACCTCGAGCCGCTGGTGATCGAGGGCTTCGCGTGGGGCGGGCTGCTCCAGCAGACGACCGATGTCGAGAACTACCCGGGCTTCCCCGAGGGGATCATGGGCCCGGAGATGATGCAGCACTTCCGCGACCAGGCCGAAAGGTTCGGCGCGCGCCTGGAGACCGACGACGCGACGCAGATCGAGGTCTCCACCGACGGCGGGCTGCACAGGGTTTGGACGGCGGACGAGATGCACGAGACCCGGGCGCTGATCCTCGCGATGGGCGCGCAGCACCGCAAGCTGGGCGTCCCGGGTGAGCTCGAGCTCTCCGGCCGTGGCGTCAGCTACTGCGCCACGTGCGACGCCGCCTTCTTCCGGGACGCGCCGACGCTGATCGTCGGCGGCGGCGACTCCGCGATGGAGGAGGCGATGTTCCTGTCGAAGTTCGCCAAGAAGGTCGCGATCGTGCACCGCCGGGACGAGTTCCGGGCGTCGAAGATCATGCTCGAACGCGCCCGCGCCAAGCCCAACATCGAGTGGGTCACGCCTTACGCCGTCGAGGAGTTCGCGGGCGGCGACGGAAACTCGCTCGCGGTGGCGCGGCTTCGCAACACCGTGGACGGCTCCACGCGCGATCTCGAAGTGACCGGCGCGTTCATCGCGGTCGGCCACGAGCCGCAGTCGCAGCTCGTCGAAGGCCAGGTCGAGACCGACGCCGCCGGCTACGTGGTAACCAAGGGCCGCTCTACGCTGACCGGCATCCCGGGCGTGTTCGCCGCCGGCGACCTAGTCGACCACACGTATCGACAGGCGGTCACCGCCGCCGGGTCCGGCTGCCAGGCGGCGCTCGATGCCGAGTGGTACCTGCGCGACACTCCGTTTCCGGGTGACGTCGTGAGCTCGGCCAGCGCGAGCGCGGCGCAGGCCTCCGCCTAGGGTCTCACGACCGGCGGCGAGAACGTCTCAATAAGGGCAGTGGTCCGCCGGGCCCCAGTTGGCCGAGGGCGGCGACTTGAACATCGACAGCGCGAAGTCCTGGGTCCAGGTTCCCGCGCCGCTGGCCCAGCCACGGACCGCGCGGTTGCTGACGCCGGTCCCGACGTTGCCATACGTCGGGTTGAGGATGTTCTGGCAGTGGCCGGTGCTCGCCATCCAGGCGTTGACGACCGACCGGGGTGTCTGGAAGCCGGTGGCGATGTTCTCGCCGGCCGAGCGCCACACGTAACCGACCGCGCTGATTCGCGCGGCGAAGTTCGTGCCGTGGCTGAACACATCGCTCGCGACCATCGCGTTCGTCCACTTCTGAGCGGAGCGGTCGAGCAGCAGCGAGGCGCGCAGCGGCGGCAGATGGCGGCTCGTGCGCTGCTGGTTGATCAGGCACACGACCGCCATGCGCAGCGCTCGGGGTGAAGCGCGGCCCACGACCGCGTTCTCGTTTTTGCACGAGGCGGCGACGCGAGCCCGCCGGACGCGGTGCCTGGCGCCGGAGGTGCTTGCGGTCGCCGCCGGGACGATCGCCAGCGCGGAGGTCGAGATGACCGTGAGAATCGCGATCGCGAGTCGCGAGAGACGACGCCGGCTTCGCATCGGGGGCAACATCGTCAAGTAGCCGCCAACCCACGCAGGCGGCACAACTTATATGGCCAATTGGTCGACAAAAGTGATGCGAAAGTGACGCGGGCGGACACAGAACGTCCAAATGCCGGGTCCTCCCACGAGCCCGGGCGGCGTAATACCCGGAAAGCGATCGGCTCAGTCCTCGTAGGCGAAAAAGCCTTCGCCGGTCTGTCGGCCGAGCCGCCCGGACAGCGCGAGCGACCGAAGGAGAGGGGCCGCGCGGTAGCGCTCCTCGCGTCGCTCCTCGTACAGCGCGTCGAGCACCGAAAGGACGTGGTCGAGCCCGATCTCGTCCGCCCAATCGAGGATTCCGCGCGGGTAGTTCAAGCCGTGGACCATGCCGGCGTCGATGTCCGCGGCGCTGCCAACGCCCTGGGCGAGCGCGAACGCCGCCTCGTTGACGACCTGGCAGACGATCCGCCCGAGCACGAGGCCGGGTGCATCGCCGACCCACGACGCGTGCTTGCCGAGTGTCTGAAAGAAGTGCTCGGCGGCCGTCGCGGCCGACTGCGCGGTGTCGGGTCCGCGGGTCAGCTCGACGAGGCTCGCCTCGTCGAGCGGCGGCAATGAGTGGAAGCCGACGGCGCCTCCGCCCGGGTCGAGCATCGCGAGCGAGCCCGCGGCGCAGCAGATCGCCTGCGGGCCGCCCTGCAGAGGCGCCTCCGGGTCCTCGCCGGGACTGCAGTCGACGATCAGGAACGGCGCCTCGCGCTCCTGCGCCTCGTCCGGATACGCCACGCTCCAGCCGGCGGTCGACGCGGCGCTCTCCAGCGCCCGCGCGAGCGCCGAGTGGCCCGCGATCACAATCAGGCCGTCGCCGCCGCCGGCGGTGAGCCGCCCGGGGTCAGGCGGCCGGTGCTCGCCCGATCCGTCGCCGTAGTCGTAGTAGCCGCGCCCGCCCTTGCGTCCTGTGCGACCGGCGGCGACCGTCCGGACGGTGATTGGCGACGGGCGCCAGCGAGGCTCGCCGAAGCTCTGCTCGTAGAACGACCGCGAGACGTCGAGGCCGGTGTCGACGCCGACCAGGTCCATGAGCTCGAACGGCCCCATTCGGAAGCCCCCGCCCATGCGGCAGACGCGGTCGATCTCCTCGATCGAGGCGATCCGCTCCTCGAGCAGCTTGAGCGCCTCGAGGCCGAACGGCCGGTTGCAGCGATTGACCAGGAATCCGGGGCCGTCGGCGGCGTCGATCACGTGCTTGCCCATCGCCTCGCCGGTGGCCCGGGCGAGCGCCAGCGCCGCGTCCGAGGACTGTTCGCCGGCGACGACCTCGAGCAGATGCATCACCGGCGCGGGGTTGAAGAAATGCATGCCGACGACGCGCTCGGGCCTCACGGCCGCGCTTGCCACCGCGGTCACGAGCAGCGACGAGGTGTTGGTCGCGAGCACGCACTCGTCCGAGACGATGCCCTCGGACAGGCGCGTGAACAACTCGCGCTTGATCTCGAGGCGCTCGGGCGCGGCCTCGATCACGAGCTCGCAGCCGGCGAAGTCCTCGAGCGCGGGCGCCGCCTCGAGCCGCCCGGCCGCGTCCGCCGCCTCCGCCGCGCTCAGGCGGCCGCGTTCGGCGCTCCGCTCGAGCCGTGTCCTGATCCCGTCGAGGCCGCGCTCGAGCGCGGCCGTGTCCGGGTCGTGCAGCAGCGTGCGGGCGCCTGACAGGCAGCCGAGCTGCGCGATCCCGGCGCCCATCGTCCCGGCGCCGGCCACGCCGATCGTGCCGGCCGCACCGGCCACGCCTTACGCCGGGACGAGCGCGTTGATGCCCGTCAGGGCGCGCCCGATGATCAGCTTCTGGATCTGCGAGGTGCCCTCGTACAGCGTGGTCACGCGAGCGTCGCGGAGGTACCGCTCGACCGGGTAGTCGTCGACGTACCCCGAGCCGCCGTGGACCTGAATCGCGGCGTTGGCGCACTTGACCGCGGCCTCGGTCGCGTACAGCTTGGCGACCGAGGTCTCGGTCGTGTTCGGCTTACCGGTGTCCTTCAGGTAGCCGGCGCGCCAGACGAGCATGCGCGCCGCATCGGTCTCGAGTGCCATGTCGGCGAGCATTTCCTGGACAAGCTGGAAGCTCGCGATCGGGCGGCCAAACTGCTGGCGTTCCTTCGAGTAGCGAATCGACGCGTCGAGGCAGCCCTGGCAGATCCCGACGCAGCCCGCGGCGACGCTGTACCGGCCGGAGTCGAGCGAGGTCATCGCGACCTTGAAGCCGTCGCCGACCTCGCCGAGCATCGCGCCCTCGGGCACCTCGACGTCGCTCAATGAGATCTCCGCGGTGTCCGACCCGCGCAGGCCGAGCTTGTGGTGGACAGCCGTGGGCTGGTAGCCCGGCTGGTCGGTGTCGACCAGGAAGCACGCGAGCCCGCGATGCGCGAGATCGGGGTCCGTCTGGGCGAACACGAGCGCCAGCCGGGCGTAGTTGCCCATCGAGATGAACATCTTGGCGCCGTTGATGACCCAGCCCGAGTCGGTCTTCCTGGCCCGGGTGCGCTGGTTGGCGGCGTCAGATCCGGTGTCCGGCTCGGTCAGGCCGAAGCACCCGAGCCACTCGCCCGAGCACAGCTTGGGCAGGTAGTGCTGCTTCTGCTCCTCGGTGCCCCAGCGCACGAGCGCCGAGCAAACCAGCGAGGTCTGAACCGACACAACGGTCCGCATCGCCGAATCCCCGCGGCCGACCTCCTCGACGATCAGGCCGTAGGTCAGATAGTCCAGCCCG
>DATJYY010000067.1:0-38914 GCA_035499395.1 Solirubrobacteraceae bacterium
CAATCTGCAATCGTGCTTGCGACTGGACGAGATCCGTTGACTTGCGCCATTGTTTGGTCTTAACGTGCAAAACTCCCGCCATCAGGCGGATGAGTGGCGAACACTCAACCCTACCTCGAGGGTCGGACGGGACGGTCACCATGGAAAGCGGCAGTTATCTGGCAGTGATCAAAGTTGTCGGCGTCGGAGGCGGCGGAACGAATGCGGTCAACCGCATGGTCGACGCTGGTCTGCGGGGCGTCGAGTTCATCTCCTGCAACACCGACGCCCAGGCATTGGCGATGTGTGACGCCGATATCAAGCTGAACATCGGCCACGAGCTGACCAAGGGGCTCGGAGCCGGTGCCAATCCGGATGTCGGTCAGAGCGCTGCCGCCGAGTCCCGTGATGAGATCAAGGAGGCGCTGAAGGGCGCCGACATGGTCTTTGTCACCGCCGGCGAGGGAGGCGGCACCGGCACGGGCGCGGCACCCGTGATCGCGGAGATCGCCAAGAACGAGATCGGCGCGCTGACCGTCGGCGTCGTCACACGGCCGTTCGCATTCGAGGGCACGCAGCGCGCCCGCCAGGCACAGGAGGGGATCATGAAGCTGCGTGAGCACGTGGACACGCTGATCGTGATCCCGAACGAGAAGCTGCTCGCGATCGTCGAGCGCCGGACCACGATCCTCGATGCGTTCCGCGAGGCCGACAACGTCCTGCGCCAAGGCGTTCAGGGAATCACGGACCTGATCACGATCCCGGGGCTGATCAACCTCGACTTCGCCGACGTTCGGACGATCATGCGCGACGCGGGCAGCGCGCTGATGGGCATCGGGACCGCCGGTGGCGAGAACCGCGCCGCCGAGGCGGCGAAGGTGGCGATCTCGTCACCGCTGCTGGAGGAATCGGTCGAGGGCGCGATGGGCATCCTGCTCAACATCACCGGCGGCCATGACCTGGGTCTGTTCGAGGTCAACGAGGCGGCGGAGATCGTCCAGAGCGCCGCCGACCAGAACTCGAACATCATCTTCGGGGCTGTGATCGACGACTCGATGGGCGACGAGGTGCGGGTCACGGTGATCGCCACCGGCTTCGATCATCGCTATGCGCGGCCGAGCCAGGCTCGTGAATCGACCCGCCGGCGCGGGCGAGACCGCGACGTCACGATGGACGATGACCAACGCTCCTCGCTCGAGATCCGAGACGACGAGATCGACATCCCGTCGTTCCTCAGGGATCGCTGAGCCTTAACAGTCCTTCAATTGGTGCGCCGCAACCCTTCGCGGTCTGCGTTGTTGTAGACCGGTCAGACGTTACGGCCGACAACTGATGCAGGGCTTCTGGACGCGCCTCGCGCTGCTCGCTCTGGGCACCGTCCTCGGCCTCACCAGCCCCGCGCTGGCACAGCCCACGCCGGCGCCGCCGACCGTAATCGACGGCCCGAGCGCGGCGATCACCGACCTCGGCGGGCTGTCGATCGCCCGCGACGGCACCGGCGGGCTCGTGTATTCCAAAACGGTTTCGGGGATCCCGCGCGTGTTCGTCTCCGCGCTCATCGGCGGGCAGTTCCAGACCCCGGTTCAGGTCGACGGCGCCCTCACAGGCGCGTCGTCCCAGCCGGTGATCGCGGCTGGCAACGGCGGCGTGCTGTTGGTCGGCTTCATCAGCGGCGGGCAACTGGACGTCGTCGACAAGGCCAGCATGACCGCGGCTTTCGGCTCGCCGCAGGCCCTGGCCGCGGCGGCGAGCAACCCGGCGCTCCAGATGACCAACTTCGGCAAGGGTTATCTGGCCTTCACGGTCGCCGACGCGGCGGGGCACGACGTCAGGGCGGCCTATTACGACGGCGGGGCGTGGTCGCTCGAGGCGCCGCCGCTCAACGACACCCCCGCCGACGACGCCGGCACCGGATCGGGGGCCCCGCAGGTCGCGGCCGCCGGTGACGGCGTCGCGATCGTGGTCTGGGGCGAGGGTGGCCACGTGTTCTCGCGCAAGGTCTGGGGGACCTCGCCTAGCGTCGTCGACGAGCACGCCGATCCGCCGTCGGTATCGGGATGCAGCGAGGTGTCGGCCGGCCAGCCCGATGTGTCGGCCGGGGGCGACTCCTCCTTCGCCGACGTCGCCTTCGAGGAAACGGTGTCGTGCGGGGGCGCCGACCAGTCACGGGTGCTGGTGAACCGGCTGCGCGGCTCGCAGTACGACGGTGCCACCGCCGCTGACGGCCTCTCGAGCCCCGGAACCGACAGCGGCACCGAGCCCGAGGTCGCGATGACCGAGTACGGCCAGGGATTCGTGACCGCGGCCGGCCGGGTCTCGAACAACGCCGTCGCGATGGAGCTCGGCAACAATGGCGCCTACGGCCAGGTGGTCCAGGTCAACAGCCTGCCGCCGACCGCGCCGCCGTACGCGGTCCCGGGAGTCGCCGGCATCTTCTCGACGCTCGTGGCGTGGCAGCAGACCCCCGGCACGACCGGACTCTCGGAAGTCCGGGTCCGGTACGAGCCCAGGGCGGCGACGCTCGGCCCCGAGCTGGTGCTGTCCTCGCCCGCCGGCGGCCCGACCGACGCGGCGAGGGGGATCGCGGCCACGGGCGACGTCGCCGGGGACGCCGCGGTCGCCTGGGTCCAAGGTATAGGTGCCTCGAGTCAGGTCGTGGTCGACCAGATGTACCAGCCGCCTGGTTCGGCGAGCGTGTCGACGAAGCTCGCCTACTCGAGGACCGACCAGCCGGTGCTCCGCTGGTCCCCCGCGGCCGGCCGGTGGGGCCCGATCACCTACACCCTGACGCTCGATCGCGTCCAGATCGGGCAGACCGGCCGAAGCTCGCTCCGGGTCCCCGCCGCGCTCGGCGAGGGCTCGCACAGCTGGCAGGTGACTGCCACCAACCCCGCCGCAGTCTCCGGCGTGTCGAAGGTCGCCAGAGTGTTCGTCGACACGGTGGCGCCGGTCGTGAAGGTGACCGAAAGGGGCCCGCGGCGGGCGGGCGCAAACGAGGTACTCCGAATCTCCTACCGAGACCCCGCGCCGGCCTCCGGCATCACGAAGGTGACGATCCGCTGGGGTGACGGGACGGTCACCCATGTCATGCCCGGCACGCACCGGATCGTCCACGCCTACCGCCGCCGGGGCCGCTACAAAATCACGGTCACTGTCGCCGACCGCGCCCGCAACCAGACGACGGTGGCGCGTCGCGTGAAGATCCGGGCTGCGCACAAGTGATGCGGCGCGCCCTGATTCTCGCGTTCTTCTTCGCGCTCGGGGCAAGCGGCGTCGCCCACGCCCAGACGCCCGTGTACAGCGCGTCGCCGCCGACCAAGGGCGCGTGGTACAGCGACGGGCAGACCGGCCGCTACCTGCTCGGAGGAACCTGGCTGTACCGCGCTGACACCTCGGATGTCGGCGTCGCCCAGGGCTGGTGGCGGAACGTCGCCTCTACCGCCGGCTGGTCGACGACCACGATCCCCGACGCCTACAACGCCGGCGATTTCTCTCAGGCGAGCATGAACGGCTATGTCGCCTGGTATCGCCGGGACTTCACGGTGCCGGCAGGCGCGTTCGCGGGCTACGTTCCGAAGGCGTCGCGGCACTGGATCATCCGCTTCGAGTCGGTCAACTATCGCGCGACCGTGTGGCTCAACGGACGGGAGATCGGCACCCACACCGGCGCCTATCTGCCGTGGGAGCTTGACCTCACCGGTCTGCGCAGCGGCGTCAACCGTCTTGTCGTTCGCGTCGACAATCGGCGGACCGCCGCGGACCTGCCACCCGGACCCGGAGGGCAATGGTGGAACTACGGCGGGATCCTGCGCGAGGTCTACCTGAGAGCCGTGCAGACGGCTGACCTGTCGCAGGTCCACATTCAGACCCTGCACCGCTGCGCGAAGTGCGATGCGAACATCGTCGAGCAGGTGCTGGTGCGGAATGTGACCGGCTCACGGCAGAAGGTCGGGCTGACCGGTGCGTACGGCGGCAAGCGCCTGAGCTTCGGGTCGACGACGATCGCGCCGCATGGCACGTGGACGGCACACGCTTCGGTCAAGATCCCGCACCCGTCGCTGTGGGCGCCCGGACATCCGAAGCTCTACACCGCGACGCTGACGCTGTCGGACTCCCGCGGCCGCCGTCTCGGCGGATACTTCACCCACAGCGGGATCCGGACGGTCACGGTGAAGAGCGGCCATCTCGAGCTCAACGGGCGGTTGCTCGACCTCCGCGGGGTGAACCTGCACGAGCAGACCCTGCAGACGGGCGCCGCGATGACGCCGGCGCAGGACGCGCAGCTAATGTCCTGGGTCGAGCAGCTCGGCGCCACCGTAATCCGCGCCCACTACCCGGTCGGCCCGGAGATGGAGGAGATGGCCGATCGCGACGGGATCCTGATCTGGTCCGAGATCCCCGTCTACCAGGTGCAGTCGCAATACCTCGGGCAGCCGGGCTGGCTGGCGCGAGCCCACGCGATGCTCGAGGACAACATCCTCGACAACGAGAACCATCCGTCGGTGCTGTTGTGGTCGATCGGTAACGAGCTGCACTCGCCGCCGACCGCGGACGAGGCGCGCTACATCACGGGCGCGGTGGCGCTCGCCAAGAAGCTCGATCCCACCCGTCCGGTAGGGATGGCAGTTAGCAACTGGCCCGGCCTCGGTTGCCAGAGCGCCTGGGATCCGCTCGACGTGATCGGCGACAACGAATACTTCGGCTGGTTCGACGCCGCCGGAGGCGGCGACGACGACCGCGACGGGCTCAGCCGGTTCCTCGACACGGTCCGGGCCTGTTACCCGACCAAGGCGATCATGATCACGGAGTTCGGCTTCGATGCCAACCGCGACGGCCCAGTCGAGGAGCGCGGGACGTACGCGTTCCAGGCCGACTCGGTCGCGTTCCACCTCGGCGTGTTCGCCACGAAGTCGTGGCTCTCGGGGGCGATGTACTTCGCGCTCCAGAACTACGTGGCGTTCCCGGCGTACTCGGGTGGCGATCCCCGCCCCGATCCCCCCTACAACGAGAAGGGGCTCGTCGACTTCAACGGAAACGAGAAGCCGTCGTGGTCGGTCGTGTCGCAGATCTACCACGCGACCCAGCAGATAGCTCCATGACGTTGGGGGGCGCCTCCGGCGGCGTCCCCGGGAAATCCGGCTCGGGCCGTTGCACAGCACGAAGGTGGAAGCGCCGGATTTCCTTGAGGGAATTCGGCCGCCACTCCGCTATCTCGGCGCCCGTCACCCGAGGCGGACGCCATCGGAGTCGGCTAGCCTCCAGTTCCGGTGTCGTCCGCCACCGAACTGCGCCGCACTCCTCTTTATGACCGCCACGCGGCCGCCGGCGCACGGCTGGTCGCGTTCGCCGGGTGGGAGATGCCCGTCCAGTACGGCGGCATCCGCGAGGAGCACGTCGCGGTCAGGGAGGGCGCCGGCGTGTTCGACGTCTCGCATATGGGCCAGGTCGAGACCACGGGCCCGCAGGCGCTTGCATTTCTCCAGCACGTCCTATCGAACGACGTGCGGCGAATCCCCGAGGGCGGGGCACAGTACAGCGTGATGTGCCGCGAGGACGGCGGGGTCCTCGACGACTTGTTCACCTACCGGCTCGCCAACTGCACATTCCTGACGGTCACGAACGCCGCCAACCACGAGAAGGACCTGGCGTGGCTGCAGTCGCACGCCGATGGGTTCGACGTCGACGTGATCGACCGCGCCGCCGAGTTTGCGATGCTCGCGGTCCAGGGCCCGAAGGCCCGCGACCTCGTGCGGAGCCTTGCCGACGGCGCCCTGCCGGGACGCTTCCGGGTGTGCGAGCGCACTGTGGCGAGCGCCGCGATGCTCGTGTGCGGCACGGGCTATACCGGCGAGGACGGAGTCGAGCTCCAGTTGCGCCCTGACGACGCTCCCGAGGTGTGGGACGCGCTGCTGCGCGCGGGCGCCACCCCGGTCGGGCTGGGCGCACGAGACACGCTTCGCCTCGAGGTCTGCTTCCACCTGTACGGCAACGACATGGACGAGAAGCGCAACCCGATCGAGGCCGGGCTCGGCTGGTGCTGCAAGGAGCAGACCGGATTCATCGGCTCCGGCGCGGTGGCGACCGCGCGTAAGGCCGGAACCGCGGAGAAGCTCGTGCCGTTCGCGATCGAGGGGCAGGGCATCGCCCGCCAGGGGAACCCGGTGATCGGCGGCGGCGAGGTCACGAGCGGGACGTTCTCGCCCTGCCTGGAACGCGGAATCGGGATGGCATACGTTTCCGCCGAGCGTGCCGCCGAGGGCACGCGGATCGAGATCGACGTGCGCGGCCGGATCCGTCCCGCCGTGATCATGCGCAAGCCTCTCTACAGAAAGGAAGCGTGACCACCGACATGGCTGACCCCAGCTATCCGGAGGACCTGAAGTACCACCCCGAGCACGATTGGGCTCGGATCGACGGAGAGACCGCCACCTTTGGGGTCACCTGGTATGCGCAGGATGCCCTGGGCGAGGTCGTGTTCTTCGACGCGCCCGACATCGGAGCGGAGGTCAGCAAGGATCAGCCGTACACGGAGGTCGAGTCGGTGAAGGCGGTCTCGGACGTGTTCGCTCCGCTGTCGGGCGAGGTGACCGCGGTCAACGACGCGCTCGCCGACAAGCCGGAGACGATCAACGAGGACCCGTACGGGGAAGGGTGGCTCGTCAAGGTGAAGCTGTCGGACCCGTCTGAGGTGGACGCTCTGATGGACTCCGCGGAGTACCAGGCTAGTCTCGAACAGTGACCCGCTACACCTCAGTCACCGACACCGACCTGAGCGAGATGCTCGCCACGATCGGGGTTGGCTCGATCGAGGAGCTGTTCGCGGACATTCCGGCTGCGCTACGGCTGACCCGCCCGCTGTCGCTGGGTCCCGGGTTGTCTGAGCAGGAGGTGTACGAGGAGCTGCGCGCGCTGGCGGCGCGGAGCACGTCGGCGGAGGACGAGGTGTCGTTTCTCGGCGCGGGGATGTACGACCACTATGTCCCGGCGCTGATCGATTCGATCATCCTGCGCTCGGAGTTCCTGACCCCGTACACGCCCTACCAGCCCGAGATCTCGCAGGGCGGGCTGCAGGCGATGTTCGAGTACCAGACGGCGATCTCCGAGCTGACCGGGCTGCCGGTGTCGAACGCGTCGGTCTACGAGGGCCCGAGCGCGGTGGCGGCGGCGGGGTACGTCGCCAAGATCACGAACGGCCGCAAGCGGTTCGTGGTCTCGCGCGGCGTCCATCCTCATTCGCGCGAGTGCGTGCGCACGCTCGCGCATGCGTGGGAGATGGACGTGGTCGAGGCGCCGCTGAACGCCGGGGTCACCGAGCTGCCCGAGCTGGGCGACGACGTGAGCGCGGTGATCGTGCAGCAGCCGAACTTTCTCGGGGCGGTCGAGGACCTGAGCGCCCTCGCGGGCAAGGCAAAGCAGGCCGGCGCGCTGACGATCGCAGCGTGCGACCCGCTGCCGCTCGCGCTGCTGAAGACGCCCGGCGAGTGCGGCGTAGATATCGCCGTCGGTGAGGGGCAGTCGCTCGGCAACCGCCTCGACTTCGGTGGCCCGTCGTTCGGGTTCTTCGCCGCCACCGAGGCGCTGATGCGCCGGATGCCGGGTCGAATCGCCGGCGAGACGAAGGACATCGACGGCAAGCGCGGCTTCGTGCTGACGCTCCAGACTCGCGAGCAGCACATCCGGCGTGAGAAGGCGACCTCGAACATCTGCACCGCGCAGGCGCTGAACGCGCTCGCGGGCGTGATCTATCTGAGCTGGCTCGGTCGGCAGGGGATCGTCGAGCTGGTCGAGTTGATGCTCCAGCGGACGGCGTACGCGCGGGACCGGCTGGGGGCCATTGACGGCGTGGCGCTGCTCCACGACCGGCCCGTAGTCCGCGAGTTTGCGATAACGCTCGACGCCCCTGTCGACCGTGTGATCGCGCTGTGCCGCGAGCAGGGCATCAACCCCGGGTATCCGCTCGCGCGCGAGTACCCCGAGTACCCGAATGGGCTACTGGTCGCTATGACCGAGCGTCGGACGCGCGCCGACATCGACCGGCTGGCAGATGCGCTGGGCGCGGCGGTAGCGGCGAACAGACAGACGGTGAGGACGGGCGCATGATCGCGCAAGCCGACGACACGCTGACGATCTACGAGCGGTCCAAGGCGGGCCGGCGCGCGTTCGTCGCCCCCGAGCTCGATGTTCCCGAGCGCCCACTCGACGAGCTCCTCCCGCCGGAGACCAGAAGAGCCGAACGGCCTCGTCTGCCAGAGGTCGCCGAGCCCGAGATCGTGCGCCACTACAACCGACTGTCCAAGCGGAACTTCGATCTCGACACCGGCTTCTATCCGCTCGGCTCGTGCACGATGAAGCACAATCCGAAGCTGCACGAGCGGGTCGCGGGCATGGCGGGCCATGCGCGGATGCACCCGCTCCAGGATCCACGCTACGCCCAGGGCGCACTCGAGCTGATGTGGCGGCTACAGGACGCGCTCGCCGAGGTCGCGGGCCTGCCGCACGTCTCGCTCCAGCCGAGCGCCGGCTCCCAGGGCGAGCTCGCGGGCGTGCTGTTGACCCGCGCGCTCCACGAGGATCGGGGCGAGCACCGCACGAAGGTACTCACTCCCGACACCGCGCACGGAACAAACCCGGCCACGGTGACGATGGCCGGCTACGAGGTGGTCAAGGTCGGCACCGATGCCCGCGGCAACGTCGACCTCGATGATCTGCGCGCGAAGGCGACCGAAGACGTCGCGTGCCTGATGCTTACGAATCCCTCGACGCTCGGGCTGTTCGAGACCGGGATCGAGGAGATCGAGCGGATCGTCCACGGCGTCGGCGCCACGCTCTATTACGACGGCGCGAACCTGAACGCGATCATGGGGATCAGCCGTCCGGGCGACATGGGCTTCGACATCGTCCATTTCAACCTGCACAAGTCGTTCACTCAGCCACACGGTGGCGGTGGCCCCGGCGCCGGCCCGGTGGCGGTCTCCGACCAGATCGAGCCCTACCTGCCCCGGCCGCAGGTCGTCCGCCGCGAGTCGACCACGAACGGCAAGGAGCCGTTCTACGACCTCGACTACGACCGGCCCAAGTCGATCGGGCGCCTGCGCGGATTCCAGGGCAATTACGGTGTGTTCGTCCGCTCGTACGCGTACATCCGCTCGCTCGGTGCGCCCGGGCTGCGCGAGGCGTCCGAGACCGCCGTGCTGAACGCGAACTACCTGCTGGCGCTGCTGCGCCGCGCCGGCGTCGCCGAGTACCTGCCGGTCGCCTACGACCGGGTGTGCATGCACGAGTTCGTCCTGTCCGGCGAGCCGATGCGCCGCGATCTGCATATCAAGACGCTCGACATGGCCAAGCGCCTGCTCGATCACGGCGTCCATCCTCCGACCGTGTACTTCCCGCTCGTGGTCGAGGAGGCGCTGATGGTCGAGCCGACCGAGACCGAGACCAAGGAGACGCTCGACCACTTCGCCGAGATCGTCGCCGACATCCTCAGAGAGGCCGCCGAGGATCCGGAGATCGCGCGAGCCGCGCCGTACACGACGCCGGTCAGACGCCTGGACGAGGCCGGGGCAGCGCGCCACCCGGTCGTCCGGCAGGCGATGTAGGTGTAGACCGCGGCATGCGGTTCGTCATCTTCGGCGCGGGGGCCATCGGCGGGGTGGTCGGCGGGAAGCTGCACCAGGCGGGCCACGACGTGGCGCTGATCGCGCGTGGCGCCCACTACGAGGCGATCCGGGACCGCGGCCTGACGATCGAGCAGCCGCACCAGACCGCGGCGATCCAGATCCCGGTCGCGGACTCGCCCGGTGCTCTGGAGTGGACCGGGGAGGACGTCGTGATGGTGGCGACCAAGAGCCAGGACACGGCCGGTGCGCTCGAGGCGCTCCGCGGCTCGGCCCCCGCAAGCATTCCCGTGGTGTGCCTGCAGAACGGCGTCGAGAACGAGCGGCTCGCGCTGCGCCTGTTCGCCAACGTGTACGGGGCGGTCGTGATGTCGCCGACCGCGCACCTCGAGCCCGGGATCGTTCAGGCGTATGGGACCCGCGGAACCGGCGTCATCGACGTCGGGCGGTATCCGAGCGGGCTCGATGCGCTCTCCGAGGAGATCACGACCGCACTCGGCGCCTCGGATTTCAGCTCGATGGCGCGTCCGGACATCATGCGCTTCAAGTACGCGAAGCTGCTCTCGAACCTGGGCAACGCCGTCGATGCGATCTGCGAGCCTGGCCCCGACGCGGACGAGCTCAACCAGGTCGCGCGAGAAGAGGGCACCGCGGTCCTGGGCGCCGCCGGGATCGAGTTCGTGGCGCCGGAGGTGAACGACGTCGAGGCACGCTGGGCGCGCCTCGAGCTGAAGCCGATCGCCGGGCGCGAACGCGCCGGCTCCTCGACCCGGCAGAGCGTCGCGCGCGGCACGCCGACCGTCGAAACCGATTATTTGAACGGCGAGGTCTCGCTGCTCGGCCGCCTGCACCGAGTGGCGACGCCGATCAACGACGCCCTGTGTGCGCTGTCAGCCCGGCACGTTCGCGAACGATTGGCTCCCCAGACGGTGCACGCCCGCGAGGTGCTGGCCCTCGCCCGCTCGGCAGACTACGCGGATGGACCAGTTCGTCGCTGACGGCGCCGCCGAGATCGCCGCCCGGGCCACGCGGGAGCTCGAGGCCCTCGTGGCGGTCTCGTCGCCCTCGGGTGACGTCGACGGCGCCGAGGAGGCGATCGCGCTGTGCGCGGCGTTCCTGCCGCCGAAAGCCGAGATCGAGCGCGTCCCGTGCTCGACACCCGGCAGCGCCGCCGATCTGGTAGCGCGGATCGTCGGCCGAGGCTCTCGGCGGCTGCTGTTGCTCGGCCATCTCGACACGGTCATCGAGCACTCCTCGCACGCGCCGCTGCGGCGCGACGGCGACCGGCTGTACGGGCCGGGCACGGTCGACATGAAGGGCGGCGTCGTGCTCGCGCTGGGGGTGGCGCGGGCACTCGCGCCGCGCCCGGAGACTTTCGCCGAGGTGGCGGTGCTCCTGGTCACCGACGAGGAGTGGCGCCGGCACCCGTTCGTGCACGTTCGGACGTTCGCCTCCTACGACGCGTGCCTGTGCTTCGAGGGCGGCCAGCTCACGGCCGACGGGGACGAGGGCGTGGTCGTCCACCGCAAGGCGGCGGGGACGATGCGGGTGGTCGCCCGCGGCCGTGCGGCCCATTCCGGCAGCTCCCCCGACCAGGGCCGGAACGCCCTGCTCGCGCTGGCCTCAACGTCGATCGAGATCGCCAAGCACCACGACCCGAACGGCCCCGAGCGGCTCAGCGTGGTTCCGACCGTGGTCCGCTCGGGCGAGGCGTTCAACGTCGTCCCCGCCGACGGGGAGTTGCTGTGCGACATGCGCGCCGATCGCAGCGAGGCATTCGACGCCGTGTGCGCGTCGGTGCCCGACGAGCTCAAGGGCGTCGGCCTTGAGACGAACATGCTGCGGATCTGGCCCGGAATGGACTCGCGCGCGGCGACGCGTGGGTTGCTCGAGCAGGCGGGTGCGAGGCTCGGGCGCCCGATCATCGGCAGTCCTCGCGGAGGGGCAAGCGACGCCAGCCACCTTGCCCCGCACATCCCACTGACCGTCGACGGCCTCGGCCCCCGCGGCGGCGGGGCTCACACCCCCGACGAGTTCGTGCTCGCGCCGTCGCTCCGCACGCGCGCGGAGGTTGCGCTGGCGGTCGCTGCGACAGTGCTCGATTCTTAACGAGCGCTTCATTGCACCTGCGAGGCACCTGCGATCCTTTAGTGGCGTGAGCACGACGGTTCCAAGTCAGCGGCCTCGGCCCCCGGTTCGTCGAGGTCAGACGCAGCTGGAAGGCGTCGCGGTCCTGGCTGGGGTCGTCGTGCTCATGTGGTTCATCGAGCTCGTCAACACGCTCGACTCGAACCACCTCGACAGCGACGGAATCCTGCCGCGCAGCATCGATCACATCTGGGGCATCTTCACCGCGCCGTTCATCCACGCGAGCTGGCAGCACCTGATCGCGAACACGGTCCCGTTCGTGTTCATGGGGCTGATCATCGCGCTCCAGGGAGCCAAGCGGTTCGCGCTGGTGACCCTGATCGTGATCGTCGTCGGCGGGATAGGGACCTGGCTCGTCTCGCCGGCCCACACGTCGACGGGGATACCCGAGTACACGATCGGGGCCAGCGGCGTCGTGTTCGGGTACGCCACCTACCTCTTCACCCGAGGGTTCTTCAACCGGAACATCCTCGAGCTGCTGATCGGGCTCGTTGTCGGGGTGATCTGGGGCGGGGCGCTGTGGTCGAGCGTCGTGCCGCACACCGGGATCTCCTGGCAGGGCCATGTGTGCGGAGCGATTGGCGGCGTGGTTGCGGCCTACCTGCTCCGCAACGAGAGGACGCAAGCGCCGGCGCCCGCCAAAGCGCAGACGCCGCTCGACCGCTTGCTTGCCGATCCGTAGCCGCACGTCGCCGTCTTGGCCTGACTCTGGGTAGCCTGACGGGCGATGCGCATCTTCTCGGGCATCCAGCCGACCGGGCGCAAGCACCTCGGCAACTACATCGGCGCGATCGTGCAATACGTGGCCGGGCAGGACCGCGGCGAGGCGATCTATTGCGTCGTCGACCTGCACGCGATCACGGTCCAGTACGAGCCTGCGGCGTTGCGCGACGCGGTCTACGACACGGCCGCGACGCTGCTCGCGGCCGGCCTCGATCCGGACCGGTGCATCTTCTTCCGCCAGGGCGACGTCCAGGAGCACTCGGAGTTGTGCTGGCTGCTGTCGAGTGTGACCTCGTTCGGCGAGCTGGGCCGGATGACCCAGTTCAAGGACAAGGCGGGCGCCCAGCGCGACCTCGTCTCGGCCGGGCTTTTCTTCTATCCGGTTCTGCAGGCGGCCGACGTGCTGGCCTACCGGGCCAACGAGGTGCCCGTGGGGGAGGATCAACGCCAGCACGTCGAGCTGATGCGGGACGTCGCCGAGCGCTTCAACACCCGCTTCGGCGAAACGCTGGTCGTGCCCGAACTTCGCGTTCCCGAGGTCGGCGCCCGGATCATGGACCTCCAGTTCCCCGACAAGAAGATGTCGACGACCGGCGGCAGCCCCCAGGGCACTGTGCTCGTGCTCGACGAGCCCGACACGATCGTCAAGAAGTTCCGCTCGGCGGTGACCGACTCGGGGAGCGAGGTGGTCCGCGGCCCCGACAAGGCCGGGATCTCCAACCTGATCGACATCCTCGCGGCGGTTCGGGGCATCGCTCCCGAGGAGATCGAACATTCGTTCGATGGGTCCGGATACGGGGCGTTCAAACAGGCCGTGGCGGACGCCGTCGTCGAGTACCTGGCGCCGGTCCGCCAGCGCTACAAGGAGCTCCGCGCCGACGAGGCGGCGCTCGAGCGGATCCTCGGCGAAGGCGCCGAGAAGGCCCACGCGATCGCCGCGGACACCCTGCTCGACGTCCGCCAGGCGATGGGCGTCGGACCGGTCCGGGCCCGACAGTAGCCTGCGAGTCGATGCGAATCGCCGACCTCGAGCTCGACCTCGACGTTTTCGCCGGACCGTTCGATCTGCTCCTGACGCTGATCCTGCGCGAGGAGATCGACCTGCTCGAGGTGGACCTGGCCGAGGTCGTGATCGCCTACATCGACCATCTCGAGAGCCGCGGCGAGCTCGAGCTCGAGGCCGCCACCGAGTTCCTCGTGCTGATCGCGGCGCTGCTCGAGCTGAAGTCGCGGCTGCTGTTGCCGGGCGAGGATTTGCAGGAGCTGATCGAACTCGATCCTGGCGAGGCCGCCGAGGAGCTGCTCGCACGGCTGCTCGACGCCCAGCGCTACCGGGCGGCGTCGGCGCAACTGCGCGAGCTACTTGCCGCGCAGGAGGGGCATCGTTTCCGCTCAGCGCCGCTGCCGGCGTCGCTCCGGCGCGCGTCGATGTCCGAGGCGAGCGCCGCGTACGACCCGGCGACGCTCGCGGCCGCGATCGGCGGCCTGCTCGAGATGCCCGAACGCGTCGATATTCGCCACATGGTCGGGTCGCGCGTCACCGTGGCCGAGCGCCTCGCTCACCTGCGCGAGCTGCTGCGTCGCGGCAGCTTCTCGTTCGAGGAGGCGGTGACCCAGGCCGACCGCGTGACGATTGCGGTGACGCTATATGCGGTACTCGAGCTGCACAAGCAGGGCGAGCTGACCTGGACCCAGGACGAGCCGTTCGGCGAGATCACGATCGCGGCCAACGGCGTCCGCGCTGCGCCCGAGAGGTTGACCGCGTGAGTCTTCCGCTCGAGAGCAGGGTCGAGGCGCTGCTGTTCCTGAGCGCCGAGCCGGTCGATGCCGACGCGCTCGCCGACGCGTGCGGCGCCGAGTTGCACGAGGTGGTCTCGGCGCTCGAGCGGCTGCGCGAGTACTACGAGTTCGAGCGCCGCGGCCTGGTACTGCGCGAGCTCGCGGGCGGCTGGGTGCTGTCCACCCACGCGGACGCCGAGCCCGCGGCGCGGCGGCTGCTGGCACGCCCGCGGACGCCGACGCTCACGCCGGCGCAGGCTGAGACGCTGGCGATCGTCGCGTATCTCCAGCCGGTCTCGCGTCCTGAGATAGCCCGGATCCGGGGGGTCAACGCCGAATCGGCCGCGTCGACGCTGCTCGAGCGCGGCCTCGTCGAGGAGGCGGGCCGCTCGCAGTTCGGAGCGGTGCTGTACAGGACCACCGAGCTGTTCCTGAAGTTGTTCGGCCTGAGCTCGCTCGAAGAGCTTCCGGGAATCGAGACGTTCGATCCCTCGCCCGAGTTCGAGGCCGAATTGCGCGAGCGGCTGCTCCAGGCCGGCGAGGCCCGCGCGGCGAGCTGATCAGTTGACGGCGCCGGCGACCGGCGCAGCGCGGGCCGCGAGCTGGCCGCAGGCGGCGTCGATGTCGCGACCCCGGGTGAGCCGGACGGTGGCGTCGAGTCCACGCCGCACGAGCTCGTCTCGGAACGCCACGATCCCCTTGCGGCTCGAGCCGGTGAATCCGGACTCCGTCGGGTTGTATGGGATCAGATTCACCTTGAATATCCGTGGGTCGAGGATGTCCGCGAGCTGCGCGGCCTGCGCGAACGAGTCGTTGACGCCGGCGAGCATCACGTACTCGACGAACACCTTGCGGCGCTTACGCGCGTAGTAGGCCTCGCACGCCGCGATCACATCTCCGAGTCGATACCGCTCGTTGACCGGCATCAGCTCGCTCCGGAGCGCCTCGTCGGCGGCGTGGAGCGACAGCGCAAGGCGGATCGGCATCGGGTTCTCGGCCAGGCACTCGATCCCGGGGATCCAGCCGATCGTCGAGATCGCGGTATGGCGATGACCGATCCCGATTTGGGGGAGGCGCTCGCACGCGGCGAGCACGTTGTCGAGGTTCATCATTGGCTCGCCCATTCCCATGAACACCGCGTGGTCGACCTCGCCCACGCGCCGGAAGTGCAGCGCCTGGTCGAGGATCTCCGATGCGGTGAGGTTGCGGCCGAACTTCATCTGCCCGGTGGCGCAGAACGTGCATGTGAGCGGGCAGCCCGACTGTGAGGACAGGCAGATCGACCGGCGCCCGTCGCGGTAGCGCATCAACACTGCCTCGACCGGCCGCCCGTCGCTGGTCGCGAACAGCGCCTTGACCGTGCCGTCGACGGCGTGGGCCTGGCGCTCAACCGTCAGGCTGCTGAACGGCACGGTCTCAGCGAGCGTCTCGCGCAGGCTGAGCGGCAGGTCGGACATGTCGTCGAAGCCGCCGGCCCCGCGCGCGGCCCACCGCCAGACCTGGCCCGCGCGGTACCGCGGTTCGCCGAGCTCGGCGAGGGTGCTGTCGAGCAGCTTCAGATCCACGCCGACTATGGTGGCAGCAATATGCGGCTAGCCAAGTACCTGGCGAACTCCGGTGTCGCCTCGCGACGGGCGTGCGATCCGATCATCCGCGCCGGCAGGGTGAGCGTAAACGGCTCGCCGGTAACCGATCCGGCCCGGGACGTAGGCTCCGACGACGCGGTGGCAGTCGACGGCCGGCCCGTATCACCGGTTCACGAGCGGGTGGTGTACGCGCTCAACAAACCGGCGGGCGTCGTGTCGAGCGCTCGCGATCCGCAGGGACGCCCGACGGTGGTCACGATGGTGCCGCAGACCGAGCGCCTGTACCCGGTCGGACGCCTCGACATCGACACCACCGGGCTGATCCTCCTCACCAACGAGGGCGACTTGGCGCACCGGCTGACGCACCCTCGCTTCGAGGTCCCGAAGACCTACCGGGCGGTCATCTCAGGCCCGCCGATGCGCGAGCCCGAGCTCCAGGCGCTGCGCCACGGGGTCGAGCTCGACGACGGCCGCACCGCGCCCGCGCGGGTGCGGCGGATCGGCGCGGACACGCTCGAAATCACAATCCACGAAGGGCGCAAGCGCCAGGTCAAGCGCATGTGCGAGGCGGTCGGCCACCCCGTCAAGCGGCTCGAGCGGATCGCGTTCGGACCGCTCACGCTGACCGGGCTGGCGGCCGGGAGGTGGCGCAAGCTGAGCGCCGTCGAGGTCGACGCGCTGCTCGAATGGGCGTCCGATTGGGCTCCCTGATACTGCAGTCGGCCGCTCGCTTCGCGCCTGCCTACGAGGTAACGTCCGCGGCATGAGGAGTCGTCGCATAACGGCGCTGCTCGTCGGAATCCTGGTCCTGTTCGCGGTCGTCCCCGCAACAGCGCTGGCCGACCACGAGTATGTCCCCATTTTCAACGCCACAACACAGGGCGACATCACGATGACGGGCAACACCTTGGTGACCTGCTTCGACGCGGACCCTCTCTGTGCAAAGGCCCGCGCCGGCACGGCCTCGGGTGCCGATAACAACAACAACAACCGGCCGGTGACTTGGGTCAATGTCGTCCGCAACGACCCGTCGATTTTCGATTCCAGCACCGCGCCGCTGGTCCTGCCGTCGGGCGCGCGGGTGCTGAAGGCCGTGCTGCTGTACACCGGGCGCCTGCAGGCGGGCGCGGACTCCGCGTACGGCAGAGGCCAGCCCGCCCCCAACCCGGCAGCGCGCAACCACGTGATGGTGCGCCCTCCCGGCGCGAGCAGCTTCATCGACCTGACCGCGAACGTCGACGACGCGTTCGACCCGTCCACGGGTGTCGCGCGCCTGTACTCAGGCGAGGTCGACGTCACCGGCATCGTGGCCGCAGCCGGAGCGGGCAATTACACGGTCGCCAACGTTCAGATAGGCACGGGCCTCAACGCCGACCAGTCCGGCGGCTGGTCGCTCGTCGTCGCCTACGGGGATGCCAGCCTGCCGCCGAAGGCCATGACGATCTTCGAGGGTCAGCGGTTCGTGCTCGCAGACGGCCCGCCGGTTGACATCCCGCTGAGCGGGTTCACGACGCCCCCCGCGGGACAGGTGCACACGAACGTCGGCGTGGTCGCCACAGAGGGCGACCTCGGCACCACCGGCGACTCCGCCACGCTGAATTACGGACGCTCGAATGCGTGGGTGATGAACAATGCCGACGCCCCGGCGAACAACTTCTTCAACTCCGTCATCGCCGGCCCGGTTCCGGCGGTTAACACGATGCGCGACCCGAACTACAGGAACCAGCTGGGGTTCGACGTCCACACCATCAACGCCGACGGGCATCTCGACAACAGGCAGACTTCCACCACCATCAGGCTGCAGACCAATGGCGACGGGTTCGCGCCCAACATCGTTTGGTTCTCCACCGGTGTTTACGCGCCGACGCTGTCGGTCGATAAGACGGTCGCGCCCGCCGGGCCGGTGGCGGTCGGGGAGGAGCTCACCTACACCGTCAAGGTGTCCAACGTCGCAGGTTCGCTGGACGACGCCAGCAACGTCGTGCTCACCGACGATATCCCGGGCGGGACCACCTACGTGCCGGGCAGCCTCGTCGTGACCAATGGGGCGAACGACGGAGCGAAAACCGATCCGTCGGGTGACGACCAGGCCGAATACGACGCCGCCGAGAAGGATGTGACGTTCCGACTTGGCAGCGGTGCCAACGCGACAGCCGGCGGCGGACTCCCGATCGGGCAGAGCACTAGCGTCAGCTTCAAGGTCCGCGTCAACGCCGACCTGCCCGCCGGCTTCCAGGTGGTCAACAGCGCGGACGTCAACTTGCGCTCCGCATCGACCGGGGACCCGAGCGAGGTCAGCTCGCCGGACGTGGTGACCCCCGTGCTGGTCCCCGACCTAACGATTCAGAAAACCCACACGGGCAGGTATCAGGCCGGCAGGGTCGTCCCGTTCACGCTCAAGGTGTCGAACGTCGGACAGGCCCCGACCCTCGGGCCGGTCAGCGTCACCGATCCGCTTGGGAGCGGCCGGACGTTCGCCACACGACCGCACGGCGACGGCTGGGACTGCGGCGCCAGCACGTCGAGCAAGCTCGTCTGCACCCGCTCGGACGTCCTGGCCCCGTCTGACTCCTACCCGCCGATCCTGTACAGCGCCTCCATTGCTGGGAACGTCACGGTCGATGAACTGCAAAACACGGCCACCGTTGACGCCGAATCGGACGGCGACCGGTCCAACAACACATCGACCGACGCCGGGAGCCCGCTCGCCGACCTGGCGGTCGGGAAGCGGGCGCTGACCCCGACCGTCGACCCCGGAACCCCCGTGCGCTTCGTCGTCCGTGTGACCAACACCGGGCCTGACACCGCAACGAATGTGAAGCTGCGCGATGTCGTCGGTCCCGGGCTGATCTTCATAAAGGCCCGGCCGAGCCAGGGCTCCTGCCAGGGGAAGGTCTGCATGCTCGGCGACATGGCCGCCGGCGCCAGAGTGCAGGTGCGCGTCCTCGCGGTCGCCCGCGACGACACTGCCGGCAAACGACTGGTCAACAAGGTGGCGGTGTTCACCCGCACCCGAGAGGCCGCATACAGGAACAACTTCAGCCGCGCCTCCGTGCAAGTCAACCCGCAGGTGAACCTGCAGGTGCAGAAGCTGCCGGCGACCCAGACGCTGCCCGCCGGCGACACCGTCAGCTGGGCGGTGATCGTCACCAATCAGGGACCAAGCTCGGCGACCAACGTGACGCTCGAGGACTTACTGCCGCCCGGCCTCGCACTCCTCTCCGCCGCCCCGGAACTCCCGGGAACATGCCGGGGGGCGACATGCGCATTGGGAACCCTCGACGCCGGCGCGAGCACCCAGGTCGTGATCCGGGCCAGCTCCAGCCCCGCGCTCGCCGGTCAGACCCTGACTAACACCGCGACGGTCAGCGCGGCTGAAGAGGAAACCAACCCGGATGACAACACTGCCACCGCACACGTCACGTTCGGGCCGCCTGTGGCTCCGCCGGGCGAGCCGGATGTGGCAGTGACCAAGACATCGGACTCGAACCTGGTCACCGTCGGCGACGAGGTGACCTACACGAACACGGCGACGAACCGCGGCACCGCCACCGCCCCATCGGTCATCCTCGCCGACAATCCCGATCCGGGACTGCGGATCATCTCGGTCACGCCGAGCCAGGGCACATGCAGCGACACGGTGCCAATCGTCTGCAACCTCGGGCCCCTCGCGCCGGGCGCGCACGCCACCGTCATCGTCGTCGCCCAGCCGCTGGCGCCCGGGCTTGTGTCGAACGGGGTAGTGGCGCTGCCGGCGGCCGAGCCGCCCCTGAACCCGGATGAGGATCACATCATCGCGGTCACCGGTCCCATCGTCCGCCTCAAGAAGACCGCCAGCGTCTCGACGGTGAGCACAGGTGGCCGGGTGACGTTCTTCATGAGAGCGACTGCGCGCGGCCGCGGGGTGGCCCACGATGTCCAGGTTTGCGACGACGTGCCCGCGGGCTTCGCCGTGGTGGACGCCCATGGCGGCCGCCACGTCAGCGGCCGCCGCTGGTGCTGGACGATTGTGAGACTGGCCGGGGGCCGGTCACAAACTCTCCGGCTCGGCGTCCGCGCGCTGGCGACCACGCAACCCAGGACGCTCGTCAACGTGGCACTGCTGAACTTCGCCAACCGGCCGCAGCAGAGAGCGACCGCTCCTGTGCGCGTGCTGCCGGCATCCCGGTTCACCGGGTAGCGCCGGGCAGGAGTCGACCACGGCCAACCCCCATCGATTCGTCGGCGCTCGGCCTCCCGGAGCCCGGCTGCTCGTCCTCGCGGCCTCCCTCGCGGTCGCGCTTCTCGCCTGCGCAACGGCGAGAGGCGCGGTCGCGGCCTACCAGCGCACCGCCACTCTGAGCTACTCCAAGGTCGCCTGGGCACTCCCGTCCTGGCACGCGCGGAAGCTGGGGCTCGTGTCGACCACCCGCCCCCTGACCGGCTCGCCGACCGTGCTGCCCATCGTTGGGCAGGCGGAGCGCCGGGGTCGACGCTGGCTGCGAGTACGCCTGCCACAACGCCCGGACGGCTCAAAGGGCTGGATTACCGCAGGCGGCGTGACGCTCGGCGAAGACCCGTGGCATGTCGCGATTGACCGTGCCGAGCGCACCGCCACGATCTATTACAGGGGGCGGGTGGTGCGCACGTTCAGGGTCGTGGTCGGCAAGCCCTCGACGCCAACCCCCGCCGGCGAGTTCTTCCTCGCCGAGATCGTCTACGAGGGCTACGGGGTGACGACCGGGCCGTACGCGCTCGCGACCTCTGCGTACTCGAACGTGCTCAAGCAATTCGACGGTGGCCCGGGCCAGGTCGCCCTGCACGGCCTTATCGGTTTGGCCGGAACGCCCGGCCAAGCGGTTTCGCACGGCTGCGTGCGCTTCTACGACCGGGACATCACCTGGCTGGCGAAGCGCCTGACCCCCGGCACGCCGATCACCATCACATAGACGGCGGGCCGCCGGGTCAGTGATCGCGCCGTTGGGCTCTTCACCGAGCTACCGCTGGATCACCAGCCTGTCGTTCGCCAGGCGTGTCGCCGTCAGCGCCCGCGAAACGTCCGCCGGCGTCACGTGCACGGGATGCGATGCCACCATCCGCACGATCGTGAACTGGAGCTCGTGGCGCCGCGAGACGGTGCGGAACCCGGGGACCGGGTAGGACGCCTGCGTGTGCGACGGCCACAGGTTGCACGCCGAGCCCCACCAGCAGAAGCCCGCGCTCGCCGGAGCGGTGAACGACACGACGTCGAGCTCGGACACGGTGGCGCCCGCCCGCCCCATGACGTGCATGCCCGGGACATACAGTGACAACGGCAGCAGGTCGCGATAGTGCTGGATCAGGATCGCGCGGCTGCCGGCCGGCGCGGGGCGGTCGAGCGCGGTCGCGACCACCCGCCAGTCGGGCCGCTGAAGGTTCCGGTCGAAAGCCACTCCGAGCGCGGTCACTACCCCGATCGCACACAGCACGACTGCCGCCACAAGACCGACCCGCGCCGCCGCCAGCCCGCCGGCGACAAACAGCGCCGCCGGCATCCAGATCGCGAGCACGTTGCGCGTGATCAGGTCGTCGACGCCCCCGGCGATCAGCCCCAGGTTCAACAACAGGCCTGCGAGCGCGATCCCGCCGGCGATCAGCGCGCCCCGGCGCGCGCGACGGTCTGAGCGTACGAAAACCAGCACGGCGGCGAGCACGATCAGCGCGATCGCCACCGGCTCGAGCACGGAACGCGCCGGCCCGTCGAAGCCGATCGCGAACTGCGGCACGACCTGGCCCAGCCGGCGCCCGAGCGGCGCCGTCGCGATCCAGCTGGCGTTGCCGGCGCCACTCTGGCCGATCGCGAGCGGGATCAACGCGAGGCCGCACAGCCCCACGACGCCGACGCCGATCTGCACGGGCCGGCGCGAGCGGTGCACCCACAACAGCCACGCCGCCTCCGGCACGACCGCCAGGATCGCGTAGTAGTGAGTGGCCAGCGCGAGCGCGGATGCAATCACCCAGCCGGCGACCGAGCGGGGGGTCGGCGCAGCGAGCGCGTAAGCGAACGCCAGCAGCGACACGCTCGACAGCAACACGAGCATCTCGTAGGAGCGCGCCTCCTGCGAGTACCAGATCAAGAGCGGGCTGCACGCGGTCAGCGCCGCGCCGATCAGGCCGGCCCGCCGCGAGATCAACTTCGACCCCGCGCCGTAGGCGACCGGAACGACCAGCACGCCGCACAGCGCGGACAGCGACCGCAACCCGGTTTCGCCGTAGCCGAACAGCCGCGCCCACACCCACGCCAGGCAGTAGTAGAGCGGGGGGGTGGACTCGCTCTGCGGGATCAGCCCGAGCATCTTGCCCGGCGCTAAATGCACGAGCAACGCGGTGTTGCCCTCGTCGAACCAGAACCCCTGATGGCCGATCCGGTAGAAGCGCAGGATGGCCGCGAGCAGCGTGATCGCGCCGACGGCGAGCACCGTCCGGTCGCCCAGCAAATCGCGCACTCGCGACGGTTGTCCCCGCGCCACGGGGCGACGAACGTCCTGTGCCGCCGTGCCGACGCTCACGCGGAGGATGTTAAGGTCAGTGGCGGCCGCACTCCCGTACGGTCCGCGCTTAACACGATTTCAACCCGCCTTGCGGGCAGTGCGGCCCGCCCACCGGGCAACATTCCTTAAACCGATGCGTCACGAGTCAGGTCCCATCGACGGTCCGCCGGTGCTCGCTTCCGGCGCCGCTGCCCAACCCGCGCTCGCGCCGAGCGCCGCCGGGGCCGGTGCAGGCACCGCGGACGGCGCGGTCACGCTGCCCGGGATCGGCCGGCTGCCGAAGCCTCGCGCACTCCGCATACCGCGCGCGCTGTACGACGCCACGGCCGGAAAGGTTGCGTTGGCCACGATCATCGCCGGCGCGCTCGCGATGGTGCTGTGGTCGACCCATGCACCGACGAACCTCGTCCCGCGCTCGAGCCAGATCTTCGCCCCGTGGGAGGCGGGCCCGCTGTACGGCCTGCTCGGCGGGCTCAAGGCGGGGGTAACCGCGACCAATTACGCGCTCAGCGCGCTGATCCTGATCATGCTGGGCGCCTACGGCGTCGCGCTGCTGGCGGTGCGGACGTTGTCGACGCGAATGATCGTTGCGACGATCGTCGCGGCGAACGTGATCATGATGCTGGGGCCTCCGTTCCAGCTCACCGACATGGGCAACTACCTCGGCTACGCCAGGCTCGGCGGCCTGCACGGGATGAACCCGTACACGCACGTGATCGGGCAGGAGATGCACGATCCGATCTACCACTTCGCGACGTGGAACAATCTGCACAGCCCGTACGGCGAGCTGTTCACCGCGCTCAGCTATCCGCTCGCGTTCTTGCCGATCCCCGTCGCGTACTGGGTCGTGAAGGTCGTCACGGTCGTGCTGAGCCTTACGTTCATCGGAATCGTATGCTGGTGCGCGAAGCGGCTCGGGCGCGACCCGCGCTACGCGGCGGTGCTCGTCGGGCTGAACCCGATCTACCTCGTATACGCGGTCGGCGGGTTCCACAACGACTTCTTCATGCTCGTCCCCCTTACGGGTTCGATCGCGTTCCTGCTGGCGCGCCGCGACAAGTCGGCGGGCGCAATGCTCGTCATCGCGGTCGCGGTCAAGTTCAGCGCGGTCCTGCTGCTGCCCTTCCTGCTGGTGGCCGCCCGGCCGGCGCATCGCAGGCTCCAGGTTCTCTACGGATGTGTGCTCGCCGGGATTCCGCTGCTGGTGATGAGCCTGATCCTGTTCGGATTCTCGATCCCGAACCTGTCTCAGCAGGGCTCGCTGCTCACCCCGTTCAGCTTCCCGAATCTGTTCGGCTACTTCATCGGCGTCGGCGGCGGCACCTCGGGCGTGCTACGGCTCGCCGACGTCGTGCTGGTGGTCGCGGTCGTGTGGCTGCTCCGTCGCCAGGGCGATTGGATCTCGCGCGCCGGCTGGGCGACATTCGCGCTGATCGCCAGCCTCGCCTGGGTGATGCCCTGGTACGTGATCTGGCTGCTTCCGCTGGCGGCGCTCGGGTCGAGTCAGCGGCTTCGCCGCACCGCGGTCGCGCTGACCGTGTTCCTCGTGCTCGTTTTCCTGCCGTCGTCAAATAAGTTCTGGGACCTCGTCAACTTCAACCCGCTGAGTGGGTCGGCGGGGCAGGCGTCGTCTTCGCTGCAGGGCAAGCTTTCGTGGTATTCGCCCAACACCTCGGCAACGATGCAGGTCGACCAATAGTGCGTGACGTCGAGTCACGGCTGCGCAAGCTGGCCGATCGCGCAGCCGGATGAGGCGGCCTCTCCGGCGGCGACGATAGAGTAAGGGTCCGTTCATACCGCGGGTTGGCCGAGCCCGCGCCTTTTGGTGGCAGCAGGTAGCCGGTGCGCCCATACCCCGCGTCCGGCAATAGCTGAGAGCCCAAACAGCCTTCGCCGGGTTTATGCCGTGATTATTAGCATCGTGTTAGCGTCGCGCGCCAATGCGCCTTGAAGTCGAGCTGGTCGACGGCGGGGGAGCCCGTCCGGCGTCCGATCTACCCCCCGCTCGCCTAACGCCACACCGCCGTCGGCTCGACCGGTTCGAGCTGTCGATCCTGTTCGCGTTCGCCGCCATTTCGATGTGGGTCGTGGCGCTCGACGTGTGGCGGGTCGTGTTCGACGGCGGCGTCTGGACCGGCACCGACGGCGTGTACATCGTCGACCAGATGCAGTACCTGGCGTGGATCAAGGACGCGTCGAAGCACGTGCTGGCGTCGAACTTGTTCGTGCTGCGCGATACGCCGGCGGACTACTTCAACCCAGCCGTGGTCGTCTCCGGAGGGTTGACCGCGCTCGGGATGGCGCCGTGGCTGTCGCTGCTGCTGTGGAAGCCGGTCGCAGTGATCGGTTTCTTCTTCGCCGTGCGAGGGTTCGCCTGGCGCCTGCTGAGCGGCGTGTGGCCGCGCCGCGCGGCGCTCGTGCTCGCTCTGTTCTTCGGCTCGTTCACCAACGTATATGGGCAGTTCAGCGTCCTCGGCGACCTGTTCCCCGGCTTCCTGACCTGGGGCTACGTGTTCGGCGTGATGGCGCTTGCCGCGATGGTGTGGGCGCTCATCGCTCACCACGACTCCCGGCTGAACAACCGCCGGCTATGGCTGGCCGGGCTGCTCGGCGGGTTGGCCAGCTTGCTGCACCCATGGAACGGCGAGTTGCTCCTAGCGATGGTGATCGCAGCCGAGGCCGTGATGGCGCTCAGCCGCCGGTACGGGCGCTCCCACCTCAAGTTGACGATCCTCACGGTCGGGGGGACGGCGATCCCGCTGCTGTACTACGCGATCCTCGGCAAGGCCGACCTCAGTTGGAAGCTCGCTCAGGTCGCGAGCAAGCACGCTTTCTCGTTCTGGTCGATCACGATCGCGATCGTGCCGCTGCTCGTGCCCGCCGCCGTCGCGTACACGAGGCGTCCGACGACATTCCTGGCCGCGGCCGCTCGCACCTGGCCGCTGGCGGCGTTCGCGATCTTCGTGCTGTCCGGGACGAGCCTCGGCGCGACGCCGCTCCACTCGTTCCAGGGGATCACGATCCCGCTCGCGGTGCTCGCGGTCGAGGGTCTCCAGATCATCGGCTGGCACCGCATCCAGCGCCCCGTGCTCGCCGGCGCGGTCCTCGTCGCGCTGTTCACGATCCCGACCACGTACGAGGAGCTGAAGATCGCGCACGGGCTGGCGGCGCCCACTCGGAACAACGCGAACTTCATCAGGGGCGATGAGCGCGACGCGCTCAACTACCTGGAGAACCTCAAGGAGCCCGGAAGCGTCATGACCCGGAGCTATCTTGGCGCCTACGTGCCGGGCAAAACCGGCCGGCGATCGTACGTCGGGGATTGTCTGTGGTCCGAACCCGGTTGTCTGAACTTGACCAACAACGCGAACACGCTGTTCCAAGGGTCGCTGACCCCAGCCGCCGCCCGGAACTTCGTGTTGGGGACCGGCGCGCGGTTCGTGCTCGCCGACTGCCAGACCACCGCCGACCTGCCGAAGCTGCTCGGCCCGATCATCCGCTCGGCGCACGGATTTGGATGCGCAGCGGTGTATGAGGTCGAGTAGCCGCCGCTGCACCAGGCACGGACGCCGGCAACTGGGGATGGCGACGCGGAGGTGCCGCTCGGCCGCCGGTGCCGCCGTCGCCGTCGCCTCGGTGCTCATCGGACTGTCGGTGGCGGGTTGCGGCGGATCGGTGTCGGCGGCGACGCCGACCGTCAGCGTGTTTCCGATCCCGGGTGACCGCGTCGCGTCGCCGCAAACGCAGATCGCGTTTCGCGGGCTGCCGATCGGCCAAGTGGGCAAGGTCGTCGTGACGGGCTCGCGGAGCGGCGTGCACACCGGCCGGTTCGAATCCGATTCCGACCGGGACGGCGGCAGCTTCCTGCCGGCGAAGCCGTTCGTGCCCGGCGAGGTGGTCACGGTGAGGACCAGCCTGCACATCCTCGGTGCGAGCACGCCGGGAGCGTTCCATTTCACGGTCGCGACGCCGTCGGGATCGATTCCGGCGACCCCGCTGCCGTCCGCGGGCCGGGTGCCGGGGGACGTGCTGACGTTTCACTCGCGACCTGACCTGACGCCGGCCTCCGTGGAGATCACCAAAGAGGATCCCGCCCCCGGGCCCGACGGCGACGACATCTTCCTCACCCCGCAGCAGGGACCGACTCAGAACGGCGCGATGATCCTCAACCGGGATGGCGCGCTGCTGTGGTTCCAGCCGGTGCCGCAGGGTGATATGGCGGCGGATCTCCAGGTTCAGCGCTACGACGGCCAGCGCGTGCTGACCTGGTGGCAGGGCTATTCCGGTGCGGGCGTCGGGGCCGGCGAGGACGTGATCGAGAGCTCCTCGTACCGCCAGGTCGAAGTGGTACACGCCGCCAACGGGCTGAGCGCCGACCTGCACGAGTTCAGGCTGACGCCGCAGGGCACCGCGCTGATCACGGCGTATTACCCCGTGTTCTGGAACGCGACCGACGTCCATCTGTCCTCGCGCCAGATCGTGCTCGACTCCGTGGTCCAGGAGGTCGACGTCAAGACCGGCCTGCTGCTGTTCCAGTGGAACAGCCTCGACCACGTCTCGTTGACCGACACGTACGAGCCGGCCGTGAAGTCGCCGCGCTCGCCGTACGACTACTTCCACATCAACTCGGTCCAGCTGCAGCAGAACGGCGATCTGCTCATCTCCGCGCGCAACACGTGGGCCGCCTACGACATCGACCATCAGAGCGGCGCGATCCTCTGGACCCTCGGCGGCAAGAGCTCGAGCTACAAGCTCGCGTCGGGTGTCGAATTCGCGTTCCAGCACGACGTGCGGCTGCACACCGACACCGACCCGACCGTGACCCTGTTCGACGACGGTGGGAGCCCGCCGAGGGTCCACCCCGAGTCGCGAGGGATCACGGTCCGCCTGAACGGCGACAGCAAGACCGCGACCCTCGTGAGCCAGGACGTGCACGAGCCTGCGCTGGCGGCCGGCTTTGAGGGGAACGTTCAGGAGCTGCCGGGAGGCGACGACTTCGTCGGCTGGGGACAGGCGCCTTACTTCAGCGAGTTCGACTCCCGTGGCCAGGCCGTGTTCGACGGCCGCTTCGTGGGGAACAACTCGAGCTACCGCGCGTACCGCTTTCCGTGGATCGGAACGCCGAGCACGCCCCCCGCGGTCAGCGCATCGAACAGTGGGAGCAGCACGAACGTGTACGTCAGCTGGAACGGCGCCACCCGGGTCGCTTCGTGGCGGGTGCTAGCTGGCGCGAGCGCGGACGCGCTGCGAGCGGTGACGACGGTCTCCAAGGTGGGATTCGAGAGCCAGGCGACGATCCCCACCCAGGCCTACGTCCAAGTTCAGGCGCTCGACGGCGCCGGCGCCGTGCTCGCGACTTCCGCCGTCGTTCACGCGACGTAGCTGACACACTGCCGCTCCCATGCGTCTATTCGCGCTCCGCGGCGCCAACACGGTAGATGCCAACGAGCCCGACGAGATTCTCGGCGCCACCGACGAGTTGATGCGCGAGCTGATGGTGCGGAACGAGCTCGTCCCCGACGCGATGGTCAGCTGCATCTTCACGTTGACCGAGGACCTCGACGCGGAGTTCCCGGCCGTCGCGGCTCGCGCGCTCGGCCTGAGCCGTGTGCCGCTTCTGTGCGCGCGCGAGATCCCCGTGCCCGGCTCGCTCCCGCGTGTGATCCGCGTGATGGTTCACTACTACGCGCCCGACGATCACGAGCCGCGGCACGTGTACCTGGGCGAGGCCCGCGTGCTTCGGGCCGACCTCGAGTCCGCCCAATAGCGCCTCCCATTACGCTAGGCGCCCGATGCCAATCGAATTCGCCGAGCGCACCCGCCGGATCCCGGTCTACCCGCTGGCCGCGGGCTACGACCTCGGCGCCGACGTGGCGATGCTCGCCTCGAACGAGTCGTGCTTCGCTCCGCACCCGGCCGTTGTCGAGGCGGCGAGTCGTACGCTCGCGGGCGCGCACCGCTATCCGGATCCGTCGTACCAGCCGTTGCGGCGCGCGCTCGCGGACCGGTACGGCGTGCCGCCGCAGCGAATAGCGCTCGGCAACGGCTCGTGCGACATCCTTCTCGCTGCCGGCGAGGCCCTCCTCGAGCCCGGCGCCGAGGTCGTGTACGCCTGGCCGGCGTTCAGCGTGTACCCGCACCTTGCGGCCTCGTCCGGCGCGCGTGCGATCCAGGTGCCGCTCGACGACGAGGACCGCCACGACCTCGACGCGATCGCCACCGAGGTCACGGTGGCGACGCGGCTCGTGCTGGTCTGCAACCCCAACAACCCGACTTCGACGGCGATCGGCCTCGACGAGATCGACGCGTTCATGCGGCGCATACCGAGCCACGTGGCGGTGATCCTCGACGAGGCCTACTGCGAGTACTCGCTGACGCTCGGCGACACCTACGCCTCGCTCGACCTGCTGCGCAAGTACCCGAACCTGGTGTTGCTGAGGACGTTCTCGAAGGTCTACGGACTGGCGGCGCTGCGGGTCGGGTACGCGCTGTGTGGCGCCGAGGACTTCCGCATCGCGGTCGACCAGGTTCGCCAGCCGTTCTATCTGAACGGTGCCGCGCAGGCAGCTGCGGTCGAGGCGCTGAAGCACCAGGACGAGGTCGAGCGGCGCGTGACCGAGACGATCGCGTCGCGGCTCGGGATGGAGGACGCGGTGCGAGCACTCGGTCTGTGGGTGGCGCGCTCCGATGCAAACTTCATCTGGTTGCACCTGCCCGAGAGCGTGGAGGAGGCCGACGTCGTTTCCGCGTTGCGCGACCGCGGCGTGCTGGTCCGCGCCGGCGCCGCCCTCGGCCGCGAACGGTCGCTCCGCGTGACGGTCGGGACCGACGCCGACAACGAGCGGTTCGCCGACGCGCTGGGCGCGGTCCTCGCCGGCTGACGACCGGCCCGAAAACGCCTGCGTAACCCGGCAATGGATGCGCTCTGCTCCGACCCTGACGTGTCAGGCGCGATTATCGTGCGTAGCTCGCCACAGTTGCGCCGGCGGGCCTCCGTTGTCGTGTTACGCGTGTCCGCGGGCGGGCGACGGGCGCCGCCGGCCCATCGTCAGGTGCCCGTCGTTGAGGCCCTTGGCATATCGATCGCCGTCTGGTACAAAACCGCCACGATGTGTGCCCGTAGCCGCACCGCCTGCACGTCCCGCGGCTACGCGTACGCATACGCCTGGCGATTTAGCTAGGCGCTCGGCACGTCCTCGTTGCTCCCCGCGCCAACCGCGGGACCCCGCACCGGCCGAGCGCCGAAAAACCCCCCGGTCGGGTGAAACCCGTCCCGCCCGCTTTCGTACAGTTCCCCAGGCACCAGAGAGGACCGACAAATGATGATCGTGATGAAACCGACGGCCACTGAACAGGAGGTGCAGGCCGTCATCGAGCGAGTCCAGAGCGTCGGCGCCCGCGCCCACCTCAGCCGCGGCGAGGAGCTGACCGTGATCGGTGCGATCGGCGACCGCGAGCACGTCGCACGGCTCGAACTCGAGGGCTCCCCCGGCGTCGATCGCGTGGTCCCGATCTCGAAGCCCTACAAGCTCGCCTCGACCCAGTTCAAACACGGCGAGCGATCCGTGCTCGACATCGCCGGGCGCAAGGTGGGGGGCAACAGCTTCGCGATGATCGCGGGGCCGTGCACGGTCGAGTCCCGCGAGCAAACACTCGAGACCGCGCGTGCGGTAAAGGAGGCGGGTGGCACGCTGTTCCGCGGTGGCGCCTACAAACCGCGCACCTCGCCGTACGCGTTCCAGGGGCTCGGCCAGGAGGGGCTGCGGCTGCTCGCCGAGGCCAAGGCCGAGACCGGCCTTCCGATCGTCACCGAGCTGATGGACCAGCACGACCTCGAGCCGGTGCTCGAGGTGGCCGACGTGATCCAGATCGGCGCGCGCAACATGCAGAACTACACGCTGCTGGCCGAAGTCGGGCGCTCGGGTTGCCCGGTGCTGCTCAAGCGCGGCTTTTCCTCGACGCTCGAGGAGCTGCTGATGGCCGCCGAGTACGTGCTGAAAGAGGGGAACGAGGCGGTGATGCTGTGCGAGCGCGGAATCCGCACGTTCGAGACGGCCTACCGCTTCACGCTCGACCTGATGGCGGTGCCGGTGCTCAAGGAGCTCAGCCACCTGCCGGTGATCGTCGACCCGAGCCACGCCGCCGGGCGGCGCGACCTCGTGATGCCGCTGTCGCTCGCCGCGGCCGCGGCCGGCGCTGACGGGATCATCGTCGAGGTCCACCCGCACCCTGAGACCGCGATCTGCGACGGCCCACAGCAGCTTTACGCGGACGATTTCGCCGAGTACGTGGAGCGCGTACAGGCGGCCGCGGCGGTCGCCGGGAAAGCATTCGCCACAGTTTGACGGGCCCGTCGATGAGTAATCGCTTGTTGAGTCGCCCGGATGAGCGTCGCATGGCTACGTCCTCGGGGCTGGACGTAGGTCCGCTACGCCGGCGCCCCTGCGTCCGTGCCCTGCTCGCTCCTCGGACGCCTCAACGGCGCCCTTATTCATCTCCGGACCGTTGAAGCTCGCGCTCGTCGGCGTCGGGCTGATCGGCGGCTCGATCGGGCTCGCGGCACGTGAGCGGCTCGGCGCTTCCGTCGCGGCATACGACTCGGACGCGGAGGCTTTGCAGATTGCGCTCGAGCGTGGCGCGATCGACAGTGCGTCGGTCGACGTCCCCGGCGCGGTCGCCGATGCCGACGCGGTGTTCGTGGCGGCACCGGTGGGCGCGCTGCCGGATGCGATCGCGGCGGCGCTGATCGCAGCGCCGCAGAGCTCCGTCGTCACCGACGTCGGCTCGACAAAGCGGGCGATCGTCGCCGCGCACGAGGATCCCCGGTTCGTCGGCGGCCATCCGCTCGCCGGCGCCGAGACCTCGGGGGTCAGGCACGCCCGCGCTGACCTGTTCGACGGCGCCACCTGGTACCTGACCCCGAGGGCCACCACCTCCGGGATCCTCTATGAGCGCTTGCACCGGCTGCTACACGGCCTCGGCGCGCGGCCGGTGGCGATCGAAGCCGATGTGCACGACACCATTCTGGCCACGGTCTCGCACCTGCCGCATGTGCTCGCCAACGTGCTCGTCGCCCAGGCCGCCCAGACGCTGGCCGCCGGAAGCGAGCGGCTCCCCGCGACCGGCCCGAGCTTCCGCGACGCGACCCGGGTCGCCGGCGCGCCGAGCGCGATCTGGACCGACATCTACGTCTCGAACCGCGACGCGATCGCGGAGCGGATCGACGACGCGATCGCGCGCCTGACCGAGGTTCGCGACGCCCTCGCGGCCGCCGACGAGACGAAGATCGAGGCTTGGAACGACGCGGCCGCCGACGACCGGCGCCGGCTGCTCGAAGCCCAACTCGCCGGCGGTCCGCTGTTCGAGCTGCGCGCGTCGGTCCCTAACCGCCCTGGGGTCGTGGCGCAGCTCGCGCTCGAGCTCGGCCGGGCAGGCGTCAACATCACCGACATGGCGCTATACCCGGCTCCCGATATGAGCGAGGGTGTCGTGGCGTTGTGGATCGCCGGCGAGCAGGAGGCGCGGCGGACCGAGGACCTCGTCGGCAAGCTCGGATTCCCCGTGGCGCGCGCGTGAACACGCGATTCGCTCCTTCGGGGCCACTACGCGGGCGGCTCGAGGTTCCCGCGGATAAGTCGATCTCCCACCGCGCCGCGATCATCGCCGCGATGGCGTCCGAACCCGTATGGGTCCGTAACTACCTCGACGCGGCGGACACGAATTCGACACTCGCCGCGATAGCCCAGCTCGGCGCGATCGTCGAACGGCGCGATCACGAGCTTGTGATCCGGGGATGCGGAATGCGCAACGCGATCGCGCCTCCGGACACGATCGACGTCGGCAACGCCGGGACGCTGATGCGGCTGCTTCCCGGCTGGCTGTCCTTCCAGCAGGGCGCGAGCTTTGAGCTCACCGGTGACGATTCGATCCGCCGCCGCCCGGTCGACCGGATCGCGGAGCCGCTCGGACGCATGGGAGCGAGGATCGAGGCCCGCGATGGGAGGTTCCCGCCGTTCACCGTCCACGGCGCCCCGCTCACCGGAATCGAATACGAGCTGCCGGTCGCGAGCGCGCAGGTCAAGTCGTGCGTGCTGCTGGCGGGGCTCGTCACGGACGCCACCACGGTGTCCGAGCCGGTACCGAGTCGCGATCACACCGAGCGGATGCTGGCGGCAGCCGGCGCCCCCGTGGTGCGCGAGCAGGACACCTCGGGCGGGTTTCGCACGACCGTGGGCAACACCGACGAACTCGAGCTCGGGGATGTCGCAGTGCCGGGCGACCCGTCCTCGGCGGCCTTCCTCATCGCCGCCGGGGTGCTCGTGGGCGACTCGCGGCTGGTGCTCGAGCGGGTCGGAGTCAACTGGACCCGCGCGGGCTTCCTGCGGATCCTCGAGCGGATGGGCGCGATCGTGCTCGCCGACCTCGAGGAGCCGGGGACGTTCGGGCCTGGCGAGCCGGTCGCCGACATCGACGTCCGCAACGCGCCAATCGAGGCGACGACGGTCGAGGCCGAGGAGGTTCCGCTGGCGATCGACGAGCTGCCGCTCGTGGCGCTGATCGGCTGCTTCGCCGAAGGGGACACGATCGTCCAGGGCGCCGCCGAGCTTCGCGTCAAGGAATCGGACCGGATCGCGACCGTCGTCGAAGGACTGCGCGGCCTTGGTGCCGAGATCGAAGCGCTTCCCGACGGATTCGTGGTGACCGGAACCGGCGGGCTCCGCGGCGGACGCCTCGACGCTCACGGCGACCACCGGCTGGCGCTGCTCGGCGCGGTCGCCGGCCTTGCTTCGGAGGAGGGTGTCGAGGTGGTCGGGATGGAGGCCGCCGACGTGTCGTATCCGACGTTTGCGCGGGATGTGGCGGAGCTGGTCCGATGACGGTCGTCGCGATCGACGGGCCGGCCGGTGCAGGCAAGTCGACGGTCGCGCGCGCGGTGGCGGATGAGCTGGGCTTCACCTACCTCGACACGGGCGCGATGTACCGGGCGGTCGCGCTGGCGGCGACCGAGAGCGGCGTGCCGGCATCGTCGATCGCCGGGTCGCTGAAGATCGAGCCGGGAGAGCGGATCCGGCTCGACGGTCGCGACGTGACCGACGAGATCCGGACGCCGACAGTGTCCGAGGCGGCGTCGAAGGTGGCGGCAGATCCGATCGTGCGGGCGGCGATCGCATCCGAGCAGCGCCGGTTGCTCGCGGCCGGAGACTGGGTCGCCGAGGGTCGCGATATCGGGACGGTGGTGGCGCCCGGCGCGGAGGTCAAGGTGTTCCTGACCGCCGATCCGTACGAGCGGGCGCGCCGGCGAGCCGCCGAGCTCGGCTCGGACGTTGACACCGTCCTCGCCGAGCAGGCGATCCGCGACCAGCGCGACCAGACCCGAGCGCACTCGCCGCTCGCGCCCGCGGACGGCGCGGTCGTCATCGACTCAACCGAGATGACGCTCGCAGAAGTGGTGGGGGAGATAGCCGCGCTCGCCCGCAGCGCTGCTGCATGAGGATCCTCTTAGGGCGGCAGCGGGACGCGCTGCGCATCTCAGGCACCGGGTAGAACCGGCCCCATCCATAAATCGCCCTGGGCAGGGGCTGAAGACAGAGGGTCATCACATGAGGAGTCGTTTGCTTCGTGGGGTCGGAGCGGCCGCGGTGGTCGCCGGATTGTTCGGAGCCGGAGCGGTCGCCGCACCGGCCAAGCCGATCTTCATGCCGACACTGCAGAGGGAAGTCCAGACGCAGCGCGCGTACTGGCAGCAGCACGTGTTCGCGCCGGCCGGATCGCTGCAGCCGCCCGCGCCGCCCTGTCCCGAGAACGGGATGCTCCCGTCGCCGTTCTCGAACTGCGGGCTGCCGGAGTTCCCGGCAACGACCCTCCCCGTGCTCGGCAACATGTCCTACTACGGCGGCCACGTGCAGGTGACCCCGAAGGAGTACATCGTGTTCTGGGGATGGGGCGAGCCGGACGCGTTCCCGTCGAGCGATACGTGCGCGTCGGAGGCGATCACCGAGGGCTCGCTGTCGGCGACGCTCGCGTGCGACCCGGACGGCGCCGGCAAGTACATGGCCGACTGGGTGCAGCAGCTCGGCGGCACGCAGTGGGCCGGTGAGCAGACCCAGTACTACCAGACAGATTCCTCAGGGGCGCAGGAGAACATCTCGAACCCGACCGACCAGCTCGCGGGGATCTGGGTCGACGACACGAACGACGCGAGCACGCTGGCGGGCACGTCGGCGAGCAATCCGCCTGGGCCGACGAACACGTACACGGACCTGGCGGAGGAGGCCGCGCGCGCGGTCGCGCACTTCGGAATAACCGACCCGGCCAACAGCAACATGATCATCGCCCAGCCGCCGAGCTTCAGCGATCCGAACGCGCTGTCCTCGGGCTACTGCGCGTTCCACGACTACACCGAGCCGAACCTCGAGGGCGGCATCTACAACAGCATCCAGCCCGGGATCGCGTGGACGAACATGCCGTACTCGCTGGCGATCAACTCGAGCGGCGCCAACGAGTGCGGCGAGAACGCCGTCAACAGCGGAAACACCGGCAGGCTCGACGGCTTCTCGATCGTGCTCGGGCACGAGATCGAGGAGACCGTCACCGACCCGGGCGCCGAGGACGTTATCGGCAGCGGCAAGAGCGCACAGCAGATCGGCGGCTGGTACGACCCCCTCGACGCCAACGAGAACGGCGACAAGTGCGCTTGGGTCGGCGAGAACCTGCTCACCGCGCAGGGACCGCCGGAGCCGATCCCAGGTGCGATCGGCGACATCAAGGGCAACGCGGGCGGCACATTCGCGGTCCAGTCGCTGTGGAGCAACGACTCCGCCGAGGGCGCCGGGTACTGCGCCGGCGCCGGTACTGACCTCCCCACAGGCTGACCACTCAATGGCGGACCCGGGGTGCAAGCTACCCTCGGGTCCGCCATGAAGGTCGCAATTGTCGGCTATCCGAACGTCGGGAAGTCCTCGCTGGTCAACCGCCTCACCGAGTCGCGTGAAGCGGTCGTACACGAGCGGCCCGGCGTGACTCGCGACCGCAAGGAGCTGCACACCGACTGGAACGGGCGGTCGTTGACACTGGTCGACACCGGCGGGGTCGATCTCGACGACCGCGCCGAGCTCGCCGCGGCCGTGCACGACCAAGTGCGGGCGGCGCTCGCCGACGCCGATGTCGCGGTGCTCGTCGTCGACGCCCGAGCGGGGCTTCGGCCCGGGGATCATGAAATCGCGGATCTGCTGAGGCGCGGATCCCTGCCGGTTCTGGTCGCCGCGAACAAGATCGATTCGGCCCGTGACATCCCGCTTGCCGCCGAGTTCCACCGACTCGGCCTCGGGGATCCGATCGCGGTGTCGGCGGCTCAAGGTCTCGGAACGGGTGACCTGCTCGACCGGATCGTCGAGGCAGGCCCGGAGCCCAATGAGGGCGAGGCCGACGACGCCGAGGACGGCGTCGTGCGGCTGGCCGTCATCGGGCGCCCGAACGTCGGCAAGTCCTCTCTGGTCAACCGGTTCGCCGGCACCGAGCGCGTGATCGTCTCGCCTTTCGCCGGGACCACGCGGGACGCAATCGACCTGCCGATCGAGTTCGAGGGTCGCCGCATCGTGCTGGTCGACACCGCCGGACTCCGCCGCCAGGCGAAGGTGGGGGAGTCGATCGAGTACTACACGTCGTTGCGCTCGCGCCGTGCCGCCGAGCGGGCCGACGTGGCGCTGGTCGTGTGCGACGCGACCGACGGCATCACCGCGCAGGACCTGCGGGTCGCCGAGCTTGCGATGCGGAGCGAGTGCGCTACCGCGCTCGTCCTCAACAAGTGGGACGTCGCCGACGAGGTCGACCTCGCGCACGAGCGCGCCCGGGCTCACCAGAAGTTGCGGCTGCGCCCCCGGGTGCTGACCGCGAGCGCGAAGACCGGGCGGAACGTCGAGCGGTTGCTGGTCGAGGCGGTATCGCTCGCCGACCGCCGCGCCGCCCGAATCCCCACACCGCAGCTCAACCGGTTCCTGTCCGACATCGTCGCCGCCCGGCAGCCCCCGGCGGGCGGGCCGCAGCACACCGGACACCGGCTCAAGCTCATATACATGACCCAGACCGCCGAGCGTCCGCCGCGGTTCTCGATCCAGGTCAACTCTCGCGCACGCGTGACGCGCGACTATGCGTACTACGTCGAGAACCGGCTCCGTGAGCGCTATCACCTCGAAGGCGTCCCGGTGATCATCGACTTCGTCGAGCGCAACGAGCGCCGCGGGCGGGGTCGCCGCGCGGCAGCCTGACGCGCGCCAGCAATCAGCTGCGTTTGCGTGCTTTCGGCGCCGGGAAGGGTGTTGGGGCCACTCGGTTGCCAAGTGGCGCACAGGGCGAGAGGAAGTGCTTCATTGAACGTGCCGATGTCGATCGTCACGCGGGCGCGTACCACGGTCCCGACCGTTCCCGAGCGGCGACTGGTGTTGGCCGCGCCCGCTCCCCGTGGCCCCGACCGGCGACGCCAGTTCCTGCGACGGCGCGTTGCGCTCGCGGGCGGCTTGCTGGCGCTGCTGATCGCGATCGCGGCGGCGCTCTTGCTCAGCGGATCGGGCGAGGTTCCGCCCGCCACCGGTGCCGCCCAGGTCGTCCCGGCCGACGTGCTCGCCTACGTGCACCTGTCGACGGATCCGAGTCGGCCCGGAGTGCAGCGAGCGCAGGCGCTCGCGCGCCGCTTTCCCGGCTATCCGCTCGCCTACGCGGCGGCGCTCAATCGCCTGAGTGCGATCGTCGTCGGCGGCTCGAGCACCGTCGACTTCGGCACGGGTAGCCGCGCCTGGCTGGGACGCGAGGCCGCGTTTGCCGTGCTCGACACCCCCGGTGGGTCGGCCCGGTCGCTGATCGTGCTCGACGTCTCCAATCGCACGAAGGCGCGGCGGTTCCTCACGAGCGCGGGGGCGGCGCCGGTCGCGTCGTACGACGGCGTCCGGGTCCTCGGCTACCGATCGGGAACCGAGCTCGCGTTCGTGAAGCATTTCCTCGTAGTCGGGCCCGACGCGGGCGTCCGGGCGGCCATCGCCGCCGGAACCGGCCGGTCACGGTCGCTCGTGCAAGACCCCGTCTACGAGCGGGCCGCCGCCGGCGAGGCCGCCGGCCGCGTGCTCGACGCCTACCTGCCGGCCGCCGGGGTGCAGCGCCTGCTCGAGCCGCGCGGAGGCGTGATCGGGGCGGTCGCGACGCTGCTCGACCGCCCCGCGCTTCAGGGGATGACGCTCACCGTGTCCGCGGACACGGGCGCCGCCGACGTCCGGATCCACAGCGCCCTGCGCACTGGCCGCTCTCATCCGTACACGTTCAAGCCGACGCTCCAGTCGGTCCTGCCCGCGGGCTCGACGCTCATGCTCGACGTCGACGGGCTGGGCCGAGCCGGACCCCAACTGCTGCAGGCCGCGGCGACCGCCGGGTTCGCCGGCAATGTCGCGCCGCTGCTGGCCCGCCTGGGAGCCGCGCTCTCGACCGAGGGCGTAAGCCTGAACAAGATCGCCTCCGTGTTCGGTGGCGAGACCGCGGTGGCGGTCTCGCCCGGTTCGTCGCCGTCGCTTGTGATCGTCGCCCGGACCGCGGACCAGGCGGCGACGCAGACCGAGCTCGCGCAGCTCGAGGCGCCGCTGACCGCGCTGTTCCCCGCGCCGAGCTCGGGCCCGGGACAGATCCCGGGGCTGGCGGACCACCAGGTCGCCGGGGTGACCGTGCACGAGCTCGGGCTCGGCCCCGGCCTGCAGATCGACTACGCGGTGTTCGACCGGCTCGTGGTCGTGTCCACCAGCATCTCCGCGATCGACCAGGTCGTGAGCCGCGGCCGTTCGCTCGCCGATGAGCCGGCGTACAAGACAGCGCTCCCGAGCCAGCCGGACCGGTTGACCTCGGTACTCTTTACCGACTTCAGCCAGCTTCTGCGCCTCGGCGAGCAAACCGGACTGACGGGCAGCGCGCGCGTGCGCGAGCTGCTCCCCGACCTAGGGAAGGTCCGCGCGATCGGTTTGAGTTCCACGAGCGGGGAGCGCGACGCCACCACGGAGCTACGCCTCGAGATCCCATGAAGACGCTTCCAGACAACGAGTACCTGTTCACGTCCGAATCGGTGACCGAGGGTCACCCGGACAAGGTTGCCGATCAGATCTCCGACGGCGTGCTCGACGCGGTGCTGCGCGACGACCCGCTCGGCCGGGTGGCGTGCGAGACGCTCGTCAACACCGGACTGGTAGTCGTCTCCGGTGAGATCACGACCACCACTTACGTGGACATTCCCGACGTCGCTCGCGAGACGATCAAGCGGATCGGCTACACGAACGCCGAGTTCGGATTCGACTTTCACACGTGCGCGGTGATCAATGCGATCGACAAGCAGTCGCCGGACATCGCGCAGGGGGTCGACCGGGCGTGGGAGTCGCGCACGGATCCCGGCGACGACGACGAGCTCGACATCGCGGGCGCGGGCGATCAGGGGATGATGTTCGGGTACGCGTCGAGTGAGACCGAGGAGCTGATGCCGCTCCCGATCTCGCTCGCGCACAAGCTCGCCAAGCGCCTGGCGGATGTGCGCCGCGCCGAGATCCTGCCGTAT
>DATJYY010000068.1:0-7269 GCA_035499395.1 Solirubrobacteraceae bacterium
CGATCGGATCGTGGTGCTCGTCGATCCGCGCGAGCACGTCATTCGCCAGGCTGATTGCTCGCTCCTCCTCGCCTGTCATCAGCGCCGCCTCAGCCGCCCGTCGCAGGACTTCGAGCCGCTCGAGCGGAAGCTCGCCGGGCGCCGGAGCCACCCGGTCCCAGATCTCTAGTGCGCGCTCGAAGTGCTCCCACGCCTTGCCGGGAGCGCACAGGCCTTCGGCGGCGACCCCGGCGCGGACGAGCGCGGCGAGCGCCGCCGGCAGCTCTCCCGCCGCGTACCAGTGATGGGCGAGCTCTGCCGCGCCTGCGGCCTTCGCTCCCGGCAGCGTGGGTTGGGCCGCGAGGGCCTGTGCGAGCTTCAGGTGCAGGTTACGTCGCTCGCCGGGCAGGAGGTCGGAATAGATCGCTTCTCTCAGGAGCGCATGCCGAAACGAATACCCGACGGTCGTGCGGTCGGGAGCGAGCAGGTAATTTTCGACCGCCTCGCGCAGGGCGCCCGTCAGCTCATCCTCGGACAACTCCGCGACCGCGGACAGCAGCGCGTGATCGACCGTGCGTCCCGTCACCGCGGCGATCCGAAGCAGGTCCCGAACGACCGTCGACCGCGCCTCGACGCGAGCGAGCAGGGTGTCGCGCAGAGAGTCGGGCAGCGGTTCGTCGGGCTGAAGAGAGGACGCAAGCAGTTCCTCGGTGAAGAAGGGGTTGCCCTCGGAGCGCTCGAGCAGCCGGTCGACGAGCGCGGCGGGCGGCGACTCCTCAAGAATCGCAGCGACCTGCTCGTGGACCTCCGCGCGCGTGAACGGCCCCAGCTCCACCCTGAGCGCCTGACCGGTTCGCTCCAGCTCCAACGCGCAGTGACGCAGGGGATGGCCGCGCCGCAGCTCATCGCTGCGGTAGGTAACGATCAGCGCGATCGGCTCACGCCGGGCGGCGCGGACGAAGAACGACAAGAAGTCGCACGTCGAGCGATCGGCCCACTGAAAGTCCTCCATGACGAGCATCAACGGTTGCGTGCGAGCGGCGGAGGCGAGCACCGCCAGCAACTGCTCGAACAGGCGGGCCTGCGATCCCTCTCCCATTGGAGGGTTCGCCACACCACCGCGATCGGAGGCGAGGTCTGGCAGCAAAACCGCCAGGTCGTCGCGCACGCAGCCGAGCATCGCCTCGAACTCGCCACCTTCCCGCTGGGCCAGGAGCGAGCGCAGCGCCCCAACCACCGGCGCATAGGGAAGCTCCCCCTCACCGAGTGCCAGGCACTCCCCGACCACAACCGTCATCCCATCGCGCTCAGCGCGACCGGCGACCTCGGAGACCAGCCGGCTCTTCCCGATGCCCGCCTCCCCACCGACGAACACCACCGAGCCCCACCCATCGCGGGTCCTAGCCAGCGCTGCCTCGATCGCCCCCAGCTCCCGGCGACGATCGACGAACCGCGGGCTCGAGACGCGCCCCACCATACGGACCAGTCTCTCGCCGATTTCCGACGCCGCTCCGCGAGCGCCCACCTCAACCACGGGATCGCCGAGCAAGGCAGCGCCCGAAAGACCAAAACCCACGTGAACTCCTCTGTTGGGATGTGGGCTCCCGGCAGAGAGCCCGTACAAACGCGCGGCGACCGCCGCCACCAGCCGCCTACATCTCGCTAAGACGCAACTCGCCCCACCGCTATTCCATCCCCGGCGAACCGTTCACGAATCCGGCGCGCGGCTATACGCGCGTGTAAATGTGCGGCATCCGTACGTCTCGCGCAAATTGAGATTGCTTGGGGCCCCATAAGCCAGATTTGGGGCACGTGCCCATAGGGATAACCTAAATCTTGGTCTAGCGATATAGTGGGAGGCATGCTCGACGTGGATCGTCTGCGGGTGTTTCGCGAGGTGGCAAACAGCGGTTCGTTCAGCGCCGCGGCGCGGACGCTGGCGTTCACGCAGCCTGGCGTGTCACACCACGTCAAGCAACTGGAGCGCGAGCTTGGCGTCGAACTGATCGAGCGCTCGCCGCGCGGTATCCGCCTGACGCCTGCTGGGCGTGCCCTGCTTGGGCATGCCGAGGCGCTGCTCGCGCGGCTCGACGACGCCGAGCGCGACGTGATCGAGGTCGCCCGGCAGGGCGGTGGACAGTTACGGCTCGTCGCATTCCCCACCGCCGCCGCGACCGTCGTGCCGCTCGCGGTGGCATCGTTCAGAGAGCGGCTTCCCGGCATCCAGCTGAAGCTCGCCGAGGCCGACCCCCCGGCCTCGCTGCCGCGACTAGCCACCGGTGATTGGGACCTCGCGCTCGCGTACGAGTATCCGTGCCTGCGCCTACCGACCGACCCGGCGTTGCGCTACGAGCTATTGCTCTCCGACGAGATGGCGTGCTGCCTTCCGTCCGATCATCCGCTCGCGCGCGAGCGGGAGATCGACCTCGGCTCGCTGTCCGACGAAGTGTTCGTCACTCCCTACGACTGTGTCTGCCGCGACGCGCTGATGCACGCGTGCCGGGACGCCGGCTTCGCGCCGGAGATCGGATCGGAGACCAACGACTACATGGCGATGCAGGCGCTCGTCGCGGCGCGCGTCGGGGTTGCGGTGATGCCCCGGCTCGTCGCCTCGATGGCGGTTCGCGACGAGGTCGTGATCCTGCCGCTGGCGCCCGGCACGCTGACGAGGACGGTGTCGATCGTCTCTCGGCGCGAGGGCTTCCGCTCGGACGCGACGACGACGATGCGAGCGCTGCTGCACGACGTAGCCGCCGGGTTGGCGTCGGGACCGCTCGCGGTCGATGTACCGCCCGCCGGCGTCGCGCTCGCGGCCTGAGCGATAACTCAGTCAGCGCCTGCGAAAGGTCCGCGTCGACGTTGTCACGCTTCCGTTTCGAGGTCGCGCTGAGGCGCTAGACGGTCGTTCCCGAAGGAGGTTGGCGGCGGTGTCGGCGCCAACCCGGACGTGATCGGCGGGTGTACCAGGAGACGGGGCTGCACGGAGCAGCGGCGGCGGTGTCGTTCGCCAGACCCGACCTACCACGATCCAGACTCGCGTCAGGCTGGATTCGGTCAACGAGATCGATGTCCGGCTTACGATCGACGTAACTCCGCGAGCGCGGCGCGGTGTAACGCTACCGCCAGCGCCTCGGCCGTCTCGGTTGAGATCGAGGAACCGCGCCACAAACGTCGACGCCGACCGGTGCGTCGGTTTTGGAGCGGAACGGTCCAAGGCCGCGGACAAGACATCGGGGCTCACAGTCCCTTGCCGGTCATTCCTAGCTCACCCGCATTGCTGACGCCGGCGACCAGCTCGGCGCGGAGGCTGCCGAATGCGGCTTTGCTGAATCGGGAGTCCACACGGAACAAGCTCGGTGAACGGGGTGAAGTAGGACCGCCTCGCTTGCCGCGCGACAAGGGTACCTCGTGATTCCGCGGAGGGCGAGCGCCCGCACGTAAGTGGTCAGCCTCGCAGGCTAAGACCCAAGATCAGGCAGCTGCCCAATGGCAGCGGGCCGGCTTACGCCTAGCTTGGGCGCATCGACAACGGCTTTACAGGAGACTCGATGAACGACCAGCTCAACTACATGATCGCCCGGCACCGCAGCGCCGATCTACAACGCGCCGGCGAACGAACGCGAATCGCAACCGAGTTGTCAGCAAGGCGCCGTCGATTGCGCGACCCGAACCCGATCACTCGCCCGAGCGCCGAGCCCCGGCGACGAACGACCGCGCTTGAGGGCAAGCGGGCGATCGGGGGCGCACGATGAAGAAGCATGTGGTGATAGTCGGGGCGGGGTTCGCGGGCCTGGAGCTGGCAACGCGGCTGTCCGAATCACTCCTAGACGCGGTTCACGTCACGCTGATCGATCGAAACGACTCGTTCTACTTCGGGTTCTCCAAACTCGATGTGCTGCTCGGCCGCGAAGCGCCGACGGAGGTGCTCCTGCACTACGGCAACATCGCCAACGAGCGGGTCGAGTTCCGCCAGGCGACCGTGACGGCGATCGACCCGGTCAAGCGGCGCGTCATCACGGATGAGGGCTCCTACGACGCCGACTTCCTCGCGGTGGCGCTGGGCGCGGAGTACGACCTGGCGGCGACGCCGGGATTCGAGCAAGGCGGGTTTGAGTACTACTCGCTCGCCGGCGCCGAGCGCCTGCGGCGCGCCATCGCCGAGTTCACGCGGGGGAGGGTCCTGATCTCGGTCCTCGGCCATCCGTTCAAGTGCCCGCCGGCCCCATTCGAGGGAGCCTTTCTGCTGCACGATCTGTTGGTGAAGCGGGGAGTGAGGGACGCGGTCGACATTCGGATGACATTCCCCATGGCGGCGCCCGTTCCGGTCACCAAGGAGGTATCGGAACTGTTCTTCAGAGCGCTCGACGAGCGAGGAATCCAGTACGCACCCAAAGAACTGGTGGTGGGTCTGGATTCTCGTGCGCGGGCGGCCCGGCTGGCGAGCGGCGGGAACGCGCCGTACGACCTGTTTATCGGGATCCCCGTCCACCGCGCACCCGCCGTGGTCAAGCAGTCCGGGCTCGCGCCCGACGGCTGGGTGCCCGTCGACCAGACGAACCTCACGACTCGGTTTCCTGGCGTGTATGCGCTGGGCGACGTCACGACGGGTAGCCGCACCGTCGCCAAGGCCGGGATATTCGCCGAGGCTGCTGCGCGCGTCGTCGGGCAAGACATCACAGCCCGGGTGCGCGGCACTAAGTCTCCGCTGCCCTACGAGGGCGACGGCCCTTGCTACGTCGAGTTCGGCGGCGGCCTGGTCGGAAAGATCGAGGTCAACTTCCTGGGCGGCCCAGCCCCAACCGCCCGCATCCTCCCGCCGTCCCGCGAGCTCGCCGCCGAGAAGAAGGCGTTCGCCGCGACCCGGCGACAAAGCTGGTTCGGTCTTGACAAGCACCAGGTTCCCGCGGTGATGACCGCCCTCCAGGAACCCAACTAGAGACAAAGGCGACTCGTTCGATCATCGCAGCGCTCCGGCCGGTAGCCCCGACTCGGCGAGGAACTGCGCGCCGGCGTCCTACGAGAAGTTCCTAAGGCGGCCCGAAGCCAGGCACCTCCCGTCGCCGTACCGAATGACCGATTCCGGCCATCCGAAGCTGGCCGAGACAGCTGAAGCGGAACTCACCTCACGATTGTTGACTGCCGTCTGCGGCGAACGCCGGGGCAACCGTTCTGATCACTGTGCCTTCACGACCACTTCACCACTTGACACCATGCTCACCTCACCACCCACCATCGTCGCGCGAACGCGCGACCTCCAAGCCGTCGCGCTCGTGCTGCTGTCGGCCGCACTGTTCGGTTCACTCGGCGTGCTCGCCCAGCTTGCATACGGCGCGGGTGTGTCGGTGCTCGGACTGTTGTTGGGCCGCTTCACGGTCGCCGGAGCGGTGCTGTGGCTGATCGTCCTCGTGCTCCGCCGCCCGCTGCCCTCCCGTCGCGGGCTGCTTACTGCCGTGGCCCTGGGTGTGGGCTACAGTTCGATGGCGCTCTCGTTCGCGGCCTCGCTGAAGCACATCGAGGCTGATCTTGCCGACCTGCTGCTGTTCGCATACCCCGTGCTCGTGTCGCTCGGTGCGGCCGCCCTGGGACGCGAACGCTTCAGCCCGCGTCGCGCCGCGGCGCTGGCGACCACGACCGCCGGCATCGGGCTCGCGCTGACAGGTGGCGGCACCGGCGTCATCGATCCGCTCGGTGTCGCTTTGGCATTGGCATCCGCACTGATCTACGCGTTGTACGTGCTCGCGTCCTCGTCACTGCTCGGCACGACCGATCCTTTCGTGCTCGCCGCTTCGGTCTCGAGCGGCGCCGCGATCACGTTCTTCGCCGACGCAGCCGTGCACGGCCAGCTCGCGCCGCGCGGCGGTGTCACCAGCGTCGGCTTGGTGGTCGCCGTGGCGCTGTCCTCGTCGGTGATCGGGACGAGCGCGTTCATGGCCGGCGTACGGCGTCTCGGGGCTTCGCGAGCGAGCATCGTCTCGAGCGCCGAGCCCGCCCTGACCGCCGCCTTCGCGTTCGCAGCTTTCGGCGACCGGCTCGGACCCGTGCAGCTCGCCGGCGCCGGCCTCGTGCTCGCGTCCGTCCCGATCCTCGAGGTCAACCGCACCCGCTCGAACTCTCATCGCCGCGCCTCGCGGCCCGGCGCGGCGGGATCGCACCACTCGCTTCGTGACCACCACGTCGAGATAGAAACCACCGATGGCGACCACCGCCCGCCGTTGGGTTTCACTCGCGACGATGATCTGCCGATGCGAGCCTGTTCCCGGGCCGCGCGCAGAGCGCTTATGGGGCCGGGGAGTGCGACACGCCGAACTGAAGCAAGCCAGTGAGGCGCCGGCGAATGAGCGCCGTCCGAGACGCACGATGGATGGTCCACGCCTTACTGTTGGATCGTTCTTGGGACCTCATCGAGGGGTTTCATTCTCGGTCCTACGGTGCGGTTATATTTTTCGGGCGATGAAGGGATTTCTCAGCGACGGGCCAGCTGCCGGCCAAGTCGTTGAAGCTGGCGATCACCCGGTACGGCGAGGGGTGGTTGTCCTTGGCGATGAGGGTTTTGGCGAGAACGCGCATCGCTATTACCTGAACTCGATCGACTCCAGCGGCGCGGTGTGCACGTATGGCGGCGCGGTCTGGTGGCCACCGGAGGCCGGGCCACGCGTGGCCAATACGCTCCAGCCCGACGACACGGATCAGCTCAACTAGCTGACGGGCCACACCGGCCGGTGAGGGACGGATGTGTCGTGCACCGCATCGCCCGCGGCCGACATCGCGTTTCCGGAACGCGGCCCGTGGAGACCTGCAACAGCCCGCCTGGCGTCGTCGATGTCGCCATGCCGCTCTGCTGGCATCGCGACAGCGATCGTGCGCCGTCGAACTGCCGCTCAGGGGGCAGACCAGGCGACATCCGGTGGTCAGACCAGTCGCTCAGAGTACTGCTTTCGGACAGTCGCGAAGGCCATGCGAGCGGCTCGCGTCATTCATAGTTCAGGTCCGTCGGTCTCGCGAGCCAACGACCCGGACCGCCGAAACGTCGGCAGCGAGCCCGGCGAGCGATGTGGCCCGACGACACCGCTTGGGCTCGATACCGGCGCCTCGGATGCAGCCGCGCTCGCGACGTCACTTGCAAACGTCCGGCGGGCACGGAACAGGAGGACGCCCGCCGCCGCGAGCGCGCTGAGCATGATGAGGAAGGTGACCTCGAGCCCGGTGCTCGTGCTGGATGAGGGTGTGTGAGGATGCGTCCCGATCGGGGCCTGCGCAGGTACGATGCCCGCCACTACCTGGGAGATGGCA
>DATJYY010000069.1:0-45667 GCA_035499395.1 Solirubrobacteraceae bacterium
CGCGTGGCTCGGTGGCCTCGGCATGCGCAGCACCATCCGAACACGCCTCCCGCGCGTTCAACCGTGGTATTGACAAGCGTAAGAGGGTCCTCCGCGAGGGGTGCCGACGACGTGAGTCCGCCCGCGCGCCGCCGGCACACGGCAGCGAGGCCATCTGGACCGGAAGGGGCGACAGACGCTCGGGTCGCCGGCTCAAACGGGGGGTCAGAGACCGAGAATGAGCGCCAGTGCCTCGTCGACAGCCAGCAACTCGCTGGCTTCGAGCCGACCCGCCGATGGACCGAGGCGCTGCGGATCGACCACCGTGGTCTGCTCGACCAGGACGCGGGTGCCCGCTCCATCGACGTTGATCACGGGACGGAACGTCGCGGGTCGGGCGCCCGTCGAGGTTGGAGCGACGATGGTTGTGCTTAGGTGCAGAAACTCGTCGGCTTGCACGACCACCGCGTAACGCGCTCCCCGCTGCTCTCGGCCGCGGGCGGCACGAGCTGCCGGGAGCCGGAATACCTCGCCCCGGACCATCACCTATCCGGCAATGCGCGGTGCGAGCGCGGCCATCTGCTCCCGAATCACCCGCATCTCCTCGCGGTCGGCATCGTCCGCGGCGAGACGACGCACTTCCTCACGCAACGCTGTTCGCGCGCGTCGACGCGCAGCGGCTTCGCATAGAGCCGTGCGGACCGCGTCCGAGTCGCTCATGCCCGACGCCCGCACCACGTCGAGAGCCGCCACGGACGCGTCGTCCAGTCGCACGTGTATCGAGCGAGCCATGACAACACTGTAGCACGAATCGTTCTACGGTCCGACAGGGTTCGAGGGGGGTGACCTTCAGGCCCGCACGTCTGATCCCCGCGGCTCACTGCCTTTCACGCAGGAGATCACCGGTTCGAATCCGGTTGGGGGTACTTCTAAATCGCCCCTTATCCGCCGAGGTTCTGCTCCTCGGGCGGAGCTGGCGCTCTCTTCACGGCGATGCCCAGCGGGACTGTCTCAGCTACGGGCGCTTGGTGGCCAGGCGGCCATCGCGCAGCGCGGCGAGATCCACGTCGTCGAGGCTCGTGACCACGATGTCGGCGTGTGCCGCGGCCAGCAGCTCCGCGTCATCAACTCGGGCGATGCCGATCGCCGCCATGCGCCCGGCCTTGGCGGCCTGTACCCCCGCCGCGGCGTCCTCCATCACCATCGAGTCCTCGGGCGCGGTCCCGAGTTCCTGGGCCGCAGCAAGGAACATGTCCGGGTGCGGCTTTCCGTGCGCGAAATCCCTGCCCGAGACGTCGGCGTCGAAGTAGTCGAGGAGAGTCATACCCGGTCGCACCGACGGCGAGGTGATCCCGTTCTCGTCGGCGAACGCGTCGAGCCTGATCTGGCTTAGGAACAGGTGGGCGTTCTTGGACGAGGAGGCGGCGGCGGTGCGGATCCCCGCGTCCTTGACGTGGATGATGAAGCGCAGCGCGTCGGGGTAGGCGGTGAAGTCGCCCGCCTCGATGAGGCGCACAACCATCGCTTGCTTGCGATCGGCATACTGGGCGAGGCGGTGGTCGTCATCATCGGGCACGTGGAAGTACTCGAGCGCGGCGCGGGCGCCGTCCATCCGAGGCTTGCCGGACATCTGCTCCTCGTAGACTCGCGAGGTGAACGCTTCGGGCGACCAGGTGGTTTGATCACGGATGTCGCTCCAGTCGTTCTCCATCAGCTCACGCAGTGACTCGCGCCAGGCCTTCTCGTGGGGCGAGTCGACGAGCACTCCGTCGACGTCGAAGATCGCCCCTTGGAATCGTTTCGGCACGCGTGCTCCTCTCTAGCTACGGAGTTGCTTCTCGACGGTTGGGTCCGGCTGCAACTCGAAGGTGTAACGGTCCCCGGGGCTGAAGTCACGAACTTCATCTCCGACCCCGACCTTGATCGGCCGGTTGACGCCCTCAGGATGTGCCGCCAGCGTCAGCTGATGATCGGTGAGAGTCACCAGGAGCGGGGTCCGGCGGAACTGCATCGAGAACGACACCCCGGCGATCGGCGCCGGCAGCCTGGGATCGAACTGAAGGACACCGTCCCGGACGTGAGTGCCCATGTAGCTGCGCTGGACGAGGTCGAGCGTGCCCGCCATCACTCCCACATGGATCCCCTCCTTGGTCGTCCCGCCTTGAACGTCGTCGACGTCGCTGTTCAGGGCTACCAGGAACCGATTCCAGGAGCTCTCGGCGTCCAGGCCGGCGAGGACCCCGGCGAAGGCAATGAAGCTGAGCGTCGAGCCCTGCGACGTGCGGCGGTCGTAGTAGGCGACGTTCTTGCTCACCGTGTCGGGCCCATAGTCGTAACCGAGGCGATCGAATAGCCGCTTCAGCTCTTCGTCCGAGAACAGGTAGAACAACATCACGGTGTCGGCCTGCTTGGAGAGCTTGTAGCGATCGGGATCGTCGCCCTCGGCGCGCAGGATCCGGTCGAGTCGTTGGATGTTTCCGTACTTGGCGCGATAGGCGTCCCAGTCGAGTTCTTCCAGCTGATCCCAGCCTTCGAACTGACTGATGATGCCCCCCTCCTCAAAGGGCACGAACATCCGCCGGCTCATGTCATCCCACGTGCGTAGCTCGTCGTCGCCGAGCCCGAGTCTGTCCCTGAGCGCCTCCGCGCGGCTTCCGGGCAGCAGCGAGAGAACCTCTTGCGCGAGCTCGCACAGCCACGCCACCATGACGTTGGTGTAGGCGTTGTTTCGAAGGCCGCCCTCGGTCGCCCCGGGGTACTTCTCGTGAAATTCGTCGGGGCCCATCACCCCGTGGATCTCATAGCGTCCTCGGTCGGGATTGAAGTGCGCGATCGACGCCCAGAAGCGCGCGATCTCGAGCATCATCTCGGCGCCATAGTCGCGCAGGAACGCTAGGTCCTGGGTGGCCTGGAAGTAGTGCCAGATGTTGTAGAAGATCGCGGCGTTGACGTGGCGCTGGTTGCGGCTCAGGTCCGGCTCCCAACGACCGGAGAGGGGATTGAGGTGGACGCGTTGGGTCTCCTCCTTGCCCTCACTCCCGCTCTGCCAGGGAAACATTGCGCCGCGGAAGCCCGCCTCGCGGGCCGCCGCACGAGCCTCGCCCAGGCGCCGGTACCGGTACATCAAGAGGCCCCGGGTGACCTCCGGCATCCGATAGTTGAGGAACGGATATACGTAGAGTTCGTCCCAGAAGACGTGGCCGCGATACGCCTCGCCGTTGAGCCCGCGAGCCGGAACCCCGGCATCGATGTCGGCCGTGTGATGCGAGCACACCTGCAGCAGGTGGCAGGTGTGCAGTCGCAGCAGACGCTGCACCTCCTCGTCCGCTTGCACCTGCAGCTCGCACGTCCGCCAGAGCTCTTCCCAGGCCGACCGATGCCGCGCAAGCTCGGCCTCAAAGTCCCTGGCGCGCCCCGCTGACGTACCGGCTTTGTTCAGCGAGTCGCTGGTGGCCGGGTCCCGAGAGGTCGAGAACACGACCATCTTCTCGATGCGCACGGCCACCCCACGCCGGATCTCGAACGCCAACACCTGCTGGATGTAGTCCTCCGTCTGGTAGAGGCTCCGCTGCACGGCGACCGGGTTCGCGCCCTCGAAAACGTGGCTGCGCGCCGACTGGCTGATGTACAGGTTCGATTGCCGGGTCTGCACCTTCAGCGCTATTACCTCAGGCCCGAACGTGCGAGGCGAGACCGGATCGAGGTGCCGACCCTCGAGCTGTTGATAGCGTGCGACGCCGCTGTTGGTCACGCGCCCGTCGAGCGCGCAAACGACCTCAATCCGCCCGGACCAGTTTTCCGCAATCAGCGTCCACTCGATCCCCGCATGGTGGACGTCCGCCATGCTGACGAACCGCCGGCTGCGCAGCGTCGTCTCACGCGAGCTGCGGTCGCGGAAGCGGAGCTCGCGCAGCACGACGTCGTTGCGGATGTCGAGCTCGTGACGGTAATCGAGCAGCTCGACGTCGGCGAGCCTGATCGCGTCCTCGCCCTCGATCCGCAGCTTGAGCACCAGCCAATTGGGAAGGTTGACGAGATCTTCGTTGAGTACGGGCAGCCCGCCCAAGATCGTCGTCTCCCGGTTATAGACCCCGTGCACATACGTTCCGGGGTAATGCAGACCGTCGGCGTCCTCCCACTCGGCGGCGCCACGAGCACACAGATACCCATTGCCGGTCGATGTCAACGCTTCGCGAAGACCCTCCTGATCCGGCTCGAACCCCTCGTAGGTCAGCGCGAAAGCTTCCATCCCGCCTCTCTCCGCACGCTGCCGGCCGCTCGACGATCTTTCGCAAGCGTCGCAGCAGGCTGCAGCGAAGTCAACTCGCTCGGCGACGACACATGCACTTCGGCTGCGGCTACAGCGCGCCCGCCGCGGCGACGCGCTTTTCGGATGATGTTCACGGTCGTGGCTATGGGGAAGGAGAACGAGATCCCCGAAGAGCTCGCGCTGAAGCCCAGTGTCGGCGGTCGGCGCTCGCTCGAGGCTTGCCCGGGTGGATCTCTCTACTTTCACGCAGGAGAAGATCACCGGCTCGAATCCGGTTGGGGGTGCCGTCGCCTCGCGCGGTTCAGGATGACGTGATGACGGTGGGGGCGGTGACGAGGATCAGAAGCCGAGGATCAGCGCCAGTGCGTCGGCAACTGCGAGCAACTCGCTGACCTCGAGGCGCCACGCCGATCGCCCAAGACGCTGCGATCGACCGCGGTTGTCTGTTCGACCAGGACGCGCGCGTCCTCTCCATCGACGCTGGTCACCTGGCGAGACGTTGCAGGCGCAGCGCTCGTCGATGTTGGCGCGACGATGGTTGTGCTCAAATGCGGTCCGGACAGCGTCGGAGTCGCTTATGCCGGACGCTCGCGGAACCTCCAGAGCAGCCGGGGACGCCTTATCGAGTCGCACGTGAATTGAGCGCGCCGCCGGAGACTGCAGCACGAATCGTGCTACGCGAGGAGAGAAGCGGTCATGGCGCGATGACCCTGTAGCCCCTGCCAGCGGCCGCCACCCACGAGCCGGATGAGCGCTGATCTGCCAGGGTGGGCAGTGTGAGCACCGAACCGGGGCCGGTTGTTTCGATCGTTGGCCGCGAGCCTGAGCTGGCGTCGCTTCGTGGGCAGTCTGTGGGCGAGCAGGGCGTTCATGGGCTCGTGCTCGTGGGCGAGCCGGGGATCGGCAAGACGACACTGTGGGAAGCCGGCGTCACTGCGGCCCGGGAGCAAGGCGCGCTGGTGCTGGCAGCCCGGCCGAGCGAGAGCGAGGCACGGCTCCCGTTTGCTGGGTTGATCGACCTGTGCGAACCCGTGGGGTCTGACGAGCTCGGGCCGCTCCCGACCCCCCAGCGGCGGGCGCTCGAGGCCGCGCTGCTGCGAGGTGAGCCGATGGACGGCTCGGCCCACGCCGGGGCGGTTGAGTTCGGCTTCGTGGCGGCGGTGCGGATGCTGGCGGCGCGCGCGCCCGTGGTGATCGCGGTCGATGATCTGCAGTGGCTCGATCGTTCTTCTGCCGATGTCCTGGCGTTTGCGGCGCGCCGTCTCAGGGATGTGGGGGTCGGCTTCTTGCTCGCCCGGCGCCCGGCTCGGGTGACTGAACTCGAGCGGGCGCTCGCGCGTGGTTCGCTGATGAGGGTCGAGGTGGGTGCTCTGACACTCGGAGCGCTACGCCGGATGCTGATGGATCGTCTGGGCCTGACCGTCTCGCGGCCGCTGTTGCGACGCATTGTCGAGGTGACGCAGGGCAACCCGTTGTTCGCGCTGGAGATCGGCCGCTCGCTGCTCGAGCAGCAGGGCTCGGGCGACGCCGAGGAGATTCCGCTCCCAGATAGTGTTGAAGAGATCGTCGGAGGCCGGATCGCGCACCTGCCTGCCGGGGTGCGCACCGTACTGCTGGCGACCGCACTGTCGGAAGATCTCGGTATAGCCATGCTGAGTGCCGTTGCCGGCACGGACGCAGTTGAAGATGCGCTCCAGGCCGGTGTGTTGGTGGCCGACCGCGAGCGCGTCCGGGCGGCCCATCCGCTGCTTGCTGCGGTCGCGAGAAAGCGCTCGAGCGTGCGCGAGCGCCGCGAACTTCATCGTGCCCTGGCCGACGTGATGGACGAGGGTCCGTTGCGCACATTGCATCTGGCGCTTGCGAGCACGGGAGTCGACGATGACCTTGCCGGAGAGCTGGTTGGCGGCGCCCATAAGGCGTCGGCACGTGGCGAACGTCAACAGGCGGTGGAATTGGCTCGTCATGCACTGCGCTTGACCCCGGCGGGGTCGGACGCACGTGGAGAGCGCGTGCTTGTGCTCGCCGCGGCACTCTACGAGGCCGGTGAGCTGCGACGTCTGACGAAGCTCCTCTCGGAGGAGCTCGAGGGCTTGCCGTCAGGTGTCATGCGCGCCAGGGCTCGATTGCTGCTGGGCGAGGGGTACGGGTCGCGAAGCCTTGACGAAGCCGACGATCAGCTCGAGCTCGCGCTAGTCGAGTCCGGCGACGATCCCACGCTCCGCCCGTACCTCCTGGCCAAGCGAGCGGCCAATGAGGCCGCCGGCCGCGTCGCCCGGATGCGCGACGCCGAGGGGTGGGCGCTTGAGGCGCTGCGCGATGCCGACGGCCGAGAGGTCGAGCGGGTCGCGCTATACGCGCTGGCCTGGGCTCGTGCACTGACCGGGGGGTCGGTTGATGATCTGTGCGCGCGCTCGGATGTTGACGCCGATACTGGTGCGTACCTCGCAGCCAGTCCCGAGCGGGTAGCGTGCCAGCGCCACGTCTGGCGGGGAGAAATCGCGCAGGCGCGGGGAGCGCTCGCCCGCCTCCTGAGGCTTGCGGACGACCGCGGCGAGGAGGCGTCTTATGTGCTCTTACGCCTGCACATGTGCGAGCTTGACCTGCGCGTCGGCGACTGGGAGGCCGCGGGCTCGCTACTTGACGAGTGGGCCGAGTCCTCAAACCGTGAGCTCACTTTCAGGCCTCAGTACGAGCGCTGCCGGGCACTCCTCGCCGCCGGCCGGGGAGACGTGGCCGGTACCGAGCGGTGGGCGAGCGACGCGATCTCGCGGGCGCAGAAGACCGCCTGTCGCTGGGATGAGCTCGAGGCGCGGCGCGCTCGCGGGATCGTCGCACTTCGCGCGGGCGCGCCTGAACGAGCCGTCGCCGATCTTGCCGCGGTGTGGGAGCACACTCAGCGGGAGGGAATCCTCGAGCCCGGCGCCTTCCCGGCGGCGCCCGAGCTCGTCGAGACGCTGGTCGAGCTCGGTCGCTTGGCGGAGGCTCGCGCGGTGACGAGCCGGCTCGCAAAGCTGGCCGAACAGCAGGAACATCCATGGGCCCGGGCGAGTGCCAAGCGGAGCCGGGCGCTCCTGCGACCCGGGTCCGACCAGGCTGCCGCGAAGTTGCGCGCCGCAGCCGGCGACTTCGAGCGGCTTGGCTTGAAGTTCGACGCAGCGCGCTCCTTGTTGGCGCTCGGGCGGGCACGGCGGCGGGCGAAGCAGTGGCGAGCGGCCCGCGACGCGCTGGGGGCCGCCGCGGCCTCCTTCGACGAGCTGGGCTCCCCGGGCTGGGCCGAGCTGGCGCGCGCCGAGCATGAGCGCGTGCCCGGACGGCGCCCCGGCACCAGTGGCGAGCTGACTCCGACTGAACGGCGGGTGGTGGAGCTTGCCGCCAGCGGTCTGGCGAACAAGCAGATTGCCACCAGCCTGTTCGTCACCGTGCACACGGTCGAGGTCCATCTCGCGCGCGCGTACGCCAAGCTCGGAGTGCGTTCGCGCGCGCAGCTAGCTGCTCGCCTGGCCGCTGACGCTCAAGCCCCGGCGTCTGGCCCGGCCGCGTCCCTGAAAGATTGAGGGTTTCCGTTATTTTGCCCGGGCCGATCGCGGCGTACGGTTCATGGCATGCCCGAATTCGTCGCAGAGCAGTACTTCTCGCGAACCGACGCCGCAGGCGCACATCGCGCCGCCAGCGCCGCCCGCAACGCGGCTGAGCAGATGGCTCGCGAGGGAACGGACGTGGAGTTCGTGCGCTCGCTCTTCGTCCCTGAGGATGAAACGTGCATCTTCATCTACGAGGCTGATTGCATCGACAGCGTACGGATGGCCGCCGAGCGTGGCGCGCTCGAGTTCGAGCACATCGGACAAGCCGCGACGGAAGCGGACGGCGGGCCGGCGACGAGCGCGGACGGTCGAGAGGTGCCGCCGCGATGACCAAGCGCGCCTGCATCGACGCGCCCCCGAGTCAGTCGCTGCTTTCGGCGTGCGGCGGCTCAACGCTGCGTCGGCTCGACCCCGATCGCCTGCACCGGCACATCGACCGGCTCTACCGAGCGGCATGGGCGTTGTGCGGATCGCGTCACGACGCCGAGGACCTCGTTCAAGAGACGTTCGTCAACGTGCTGAAGCGCCCGCGCATGCTCCGCGACGACAACGAGATCGGCTATCTGCTTCGAGCGCTGCGGAACACGTATGCGAGCCGTTACCGCATCAGCGCGCAACGCCCGCGCGACCGGATCCTCGACGAAGATGACACGCCGTCACGCCACGACGACAGTTTCGAGGCCCACGAGATCATGGAGGCGATCGCGAGTGCGCCGGCTCTCTACCGAGACGCGGTCATCGCTGTGGACTTGATCGGTCTTTCCTATCGAGAGGCGGCCGATGCACTCCACACACGCGAAGCGACGATTACCACGCGCCTGCATCGCGGTCGTCAGCACATCGCGATTGCACTAAGGGGCGAACTCCGATCGGCCGCCTGATCTCCATCCTGCCGTGCCGGACAGCCGGCGACGGGATAAGAGCAGCACGCTCCAGGTGAGGACAGTTCACCGGCACGCAAACCGGCTCGAGCGGATCCTCGCGGACGCGGCCACCTGAATCCCCAAGGGCGCGAGCGTCAGGTTGCTGACGCTGGCATCGATTGCCCAGAAAGATGGTTTGACGGTGGCAGCGTGGGGTCAATCCTGGCTACGTCTCGACGGCGCCGCCGGACCGTCGGCTGGCAGTCGCAACGTGAACCGGGCGCCGCCGGTCGGCGAGGCGTCGCAGGTGACCGTCCCGTCGTGTGATTCGATCGTCCGGCGTACGATCGCGAGCCCGAGGCCCGTGCCACTGCGGGGGCTTCGGGGGAGGCGGACGAACGGTTCGAAGATCCGCTCGCGCTGATCGGCGGGAACGCCGGGCCCGTTGTCGGTCACCGACATCGTGGGACCGTTTGGCGACTGCCCGACTTCGACCACGACCGTGTCAGCGACCGCGCACGCGTTCTCGAGCAGGTTGCGGACCGCGCGGAGCAGGGCGTCCCGGTCACCGGTGGCAGGAACGCCACCGTTTGTCGCGAGTTCGACGCGCGCGGCCGGATCGGCGGAGCGCGTGGCGGCGACTGCCGCCGACGCGATCTCGACGAGGTCCACCGGTTGGCGGTGCGGTCGCTCCCGAGCGTCGAGCCGCGCGAGGTTCAACAGGTCATCGATCAGGTGCCCGAGGCGACGGCTGTCACGCGCGAGCTCCGCTTCGATGGCGTCGCGCGCCGGGCGCGGAGGCTGATCCCTCAGAAGCCTCTCGGCGGTCGCCTGAAGCGCGGCGACCGGGGTACGGAGCTCGTGTGAGGCGTCGGCCAGGAACGTTCGCATCGCCGCCTCGGATGCGCGTGCCTCCGATACGGCATGATCAAGGAGGACGAGGGCGCGGGCGAGCGCCGCCAGGAGCGCCAGCGCGATCAGGCCGCCGATCGTCTCGGTGACCTCGAGGCTTCGGACCTGACGGTCGATCCCGGCGCGGCTGCCGGTCAGGGTCGCGGGCACATTGCTGCCGCCAACCGGAATCGTCTCGTGGACGGTCATCAGCGCGGCGCCCGGGTTGATTTGAAGGCTGCCACCCGGGCCGCTGATCCCCGCGAGGTCGACCGAGATGCCCTCGGCAGCCAGCGAGCCGATCACCGGCTTCAGCGCCGCGGGAGTGCCGGCCGCTCGAAGGGCGCTCGCCCCGGACGTGAGGTCCGCGCGAAGGCGCTGCTCGAGCCCATCTCGATAGCGCACCGTGATCACCACGACGAACGCGCCAAGAGCGGCGACGATCCCGAGCAGCGAGGCGGCAATCAGCCGCGTGCGCGCTGGTCGGCGGGCTCTCATGGCGAGAAGCGGTAGCCGATGCCGCGGACCGTGTGGATCAGGCGCGGGCCACGAGACTCGAGCTTTCGCCGCAACGCGCTGATGTGCACCTCGACAAGGTTGTGGTCGTACGCGTCGTACCCCCACACCTGGGTCAGCAGCTGGTCCTTGGACAGCGCCCTCCCGCGGTGGCGCATGAGAAACGCGAGCAGGCGAAGCTCGGTTGAGGTCAGCGCCAGCTCCCGACCGTCCCGGGCGGCGAACCCATGTTCCTCATCGACCAGCAGCCGCTCGACCTCCAGCACCTGCGGGATCGCACCCCGCCGGCGCAGCACTGCCCGCACTCGCGCCATCAGCTCCTCTAGCGCGAACGGCTTCACGAGGTAGTCGTCGGCGCCCAGCTCCAACCCGGCGACACGATCGGCCACGGCGTCGCGGGCGGTGAGGAAGATGATCGGCAACTCCTGCTGCTGCCGGAGCGAGCTTGCGAGCTCAAAGCCGTTCCCGCCCGGGAGAAGCACGTCGAGGATCGCCAGGTCGGGAGCGACGGCGAGCACGTCTCCGGGATGGGGGAGGTCCTCGAACGCGGTGGCGGTGAACCGCTCGGCCCGTAGCGCGGCGATAACCGCATCGCGTACCGGCTGCTCGTCCTCGATCACCACGACTCGACCGATCGGCGCACCCATCGCATGGCGATTGTCCCCGACGCTGCCTGAAGATCGCCTGAAGAGCCGCCGCGCTTCAGCTCGATCTCAGGTTCGGGCGCGATTCTCGTGGCTCCCCAACGACACCGCCTCGCGGTACGACCGAGAGGAGACGAAGGTGAACGATCAGAACCAGCGCTATGCCCGGATACGCCACACCGCGACGGGTGCAGTCGCCGCACTCGCCGTGGTCGGCGCCATCGCCGGCACCGCCGCGCTCGCCGCAAGACCTCGCGCCGACGCACACCGCCACGCCGCGGTGGCGAAGGGCCAGCCAGACAAGACGCCCATAGCGCCGGTGCCCGACAAGATCCACGCGCCGAGGCCGGTCGTCGACCACCAGCCCTTCTTGAACGCCATCCAGGGGCTCGTCAACGACGGCACGATCACCGCGATCGAGGGTCAGGCCGTCGACCGTGAGATCGAGGCCGGCAGGGTCGATACCGACACGCTCGCGTCGAGCGGGTTCACCCAGGCCCAGCTCCAGGCGGTCCAGCAGGCGCTTTCCAACGCGAAGCGCGCACTCGCGCCCTCAGTGACGGCGAGCCCCAGCCCCCCGAAGGCACCGCTGCCCGCAGACGCCGGCGGCAACAGTGGCGGGAAAGAACCGCCGCCCGCGCAGCCGGAAAACAACGGCTCGCCGAAATAGCACGCCCGGCGCGTGTAGCTACCGTGACCGGCCGCGACCCGCCGAGCGACCGATGTGATCGCAGCGCCGGAGGTCGATGTCCTTCAGCAGCCCGTGGGCTTGCCGTCGTACGGATCGTGGCACGCGCGGGCATCGATCCTCCGGAAGGATGGGATCGGTTCTCGGCTAGACGCGATCTCGGATGCCGTCCACGAGGCGATGGTCGCGTTGCTCGATGTCCCACAGCGCGACCGGTTCCAGATCATCAGTGAACGGAGTCCGCAGTTCTGCCACTTCGACCCAACCATCTCGACATCGACCGAGACGAGCAGTTCGTCCTCATCCGGGTCACCCTCGCGGCGGGTCGGACGACCGGCGCCAAGCAGGCGTTCTACCGCCGACTCGCGGCGCTGCAAGGCGAGCGCGTCGGGCTGCGACAACTTCGCGTACGTCGGTCACCGTGCCACCGGCACCGACGCCGGAAGCTTTGTGCTCGTCGCGCCGGACTGGGATGGCGAGCCGCCGGCCGACGCGACGCTCATCCGATTCCCTCCGAGGGTGCCCGACGAGTTGCGGTTCTTCGAGCAGATGCGCGTTTGGCTGCAGGCGTTCCCGCCCGCGCCGCGCGATCGTGACTACCAACAACGGTTCGAGCCGCTCGGGCTGTTCGCCGCCGACTCCCCCTACACCGACGGCGATAGCGGGCTGGCGGCCGAGCTCCGCGCCGGGATCGCGGCCGGTCGGGAGCGGATGGAGCAGGCGCTGCGGCAGGGCACCGGCCCAACCCAGAACGGGTGGAACCTCACGTATCACGCGTTCGATTACAACTTGGACTTCTTCGAGGTAGGCGCGCCCGATGACGACACGTGGAAGCTTCCTGACGGACCGGGCCGTTATCTCATGCGGGCACTCGCGGCTCGAGGTGGACTGTGGGGCAACCACGGATACGAGGCGGCGTACGCGATGGTCTACCTCGACGCCGACGGTCACGAGCTTGACGGCGCCGGCGGGTACGAACTGCGCTTCGCAACCCCGCCGCCATGCCGCGCGTTCTGGTCGGTGCCGATGTACGACACGCCCGATTTCTCCCTCGTCGCGAATCCGGTCGATAGGTATTCGATCGGCGACCGCACCCGTGGGCTGCACGCCCACGACGACGGCTCGCTGACGATTGTGATGCAGCCCGACGAACCATCTGAATCGGAGCGGCGCCAGCTGGCTGCCAACTCCGAGCGGTGCATTCAGACCGATCCTGCGCATGTACGAGCCCGACGCCGCTGTGTTCGACGGCGGCTACCAGCTCCCGCCGATCACGCGAACGCGCTGACCGGCACCGCGGCGCGGGCTGATTCGTGCCGCCCGCTCGGGGTACGGGCGTTCTGCAGTGACTTGCCGAACGCGGTGGAGGAGGGAATTCATGAGATACGCGGTCGTCGCTCGACTACTGATATTCGCTGCCACAGTTGCACTGTTATTGCCCGCTGGCGCTGAGGCGGTGACGGGCGTCGCTCCCGGTGCGCCGGGCGCTCGCGCCCTGTGGACGGCAGGAAACAAGGACGGCTTCGGCGCCTCCACCACCCTGGCCAGCAAGGTGTGGTACACGCTGAACAGCGGTGAGCTGACCGAGGTCTACTACCCGAACCTGAGCACGCCCGCGATTCGCGACCTGCAGTTCGTCGTCACCGATGGCAAGTCGTGGGTGGCAAGGGAAACCGACGGCACCGAGCACGCGCTCAGGCTCACCGATCCGCGCAGCCTCTCCTACCAGCAGGTCAACGCCGACCCACACGGGCGGTTCCGGATCACGAAGACATACACCACGGATCCGAGCCGGTCGGTGCTGTTGATGCGGGTGCATTTTGAGTCGCTGACCAAACAGCCACTCCACCTGTACGTCGTATATGACCCCAGCTTGTCCGGGAACGGCGACGACGACTCGGGTTCGACCGCCGGCCGCTCACTGATCGCCTCGGATTCCCAGTCGGCCAGCGCGCTTGTTTCCTCGCCGGCATTCACCAGGACTTCGAGCGGATACCTCGGCACGAGCGACGGCTGGACCGATCTCAGCAGTCACTATGCGATGGACTGGACCTACACCTCGGCGCCCGACGGCAACGTCGTTCAGACCGGTGCCATGCCGCTCACCGGAGATCCGGGTAGCCAGGATGCGACAATCGCGCTGGGTTTCGCGACCTCGGCGCCACGAGCATTGGCAAACGCGACCGCTTCGCTCGGCCACGGCTTCGACGCGACCGGGCGTGCGTATGAGACCGGATGGCACCGCTACCTCGCGGGTCACACGCGGCCTCGGAGCGTGGCCGGCCACGAGGAGCTCTATGCCGTCTCGTTGATGGTGCTCGGGGCGTCCGAGGACAAGACGTATCGCGGCGCCTTCATCGCCTCGCCAACCATGGCATGGGTCTGGGGTCAGATCCCCGGGTACAACGGTCCATATCACCTCGTGTGGTCTCGCGATCTCTACGAGATGGCCACGGCCGAAGTCGCCGCGGGTTATCGCGCCGCCGCCCGACGCGCCCTCAACTACCTGTGGACGCGCCAGCAGGAGCCGAACGGCTGCTTCCCGCAGAACTCGAACGTCGACGGCACCCCGGTGTGGACCGGGCTGCAGCTCGACGAGGTCGCCGATCCGATCTTGCTCGCATCGCAGCTCGGAGACACCGACGCCGGGACCTGGAGCCATGTCGAACAAGCCGCGTCGTGCATTCTGGCCAACGGCCCGGTCACGCAGGAGCGCTGGGAGAACGAGATCGGATACTCGCCGTCGAGCATCGCCGCAGAGATCGCCGGCCTCGTATGTGCGGCGCAAATCGCCCAGGACAACGGCGACGCCGATGCGGCCGCCCAGTACCGCGCCACCGCGGACGACTGGCGGTTACAGCTCGATCACTGGACCGTGACCACGAACGGACCACTGGCCTCATCCCCCTACTTCGTCCGACTCACCGTCGACGGTGACGCGGACGCGGGCACTACGTACACGCTTTCGGACGGAGGTCCCACGGTCGACCAGCGGACGGTCGTGGACCCGAGCTTCCTCGAGCTCGTCCGGCTCGGTGTGCTGCGAGCCGACAATCCCGCGGTCGTGTCGACGCTGCCGGTGGTCGACCGCGAACTCGGCGTCGACACCCCGAACGGAGAGTTCTGGCACCGCTACAACCACGACGGCTATGGCGAGTCGCTGACCGGCGGGCCATTCGGGAACAACGACGGTGTCGGGCGCCTGTGGCCGATCTTCGCCGGCGAGCGCGGCGAGTACGAACTCTCCGCGGGCGAGCTGTCCGGCGAAGTCGCCGCCGGCCGGGCGGCGGCGATGAAACGTCTGGACGCGATGGCCAAGACCGCCAACGACGGGCTGATGCTCCCGGAGCAGGTGTGGGATGACAACCCGCCGGCCGGCACCGACGGCCGGCTCCCGGGGACCGGCACCGGCTCTGCGACCCCGCTCGGGTGGACGCACGCTCAGTTCATCCGGCTCGCCTGGTCGATCGACGCGGGACGCCCGGTGGAGCAGCCGAACCTGGTCAGTTGTCGCTACGGCGGCGCCTGTTCGGGCGCTACCCCGTGATGCAGACATAGGCGGCTGATCCGATCTTCGGAGGGCGCCGGGTGCCGTAAACGTCCCGGCGATGCTGACCTTCTCCGGGATGCCGCTCGATCGCGCTGTGACGGAGCGCCTCGATCCGGTTCGGTATTGCGTGTCGACCGCGACGGCTCCCGCGAGCAACGGACATTTCGGCCTCCCATCCGATTGCCCGCTAAGCTGCCGCCGTCCCCGATGCCCGCTAGGCCGGGCATCGGCACCGTTCACCGCGCCGAAACATCAGGCCGGAGCTGATCCTGCCCGTGCTCGATCCGTCGCCAACCGCCGTCTACCACGGCAAGTTCACAGCTGAGCAGGCCACCCGACTTCTGTGGAGGGCCGGGTTTGGTCCGCGTCCGGGTGACGCGGAGCGGCTGGCGAGGCTCGGGATGGAGGCGGCCGTGGCCTCGCTCACTCGCCCGCAGGGAGCGGCCAGGCTGAGCGGCGCCGCCCCGCACGACGACCACGGCGAGCCGCTCGACCCGATCAACACGTGGGGGGACGACCACTGCTGGTGGTTGGACCGCATGGTTCGTTCGGACCAGCAGCTGATCGAACGGATGACGCTGATCTGGCACAGCTGGTTCGCGACCTCCGAGGAGGCCTCCAACGCGCAGCTGATGATCAAGCAGAACTGGATGATGCGCCGCCACGCACTCGGCAACTTCCACCAGTTGCTGCTCGACGTCACCGTCGACCCCGCGATGCTCCTGTGGCAGAACGGCAACACCAACAATAAGGACAGCCCCAACGAGAACTACGCCCGCGAGATGCTGGAGCTGTTCACGCTCGGGGCCGACCGCGGGTACCACCAGCACGACGTCCATCAGAACGCCCGGGCGCTGACCGGGTGGACCAACGACTGGAACGACCAGGGCCCGGTCAACTTCCGGTTCGAGCCGAGCCTGCACGACTACGGGATCAAGCGGATCTTCGGACATCGCGGCCGGTTCGACTGGCGCGACAGCTGTCGGCTTGCGGTCACCCATCCCGACCACCCGCCGTTCCTGATCGACAAGCTGTGGGGCTATTTCGTGGGCGCCAAGATTCCCCGCGCCACCGCGCGTGCCCTCGAGCGGACATACACGCGCAGTCGTCACGAGATCAGGCCGCTGGTCGAGGCGATCCTCCGTCATCCGCTGTTCTATGAGGGCCCGCGGCTGGTCATACCGCCCGTGGTGTGGACCGCCGGTTTGCTGCGGGGCAGTCGCCAGACGATCACGACGACGAGCTGGGCCTGGATCGCCCAGCTCACCGGCCAGGTGCTGTTCCAGCCGCCAAACGTGTCTGGCTGGGACTACGCCCAGTGGCTCGACACCTCGCGGTGGGCAGGGCGGCTGGAGGCGGTCAACGTGGCCCTGCAGAAGCACGTACTCGATGGGAAGACGTATCCGTACGGAATCACCGAAAACGCCGTCGAGGCCTACAAGCACGCGATCGACTTCTGGGGCGGGCGCCCGCTGACGGGCCTCGCACGGCACAACCTGATCGCGCTGGGACGGCGGATCGCCCGCGGCCAGACCCACGACTGGGAGCAGGTCCCATTCCGCCAGCTACGGCAGAACGCCCTGCGTGTACTGATCCCGATGACGCCAGACTGGATGACCGCGTGAGCGCCGATCCCGACGAGCGTGCGGCAACGGACCCGAATCCTCGCGTCGCGCGGGCCTCTGAGGGACACTGCGACGGGTTTTCGCGCGCGCAGGCGATCCGGCGCGTGCTCGCCGGCACGCAGCCCGTCGCCCGCGAGTGGGATCCGCGAATGCCGCTGCCCGCCGGCGTGGGAATCGATCGCCGGCGGTTCCTGGCCGGCGCAGCCGGTGGTCTGCTCACGGTGTACGGCGCCGGCCGACTCGGCCTGACCGATCGGATGCTCGGCGACGGGATCGCGCGGGCGGCCGTGCTCCAGCCCGCAGGCAGTCCGATCCTCGTGTCTCTGTTCATGCAGGGCGGCGTGGACGGCCTATCGATACTGGCGCCGGCAGGCGACCCGATGTACATGAAACTGCGACCGACGCTGGCAGTGGCGGCGGGGTCGGGGACGCCGTTCCGTGAGGACCCGAGCCTGACCTGGCACCCGTCCGCGAGCTCGTTCGCCCAGCTGCACGACGCCGGCAAGGTTGCGGTGTTCCCTGGGATCGGCTACGCCGACCCCGACCTGTCTCACTTCACCTCCCGGCACTACTGGGAGGTCGGCGCGACCGACGCCTCCCTGCTGACCGGCTGGATGGGGCGCTACCTGGATGTGGCCGGCAACGCCACCAACCCGTTCCAGGGCCTGTCGATGGACGGCCAGATCAACCCGACGCTCGCCACAGCCAGGAACCCGACGGCGGCGATCGATCAGCCGAACAGCTTTGCGGTGTGGCTCAGCGGCGTTTGGGGCGACGCGCTCGGCTGGGCGCTCGACTCGGCGTCCTCGCTCGGCGATGCCCAGCGCCACGCGCGCGATCCGGCGATTGCCCAGGTCGCGGGCGCGGCCTCAGAGGTGGGCATCGTCCGCCGAACGCTCGCGCCGTTCACTCCCCCTAACGGCAACCTGCGCCGTGACACCGCAACAAGCACGAACCCGGGCGCCGCCTACGGCAGCTCCGTCACCTACCCCACCGCATCGACCGGCGACCTGCCGGACCGCCTGGCCGGGCTGGCGGCGATGATCGCGGCGGGCATTCCGCTCCGATGCGTCGCGCTGACGACCGATACCCAGTTCGACACTCACTCGGGCCAGGAGACGACGTTCGACTCCGGGGTCAGGCTGGTCGCCGACTCGCTGGCGGCATTCCAAGCCGATCTCGAGGCGCGCGGGGTGGACGGCCGCGTGCTCGTGCACGTCTGGTCGGAGTTCGGTCGCCGCGCCCAGGAGAACGGTTCCGACGGAACCGATCACGGCGCCGCTGGTACGTCCTTGCTGATCGGAAGTCGCGTCAACGGCGGGATGATCGGCGAGTTCGCATCGCTCAGCCAGCTCGACGCCAACGGCAATCAGCGGGAAAACGTCGACTTCCGCGGTGTCTACTGCTCACTGCTCGAGCAGTGGTTCGGGCAGGACGCCGGCGCCGTGATCCCAGGCGCCGGCGGCTTTCCGCGCTATCAGCTACTCGCGTGAGACGCCTACTCGCAATCTCGCTGTGTGCCCTTGCGGCCATGCTCCCGGCCGGCGGGCTCGCACTCGCGGCGCGCGGCCCGGGGCCGGCACACTTGCTGGTGTACGCGCAGGAGTGGTCACTGTGGCCGTCACGCACGTCGATTCCCGCCGGCACGGTGATCGTGCAGTTGTGGAACCGCGGGCAGGATGCGCACGACCTCCGGATCCGCAGGCTGAGCTCCCGCGGATACATGATCGGGCCGGTACTGGGGGCTGTCAGGATCACGGCTTCGGGTCACTTCAGTCACGCGACCTGGCATCTCAACTCGGGCCGGTATGAGCTCTACTGCTCAATGCCCGGCCACCTGAAGATGGGCATGCACGCGCGGCTGACGGTGGCGCGGCCCTGAGCATCCTCGAGTGGTGTGACCGCGGCACTGCACGCGGTCACCGGGTCGCGCCGTCTGGGCTTTGGCCCTCCGGCGGTTGTTCGCGGTCCCGGTGGCGCCGCCCCCGGTTGTTCGCGGTCCCCGGTGACCTCACCCACGCGTCTCCTCGCCCTCGCCGGCGAGCGCGTAGCGGATGGTCCCGCGGTCGTAGATCGGCACGACCAGACCGCACTCGATCAGGACCGCGAGATCCTCGGCGAGCTCCGCCTCGAACTCGCCACTGGGCGGCGGACTCGCGGCCCGCGTGGCGGTGCGATCGGCCCACGATCGTGATCCCCGGGGAACGGGTGGCCAGGCGCGGCCGGCGCGGGGGGTGGGGGCTCCCGGCATTTTGGGTTCCTTTCCTCATACGGCGGGTCTACAGCTGGGTGCGTATGAGAGCGGACGGTCCGGACGGAAACTGCCGGCGAGTCCCGCCGCGACCTCGCAAATTGGCCGCGTTGCGGATGAAAGTCCCGCTCAGAGCGACATCTTCGTGACCGATCGAATCACCTTTCCACAGCTACGTGGCGGTTATCGACAACGGCTCGCCGCGTATGAACATCCTCTCCACAGGTCATCCTGACGTGACCAATGGCGTCTCATGTAGAACCGATGTGGCCGATGACTCGATCCTCGTCCGCGCTGTCCGCGCGTTTGTTGCGCGCCGTCGCCGCCGAGCGCACCGACCTCGAGCGCCGGCGGGATGGGCTGCTCGAGCGCCGGAGTCGCGTACAGGCCGAGCTCGACGAGATCGAGGCCTCGGTGGCCGAGCTCGACGAGCGCCTGATGTTGATCGGCCGCTTGGCCGGTGAGAATCAGCCCGAACATCCGGCATCTGTCGAGGCGGATCCGGCGGGCGACGACGCCAATGACGCAGAGGCCCTGCGAGGGCCGGCGATCCGCGCGGCGGCGGTCAGAGTACTGCTCGCGCATCCGCGCCGGCCGGAAGCAATTCATTACCGGCAATGGTTCGCGCTCCTCACCGAAGCGGGCTACTCGGTTGCGGGCAAGGATCCGCTGGCCGTGTTCCTGACCCAGTTGTCGCGGTCGCCGCTCGTTCGTCGGGGCACCGAGAGCGGCGTTTACGAGCTCGAGCTCCAGGCTCCCGCACGGCTGCGCCGGCAGCTCCGTGATCTTCAGTCGCAGCTTCGCGAGCTGACCGCGACGGCGTCGAGCGCCACGACCGACCTGAGCTCGGTCCGGGGCCGGCGGATGGCTCTGAACCTCGAGATCGGCAAGGTCGAGAAAGCGCTCGAGGAGGCCGAGGAGACGCTGGGCAAGGGTCCCGAGCGCCCGGGCCTGGCAGCAGCGGCCGGCTGACGCCCCACGAACTCCCACGTCTGCGGCCTCCCGCCGCCGGTTAGGCTTCGCCGGCGAGCGACTGGAGGTTCAACCAATGACGGAAGACATCCTCGACCAGGCGCGCCGGCAAGTCCTGGCGCACGGCACCGGGCTGAGCAGGGAGGAGGTCCTCGAGGTGCTGAATCTCCCCGACGACCGGGTGTCCGACGCGCTCGTCCTGGCCCATGAGGTACGGATGCAGTGGTGCGGGCCGGAGGTCGAGGTCGAGGGGATCGTGTCCGTGAAGACCGGCGGATGCCCCGAGGACTGCCACTTCTGCTCGCAGTCGGGCCGGTTCGACACTCCGGTTCGTGCCGCTCGCCTGGACATCCCGTCGCTCGTCGAGGCGGCTCGCGAGACCGCCGCCACCGGCGCCACCGAGTTCTGCATCGTCGCTGCCGTGCGCGGGCCCGACGCGCGGCTGATGTCCCAGGTCCGCGACGGCGTCGCGGCGATCAGGGAGGCGGTCGAGATCAACGTGGCGTGCTCGCTGGGCATCCTCACGCGTGCCCAGGCGGAGGAGCTGCGCGATCTCGGCGTGCACCGCTACAACCACAATCTCGAGACTGCCCGCTCGCATTTCCCGCAGGTCGTTACCACGCACACCTGGGACGAACGCTGGGAGACGTTGGAGCTGGTGCGCGAGATGGGCATGGAGGTCTGCTGCGGCGGCATCATCGGGATGAGCGAGTCGCTGGAGCAGCGCGCCGAATTCGCGGCCGAGCTCAGCGAGATTGACCCCGACGAGGTGCCGCTGAACTTCCTCGACCCACGACCCGGCACTCCCTTCGGCGACCTCGACGCACCCAGCACGATGGACGCGCTGCGGGCGATCGCGGCGTTCCGGCTGGCGCTGCCGAGAACCGTGCTGCGATTCGCCGGCGGGCGCGAGCTGACCCTGGGCGACCTGGGTACGCGCCAGGGCGTGCTCGGCGGCATCAACGCCCTGATCGTCGGCAACTACCTCACGACGCTCGGGCGCTCGCCCCAGGACGACCTCGATCTGCTGGCCGAGCTGAAGATGCCGGTCAAGGAGCTATCGAGCACGTTGTGAAGCACTGCGCTGGTTGCGGCCGGCCCGCCGATTCCGGTGATCACTCGGCCTGCGAGGCCCGGCAGCGCGCGACCGACCCGCCGCGGTTCTGCACCGGCTGCGGGCGAAAGCTCGTCGTCCAGGTGCTCCCGACCACGTGGCGAGCCCATTGCGTGAAGTGTGGAGAGCTTCCGCGGGCGTTCAAACTCGGGTAGGCGCAGACAGATAGTGGTGGCCCTCGCGGTGGGCCCCTGGCACGAGAAGCTTGTCGATCTGCTCGAGTAGCTCTTCATCGTGTCGAGTGACGCGGCCGTGCTGACGTTCATGCTCCTCCCAGGAGCCGACCAGGAACGTCTACAGGTAGCGCCCGGGCGTGGCCTGGTCGAGGAACAGCCGCCACTGCATCGCGCCGGTTCGCTGGCGAAAGTAAACGTGCGAACCACCAGCGCCGAAAGTCGGTGAACCGAAGCGGGCTCCAGCCGGATCCCCTCGCGGCGGCCGGGGCTACCGGCTCGGCCGCTCTGTCGGCCACTCGAGCTCGAACTGATCGAGATTGATCCGCGTCTCTCCGCGAATGTCGACGACGACAAAGACGACCTGGCCACACCGGCGGCAGCGGACTACGGCCCCCGGCGCCTGGGCGTAGACCCGAAGCTCGGCGATCAGCGCCACCGCCCCGCAATGGCGGCATGTGCCGGCCACGGTGGTCATCTCCTGCCCGAACAGGTTGAACAGTTCCCCGGCGATCGCGTTTCCGTCGAGCGGTTCTACGGCTACAACAACCCCGGTCACATTCCCGACGCTACCACCGCGCAGTCCCCCAAGTGACGTCTCCCGCGATCCGTAGCGTGTCCGGCGACATGGAGCACGGCGCCGCCTCGTCAGTGCCGGCACCGCGGCCGCTCTCCGAGCAGGCGGCGGCGAACCTCCGTCATCCGCTTTCGCTCGTGCTCCTCGCCCTGACGTTCTCCACGGGCACCGTCGACGCGGTCAGCTACCTCGGTCTCGGGCACGTGTTCACCGCCAACATGACCGGGAACGTCGTCCTCCTCGGCTTCGGAATCGCTCGCGCCGGTGGACTCCCGATCGTCGCGCCGATCGTGTCACTGGCCGCGTTCGTCGTCGGATCCGGCGTCGGAGGCGCGATCGCCCGCCGGCTCGCCGACCGGCATCCGACTCATGTGGGATCCGCGCTTGCAGTCGAGGCGGCGCTGCTTGCATGCGCGACCGTCGCGGCGGCCACGACCCACCCTCATCCGACGACGTTCGCTGCCGATGTGACGATCGCATTGATGGCGGCCGCGATGGGCGTCCGCAACGCGACCGTCCGGCGTCTCGCGGTCCCAGACCTCACGACCACCGTACTGACGATGACGATCACCGCGTTGGCAGTGGAGTCCACACTTTCCGGCGGCTCGGGAAAAGGCACACTGAGGCGGACATCCGCGATCGCCGCGATGCTCGCCGGAGCAGTTGCCGGTGCGTTCATGCTCCGGACCGGACTGACGCTTCCACTTGCATTTGCGGCGGCCCTTGCGCTTGCGACTTGCGCGGCGTATCTGTCCGTGCAACAGCGCAGGCCGGCCTAGTAACTTCCCGGAGGACGGCGCCCGAAACGAGGGAGTCCTGGAGATGGCGGACGGCGAAATCGCGCAACACGCGGGTCGCGCGCGCCGTCACTACCAGGTGACGTTCGCGCTGCTCGCGCTGGCCGGCGTCGCGTACGCGCTGCTCCAGTCGCTCGTCGCGCCGGCGCTTCCGGACATTCAGCGGAACCTTCACACGTCCGTCAACGGGGTAAGTTGGGTGCTGACGGCGTACTTGCTGAGCGCATCGATCGCGACGCCCGTGATCGGTCGCCTCGGCGACATGTACGGCAAGGCCCGCCTGCTCGTCGTCGTCCTCGTCCTGCTGTGCGTCGCGACCGTGGTCTCGGCGCTCGCGACGACTCTCGCGGTGATGCTCGTTGGCCGAGTCGTGCAGGGGGCGGCGGGCGGGATCTTCCCGCTCGCGTTCGGGATCATCCGGGACGAGTTCCCGCGCGAGCGAGTAGCCGGCGCGGTTGGCGTAATGTCGGCGCTGCTGGGCGTCGGCGGCGGCGCCGGCGTCGTGCTTGCGGGACCGATCGTCCAGAACCTCTCGATTCATTACCTGTTCTGGTTCCCGCTGGTCGCGCTCGTGCCCGCGACGATCGCGGTGCATCTGTTCGTGCCTGAGTCGCCGGTGCGCGTGCCCGGGCGTGTGAACTGGGGCGGGGCGGCGCTCATGTCGGGGGGGCTTGCGGCCGTGCTCCTGTCGGTCAGCGAGGCGCCGGTGTGGGGCTAGCTGTCGGCGAAGACGCTGGTCGCGTTCGCGCTCGGCGTCATGCTCCTGGTGGCGTGGGTGCGCAGCGAATCGCGCAGCCCGCACCCCCTCGTGGACATGCGGATGATGCGGATCCGCGGCGTGTGGACGACCAACGCGGTGGCGGCGCTCCTCGGGTTCGGCATGTACGCCTCGTTCATTCTGCTGCCGGAGTACGTGGAGACGCCGACGCGCGCCGGGTACGGGTTCGGGGCTTCGGTGAGTGGCGCCGGTCTGTTCCTCGTTCCCTCGACGATCGCGATGTTGCTCGCCGGCGCGCAGACCGGGAGGCTCGAGAAGCGGTTCGGTTCAAAGCCGCCGCTGCTTGCGGGCGCGGCGCTAACGAGCGCGGCGTATATCCTGCTCGCCATCGCCCGGACGGAGCGGTGGGAGATCTACGTCGCGGCGCTTCTGCTCGGCGCCGGCATCGGGTTCGCATTCGCCGCGATGGTCAACCTGATCATCGAGAACGTCGGTCCGACCGAGACGGGGGTCGCGACCGGCATGAACACCGTGACCCGGACCGTCGGCGGCGCCTTCGGCGGCGCTGCTGTCGCCTCGATACTTGCGTCCAGCGTCGCCGCGGGCGGATACCCGTCCGCGGACGGGTTCACGATCGCATTCGCGGCGTGTGCGCTCGCGCTCGCGCTCGGGTTCGTCGCCGGGCTCGCGATCCCGCCGCGGCGCCCGGCCGACGCGTTCGCGCCCCACGAGGCGGGAGACGTCGCGGAGCTTCTCCCGTCGGAGAGCGCCGGTGTCCGCGAGCCGGTCTGAGCGGGCCGATCTCACACTTCCGCGTCTCGGGTCGTTTCTATCCTCGATGGCGATGATTCTGTTTGAGACTGCGATCGGGACGTGTGGAGTCAGATGGTCCGAGGCCGGGCTCACCGAGGTACTGATGCCGGGCAGCCGGGGTCTGACCGGCGAGCCGCTCGAGACATCGACGGGCGTGCCGGAACAGGTCCGCGCGGCCGTCGCCGGCATGGTGGCGCTGCTGGCGGGCGAGGGGCGAGACTTGCGCTACGTCGCGCTCGACGAGCGTCACCTCGACGCCTTCCGCCGCCGCGTCTACGCCGCAACGCGCCAAATCGCCGCCGGCTCGACCGCCAGCTACGGCGAGGTCGCACGGGCCATCGGGGAGCCGCGCGCCGCGCGAGAGGTCGGGATCGCGCTCGCGCAGAATCCGTTTCCGATCGTCGTGCCGTGTCATCGCGTGCTCGCCGCTACCGGAGCGCTGCACGGGTTCTCTGCTCCGGGCGGAATCGCCACCAAGCGCCGGATGCTCGAGATCGAGCAGGCGCCGGGATTCACGCAGGAAGCGCTGTTCGCGTAGACGGCGGGCGTCAGTAGCATTCGATGGTGGTGTTCGACTTCGTGTTGAAGCCCGTCCGGTCCGTCGTGCGCGCGGTGAACGAGGACGCGCTGAGACCGCTCGAGCAGACCGAACATGACACGCTCGAAGGGGTCGAGGCGCTCGAGCGGGCGACGGCTTCGATCGAGCACCACGTCGAGGTGATCGAGTCGCTGGCGACGTCGGTCGGCCCGTTGACCGCGTCGGTCGACCGGCTCACGGACACGATGCAGGACCTCGTGAAGATTCTCGAACCGCTCGCTGGGATGGAACGCGAGATGGGGCACGCCGAGCACGGGGTCCAGGAGGCCGAGCACTTCTTCGGGTTCCGACGCAACAAGGAGCAGGTCGAGCCCGAAGCGGGCCCGACGGAGAGCTAGCTGGGCCTCGAAGACTCGTTGCGGCCATGCGTGAGTCGGATGCGGACGCTGATCGAAAAGCTCCGGCGGGGCCTCCGGCGCACGTCCAGGTAACCGTGATCCCAGGTCCTCGGGGCCCCACCTTGAGCCAGCGCTTGGCGGTCCTCCGACCGGCTCTGAGGGTGCGCATAATCGCCTGCCTCGTTGCCGTGGCCGTTGGGGTCCCGGTGTTCCTGGTGCTCAACCTGACGGGCGGACAAAGCCGCCCCCCCACCAGCGCGCGCGATCACTCGAGCGCACCGGTGGGGGCCGCGACCTTGGCGCCGACCGCGGCAGCTTCCACGTACCCGCTGGTGTGCGTGAGTCTCACGATCGCGCTTCACGACGCGAGGTTCACGCGCGCGAACTTCGACCGGACGATTCGATGCGTGCGCCGGCACGATCTCTCGTTTCGGTGGGACGGCCGCGTGACGGCGGCTTTCTTCCAGCTCGATTGCGTCCGCTTCGCGTATTGCACGTTGCCGCGACACGAGGGCCGGCTCAGCGGTTCGACGACGCCGGCAGCAGGCGGGTGAGCAGCGCCACCCCGAGCAGCAGCGCGCCCAACTCGATCAGGCTCAACTCGAGGGCGTGCGCGTAGCCGCCGTGCAGTGCGCCGAAGAAGATCACTCCGGTGATCGCCACTCCGAGCGCGCCGCCCACGTTCTGCACGGTCGTGACCGCCCCGGACGCGCCGCCGGCGTACTTGGTTTCGACGCTCGACAGGATCGTCGTCGTCAGCGGAACCAGTAGCAGTCCCATCCCTGCCCCGATCAAGACGAGACCGGGGAACAGCGCTGCGATCGAGCCGCCGACCCCGACGTCCGCGACCGCCGCCAGCAGCAGGCCATGGCCGGAGGCGAGCACGAGCGCCCCGATCGCGAGCAGCCGCCGGCCGAAGCGCACGACGAGCCGAGGGGCCTGCGCGGACGCCGCGACGTAGGCGACGGCCATGATCGTGAACACGAGCCCGGCATCGAGCGCGCTCAAGCCGCGTCCCTGCTGGAGGTACAGCGCGAGCACGAGGAAGAACGACGCCTGTCCACACCAGAACGCGAGCTGCGTCACCAGGCCGGCGCTGAACGAACGAGCCCGGAACATCGCAGGCGCGAGCAATGGCTCGCCGCCGTGGCGGGCAAGGTGGCGCTGATGGGAGACGAAGCCCAGCAGCAGGACCGGGGCCACGGCGAGCGAGATCCAGGTCCAGGCCGGCCAGCCGTGCTGGCGGCCCTCGACGAGCGGAAGCACGACCGCTGTCAGCCCGGCGGTGAGGAGCAGCGTCCCGACCGGATCGAGCCGGGTCTGGCGCTCGGAACGAGACTCGGGCACGAGCCGCGGAGCCAGCGCCAGGGCGGCGATGCCGACCGGAACGTTGATCAGGAAGCACGCGCGCCAGCCGGATCCGGCCACGTTCGCCTGAATGAGGCCGCCGCCGATCAACTGGCCGCACGCCGCGGCCAGGCCCATCACGAGCCCGTAGATGCCAAGGGCGCGCGGAAGATCCGCGCCGGCGTAGGTCACGTTGATGATCGACAGCACGTTCGGCATCACCAGCGCTGCCCCGACGCCCTGGGCCAACCGCGCCGCCACCAGCATGCTCGGGCTACCGGCGACGCCGCATGCGGCCGAGGCGAGCGTGAACACACCCAGGCCGATCGAGAATGTGAGCCGGCGGCCCATCCGGTCGCCGAGTCGAGCCGCCGTGATCAGGAACACCGCCGAGGTCAGCGCGAACCCGGCGACGACCCACTCGATCGCGCCGGTGCCCGCGTGCAGGTCATGCTGCATCGAGGGCAACGCGACGTTGACGATGAAGAAGTCGAGGACCACCATGAAGGTGCCGATCAGGAGCACCGGAAGCGCCGCCCAGCGAGTGTCGTGCGCCGGCAGGGCACGGCCGCCCACCGGGACGGCCAATGTGGATGAATTCGATTGCGTAGTCATGCCGGCCACGGTGACGGCCGGCGGGCGTACTGTCGATTACCCGGTAGGTAATGCCGTTACCTCGTTGGTAACGCCGTGATAACCACGAGCCGACCCGACAGAAGATCGTCTCTGAGCCACCCCACCGCCTGCTCGCGCTCGGCATCGGAGACTCGCCCGTCCATGGCGGAGATCGTCCCAGAGTCGCTACGGTGGGCAGCGTGAGCGTGTATGTCGACAACGCCTTTGCCGTCGGCGACTGGGGACGGTGGAGCGGCGGCGGTCACCTCCAGGCCGACACGGTGCAGGAGCTGCACGAGTTCGCGGAGCGGCTCGGGCTGCGCCGGGAATGGTTCCAGCGCAAGCCCGGGCGCCCGGAGAACGACCACTACGACCTGGGGCGCAAGGGCCGCGAGCGTGCGCTCGAGCTCGGGGCGATCGAAGAGGACAGGGCCGCCGGCACGAGGCGCCGTCAGGCGATCCGGCGGGCTCGCCGCAGTGAGCTCGTCACCTCCGACTGACCGGCGTCAGTCGGCGACTCCCAGTCCCCAGCCGCCGTCGATCACGATCTCCTGCCCGGTGATGTATTCGCACGCCGGCGAGGCGAGGAACAGAGCCAGCGTCTTGATGTCATCCGGGAAGCCGACGCGATGCATCGGGATGTCCTTGGCGAGCGCCGCCTGCACGTCGGGGTTGTGCGCGTGGCCGCCGCCGATGTTCGTGACGAAGAAGCCCGGCGCGATCGCGTTGACGGTGATCCCGTCGGCGGCAAGCTCGAGCGCGAGCATGTGCATCAGGTGCCGGGCGCCGGCCTTGGCCGCCATGTACGCCGAGCCGATCGCGGGCTCGGTCTTGGTCGCGGCGAGCGACGTCGTCACGATGATCCGGCCGAACCTACGTGGGCGCATGTGGCGCGCCGCAGCGCGCGCTGTGGCGAAGATCCCGTTCAGGTTGATGTCGATCACGCGGTTCCAGCGCTCGTCGGTGTAGCGCTCGATCGCTCCCTCTTCTACGCGTGGCCGCTGTCCGCCCGCCCAGGCGCCGACGAAGCCCACACCGGGATCGATGCCGGCGTTGGCGAAAGCGACGTCGAGGCGCCCGTACTTCTGCACCGCTTCGTCGATCGCGCGATCGAGCGCGGCGTGGTCGGTGACATCCGCGGCCGTTCCACGAACATCGAGTCCCTCATCTCTGAGGCGCGACGCCTGCGCCGCCACGGCATTGCCATCGACGTCGATCAGTGTGACTCGTGCGCCGTGCGCGGCGAGCACCTCGCCGTAGGCGAGGCCCAGGCCGCTACCACCGCCGGTGACGATCACGCCGAATCCGGCCACGTCGAATCTCGAGGAAACGTTCACGCTCATCGCTCCTGTGGTCTCGTTGGGCCGGGGCAGCCTATACGGACCGCCCTCCGCCCTCGGCTACTGGTGGACATCACCCCCATGCCGCGGGAAAGCGCGGGGCCGTACTCGGTGCTTGGCGCGGTGCCGGTGGTGTGGTCGGCGCCGCAGCTCGCGCCATGCGGACGACGAGCTTGTGATCCCACTGCGGCTGAGGTGCCCACGGCGACCAACGCTTACCGGGCTACCACAGCATCGCGATCGAATACCGGTCGCGATCCAGGTAGCCGGTCTCGACGTGAATGATGTAGGGAATCGTGGTGCCGTTGTCGGTCGTCGTCGTCGCGATCGTCGCGGCCAGCGGCGGGTTCGTCGGGTCATATGACTGGAACGCTTCGCTCAGGTCGGTCGGCCCGGTCAGCGAGTTCACCTGTGATTGGTCGACCGCGGGCATGTAGTAGTACGCGTATGTGGCGGGCGCGTCGCACTGCGCGTCGGTGCCGCCGGACTGACACACCCACGGCTGCACCTGGTGACCGGAGAAGATCGGGCCGCCGATCGCGTGATCGGTGACCCGTGGCCGATGTCGCTGTGACGTTCGTCAGCGTCGCCGTGACCGTGTTGGGTCGAGAGCACGTTTATTTCCGACCCTGCGCCAATGCCGCCGGCGCCGAGGCGGCGGCGACCGACATCGCCGCGGGCAGGGCGCCCACCACCCTCACACCATTCTTGCCATGCACGCTGTCTCTCGCTTGCGGACGCGAGTGCCCCTGCAGCACCCTCGCCGATTAACCTGGAAACAAAGCCGTACCAAACGGAAACGCGCGCTGCGCCGCCTGGATCTCCCACCGCTTCGGTATAAGGTCAAGCGCACGATGGCTCGCCTCCCGTACCTCGATCCGGACGACGCCGAACCACACGTCGCCGCTGTGCTCGGCCGGTCGCCCGACCTCGGCATCTTTCGCATGGTCGCGAATGCCCAGGGAGCGTTCCCGGCGTGGATGCGGTTCGGGGGCACGCTGTTCGACGGCGACGAGTTCGACCATTTGCTGCGCGAGCTCGCGATCATGCGGGTCGCGGCGATAACGCCGGGCGCGGAGTACGAGTGGGTTCAGCACGCCGCGATCACGCTCGCCGTGGGCGGGACCCAGGGGCAACTCGACGCGATCGAGCGCGGCGACCTCGACGCTGCGGTGCTTGGTGACGACGGCCGGCTCGTGATCCGGTTCACCACTCAGGTGGTGCGCGATAGCGCACCTGACGGGGAGACGTTCGCCGCGATGACGGCACGGTTCACCCCACGCGAGATCATGCACCTGCTGCTCGTGATCGGGCAGTACATGATGGTCGGGCGAATCATGGCCACGACGCAGCTCGACCTCGAGCCGGCCCGCGGTGGCGAGGTGCTCCAGAGGGCGAGCGAGGCAAAGGCCAAGCGCGCCGGCCGTCCCGAGTAGCTACAGGTCGAGCGCGATGTCGGTCCTGGGATGCGAGCAGCACATGAGCAACCGGGACGGGCCCGGCGGCTCGAGCGGTTCGATCTGGTAGTCGACCTCGCCGCTCACGAGCCCGCTCTCGCAGTTGTGGCAGACCCCGGTTCGGCAGCCGAAGCCGACGGGCACATCGCATGCCTCGGCGAGGTCCAGCAGGCTGCCGAACGCGGGCGCCCACTCGACCGACAGGTTGCTCCGGCTGAACAAAACGAGCGGACCGGGTCCGGGAGCGCCGTCGGGTTGATGCGGCGCGCGCTTCTCGAGGCCGACGATGCCCGAGCGGTAGACGTCGCTGGGTCCGAACACCTCGGTCCTGACCCGATCGGGGGCGACGCCGTTCGCGGTCAGCGCCGCGGCGATGTCGTGCATGAACGCGCCCGGCCCGCACAGGTAGAAGTCGGCGTCGCTAGGCACGCCGGCATCGGCGAGCGCCGCGCCGGTCAGATGGCCGGTCACGTCGAAGTCGCTACCGGCGCGATCGTCGGGCCCGGGAGCGCTATAGGCGACGAGCCGGTGGGCATTTGGAAGCTTCTCGAGCAGGCTATCGGCCTCGTCGTGGAACGAGTGCTGCGCGCGGTTCCGGGCGCCGTGGATCCACCACACCTCACGCGCCGAATGCTCCGCCACCAGCTCATAGAGCATGGCCAGCACGGGCGTGGCGCCGACGCCCGCGCTGATCAGGACGACCGGGCGCTCGCCGCTCTGCAGCGTGAATGAGCCTCTCGGCGCGGCGACGTCGACGAGATCCCCGACCGCGATCGCGGTGTGGAGGTACCCGCTGGCGGCCCCGTGCGGCTCGCGCTTGACGCTGATCCGATAGCTGCCGGCGACGGGGGGGCCAGACAGCGAGTAGTTTCGGGTCACCGGCGCCTGCGCCGGGTCGGGGTGCAGGCGCAGCGTGAGGAACTGTCCGGGAACGGCGGCGGGTGCGGCGTTCGTGTCGGTCGGGCTGAGCGTGATCGAGATCACCTGTGTGCTCTCGGCGACGATCGCGTCCACGCGGAGAGACCGGAAGCCGGCCCAGGCCGGAGGTGGGCTCTTCGGCGCGTCGCCGTCATCTGACCCGGGCGCCGACTCCCGCTCGAGCAGCTCCTGGAACGAGCCTTTCCAGCCGTCGCTCAGGGCCGGGATCTTGAGCGCGCGAACGAGGTTGTGCCGCCGGCGGCCGGGCAGGTACAGCAGGGCGTCGATGTCGGCCACGGTCATCGCCTCCGGGCCGATGGCCACCTTCACGATCTCCTGGCCGGCTTCGACCACGCCCTCCTCGAGCACGCGAAAGTAGAAGCCCGGACGGCGGTGGGAGACGAGCAGCGCCGGCATCTTCGGCTCCTCCATGCGAATGCCGACGCGATAGCACGTCACGCGCGGCTGCGTGACCTCGAACAGCGCGCAGCCGATCCGGTACCGGTCGCCAATGCACACCTCGTCGTCGGCGAGGCCCTCGACCGTGAAGTTCTCGCCGAACTGCCCGTAGGTGAAGTCGTCGCGGCCGAGCTCCTTCTCCCAGTAGCGGTAGGACTCGATCTGGTAGACGAACACGGCCCGGTGCTCGCCGCCGTGCGCCACCCGGTCGGCCTGGTCGTCTCCGTCGATGTTGATGTGGCCCACGAATCGAGGTCCCGCGACGGGCTCCTTGAAGATCGCGGTCCTCACCTGGCGACCCTCCCAGAGCACCGTTCGTGGACCTCCGACGTTGACCGACAGCAGCTTCATGCTCTGTACGCCGCTCGCCATATGCCGGGCATCATGCCGACTCCCATCTGACTGGGGGGTTGAGACGGGACGGCTCGATTAGCTCCCACCGCGCCGGCATGGCCCCGGGGTGCTCGTGGACCGCGTCGACCGCGACTCGCACCAGCCGTTCGGCTCCAGGGCGGGTGCCGACCTCGTCCTCGTCCCAGACGATCTCCGCGCGGCCGGTCACCTGGAGGGCGGTGCCGGTCTCCCAGTCCAGGAACAGCAAGCCGGCGCGCGGGTCGACGGTGAGGTTGCCAAGGGTCTGGAACATGCGGTTGCCGGGATAGTCGGGGAAGACGACCTCGCTGCCGTCGGGCGAGACCTCGACGAATCCTGGTCGACCGCCGCGGTGCGACGCATCGGCGCCGCGCTCTTGGTGCGCGCTCGCGATGAAGAATGTGTCGGCGCGCGCGACGATTCTTACCTGGTCCGCGTCAAGCGCGTTCCCGTCTGCGTGGCGGGACGCGCGGGCGGGCTCGAGTCTCCCGGCCGGTAGGCGGCGCTGAATGAACTTAGGGCAGTTGCCGAACGCTTCCTCGACCGTGAGCACGATGCCGTCGGGCGTGCGCTCCGCCAAACCGTTCAGGCGGATCCGCAGGCGCGTGACGAACTCGATCGCAAGGATGCCGATCCTCGCGTCCGGTCCTCCGAGCATGTGTTCGAGCGGGTCGCCGGCGGGCGGATCGGCCGCGAGGCTTACCCGGCGGTTGTCGAGGGCGCGCGCGAAGCCGACGCCGCCAACAAGCGGCGATGCCCACACCCGACCGTCGTTGTCCGTTCCGGCGATTACCACGAACGGCTGGCGGGCGAGGAACTCTCCAAATCCGGGCGGGAGCCAGGGGACGATGTTGTTGGCGCCCACCTGCGCCGCCACCCGCTCCACGCCGGCCCGTCGTTGTATCTCGCGTTCGCCCTCGTGGAACATTTGTTTAGTGATCGCTCAAGAACCGCTTCTCGATCATAACAGAACGAGCGCTCAACAATCTGGGGTTTACCGGTGCCTACCTGATTTCGAGATCCGCGAATGCCGCGTTCACGATCGTCTGGAGCACCTTGCGCCCCGGGTCGGTCTTGCCGACGACCATCAAACCCATGCCCGTTGCCATCAGCTGGGTCGCCTTGGCGCGCGGGATCACGTCCGGAGGGACCTCGCCGCGGCGCTTAGCGTTACGGAGCGCGCGCTCGGCGCTGCGCTCCAGGCGCGCCATGTGCCCGCGCACGATCGCTCCGACCTCGGAGTCCCGGGCGGCGAGTTCGACCGCGGAGTTAACCATCAAGCAACCAGCTCGTCCTTCCGGCGTGGAGAGGTCCTGGACCAGCCCGTCGAAGTAGGCGCGGAGCTCGGACAGGCCGGCGCCGGGACGCTCGAGCGCGCCCAGCTTTTCGGGCACGACCAGGTTGGAGTAGCGATCGAGCGCCTGCAGAAACAGGTCGCGCTTGCCGCCGGGGAAGGTGTTGTACAGGCTGCCCGGCCGGACGCCGGTGGCCCGCACCAGATCGTCGACCGAGGTGTCGCGGTAGCCACGCTCCCAGAACTCGTGCATGGAGCGATCGAGGACCTCGTCCGGATTCCACTGTCGCGGTCTCGCCACCTGGCCGAGAATAGCGGAACGACCGCTCAAAAATATATGGAGCGGTAAGGTCGGCGGATGGTGACCGTCGATTGGTTCGAAGGTCCGCGCGAGGCGCTTGACGGCCTCTTTGCGTTGGCCGACGAGTCGCCCGCGGCGGTGCTCGGCTACCGCGACCTCGGGCGCGTGCTCGTCGCCCGGGACGGGGCGGAGATCGTCGGCCATCTGCAGCTGATCTGTGGGGCACGGGCCGGCGAGGCGGAGGTGAAGAGCCTGGCGGTTCGCTCGGACCGCCAGGGACGGGGCATTGGGCGGCTGTTGGTGGACCGCGCGGTCGCGGTCTGTCGCGCCGAGGGCGTCTCAACCGTCGTGTTGTCCACCTCGCCGGCTGATGCGCGCGTGCTGCACTTCTACCAGCGGCTCGGGTTCCGGCTGCTGCGGGTCGTCCGAGACGTGTTCACGCCTGAGGCGGGCTATCGGGAGGTCGAGATCGACGGGGTTCCGCTCCGAGACCAGGTTTGGCTGTCGCTCAGCCTGGGAACCGCCTCACGGCCCGAGACGGTCCAGCTGCGCGTGGCGCGCCACACCGAACGCCTCGGAGAGCTCGTGCGGTTCTACCGGGACGGGCTCGGCCTGACCGAGATCGGCGGGTTTAGCGATCACGGCGGCTACTCCGGCGTCTTCCTCGAGGTACCGGGTACGGGCGCCCACCTGGAGCTGACCGCCGGTGGCGACCACGGCACGCCGGCCGCGCATCCGGAGTCGCTGCTCGTGTTCTACCTCGGTGAGGAGGAGGCGGTGCGGGCCGCTTCGGAGCGCCTCGGAGTCGAGCCGGTGGCGGCCGCGAACCCGTACTGGAACGAGCACGGCACCACGTTCGAGGACCCGGACGGTTTCCGCGTCGTGCTGGTGCCAGAGCGGTGGCGGTTCTAGCCCCTCGCCTCGGCGGTTGAGTCGCGGTACGGTGCCCCGGGTGCTTGCCGAGCAGACCTGGGTTCTCACCGGCGCGGCCGGCCGGATCGGGACATCCGTTCGGTCGTCGATCGCCGAGCAGGTTGGACGGCTTCGCCTCGTTGACCGGGTGGCCGTGACGCCGGAGCATCAGGGCGAGGAGGCGCTCGTCGCCGATCTGCGCGACCGCGCCACCACGAACGAGGCGATCGCGGGGGCCGACGGCGTCGTGCATCTCGGCGGCATCTCCGACGAGGCTCCGTTCGACGATCTGTGCGCGGTCAACATCCTCGGCACCTTCAACGTTGTCGAGGCGGCGCGTGTTGCCGGCGTTTCCCGGTTCGTCTACGCCAGCAGCAACCGGGTCACGGGGTTCTATCCCGCAAGCACGGTCGTCGGACCGGATGTTCCGACGCGTCCCGACAGCCTGTACGCCGTCAGCAAGGTCGCCGGCGAGGGACTCGGGAGCATGTATGCCGACAAGTTCGGCCTGTCGTTCGTCTCGGTCCGCATCGCCAGCTTCGAAGACGTGCCGCATGAGCGGCGACACCTCAGCACGTGGCTGAGTCCTCGCGACTGCGCCTCGGCGTTGCTTGCGGCCATGCGCGCTCCCGGCGTCACCTACGCCGCGTTCTACGCGGTCTCCGCGAACACCCGGGTGTGGTGGGACCTGACCCCGGGTTACCGGCTCGGCTTCCGACCGGTCGACAACGCCGAGGACTACGCCGCAGCGATCGAGGCCGGTCCGCCCGTTGATGCGCAGGGCGGGTCGAATGCGCTACCAGAGCACACGCTGCGTCACCTTCCGCAACCACGATAAGTTCGCACTCGACAAGTCGCGAGACTCGAATGTCTGGATTTCGTTGCCATACCGGGCCGAATATGCATTCGGCACCGGGGAGTTGGGGAGTGCGCGGTTATCGGGGTTGCGGACTCTCAGGCCAGGATGTTGACGAGCGAGCGCTCCTGGTCGAGCGCCATGCGGAGCACGGCGACGCTCGCCTCCTCGGCGACGTTGCCCGCCGGCGCGCCGTCCAGACCGCCATCGCCACCCGACGCGCCGACCCTACCGGCGGCTTGTCCCGCGACTCCGAACATCGACTGGGCTGCCGCGAGCCCGCTGAGCCCGCCGCTGACTGCTCCAACGCTCATGCACGGTCGATCGGCCCGAGCGGCTCCGCCGTGCACAACGGGGCCGGCGCGCAGGCCGATGTCGTAGGAACCGCTCAGCCCTCCGCGATCATCACCGTGGCGCCACCGGTGGCGAACGTCTCCACGTCGGCGCCGGCCGCCTTGCCCTCCGGGCTCCCGAACGCCGCCTCCAAGGCGCCGGCGTCGTCAAACGACAGCTCGGCGAGATAGTAGTACGGCGCTGCACTGCCGTCGGGCGTTCCGAGGACCTTTCCGGCCTCGAATCGGCGGAGGTTGGGGATTTTCTCGACGAGCGGGACGTGCGTGGCGGCATAGTGCGCGTCGAACGCTGCCGGGTCCTCGGGCTGACCGTACATGACCACGAACTTCACCATCGGTTCCTCCTTGTTGGCTGGCGGCGGCCGAGCCTACCTGCTCGGGAGGTGCGTGATGCTGCTCGGTGTGTTCGAGTAGCGCCGCTTACGCGGCCGCTTCACCGAACACGGGACCCGGCAGGATGCGCACGGGCGCGGGGTCGGGCTCGGGTCGCGCCCGCGCGGGGCTGACCGTGGGCTGCTCGGATGCCACGACCCGTCTCGACAGGCAAACTGCTCCTCGAGCAGCCCTCTCGTGTAGTAACGCGACGCCTCGCCGGCGATCGTCGCGCCGTGCATCGCGTGGACCACGCCTGGTTCAGCTCCTCGACCCGCCGAGCCGCAGCTCTGACCGGATCCTCGTGGGCGACGATCCCTAAGGTCCGGTACGCGGAACAGGCTTGGGGTCGTCTCCTCGACGACGATCAAGCTCAGAGCCGATCAGCTCGGAGCCTGGAGCTCGGGCCATGAAGCGATCCACACCGCCGTTCTCGTCGCCTCCCAATGCAGCAGCACGATGTTCGCCAGTCGTGCCGGATCAAGGACCTCGCCGATCGCGGCCGACACCGCCTCGTGGTCGTCATACCGGCCCGTGTGAACGAGCGTTGGCGTCTCGTCGTCGATCAGGAACTGGTCGAAGGTGACTCTGGCGGACGGCGACCACGCCGAGATCCGGTAGATCGGCCGACGATGTGGTCGACGTCGGCGCGCGCCATCCGCCGGAGGTTATTCACAGGCCAGTGCCGGCTCACGGGAGTGGGCGCCGGCCTCGGCTGCCCGGGCGCCGTCGATCGCCCCGGCTCGGAGCATCTGCGCAGCAAGGGCGGCGGCCAGCACTGCGAAAGCGGTACCGATCACGAACGCAATCCGGTAGCCGCCGACGAGAGCGGCCGCGTGCGTGCTCCCCGCCGCCAGCAGATGGTTGGTGCGCGACGCGGCGACGCTCGCCAGGATCGCGAGCCCGAGCGCGCCTCCCATCATGAACGACGTGTTGACGATCCCGGAGGCCAGGCCGGCCTCGCGCTGCTCCACATCGCCCATCGCCGCCATCAGCAGCGGATTGAAGGCAGCGCCGGCGCCGAATCCGAGCAGGATCATGCTCGGCAGCAAGTTGACCAGGTAGTGGCCGTGCACCGGCGCGCGGGCCAGCAGCGCGAGGCCGAGCGCGGCGACGGCGAGCCCGCCGACGAGTGGCCGCTTGATGCCGAAGCGCATCACAAGCTTTGCCGACAGCCCGAGCGACAACGCGGCCATGATCAGGTTCGCGGGCAGGAACGCAAGCCCGACCTGAAGCGGGCTGTATCCGAGAACCAGCTGCAGGTATAGGGCAGACAGGAAGAACCATGCGAACATCGCGGCCGCCCACAGGACGCCGACCACGTTGGCCGTCGCGAGGTTCCGGCGGCGGAACAGGCTGAGCGGCATCAGCGGAGAGCGCACGCGCGACTCGACCACGAGGAACGCCACCAGAAGGGCGGCCGAGCCCGCGAGCAGGCCGACTGTCTGGCCCGACAGCCATCCAACCTGATTCCCGTTGACGATCGCGTACACGGCGAGGATCAGGGCCGTCGTCACGATCACCGCGCCCGCGGCATCGAGGCGACCGCCGGCGTGAGCCGACCGTTCGGGCGGAAGTACGCGGGCGGACAGGACGCCGACCGCAATACCGATCGGAACATTGACGAGGAAGATCCAGTGCCAGGTGAGCAGGTCGGTCAAAACGCCGCCGAGCAGCACTCCGAGCGTGCCTCCGCCGGCGGCCACGAAGCCGAAGACGCCCATCGCCCTGGTTCGGTCGGCGGGCTCGACGAACAGCGCCACGATCAGCGACAGCGACACCGCGGACACGATCGCGCCGCCGAATCCCTGCACAGCGCGTGCTGCGACGAGCATGCCCTGCGTCGTCGACAGTCCGCAGACCAACGATGCCAATGTGAACAGCGAAATCCCCGCGACGAACAGGCGGCGGTGTCCAAAATGGTCGCCGAGCCGCCCGCCGAGCAGCAGGAAGCCACCGAACGTGAGCATGTAGGCGTTGACGACCCAGGCCAGCGATGTCTGCGAGAAGTGGAGGCTGCCCCGGATCGACGGTAGGGCGACGTTCACGATCGTCGTGTCGAGGACGATCATCAGCGAGCCCATGCACAGCAGCACCAGCGCAATCCAACGGTTTCGGCTATCGGAGGTCACGGTCGGCTCCCTTCGGCGAGTCGGCATCGGTCTTCATGCCGGTTAGACCTCCGTCGCCCTCGAGACTCATCGCGGGGGCGCGAATCCCGCTTCGGGTTTACGCCCGAAAAGGTGGTGGAGGACCCCGGCTGAGCGTAGGCTGTGGCTGCGAAAGGGGAACGAATCCACGAGCGGTCAGACGGGCATCGCGACCTGGTCGTGATCGGTGCTTCGGCCGGCGGCGTCGAGGTCCTCACGCGCGTCGTCAGGGGGCTTCCAGCCGACCTGCGCGCTGCGATCTGCATCGTGCTCCACTTCGCGCCGGGAAGCCCGAGCATGCCGGCGCACATCCTCGGCCGGGCCGGATCCCTCCCGTGCCGGCGGCCTGTGACGGCGAGCGGCTCCGTCAGGGGGTCATCCTCGTCGCTCCGCCCGACGACCATCTCGCGATCGAGGACGGGGACGTTCGCCTCACGCTCGGCCCTCGCGAAAACGGCCACCGGCCAGCGATCGATGTCCTGTTCCGCTCGGCAATGGCGGCGCTCGATAGCCGCGCGGTCGGGGTGGTCTCGTCCGGAACCGGCGACGACGGATCGGCCGGCCTCGCGGTGATCAAGGCGAGCGGTGGTGCCACGATCGTCGAGGACCGCGAGGCGATGTACGCCGGCATGCCCGGCAGTGCGATCGCGAACGTCGCTGTTAACACGATCGTGCCATCGGAGCTTGTGGCGAGTACGATCGCTGCGATAGTCAAGGGTGAGGACCCGCCACGGGGATCTCCGGCGACCCCGATCCGGAATCTCCCCCAGGAGAGCACGTGCATGCTGTACGCCCCGAATGTGGGGGTGTACTGAGCGAACGGGCCGAAGCCGGCGTGCTCCAGTGGGAGTCCCGAGTCGGCCATCGCTACTCCCCGGACACCGTGATCGCCGCGCAGGCGACAGCGTGGAAGGTGCGCTCTGGGCCGCGCTTCGGGCCTTGGCCGACCGCGGGTACTCGCTCGACCGCGGGGCTCTGCTCGGCCGGATGGCTCAGCAGGCCGAATTGCGCGGGCAGCACAGGTCGGCACGGCGATTCCGCCGGCAGTCGCAATCCGCGGCGGACTAGGCCGACATCGTGCGCCAGGCGCTGACCGGGACGACCGGAGCCACTCTGCGCCGGGTGTCGGATACCGATGAACACGCTCGTCTTGCGGAGAGCGAGGGCGCCGCATGAACGCTCACCAGCCGGACATGACGCTCGACGCGCTGTTCGAGTTCGTCAGGGACACCCGCGGGTTCGACTTCACGGGCTACAAGCGCTCCACGATCCAGCGCCGCGTAGCGAAGCGAATGACGGCGGTGGGCGTCGAGCGCTACGCCGACTACGCCGACTATCTCGAGTTGCACGCGGAAGAGTTCGGCGAGCTGTTCAACACGCTGCTGATCAACACCACCGGTTTCTTCCGCGATCCCTCGACCTGGGAGTACCTCGCCGCCGAGATCGCACCTCAGCTGCTGGCCGCACGCGCACCCGACTCGGCGTTGCGCGTCTGGTGCGCCGGTTGTGCCTCAGGCGAGGAGCCGTACACCGTCGCAATGGTGCTCGCCCGCGTGATGGGCGATCCGGCCTTTCGGGAGCGGGTCAAGATCTACGCCACGGACGTCGACGAAGAGGCGCTGGATCAAGCCCGCCACGGAGCCTATCTCCCGCGCCAGATCGAGGACGTGCCCCACGACGCCCCCGAGCGCTTCTTCGAGCGCACAGACCAGCGTTACGCGTTTCGAAAGGATCTTCGCCGGTGCGTGATCTTCGGGCGGAACGACCTCGTCCAGGATGCGCCGATCTCACGCATCGATCTGCTCGTGTGCCGCAACACGATCATGTACTTCAACGCCGAGACGCAGTCTCAGATCCTCCGGCGCTTCCACTTCGGGCTGGACGACAACGGATACCTACTGCTCGGCAAATCCGAGATGCTGATCACGCACACCGAGCTGTTCGCGCCCGTCGAGTTCAAGCGCCGGTGTTCCGGAAGGTGAGCAAACCGACTCTCCGTGATCGCATCCGGGTGGTGGCGATGGACGGCGGCCGTGGCCATCCTCGACCGAGGCCGACAATCTGCGCGAGGCGGCCTTCGACATCGTCGGTGCCGCCCATATCGTGCTCGACGACGAGCGCTCGATGATCATGGCCAACGACGCGGCCCGCAGGCTGTTCGGCTTGGGGAAAGCCGACTTCGGCCGGCCAATTCAGGACCTCGAGCTGTCCTACCGCCCGATCGAGCTGCGCAGTCACCTCGACTCGCTGGATCGTGACATGCGCCCGGACGAGATCAAGGCCGTTCACTGGCGGACGTCCGACAGTGAACGGATCTTCGACATCCGTATGACGCCTCTGACCAGTGACGGTGTGTCTATGGGGACGAGCATCGCGTACATCGACGTGACCGAGTCGCATCGGTTGCAGGATCAGCTCACCGGCTCCAACCGGGAGCTCGAGCAGGCATATGAAGAGCTTCAGTCGACCAATGAGGAGCTCGAGACGATGAACGAGGAGCTCCGGCATCGCAGCGAGGAGCTCAACGACGTCAACGCGTTCCTCGAAACGATCCTAACCACGATCGGGCTAGCGGTGGCCGCCGTCGACCGTAACCAGCGTGTGCAGATCTGGAACGGCAACGCCCGCGAGCTGTGGGGCCTGACCGCCGACGAGGCGGAGGACGAAAACCTCATGGCGCTGGATGTCGGGCTCCCGGTCGACAAGCTGCTTCAGCACATCCGCGACATGCTGACGGGGCGATCTCAGCGCGAGGAGGTGGTGGTTGAGGCGACCAACCGCCGCGGGAACGCGTTCACGTGTCGCGTCAGGTTGTTGCCCCTCGGGAGCGGCGGCGACGGCAACGTCTCGGGGGTGATCATGATGATGGAGGACGTTGCCTCATCGAAGCCTCCTGAGTGATCCGCTCGCGGGTGGCGTTCATGCGCACCCGAGCCATCCGGGCCCGGCGTAGCTGATCAAGGGTTTTCTTCCGGTCTTGTTGGTGCTGTTCGCGAAGCTCGCGGATGGTTCCCTCAGGTCCGCGTACACGACGCTGGGATCCCGTTTCGGCTCCGGCGGCGACCATCGCGACACCGAGACCCCCGCCAATTCCGGCGCGAGCACCTTCGGAGTGGGTTCGGCCTCGGGCGGCGGCTCCAGCAACAGCCAGCCTGAGTCTTGATGGACGATCGACCCCTCCTGGCTGAGCTTCCGCAGCGCCAGGGTCACAGTCGGCCGGCGGGCGCCCACCATCGCGCCGAGTGTCTCGTGGGTCACCGCCAGCGGCAGCCGGACGCCCCCTGGCGTGACCTGGCCCCACGATTCAGCGAGCAGCCACATGATCGCGAGCACTCGCTGGTCGACGCGCGGGAGCTGACAGATGACGAGCTGTCCCGTGACCCGCTGGAGCTGATCAGCGACACACTCGTAAAGCGCGGAGATCAGCCGGGGAGCACGACGCGCCACGCCGATGAAGGAGTCGTCGAGCATTGCGAGGCGTGCGGGACCAGGCGACCGCCACGCGACGCGCTCGAGCCAGGGGGGAGCAGCGGCGCCCGGCTGAAGGAGCAGGTCACCGGGGCCGAGGAGCTGGATTCCGGACTGCTCGCCGATCTGCAGCGCCTGTACGACCATCCCGTCAACCACGCTCGCCGCGAAAGCGCCGTGGGTTGTGAGGAGCTCATCGAGCTGGAGCAACCCCGGGGCCAACTCGATTGTCGGCAGCGTGATCGCGCTGAGTTCCGTGCGCTCCTCCGGGGTCAGGTGGCGCGTCAGCTCGAGCTTGGCATCGAGCAGGTGGACTCGGTCTTTCGAAGCCATCAACCTCCGGGGCACGCGACATAGGCGCTTCGCCCCAGGACCTCGGGGGGAACATGGCCATTATGAACGATCCGCAGTTGGCGGACGCCGCTAGGACACGTGAGCAGCGCGCGCGCGAGCGTGAGGCTCGAGCATTGGCGCGCGAGCGCGTGGCGACCCTGAAGGCCGAGAAGGCGACCAACCCAAGCTCAGCGGAGCGTCATCGACGCGAGGCGGAGACCCACCGCATCGCGGCCGACCTGCACCACCGGGCGATCCAGGTCCAACTGGCGCACCAACGCGATCACGAGTCTTAGACCGCCGACCCGGGACGTTTCCGACCCGTGCTACGAATCGCTCGGGCCGGCTCCGTCCTCCGCCTGCGGCTCGAGCGTGAACACTTCGATCGCAACATCCCGGCTGGTGTCGATGCCGCTCACGAACGCCAACGTCCGGCGGCCGAGAGACTCCTCGACGATCGCCCGGAACTGATCCTCTAGCGCATGTTGGAAGAACAGCCGAGCCTCCCGTAGCCGCTGGTGCTCGCCCATCGCGACCATGTTGCGCTCGGCGACGGTCAGGCTCGCCTCGAGAATGACCACGAGCGTGTCCGGGCCGGCAAACTGCGCTCGCGCCTTGGTCGGACCCCGGCCGAACGCCTCCTTGTAGAGCCCGACCATCGCATTCGATATCTCGAGCATCGGACTCCGGTCCTGCGTCGCGGCGGTCATGCTCGTCTGCCCGTCAACGATCCTTTCTGCGATCTGCTCGTCCATCTCCAGTCTCGTGCTCCTCGTCCATTACCAGTCTCGTGCGTCTCATGCTCATCGCCACTAGCGATGAACTTTGAGCTCACAAGAAATCTAGGATTGGCCGGAGGGGGCGACAAGCGGGACGTTGAAAACCAACCGTGGCTGCTCCTGAGGCTGGCACGTGCGCGCCCTCGCCGGGCGGGGCGGACCGCAGTACCATCGGCCCCTCCGGGGCGGTTAGCTCAGCTGGTAGAGCGCCTGCCTTACAAGCAGGAGGTCACTGGTTCGAGCCCAGTACCGCCCACCTTCAAGACGGCCCGCTTTTGCGGGCCTTTTCTTGTGGCTGAGTTGACTGTGGGTCATCCTCGGGTGGGTGTTTGTTACTTGCGTGGACCAGAGCGTGGACCACGCGGACCGGCAACCGCTGCCGACGGTGCGGTCTCGGCGGCGCCGAGAGCGGACTCGTCGGTCAACTGAGACATCTTGTCGGTGCCGTCGGTCGGAACCTCGATCGCTTCGGCGCTGCCCGCGCCCGCGAGCAGGTCATCGAACGCTCGGTGCACTTTCTCGCGGCTGAGTCGCTTCTGCACCTGGGCGTAGATCTCGAGTGTCGTCCTCGAGTCAGAGTGCCCGACCTGACTATGACGTAGGGCAGCGGCGCGCCGGCCTCGATCATGAGGCTTATGTACGTGCGCCGCAGGGCGTGTGGTGTCACGTTCGGCAGGGGCGGGAGGTCCCGCTCTGCCCGGAGCTCGTTCACACGCTTTACGGTCGGTCCGAGAACGCGGCGGGAGACGTTCTCCTTGTCGCGTGGCCGGCCGCTCGCAGTCGGGAATACATACTCGTCGGGTGAGGCGGGTTGGCGCTCGGCGCGCCACGCCATGAGCTCCTCGATGACGTCGAGACTGAGGTCGACGTGGCGGTTGCCCGCGTCGGTCTTGGCCTCGTCGATCACCAGGCGCTCGTGATGGACGTCGGCGTCGCGCCACCGGAGGCGGCACATCTCCGTGACACGCAGCCCGGACTTCGCCATCGCCGCGATCATCGGCCGCCGACCGATCCGGTGACCCCGGTACAGGGTCCGGTCCATGTCGCCGGCGACCGCGAGCAGCTCCTTGAGGTCGTCGGCCTCGAGCTGCCGCCGCACTGGTTTGACTACCTTGAGCCGCCGCCGTTTACCGCGAGCTGGGTTCGACTCCAGGAGGCCTCGCTCGACGGCACTATCGAGGATCTGCCTGAGCGTGACGAGTGTCTTGTTGATGCTGTCGTTGCTTAGCGGTATGCGACGCTGTCCGCGGCTGTCCCGTAGCGGCTCGCGGGCGGCGATCGCCTCGGCTACCCGCTCGCGCTCGATCACCTTGTGGGGATCCGGTGGTTGATGAGCCCGGAATGCCGGCCGGGCGGCCGAGTGGAACCGAGCCTGTTGAGGGGAAGGGAGCGTGCGACCTTGAAGCGGCGTGGCCGCCCGGTCGGCGAACATGGGGCGACCCCAACCAGCCGGATCCCACACGGGACGGGGACCTGTCGGGCGTGCGACGGCGGCCCTGTGACCACAACCCGGAGCAGCGGCGCCCGGGGATCCGGCCGGTGGTCTAGCGCTCGGGCGGAGGCGAGGGCAGAGTGTGCGCGCAGTCGCGGTGCATCACGATCTGCTCGCTGTCGAGGTCCGGCTCGTTCAGAAACGAGCTGTGCCAGAAGACGCCGTCCTCGAGCACGACGATCGGTTCGTAGACGCCGATCACGTCCTGGCACACCGCGCAGCGCAACCGCCAGTCCTTCATGCCCGTGAGCATCGACCTGCGCGGCCGATGAGCCATCAGTAGTCCCCCGAGGCAGGGTGGCGGCAGGGCCGTAAGCGCGGGCGGTCACGCTGGCCGTCCCTGATCGTCTCGACGGGCGAGGTCGTCGCTTCGTGTGGGCGGGGGTGTGTCCGCGAGCCCGGCGATCAGTCGGTCGATCGCGTCCTGGTCGCCTTCGGCGGCGGCGCGCTCGTTCTCAGTGAGTGGGATCTGGACGAGCATCCGTTGCAGTCCGTGCTTGGCTTCAACCAGCTGCGCCTCACTTGATGCCTTCGGCATGTAGAAGTCGCAGCGGGCGCAGGCCATCCGGTGCGGGCATTGCTCGAAGAACGTGTATGAGCAGCAGCCGTGCCCGAGGTCGTAGAACTCGAACGGATTACCGCCGCTGGCTGCGCCGGTGGTGACCGCGTCGCGGTCGAGCAGCACTTCGATCTGCCTTTCCGGCGGCTGGAGAGCAGGCGCTTGCTCGATTCTGGCTAGCGCTGAGCGGGTGGACGCCACGAAAGCGATGGCACGTTGACCGGAACCGGCGCGATCGGTTCGCCACGAGACCAGTCACGATTTCGGCGCGGCCCAGCCCCATGGCGCTACCGCTGTCGCACAGCTCCGGTCGTGCGCCCACATCTTCGAGGCGTCGCTGCTCGATTGGCATTGCGCTCCACCGGCTGAACCACGGGCGGAGGCGGGCGGTGGGCCGAGGCGGCAGCCCGACGGCCGCGATTAGCGGTCGTCAGTCCCAGATCTCGTTGCGGGCGAGCTCGTCAGCGATCATGCGCGCCATGGTCGCCGGTTCCGGCCGCCGGGTACAGGAGTAGTGCACCTCAACCCGAACGGCGGGGAACTCGCGCAGCTGGGCCAGCTCGGCCATCACGATCGCGCCATAGCTGTCCGGAACCGGCTGTCGGTTGATCTCCAGGTGCAGACCGCTCCCGCGGTCGACCTGTAGATCGATGTTCGGGTTGTACGGAGCGCTCATCGCCTAATCCTCGATGTGCGCAAGGTAGCGGGCCGAGCGGAACGTGCATGGGGATCACGCCGTGGCGCTCCGCCTGCTCGACGTACTATGCCGCCCCCTTGAATATGCCTATCGGGACGTGATTTCCCTGGTGCTTCACGGGTGGTTCGAGTGTGGTGTCGGCGTATTCGAGAGACGCTTGGGCTGAATGTGACGGCTCGGTCGCGCGGTTCGTGCGTGTGACGAGAGCGCGCACGCTCGTGTCTGAGCGCGTCCTTTTGAGGTGTCGCCGTGGTGTCAGGTGTTCGGGCCGTGTTGCGAACGCGCTCGCCGGTCAGCGAAGGAGCGCGGGTCGCCTGTGAGGAGCGTGCGAGCGTTCCGACCATCGCGGAGCGTCGCTGATCGCCGAGGGAGAGCGGGGGTGCGCGGACCGCGGCGGTGATAGTCCGCGGTCCGCGATTGTGGAGGGTCTGTATGGCAGTTCGTGGATCAGGCCGGCGCTGGGACCGGGTCGCCGCTGTTGACGTGCGGGTCGCCGGTGTCGGTGCTCTCGATCGTCTTGGTGTCGTCGGTTGGGCGAGTGCCGAGGGCGATCTGGACCTGTCGGGGCTTTTTCTGTTCGGGTTTGGGGATTCTGATCTCGAGCACGCCGCGGTCGAAGTGGGCTTGCACGGCGT
>DATJYY010000070.1:0-33006 GCA_035499395.1 Solirubrobacteraceae bacterium
ATCATTCGCCGCTGATCGTGCCGCTGCCGGTCACCGACTTGGTGAGTTGGGCGGGGTTGCCTGTATAGAGGATCGTGCCACTGCCCGAGATGGTCGCGTCGAGGCTGTGGGTCGCGGTTAGCACGATGCTGCCACTACCATCGATCGATGCCGTCGCATCGCGCGCGATCAGCCGGCTCAACAGCGCGGTTCCCGAACCGCCGATCGCCACGTCGAGCCGCGCCGTGGTTCCGGTGGCGCGGATGGTGCCGCTCCCAGGGAGCCGCACAGTGAGGCTAGGGCTGCTGATCCTGGCCACCGAGATGTTCCCCGACCCCTCCACGGTGAGGACGTCGAGCGACGGTACGGTCACCGCCACAAACATCGGACTCTTGGCGTCCAGAGTGCCGGGCGTGTTCCCGATCACGAGGCTGCCCGAACTGACCTGCGTCGTGACTCGTCCCAGCAGGTTGCCGTCGGCGTGGACGATCACCGACTGTTGCCCGCCGACTCTCACCACGACGTTATTGGCCCCGACCAGGTCGACACGGGTGAACGACGGAAGCGAGCGCGCCTGAGTCGCGGCGACGCCGGAGCCCGTGCCGCCATTACTGCTCGAGGTGTTGGAACTACGGTCGACCAACACCAGAACGACGATCCCAACCAGGAAGAGCGCTGTGAGCACGGCCAGCGCCCGCGAGACGCTTTCCAGCCCTCGACGGCGACGGATTGGTGTCAGCCCCGTGCTCATGATTCACCTCTGATCGAGAATCCGTAGCGACGGGCATGACGCCCGCGACTCGCCGAGCGTGAACTCGATCAACGTCGTCGCGCCCGTCGCCTTGGGCGGTTGTGTCACATGCCTAGTCACTGTCAGCCTCCTGAGCGGCGCTACTAGTGCGTGCCGCGCAGACGGTCCATCTCGCGCCGGATCTCGTCCTCGGTGATCGGCCGGTGCCGGAAGGTATGCCACCAATCGATGGCCACGCCTAGCGCCAAGGCGATGATCGGATAGATGATCCAGCTATTCCACGTGTGGTAGATGCCGGAGCTCTGGCTGAACCCGTTCGTCGGCCAGCCGTGCGCGTTGTGGTACTCGGCGAGCGCCCAGATGATCACCAGTACGACAGCCAACGCAGCCGCACCGAACGCACGCGTATCGAAGCGGCGCTTGCGCTCGATCTGCTCAACCGCCAGTTTGCGGAGCTGCTCCTCATCACCCTCAGGACGACCCACAACAACGGGCGGAGCTCCGTTGGTGCTGGTCTGCTGTGCCGGCATCGCGACACCTCCTTCGATAGGTCCCGGACACCCCGCCAGTGCCCAACGACAGCATCACCCCACCGGGATCTCGCCGCAACGGTAGTTCGAAGCACCCCGGCGTGGATTCCTACCCCTTCGACGACTGCCCGGTCGAGAGATCACCGACGAGACCGTCGAGCGGCTCGCCGCTAAGGCACAGACGTGGGTGTGGCTGACGCTTGACCGGCGGCGTGTAACGGTCGCTCGCTGGGAGCTACTACCGGTCATGCCTCCTGTCCACTTCACCAGTCTGCTCATCGTCGTCGCTGTCGGTCTGGTTGCGCCGCTGGCACTTGGGTTCTTCCCGCGCTTCCGGCTTCCCGCGATCGTGCTGGAGATCGTGCTCGGCATCGTGATCGGTCCTTCGGGACTGGACTGGGTCAAGCCCGATCTTCCGGTGTCGATCCTGGCGCTCATCGGACTGGCCTTTCTGCTCTTCCTGTCAGGTCTCGAGATCGACGTCGAGCGCTTGCGAGGACGGATCCTGAAGCTCACCGCACTTGGCTTCGGCGTGTCGTCTGCGATCGCGATCATCCTCGGCCTCGGCCTGAAAGCCGGTGGGTTCGTAAAGTCCCCGCTGTTCGTCGCGATCGTGCTCGTCGCCACCTCGCTCGGCGTGATCGTGCCGGTACTGAAGGACTCCGGCAACATCAGCACGAGCTTCGGTCAGCTCATCATCGCTGCCGCCTCGATCGCCGACTTCGGCGCGATTATCCTGCTTTCGCTGTTCTTCTCAGGCAATGGGTCGACCAGCACCGCCGGCACGCTGATCCTGCTCGGGGTGTTCGGCCTGGTCGTCCTTCTGGTCGGCCTCGCGATCTCCGGCGTCGAGCACTCGATGAGCCTCGCTCGCGTGCTCCGGCGGCTCCAGGACACGACCGCCCAGATCCGGGTCAGGGCCGCATTCCTGCTGCTGATCGGATTCACCGCACTCGCCGAAAAGGTCGGGCTCGAGACGATCCTCGGTGCGTTCGCAGCCGGCGCGCTGCTCTCGCTCATCGACCGCGACGAGGCCATGACCCATCCGCAGTTCCGCCTCAAGCTCGAGGCCGTCGGGTTCGGCGTGTTCATCCCGATCTTCTTTGTCACCAGCGGCCTGCGGTTCGACCTGAACGCGCTGTTCGCCGGTGCGTCGACCGTGGCCCGGGTGCCGCTGTTCCTGCTGGCCATCTATCTGGCGCGCGGCCTTCCCGCGTTCGTATATGTGCGGCTGCTCGGGCGCTCACGTTCGGTGATCGCGGGCGTTCTCCAGTCGACCTCGCTGCCGTTCATCGTGGCCGCCACGCAGATCGGCGTGCAACTCGGCGTGGTGAGCCGGGCGAGCGCGGCCGGCCTGGTCGCCGCGGGTCTGCTCTCGGTCGTGATCTCACCCACGCTGGGGCTGGTGCTGCTGCGCCGAGAGCAGCCCGACACAGCTGGTCGCGCAGAGCTGCCGAGCCCAGTGATGCCGGTTATCACCGCTGAGGATCGGGCGCTCTGCCGCGTCGAAGGTGCTACCTCAGCCGCCTGATGCGCGCCCCGCTCGACTGCCGCATCGGGAACCGACGGTCCTCCCAACTACACTTGGGCCGTGTCGGCGCAGGCGCAGGCGCCACTACTTTCGACGAAGCTTCACGCGCCGGATCCGCGCGAGCGGATCGGACGTGAGTCGCTGGTCGCCCGGCTATCCGACGCGTCCGGCGCGAGACTCGCGCTGATCCGGGCACCGGCGGGGTGGGGCAAATCGACGTTGCTCGCGCAGTGGCGGAGCGCGGAGCGGGGCCGGCGCGCGTTCGCGTGGGTGACGCTCGACTCTTCCGATAGCGATCCGATCCGGTTCTGGGCCTACGCCCTCGAGGCGCTCCGGTCGGCGGATCCAGCCATCGGCTCACGATCGCTGGCGCTGATCCGAGCGCCGGGTGTCGACCTCGTCGGCGAGATGCTTCCGGTCCTGATCGGCGAGCTCAACGCGTTCGGCGGCCCGTTAGTACTGGTGCTCGACGACTACCACCAACTTGAGGGAGATGCAGTCCATGCCGGCATGCGGCGGCTGCTGGATTACCTCCCTGACCAAGTCTGCGTCGCGATCGCAACGAGGACCGAGCCACCGCTTCAGGTTCCCCGGCTCCGTGCCCGCGGCCAGCTCGTCGAGGTCGATGCCGACACGCTGCGCTTCACGCGAAGCGAAGCCGGGGTGCTGCTCAACGAGCGCCTTGGTCTGGAGCTTGCGGACGAGGATGTGACAGCGTTGCATCAGCGGGCCGAGGGCTGGCCGGCAGCCGTCTATCTCGCCGGACTGTCGCTCCGCAACCGCGCCGACCGACACGAGTTCATCGTGAGGTTCGCCGGGGATGACCGGCACATCGTCGACTACCTCGGCGAGGAGGTCCTTGCCGACCTCGACTCGGATACGCGCGAGCTTCTGCTGCGCACGTCGATCCTCGAGCGGGTGAGCGGCCCACTCTGCGATGCCACTGCCGATACCACCGGCTCGTCGCGGAAGCTGGAAACGCTCGCGCGCTCCAACCTGTTCGTTGTGCCGCTCGATGACCGGCGCGACTGGTACCGCTACCACCATCTGTTCCGTGCCTGTCTGAACGCGGAGCTGCGACTCGAGTCGACCGAGCTGATCCCGGAGCTTCATCGCCGCGCCTCGAGCTGGTTCCAGAGGAGCGGCGAGATGACGGAGGCAATCAACCACGCGATCGCGGGACAGGACTTTCCTGCCGCGTCCGAGCTTCTGGCCGCCCATTGGAATGAGGTGGTCTCAACCGGAGGGTTGCGATCCGTGGATATGTGGCTGATGGCGCTTCCAGAGCAAGTCGTAACGAGCGATGCGCGCCTCTGCCTTGCTCGCGCCTGGACCTCTTTCGCCAAGGGAGCGCTCGAGGAGGTGTTGCCGTGCCTGGAGACGGCCGAGGCTGCGCCGGCCCCCGGGCCGCTGCTGGACGGGACGACGTCGGTGGCCTCCGGCGCGGCCACCCTACGCGCCTCCTATTGGCTGCGGGTGGGGGATTTCGGCAAGACGGTTTCTTACGCGCGGGAGGCGTTGGCGCTGGAGCACGGGCCGTGGCGAGCGATTTGCGCGAACTGCCTCGGCACCGCCTTCTATTGGCTCGACGAGACGGCGCAGGCACGACAGCAGCTCGAGGCCACAATCGAGGTAGGGAGGGAGCTTGTCCCGCTCGTGGCGCTGTTCGCGGTCGGCCTGCTGGCCGTCTTGGATTGCGAGCGGCAAGACTGGAATGCGGTGTCCCGTCGGCTGCACGACGCCCGTCAGATGATCGAAGGCGATGGCCTTGGCGAGTATTGGATGACCGCCGGAGCCGTGCTGGCGGGCGGACTTGAGTGCGAGCACCACAACGATCTCGAGGGAGCTGAGACGGCGATGGCTCGGAGCCTCGTGCTCTACCGACGCGGCCAGGCTCCGGTTGAGATCGCCAATGCGTTGCTTCACCTTGCGCGAGTCCATGTTCGGCAGGGTCACGATGCCGTGGCGAACGACGAGATCGAAGAAGCCGCGATGCTCGTCCGCTCCTGTCCTGATCCCGGGCCGAGGATCCTGCGCCTGCTCGCGCAGGCGCGAGGGGGTGCCCGCACCGCCGCGCGCGTCATGCGTCGGCCGACGGGCGTAGAAGAGCTGAGCGAGGGCGAGGTACGAGTTCTGCGCCTGCTGGCGAGCGAGCTGACGCAGCGGGAGATCGGGGCGGAGCTCTACCTGTCGCTCAACACCATCAAGTCCCATACGCGCAGCATCTTTCGCAAGTTGGGCGCCTCGAGCCGTGGCCAGGCGGTCGCTCGAGCACGCGAGCTCAAGTTGATCTGAATCCTCGTGTAACGCGTCGGCGGCTCGGGCTACCAAATCCCGACCACACCGACGACGAGGAGGGACAGATGTCAGCGACTGCGACGACGCCGGCGCGACGCGAGGCGATGCCGGGTTTGAAGGGTAAGGGCGTGCTTGTCACAGGCGGCACGTCGGGCATCGGCCAGGCGATCGCGGTCAAGTTCGCCGAGTATGGAGCGAACGTCGCGATCAACTATCTGCGCACGGCCGAGGAGGCGACGGATACCGAGCAGCAGGTGAACGCTTGCGTGAATCGTGTGCAGCAGGAGGGGGTTCGCGACGTGCTCGTGCGAGGCGACGTCTCGCAGGAGGACCAGGTGATCGCGATGGTTGACCAGGCGGCTAACGAGCTGGGGGGGATCGATGTCCTCGTCAACAACGCGGGCATCCAGATCTCGCGCCACAGCGACGAGCTGTCCAGCGACGACTTCGACAAGGTGCTCGGGGTCAACCTTCGCGGTGCCTTCCTGTGCGCGCGGGAGGCGATCAAGCACTTCCTTGCCGAGGGCAAGCCGGGCGTGATCGTCAACGTGTCGAGCGTCCACCAGCTGATCCCGAAGCCGGACTACCTCGGTTACTCGGTGAGCAAGGGCGGTATGCAGAACCTCACCCGGACGCTCGCGCTCGAGTACGCCGAGCGCGGGATCCGTGTGAACGGGATCGGCCCGGGCGCCACCGTGACCCCGATCAATCGCGCCTGGATCGATGATCCAATCAAGCGCGAGCAGGTCGAGAGCCATATTCCGATGCGCCGCGCCGGCACTGCGGACGAGATGGGCGCAGTGGCCTGCTTCCTGGCCAGTGACGACGCTGCGTACATCACCGGCCAGACCATCTTCGTGGACGGCGGGTTGACGTTGTTCCCGAGTTTCCGCGATCCGTGGTCGTCGGAATGAGCATCGATGCCGCACACGAGCACGGGCTGCTGGCGCTAATTGATGACGCCAAGCGGGCCGCTGCTCTGAGCGAAGTCCGGGCGGGCCGCATGTACGACCTGGGGCACATCCTCGACGAGCGCGTGCCCGTCTTCCCGGGCCGCTATTTCAAGCAAACTCTGGTGACCACCGCGCACCACGCAAACCCTGGTGGAGGCGTGGGCGAGAACGAGGTGAACTGGATCACCGAGATCGTCTCGGGCACGATGCAACTTGGCACTCATCTCGACGCGCTCTCGCATCTTCAGATGGGTGACCGTGGGTATGGGGGTTACACCGTGCGTGAGCTGGCCGGGACGGCCGGCGTCATGCGGCTCGGCGTCGAGACGGTGCCGCAGATCGTTACCCGCGGGTGGCTGGTGGACGCGCCGGGTCTGGACGCCGGCGAGGTGATCACTCCTGAGCATTGCGTTGGGATCGATCCAGAGCCGGGCGACGCCGTTCTCTTTCACACCGGATGGAGCCGCCACTGGAGCGACCCCGATGTGTACCTGTCGGGCGAGCCGGGCCCCGGTTGCGAGCTCGCGCAGTGGCTGGCCGACCAACGGGTCGCGCTCACCGGCTGTGACACCTGGAGCTACGGCCCGGTCCCAGCCGAGGATCCGGACCGGCCGTTCCGCGTCCCTCAGATCCTGAACATCGATCACGGCGTGTTCGTGGTCGAGAACCTCGACCTGGCGGAGCTCGCCGCCGACGGCGTGCGGCGCTTCGCCCTGATCCTCACCCACCCGAAGCTGAGAGGCGCAACCGGCGCGTGGACATCGCCGATCGCGCTCATCTGAACTGGAGGACCGATGGACCACTACGACGTGATCATCATCGGGACCGGCGCGGGCGGCGGAACGCTTGCGCATAAGCTGGCGCCCTCCGGCAGACGGATCCTGCTGCTCGAGCGCGGCGGATACCTCCCGCGCGAGCCGGAGAACTGGTCGAGCCGGGAGATCTTCCGCAAGGAGCGCTACCTCGATGACGAACTCTGGTACGACAAAGACGGCACCGCCTACAAGCCCCATCAGCAGTACTTCGTCGGGGGCAACACCAAGTTCTACGGCGCCATCCTGTTCCGCCTGCGCGAGCGCGACTTCGGACAAGTGCGGCATTACGGCGGGGTATCGCCGGCGTGGCCGATCTCCTACGACGACCTCGAGCCGTACTACGCCGACGCGGAGAAGCTGTACCTGGTACACAGCCACGCAGGCGAGGATCCGACTGAGCCGTGGCGCTCGGGTCCGTTCCCGTACCCGGCGGTCTCGCACGAGCCGCGGATCCAGCAGCTCGCGGACGACTTCGCGCGCGCCGGCCACCACCCGTTCCACCTACCCGTCGGAATCGACCTCAATGAGTCAGACCCGGAAGCGGGGCGCTGCGTGCGCTGCGATCGCTTCGACGGCTTCCCCTGCCTGACCGATGGCAAGGCCGACGCTCACGTGCGATGTGTGCGACCCGCGCTCGCCGCACATAAGAACCTGAAGCTGATCACCCACGCCAAAGTCGAGCGCCTCGAGACGGATCCCGGCGGCCGATCTGTGACCACAGTCCACGTCAATCGCCGGGGAACGCCGGAGGCCTACAGCGCCGACATCGTTGTTGTGTCCTGCGGTGCCACGAACTCTGCCGCGCTGCTCCTCAAGTCCGCGAACGACCGACACCCGCGAGGCTTGGCGAACTCCTCCGACGTGGTCGGGCGTCACTACATGGCTCACATCAACTCAGGTGTGATCGCAATCTCGCAGACCCCGAACACGACGAAGTTCCAGAAGACCCTGGGCGTCAACGACTACTACTGGGGCGCAGAGGACTCAGAGCTCCCGCTCGGCCACATCCAGATGCTGGCCAAATCGGACAAGGACATCCTCCGCGCGGGTGCGCCCTGGTTTGCCCCCGCTCCCGCGCTCGACTACATCGCCAAGCACGCGATCGACTTCTGGATGACCACCGAGGACCTTCCCCACCCGAACAACCGGGTCACTATCGATAGCCAGGGACGGATCCACGTGGCCAAGACGTACCACAACCTCGAACCCCACAAGCGGCTGTTGGCGAAGCTCAAGCGGCTGATGGGACCGCTGGGGTGCCACGAAGCTGCGATCCCCAGCTGGTCGATCCTCGACCAGCGGATCCCGCTGGCTGGCAACGCGCACCAGTGCGGCACGGTCCGCTTCGGCACCGATCCGTCGAGTTCCGCGCTCGATCTCAACTGCCGCGCGCACGACGTGGACAACCTTTACGTAGTCGACACGAGCTTCTTCCCCTCGAGCGGAGCGGTCAACCCGGCGCTGACCGCCATGGCCAACGCGCTCCGGGTCGGGGACCACCTCCTCGATCGTCTCGACGCGCACGTCGACGCGGCCGCAGCAGCGGGGGGCAACGCCAAGCCAGTGGAGGTTCTGTCATGAAGACCGCAGAGAGGGTAACCAGCAGCATCGGCAAGGGACTGGTGGCAGGTTTCGCCGGCACGGCCGCGATGACGATCTCGAGCACGCTCGAGGCCAAGCTCCGTGGCCGGGCTCCAAGCAGCGCTCCGGCACGGGCGACCGCCAAGGTTCTTGGCATTTCCTCTTTCGAGGACGGCATCGCCCAGGCGCGCTTCAATGACCTCTCGCATTGGGGCTACGGCACCGGATGGGGAGTGATCCGCGGGCTGCTCGATGCGGCGGGTCTTCCGCCCCGCAAGGCGACCGTCGCACACGGCGCGGCCGTCTGGGGGAGCGCACAGGTCACGCTCCCTGCGCTCGACGTCGCCCCGCCGGCGATCTTCTGGCCCAAGGCGGAGATCGCCATCGACCTCTTCCACCACGCGGTGTATGCCACCGCCACCGGCCTCGCGTACATGTTGCTCGGCAGCCCGCGCGCGAGCAGTTGACGCCGGAAACCCCCAATCGATCGGAGCAACCATGTCGCTCAATGAGAACAACCACGACCATCCTCATCACGGGACGTTTGCCGACGGGATCGCGCACCCGGAGTCGTTCGCGGGTGAGGATCATGTCGGAACGTTTGCCGACGGGATCGCCCACCCCGACGCCTTCGCGGGTGAAGACCGTGTGGGGACATTCGCCGACGGAATCGCGCAGCCTGAGTCGTTCGCGGGTGAGGACCACGTCGGGACGTTCGCCGATGGGGTCGCGCGGGATCTCAGTTCGTAGACCGCTGCGGCGGGAACAAAGTTGTCGCCAAGGGAACCGGCGGCCGCGTAATCGGCCGCCGGTTCCCGTTCTTGGCCTGTGCCCTGGCGATGGCTAGGGACCGAGTCCTACTCCTCCTCCGCCTGCTCGCCGGCGGCGTCTTGGTGGTCTTCGGGATCGGGAAGTTCGTCAACCACACCTCAGAGCTGGCCTCGTTCAAGTCCTACGGACTGCCGGCGCCAGAGGCGTTTGTAGTCGTGATCGGGCTGATCGAGTTGGTGGGAGGTCTGCTGCTGATGACGGGCGTCTTGACCAGACCGGCCGCCGTAGTCCTTGCCGGTGACATGATCGGCGCGATCGTCGTGTCTGGCATCGCGAACGGAGAACTGGTCAGCGTGACGCTGGCGCCGGCCGAGCTCGTCGCGATGCTCGTCCTACTTTGGACGGGACCTGGTGGCTATGCGATTCGACCAAGTCCCTCGGTCAGCGTCTTGCCCCGCAGCACGATGGAGCTGCTGCGGTGAGAACCCGCGAGCGTTCTCTCCAGGCACGGTTTCGCTCACGAAACACGGCAGCGCTTGCGGTCGCGGCACTAGTGCGCGACGGCGGCGGTCGCCTCCCACCGCTCTCGCACGTCGGCGAGCGTCGGGTCGTAGTCGTCCTTGATCCGGCGGAACAGGTCCTGGAGGTCTTGCCACAGCTGGTACGAAGGGGCGCCCGAAAAACCAGTACACCACATAGACCTTGTCGATGACCAGACCGGGGCCGAACACGAGGGAGCGCGGCACGGTCGCGTTGTGGTGAGGATCGGTGTACTCGTCGATTCCAAGCGCTCGCTAAACCTCGCGGTCCACGTCGGAAAGGTACGTCCACGACGCCGGTGTTGAGATCTTGAGCTTGTACGTCTCATGCCGATCGTTGGGAAGGACAGTGACCATGTTGGTGAACCCGACCGCGCACCATTCGTAAAGCTTGATCATCTCCTTCTGCTGCTGGCGCTCGCGCGGGCAATGCTCGCCGCGCCCGAGCATGAGGATCATCGGATTCTCGCCCTGCGGTTCCGAGAGGCATTGCATGTCGCCGTTCTCGTCCGGCAGCGCGAGGTCAGGCAGGGTCAGCCCGGGCTGCAGCTTGTCGGCCATGTGTGTTGAACCTCCTATTGGGGTCGGATACCTGGAACCTGAAGTCGAATCCGGTAGACGCTGGTGAGCGCTGCGACGTACACGGTGCGTCGGTCACCGTCGCCCCACGCGAGGAGGTGTGGTGCCTCGGGCAGGCGAAGCGTGCCGAGGTGCTTGCCGCCGGGCGAGATCACCCAGATCCCGCCGGGTCCGCACGCGTAGACGTTGCCCTCGCTGTCGACCTTGAGTCCTTCGATCGCGTCCTCGCCTTCGGCGGCGGTCATGTCGAAGAGAAGGCCGGGCTCCGACCAATTAGAGGTCCGGTCCGAGCTCGTAGCACATCACAACTTTGCGATCCGGACCCCAGTTGCCGACGTACAGGTAGGCGCTCGTCGGGTGAGAAAGGCAGCCCATTCGGCCCCTCGAGCGCAGCACCGCTATCTCTCCGGCCTCCTCGAGTCCCAGGCGCTTGATCTGAACCGAGGGCGTCCGTCGGCCCCGGATCGCGGCAGCGTGGTGAAGTACAGGGCGTTCTCGTCGTGGAAGTAGACGGGGCCTTCGTGCGCATCGACCTCGGCGAGGAGCGACAGCCTCGGCCAGGCGCCGGTGATCTCGTCGAACGCTGGCGCATGCGCGACGAACGCGGGATGGCGGGCGGTCGTGATCACGACACGCGCCCCCTCGCCTTGTCGATTTCCCAAGCGGCGGTGATCAGCCCGATGTGACTGAACGCCTGCGGGAAGTTTCCGAGCAGCTCGCCGGCTGCGGTATCGATCTCCTCGGCGAGGAGCCCGAGGTCGTTCGCGTACGAGACGAGCTTGTCGAACAGGGCCTCCGCCCGCTCGACCTCACCCGCCTTGGCCAGCGCGGACACCAGCCAGAACGAGCAGATCACAAACGTGCCCTCCTCGCCCGTCAGACCGTCCGCATTCATGCCCTCCTCGTTGCGATAGCGGAGAACGAGGCCGTCTTCGGTGAGGTCGCGGGCGATCGCCTCGATCGTTGAGCGCATCCGCGGGTCGGTCGCCGGAAGGAAGCCGAAGATCGGCATCAACAGCTGGGCGGCGTCTAGCTCGTCGGAGTCGAACGATTGGGCGTAGGCCTGCCTTGCCTCGCTCCAGCCGCGGGTCAGGATGGCGTCTCGGATCTGGTCACGCTCGGCGGTCCAGTGCTCGAGGTTGGCGTGCTCGCCGAGCTGCGGTGCGAGTGCGATCGCCCGGTCGAGCGCGACCCAGCAGAGCACCTTGGACGAGACGTGGTGGCGCGGCTCGCCGCGCATCTCCCACATCCCGGCCCCGCGCTCACGCCAGCGCCGCGCCGCGGTGTCGGCCAGATCAGCGACGAACGCCTGGATCTCCGGGTGTAGCTCGCCGAGTTGCTCGCGGTACAGGTGGAGCGAGTTGAGTAGCTCGCCGTAGACGTCGAGCTGGGTCTGACCCCAGGCGCCGTTGCCGACCCGGACCGGTGCGGAGTTCCGCCAGCCGCGGAGATGCGGAAGCTCGCGCTCGGTGAGGTCGTGCTCGCCGGCGATCCCGTACATGATCTGCAGCGATCGCTCGCTGGCCCGCCCGCCGGCGGAGCTGGTCATAAATGAGATGAACTCCTCGGCCTCGTCGGAGCAGGCGCCGATGTAGAGCGCCTCGATCGTCAGGCTCGAGTCGCGGATCCACGAGTAGCGGTAGTCCCAGTTGCGCTCGCCCCCGACCGTCTCCGGAAGCGAGGTGGTCGGCGCCGCGACGATCGCCCCGGTCGGCCGGTAGGTGAGCCCTTTCAGAACACGGGAGCTGGTACGAACGAGCTCCCGGTGCGGGCCCTCGTAGACGTCGTGTTCGGCCTCCCAAGAGCGCCACGCCTCGATCGTGTCCTCGATCCGCGCCGCGACGTTGTCTGGCGCGAAGGGCTCGGGCGCCGGCCCTTCCGGCGATGCCCACTGCAGCGCGAAGCCCACGCGTTCACCCGCCGACACGGTGAAGGCCGCGGACATGGTCGAGTCCTGGATCGCTGTCGCGACGCCCGCGCTGACCACCACCTGGTTCGGTCCGCCGAACGTTCGGCCGCCGCCCTCCGTCGCGCGGAACAGCGGCTTGACCAGCCCGTACTCAGGCCTCGGCGCCAGTTCGAACGCCAGTTCCACCTCGCCGAGAACTCCCTCAACGAGGCGAAGGACCAGATGGGGGGCGCCGAAGCCGAGCTCGTGATGACGCTGGCCCTCTTCGAACGCCATCGCGTCGGTGAGCCTAACGCTGCCGGCCTCGGTGACGAACGTCGTCTCGACCACCAGCGTCCCCGGCAGGTAGCGCCGCTCGCTGCGATACGCCACGGACGGCTTGATCTGCCAGTGCCCGCCGTCGGGGTCGAGGATCTGGGCGAACACCGCAGGGCTGTCGTAGCGGGGAAGGCACAGCCAGCCGATCGACCCGTCGCGATCGACCAGCGCGGCCGAGTTGCAGTCGGCCAGCAGGCCGTAGTCGGCGATCGGCCTAGAGCCTTCGTTCTTCACGACTGCCGGCGTCTGGGGGGCCCGGTGGGTCACGCTCATCTATGGCTCCAATCTCGAGGTGCGAGCATGCGCATTCGTACGGCGGCTCTCGAATCCGTTACAGCCGCGCGGTTACACTGCGGCCTACCGGGTGCCTAGCGACCCGAGGGGCAGCGAAGTCCGTTGACAACCGCAATCTCGAGAGTTTCCGCCACGCCGGTTTTGGCGGCAACGAAGCTGCATATACCAGCGCTCAGACCGGGGCACATGCATCGCGTCGAACTCGTCGGAACGCTGATCGCACACGCTCGGAGCAGAGTCGCTCTTGTCGCGGCGGCTCCCGGCTCCGGGAAGACCAGCCTCCTCAGCGAATGGCACGCCGACGGCCGCGAGAACCGGCCGTTCGCATGGATCTCGCTCGACACCGCCGACAACGATCCGGTGCGGTTTTGGGACGGCGTCTTCTCGGCGCTGCAGAGAACCGCGCCCGGGATCGGCGGCTCAGCGCAAGCAGCTCTTCACTCGCCGGGAACGACCGTCACCGACCAGGTTCTCCCGCTCCTCATCAACGACCTGGCCGAGCTGACCGAGCCGGTCGTGCTCGTGCTTGACGACTACCACCTGATCGAGAGCGGCGACATCCACGGCGCAATCGAGTTGCTGGTCGAGCGCCTGCCATCAACCACGCAGCTCGTGATCTCGACGCGCTCTGATCCGCCGCTGCCACTGAGCCGGTTGCGCGCCCGTGGCCAGCTCATCGAGATCCGCGGCGGCGATCTGCGGTTCAACGTGACGGAAGCGGGTGCGTTCCTCAACGATGCCGTGGGGCTGGACCTCGAGCCAGACGAGATCGCGCGGCTGCACGAGCGGACGGAGGGGTGGGCGGCCGGGCTTCAGCTCGCCGGGCTGTCGTTGCGGGGCCGCGAGGACCATCGGCAGTTCATCGACTCCTTCGCCGGAGACGACCAACACATCGTCGAGTACCTCGGACTCGAGGTCCTCGACAACGAGCCCTCAGAACTACGCGAGTTCATGCTCCGAAGCTCGGTTCTTGAACGGCTGTCGGGGCCTTTGTGCGCAGCGGTGACGGGAAACCCTGGCTCGGAGCGGCTGCTCCAAAGGCTGGAGCGCGAGAACGCATTTGTCATCGCCCTCGATTCCAGGCGCGAGTGGTACCGCTATCACCACCTGTTCGCCGAGTTGCTGCGCCACGAGCTGACGCGCACGCGTCGGGGGCTGGTTGTCGAGCTTCACCGCCGCGCGTCGGCGTGGTACCGCGACGCCGGCGCGATCCACGACGCGATCCAACATGCGACTGCCGCAGGCGACTTCGGCGATGCGATCGAGCTGATCACGACCCACTGGTACGAATTCCTCCAGCGCGGCCGGCAGGAGACCGTCGCCAACTGGATCGAGAAGCTGCCCTCGGAAACCGTCGTCAACGACCCGAATCTGTGCCTGACCGAGGCGTGGCTTGGCGTGAACACCGGACGGCTTGACGAGGTCGATCGCTGGATCGAGGCGGCGGGAAAAGCGGCGGCTGAAGGGCCCGGATCCGAGGAGCTGCCGCCTCTCGAGTCCGGCGTCGCCAGCCTGCGGGCGATTCACCGGTATATGAGCGGCAATGTCGGCGCGGCGGTTGCCGCGGGTCGCCGCGCGCTCGCTCTTGAGCGGGGAGGAGCCGCCTCCCCGTGGCGGCCGGTCGGGTGCCCTGTGCTCGGCCTGTCGCTGCACTGGCATGGTGAGCGCGAGGCCGCGGCCCGGACGCTAACCGATGCAGTCCGGATCGCGCGAGCCGATGGCAACCACCTTGCCGCGATGCACGCCAGCGGCGGTCTGGCCGCGATCGAGTACGAGCGCGGAGATGCGGCGAGCGCCAGCGCACGCGCCGCCGAGGCGATTACGCTGGCGGAGGAGCACGGTCTTTCCGAGCACTGGGCGAGTTCCCTGTCGCTGGCTGTCCGCGGGCAGCTGCTCGATCGAACCGACGATCCCGAGGCCGCGGACCAGGTCCTTCTTCGCGCGAGCGAGCTCGCGTGCCGCGGTGTCGCCTCGATTGAAATTGCCTATTCGCTACTGGCCCTGGCCGGCATCCGCCAGCGGCTCGGCCGCCACGACGACGCGCGACGGATCTACGAGGAGGCGCGGACGGCCGTGGCCGGGTGTGAGGATCCCGGCGTGCTGAGCGAGTGGGTTGCGCGGGCCGAGCGCCAGACCCGGTTCGCACCGCCCCCGCGAGCCGGCCGGACGAGCGGCGGCGAGGCTCTCAGCGATGCCGAGCTGTGTGTCCTGCGGCTTCTTCGCAGCGAGCTCTCACAGCGCGAGATCGCGGGCGAGCTGCACCTGTCGGTCAACACGATCAAGACGCACACCCGCAACATCTACCGCAAGTTGGGTGTGGCTCGGCGGGCCGAGGCGATTTCGCGTGGGCGCGAGCTCAGCCTGATCTGAGCAAGTCACAGACAGCGTTACGCGGCGGGCGTCGATTCACCCGGGGTGAACGTGTGCCCGGGTGATGACAGGTCACCCAGGTCGCGCGGACGCTTGCGCCATGATCGATCGCTACTCACGGCAGCGCTACGAGATCGTGGTCCGGGGCCGGTTGAGCAACCGCTACGAGTACACGTTCGATGGCGCCAGTCTCGTCGCCTGCAACGGTCAGACCACGCTTCGCGCGAACGTGGTCGATCAGTCGCAGCTGTACGGGTTGCTCAATCGGCTGCGGGACCTCGGGATCGAGCTCGTAAGCGTCAACCCTGCTGCGGAGACGGGCGATGCAGCCTGAGCCCGCCGTCGCCCCGGCAAGGACGGCGCCCTCAGAAGAACAGACCCTGGCGGCGCTTCGCGCCGGGGACGAGGGCGCATTCCGTGACCTTTTCGCGCACAGCTACCCGATGATGAAGCGGGTCGCGCGCACCTATGTTGCCTCCGACGCTGTGGCGGAGGAGGTCGTGCAGGAGACGTGGCTGGCGATCGTCATGGGGATCGATCGTTTCGAGGGCCGCTCGACGCTCGGAACCTGGATGTTCTCGATCCTCACAAACCAGGCAAAGACCCATAGCGGACGCGAAAAAAGGGCGTTGCCGTTTTCCTGCGCCGCCCCCAGCGACACCGAGGAGCCTGTCGTTCATCCCGACCGATTTCAGAAGGACGACGACGCGTGGCCGGGGCACTGGGCCACGCCGCCACGCCCATGGCAGAAGCCGGAGCGACGCCTGCTCTCGCTCGAGGCGCGTGACCACCTCAAGGCCGCACTGGCGAAGCTGCCAGATCGACAGCGCACGATCGTCGGGTTGCGCGACGTCGAGGGACACTCGGCCGAGGAGGTGTGCGATCTCCTCGGTCTCAGCCAGGAGAACCAGCGGGTACTGCTGCACCGAGGACGGTCACGGCTGAGGGCGGTTCTCGAGGAGTACCTGGACGACGGGGACGTGTAACGAACAGACAGGCAGGGAGACTCAGCGAGGTGCACAACTCGGGCCCGCCCATCAATGGCCACCCGGTCAGCGAATTTGACCTGCCCGTTGACGAGGTCACCTGCCAGCAGTTCGTGGAACTCGTCACCGAGTACTTCGGAGGAGTCCTCCCGGCTCGCACCACGAGCCAGATCGAGGAGCACCTGGTGATGTGCGACTGGTGTGTGACCTACGTCGAGCAGATCCACGCAACCATCGCCTCGCTGCGAGAGCTCGGAGACGAGCGTCCGCCGGAACCGCCAGATGCGGTGCTGGCGGCGTTGCGGGCAAGGAAGGCAGGGGGAACGTGATCGCCTACAAGTTCCTCCGATCCGGCCGCGTCGGCCCCTTCAGCGCGTTCCAGTGGCCGGGACCCGGCGTGTGGGTCCACGCCCCGCTGGATCCGGTTGCGTGCCGGCGCGGCGTCCACGCCTGCAGACCGAGCGACCTCCCGTGGTGGCTCGCCGAGGAGCTCTGGGAGATCGAGCTGGACGGCCCCGTGCAGTCCGAGGAGCACAAGATCGTCGCCCCTGCCGGGCGGCTGGGCGCGCAGATCGAGGCTTGGACCCCGGCGTGCGCTCAGGAGTACGCGGATGCATGCGCATGGCGCGCCCAGGGACGAGCGGTGGAGGCCCTCGCCCGCGCCGGACACGGCTATCAGGCACAGCAACTCGCCGCCTGCTCGACGCTCGACGAAGTGCTGGTTGCGGCGCGCCAGCTCGCCGATGATGTCCCCGAGACCAGGATCAGTCTCACGATCGCGGGCGACGGCGCCGTCCGCGCGCTGACGGGCGCCCCTCCGACGAGCGCGTATATCGCCGCGCATGCGGCGATGCGGCTCGACGGGGCCGGGGGCTACGCGGCTGAGCGAGCATGGCAATCGCGCTGGCTCGTGGAGCGGCTCGGCCTGCACGCGGGTCACTGAATTCCGCCACGCGACCCGATCCGATGCGATCGTGAGACGGCCAGTGGGCTTAGCTGCGTAACGGAATGGCCGCGCGGGCGACCTACCGCGAATGAAACGCGTGTCGAGAGTTCCGCGACCACTACAGAGCGTGCGTCGACGGCTCCCGATCGACCGCCTGCGGGCCGCCGTGCTCGCAGCGACGCGGCGGCAGGTGGTCCGTGAGCGCCGCGCATCCAGAGTGCAGACCGGAGACCCAACGGAAGGAGCGAAAGGTGAATAGCGACTACGACGTGATCGTGCTCGGCGCGGGCGCGGCGGGTGAACACTGCGCAGGGGCGCTCGCCGCGAGAGGGCTCGACGTCGCGATTGTCGAGCGCGAACTTGTGGCCGGAGAGTGCTCGTACTACGCCTGCATCCCGTCCAAGACGCTGCTGCGTCCGGGAGAGGCAATTGACGCTGCACTGGCCGCGCCCGGCGCCGCCCAGGCCGTGGACGGTGCGCTGGACACAGCCGCCACGCTGAGTTGGCGGAACTACATGGTCTCCGGCTACGACGACAGCGCACAGGTCAGGTGGCTTGCCGAGATGGGGATCGATTTGATTCGCGGTAATGGCAGGATCGTCGAGCCGGGCGTACTGGAGGTGGACGGCCGGCGCCACACCGCCAGCCACATCGTGATCGCCACCGGATCCGAGCCGTTTATGCCGCCGATCCCAGGCCTGCGCGGACTGGAGGGGATCTGGACCAACCGAGACGCGACCGGCGTGCGAGAGATCCCGGAAAGCCTCGTGATCCTTGGCGGCGGTCCCGTCGGCATTGAAATGGCACAGGCTTTCGCGAGCTTCGGCACCCAGGCCGATCTGGTCGAGGGGATGGATCACATCCTGCCGCGAGAGCCACGGCCCTTGGGCGAAGCGCTTAAAGAGGCGATCAGTGGGGAGCGGCTGCGCATCCATCTGGGCCGCCGTGCGTCCGGCGTCTCGCGGGAGGGCGGTCGCTATGTCGTCTCGTTCGCAGACGGCATGAGGCTCGAGGGCGAGCGAATGCTCGTGGCGACCGGCCGACGGCCACGGGTGGACGGACTCGGCCTGGAGAACGTCGGTATCGATGCTTCTCCGCGCGGCATACCGGTCGACGCCCGCATGAACGCCGGCGACGGGCTGTGGGCGATCGGCGACGTGACCGGTATCTGGCCGCTCACTTACGTGGGCAAGTATCACGGCAGGATTGCCGCGGCGAACATCCTCGGCGAGAGCCGCGAGGCCGACTACACGGCGGTGCCGCGTGTCGTCTTCACGCATCCGCAAGCCGCCGCGGTCGGCGCTGCGGAAGGTCCCGTGACTGCAACGATTTCCCTCTCCGCGGTGCCGAAGACCGCCACTTACCTGCGGGCGTGGGACGAGCATCCGGGGTTTCTCACGCTGGTCTCCGATGGGGAGGTGCTGACCGGCGGCTACGGGATCGGTCCCGAGGCCGGCGAATGGATGCAGCAGGCGACCGTAGCGATCCGCGCGCGGGTGCCGCTCGCGGTGCTCAGCGACACGATCCAGCCGTTCCCTACTTTCTCGGAGGCATTCCACTTCGCCCTGGCCGAACTCACCAGCCGGGTACCGGCAGGCGCGCGATGAGTCGCACGGGCAGCGCGCGAGGCCAACGGGCCCCCCGGCGGAGATGCTGTCGGCGAGCTGGTTGTGCGTGAGCGTGGCCCTGATTTCGAGCCGCTCGACCAGCGAGCAGCCGACGCCGGCCCTCCGGCCCTGTGGTCCTCTTTGGTGAACGGATCGCCGCGGTCTCCAACGGGCGGTCCGCAGGCGGTGCTCAGCACGGTCCAGTGGTCGGGGGACGCCGTTCGTTACCCGTAACGAATTCGGCCGATGCCCGACAGATAGCAAGTAGTGCTTCCCGATCACGACCGGAATAGGAGCCAGCATGTTCGAACCATCGATTCACATCTCATGCCCCCACTGTGGCCAGAACCAGACCTACCGATTGGTGCCCGCGGTAGCGTCCGACCCGGCGGCGAGCGTCCCTCCGGAGGAAATTCCGTCGATCGACCTGCGTTGCCTGCGCTGCGACGCTAACCAGACCTACAAGCTCGTGCCGGATAGCGTGCGCGCGACGTCTGCCGCTGGCTGAGTGAGCAGCGGTTCGTGTTGGCGGCTCAATCGTTGGCGGATCTGGCGGAGCGACTCGTCGGCACCCGGCTGCCCGCGGACCTCGGGTCCGGCTCGAAGCACGGCGGGCTGTGCACGTCATGGTCGCGGAAGGCCCACGGGCCGGACCCGCTGGCGGTGCTGCTCACTCATGGCTGGCCCGCATTTCTCGAATACGTCGAGCTGCGTCCGCTGTTGTCCGACCCGCGCCCCGCACAGCGGGAAGCTGGCGCGAACGTGTCGATCTAATCGTGGAAATACCGGAAGTGCCTCCCGAGCTGCTCCGAACGGTCGCACTGGCCGCAAGCTTGATCGCGGGACGAGAACTCGTCCACTCTGGAGGGGCGCATGAGGGTTGCCTACGCAGACACGTCGTCCAGTCGCGGCCGTCGCCAGACCTTTTTGGCTCCTCTTCATGGGGAGCGGGCACGATCGCGCGCTACCGGCGCCTGCCGGCTGCCCCATCGGGACAGCTCGGGTAACGCAACTTCATCGTCGGGACCTGGCTGCTCTGCCGCCAACTCCCTGGTTCGCTCGGCGCTATCTCACAGGCAAAGCGATCGCCCACCTGATGCCTGCGTTACGCGCGTTTGTGGGCGGTCCGTCGCTTGATGCAGACCACGCGCCACGGGCTCTACGTCCGATGTGGGAGGATCGTCGCGGTGTCTGATCCGTTTGTCGAACGCGACCAGCTGGACGGCGCGCTTGAGGTTGCGGCACGGATGGCCCGCAGCTATCTGGAGGGCATCGGCGATGAGCGGGTGCTAAGTCCGGATGTCGAGGTCGCGATTGGCCGGTGGAGCGATCCGATGCCGGAAGAGGGTGTCGGGGCCTTGACGGCGCTGACCGAGCTGTCTGAACGGGCGCGTGAAGCGGCGACTCGGTCGAGCGGGCCTCGGTTCTTTCATTTCGTGATGGGGGGCGGTACTCCCGCGGCGCTGGGTGCGGACTGGCTCACCTCGGCCTACGATCAGATCGCATTCGCGTGGGCGTCCTCGCCGTTTGCGGCGCGCCTCGAGCAGGTCGCGGTTGACTGGCTGCGCCAGTTGTTTGACCTTCCTGCGGACTTTGGCGGGGTGCTGACGACGGGCGCAACGATGGCTAATTTCGTCGCCCTTGCCGCGGCCCGCAATTGGTGGGGGGAGTGTCAGGGCGTGGACGTGGAGCACGAGGGCGTGGGGAGGCTGCCGCCGGCGGTGATCCTGTCAGGCGGCTATCTGCATTCGAGCGCTGTCCAGGCGGTGGGGATGCTCGGCTTTGGTCGGGGAAACATCCGTCGGCTCGCGCGGGACGACGTCGGGCGGCTGGATCTCGCCGCCCTGGAGAGCGAGCTCAAGCAGGCCGCTGCGCCGGCGATCGTGATCGCCAACGCCGGTGAGGTGAACGCCGGCGACTTCGATCCGATCGCGGATGTCGCCGATCTTTGTGAGCGTCATCGCGCGTGGTTGCACGTCGACGGCGCCTTTGGGTTGTTCGCGCGGCTGACGCCGGGCACGCGGGCGCTGACCGAGGGCGTCGAGCGCGCTGACTCGGTCATCTCCGATGGGCACAAGTGGCTGAACGTGCCTTATGACTGCGGGTTCGCGTTCGTCCGGGAGATGAGACGGTTGCCACGCGCGCTAAATGTCGGCGCGCCGTATCTGCCTTCCGGGGACGATCCACACCCGAACTTCGGGTTCGTCTCGCCCGAGAACTCCCGCCGCGCCCGCGCGCTGGCGGTCTGGGCCACGCTACGTGCCTACGGCCGCGCTGGCTACCGCGAGATGGTCGAGCGGCACGTGAGGCTCGCGCGACACTTGGCCGAGCGCGTCGACGCCAGCCCCGAGCTCGAGCGGCTCGCGGAGGTTCCGTTGAACATCGTCTGCTTCCGGGCACACCCGCCGGGCTTTAGTGAGGAGCAACTCAACGAGCTCAACGCCCGCGTCGGTGACGCGTTGCGCGCCGACGGGCGCGTTTTCGTCGGCACAACCACCTACGCAGGCAAGACCGCACTGCGACCGGCGATCGTCAACTGGCGGACCGACACGCCCGACGTCGATCTCATAGTCGACGTCACACGTGCGCTCACCCACGCAGAGCTCACCGTGACTTCCTGACCCGTCGGAGCTGGGCAGCGCCGGGCGATCGTCTCTGTGGCAAAGGCATAGCGAGGCCGGAGCAGTTGCGAGAGTCGAAGCATGCGTGGAGCGCCCAGACCGCGCACGCCCGGATGTGACCGATCGCGGCAGGACGTCAAGTTCGCTGGATCGCCAACCCCGAGCAAGCACGGTCACGTTCGTGCGTACACACGGACTGCACCGACGATCGCCGCGACTCTGATCATCGAGCTGTCGCTTCGCCAGGCGGAGCCGTCATCTCGTCGTCCACGGCACACCCACTGCTCCGTCTCGTCGTGAGGAGAACCTCAAAAATGGGGGGGTAAATCGCCGCTATCGGGATGTATGGAGGTCGTCGCGTAAACGATTGGCATTGTGGTCGGCTCACAAGGTCGCGAGGGGCCGTGACCGACCCCCGATGGTGTGACCCCCGGTCACTGGCGATTTACCCCTCAAAAATGAGGGGTAAATCGCCAAACTTCGGCGAGCGCCTCTGTGACGCGCCCGGAGCGTTATGACCTCGACACAACGGATCCCACACTCGCCGGGTTTGTACGACCGCCTCTATGGATTGCACACATCCGGCGAGTGGTGTTGGCGAAGGACGGTGTTATCGGGCGGGACTTCTGCAAAGGTGACGAGGAGCGGTCCGCCGACGCCTCGGGCGTAGTTCGCCAGCTGGTCCGTTCCAGGAGGTAGCCCGAGGCCGGCGCATCCTCCTGCTCCGGTCAGATCGTTGGCAGCGAGCTTGCAAGCAGTGGACAGGCGGAGGCCGCCCGTCGGGTCGCTGCGGATTGAATGCGTAGCTAGCCGGGTGCCGTGAGCTGCGGACTGTCGAGCGGGCAAGAGCTCGGTCGGCGGCCCGTCGCAATGCCGGGAGGGCGTCGCCTCGCCGGCAAGGCGCCGTGGCTCCGGAAGCCATATCGGACGCTTGCGCCGGCTGCTACGGGAAGCAGGCGCTCTCGAGGTCGGGGGTTTACGAAGCGTTGTAAGTCGGTCTTCACAGGATTGCTTTCCTTCGGTCCCGCAGGGGCGTAGTGTTGTCGGGCGGGTGGCGCCATGGCTCCCGTGGACCGGTCGCGCGTGCATACATCCGAGACGGCAGCGCTTAGCGGTCGGCCGCTGGCGACGGTCGCGGTTGCTCGCATCATGTACCCGCATGCAGCGTTGCGGGGCGGCGTGTGCGCGACGATCGGTTGCTGCTGATGGAGAGCGGTCTCCACGGACCGGGCCCGCGTGATGGTCTGCGCGGGCGGACGAGTGAGTGTGCGTTGCTGGATGACTTGGTCTCGGCGATCCGGCGTGGCGAGAGCCGCTCCGTGGTGCTCCGGGGCGAGGCTGGGATTGGGAAGACGGCGCTGTTGGATTATCTCGTCGCGTCGGCGTCGGATCTGCACGTTGTGCGGGCGGTGGGGGTGGAGTCGGAGATGGAGCTCGCGTTTGCTGGGCTACATCAACTGTGTGCGCCAATGCTCGGCCGTCTGGAGCGGCTTCCCGGTCCACAGCGCGATGCCCTACGAACGGTGTTCGGGATCAGCGAGGGAACTGCTCCAGATCAGTTCCTGGTGGGCTTGGCGACGCTGACCCTCCTATCGGAGGTATCGGAAGACCTGCCGATCGTCTGCGTGATCGACGATGCGCAGTGGCTGGACCGCGCCTCGGCTCAGGCGCTGGCGTTCGTTGCACGTCGGCTGCACGCGGAATGCATCGTGATGGTGTTCGCGACCCGGGAGACAAATAAAGATTTCGCGAGTCTGCCGGAGTTTGTGCTCCAGGGTCTACCGGGCCCGGATGCACTACAGCTGCTGAATTCAGTAATCAAGGACCCATTGGACGCACGGGTGAGCAAGAGGATCATCACCGAGACACGAGGTAACCCGCTCGCGCTGTTGGAGCTTTCGGGTGAGCTGGGCGGCGCTCGGTCCATGGACGACCTCGCCCCCCGCGATGGGTCGAGTGTCTCGGATCAGATCGAAGATAGTTTTCAACGCCGGATTGAGGAGCTGCCGAGCGACACCCAGCTGCTGTTGCTCATCGCGGCCGCGGAGCCGTTGGGTGATCCGTTTCTCTTGTGGCGCGCGGCCGCTAGCCTCGGTGTCGCGCCGGAGGCGTCTGAGCCCGCCGAGGAGGCGGGTCTGATCATCGTCGGCGTGAGCGTGGTGTTCCGTCATCCGCTTGTCCGATCTGTGATCTACCGGATCGCGAGCCCAGGCGCGCGACGCCGCGTGCACGGCGCGCTCGCGGAGGTCACCGACCGTGGTTCGGACCCTGAACGACGAGCGTGGCATCGAGCGCACGCTGCGCACGGGCCCGACGAAGAGGTTGCCTTTGAGCTGGAACGCTCGGCTGACTGGGCGCGCGGACGTGGGGGGATGGCGGCCGCTGCTGCTCTGCTGGCACGCGCTGTTACTCTGACGCCGGATCCGGTGGAGCGCGGACGGCGCGCGCTCGCCGCCGCTCAGGCAAAGATGTCCTCGGGGTCGCCCAACGAGGCGCTGACATTGCTGTCCTTTGCGGAGGCGACGCCGCTGGACGAGTTCCACCGCGCTGAGGTCTATCTGCGGCGCGGGCAGCTGGCGTTTCTGGTGAACCGGGGGCGAGACGCTCCGTCACTGCTGCTCAAAGCCGCCGAGCGGTTCGAGCGGCTCGATCCCGTGCTTGCACGGGACACGTATCTCGAAGCCGTGTTCGCGGGCCTGCTTGCCGGACGCTTCGGAGAGGGAGGGGGGGTGCGGGCGGTGGCACAAGCCATCCGTCGCGCCCCGCCTGCCCCCGAGTGTGCGCGCGCGGTCGATTTGTTGGTTGACGGGCTCGGACTGTTCCTGACCGACGGATATGCCGTGGGCGCGCCCGTGCTGAAACTGGCCATCGACGCTTTCGCCAGCGGCGACGTGCCCATCCACGATCAGCTCCGGTTCGGGAATATCGCCGCCTATGGAGCGCAAGCACTATGGGACGAACGCTGGGCAGTCATTTCCGGTCGCGTGCTGAGCCTGGCTCGAGAATCCGGCGTGCTATCGGTCCTGCCGCTCGGTCTCACGATTGAGTGTGGTTGTCGGCTGTACGAGGGCGACCTCGATGGCGCAGCGGTCCTCGTGGACGAACTGGAGGCGGTCGCAGAGGCGACTGGCACCAACCGTCCCTCCCTCGGAGCCATTGCACTCGCAGCCTGGCGTGGGAGGGAAGCGAATGCGATACAGATCATGGAGGCATCGACAGAGGCCGCCGTCGCTCGGGGTGAGGGGTTCGTATTCACGTTTATCGATTGGGCGACAGCGCTGCTTTACAACGGACTCGGAAAGTACTCGGAGGCGTTCGAGGCAGCTGCCAGGCTCCGGCTTCCGCAGGACATTTGGGCGCCACGCTGGTTGCACGAATTAGTCGAGGCCGCGGCACGAAGTGGGAATCATGAGCGCGCAGCTGCTGCGGCTCAGGAGCAGTCGGAGATAGCGCAGATCACCGGTACCAACTGGGCGCTGGGGGTCGCGGCGCGTTCGCTGGCTCTTGCCAGCGGAAACCGGGAGCCTGAAGATCTGTACCGCGAGGCGATCGAGCGCCTTTCGCGGACAGAAGCTCGTCTAGAGCTCGCGCGCTCGCATCTGGTCTACGGCGAATGGCTGCGGCGCGAGGATCGCCGCGTCGACGCCCGAAGGCAACTGCGAATCGCTTACGAGATGCTCACGACATCGGGCGTCGAGGCGTTCGCCGAACGCGCCCGCCACGAGCTGCTCGCTACCGGTGAGACCGTGCGCAAGCGCACTGTGGAGACGCGCGATGAACTGACGCCCCAGGAAGAGCAGATAGCCCGACTCGCGCGCGAAGGCCTTTCCAACCCGGAGATCGGCGCTCGACTGTTTCTCAGCCCCCGGACCGCCGAGTGGCACCTGCACAACGTGTTCAGCAAGCTCGGGATTCGCTCTCGTCGTGAGCTGGCCAGCTCGTTGCCAAATCTCGATTCCCAGCCGCTCCGAAGTTGAGCCCTCGAGTCGGTCTCTCCGCGTGATTCAGACAGCGGGGAGCCTCTCAATCACGCGCCGCCCCGAGATGCGCTCCTGGTCCCCGTAGACCCAGCCCTTGCGCTTCGAGTCGGGAGAGCTGCGCCTGTTGCGCAGGGCGCCCAGATAGCTCGAAGCAATCGGGCGGAGCCGGCGGAAGCTTTGAGGAGCCGACTCCACGCGCACTCTCGCTACGACCTGATCGAAAGACACGGGGATCACCCAGGGGGCGACCCCGGGATCACCCCGGGGGGCGACCCCGGGGAGCGAACCCCGGGTCTCGACGGGGGCGACTTTGAGCCGAGAAGATCAGGGTTCGGCAGGTCATCCATCCCACCCCTAAGGAGGACCCACATGGCTGTCACCACCGAGAGGTCGGCGGTCGCGACGGCGATCCGGCCGTTCACGGTCGAGTTTCCTGAGGCGGACGTCGAGGATCTGCGTGCGCGCATCACCGCGACCCGTTTTCCTGAGAGGGAGCCCGTCGAAGATCGGATCGTGCACCCGTTGGGAAACACCGCCCCGCCGCAGGGCGTCGAGTTGGCCACGATGGAGGCGCTCGTGCGCTACTGGGGCACCGAGTACGACCTCCGGAGGATCGAGGTGCGGCTGAACGCCCTGCCGCAGTTCCTGACGGAGATCGACGATCTCGACATTCACTTCATCCACGTCAAGTCGCCCCATGAGAACGCGCTGCCGGTGATCCTCATCCACGGCTGGCCCGGGTCGGTTGTGGAGATGCTGGGCGTCGTCGGCCCGCTGACCGACCCGACGGCGCATGGCGGTACCGCCGAGGACGCCTTCGATGTGGTGATTCCGTCGATTCCGGGCTACGGGTTGTCGGGCAAGCCGACGGCGAGCGGTTGGGGTCCCGAGCACGTCGCGAGTGCCTCGGTGGAGCTGATGAAGCGCCTGGGCTATGAGCGCTTTGTCGCGCAGGGCGGTGACTGGGGCGCGGTCATCGTCGATCTGATGGGGGTGCAGGCACCTCCGGAGCTGATCGGGATCCACTCGAACATGCCGGGTGTTCTGCCGCCCGAGGTCGTGCCGGGGTTCGCGCCGCTGGTCGCCGCTCCGGCGCCGGCCGGCCTCTCGGCGGAAGAGCAGCGCTGTTACGAGCAGGTGGGCTACATGTATACGAAGGGGATCGGCTACGCCGTCCAGATGCTCCTGCATCCGCAGACGCTCTACGGGATCGCCGACTCGCCCGCCGGGCTGGCCGCCTGGATCGCGGATCACGATGCCCAGAGCTATCTGGACATCACCAGCGCCTTCGTCGACGGCCAGCCCGCCGGCAACCTGACGCGAGATGAGGTGCTCGACAACATCACGCTGGCGTGGTTGACGAACACGGGGGTCTCCTCGGCTCGTCTCTACCACGAGAACGCGTTTGGCTTCTTCGACGCCAAGGGCGTGTCGGTTCCGGCCGCGGTGACCGTGTTCCCGAAAGAGCTGTATCAAGCACCGCGCAGCTGGACGGAGCGCGCGTACCCCAACCTCATCTACTTCAACGAGGTCGATCGAGGCGGGCACTTCGCCGCCTGGCAGGAGCCGCAACTGTTCTCAGAAGAGCTCCGCGCGGCGTTCCGGTCGCTCCGGTAGCGCGACGATGTTCGAACGGTTGCATATGCCTCCGTTCGCCGGTTCGGTCGAGTGGCTGGGCTCAGAGCCACTCGGCCCCGCCGAGCTGCGCGGCCACGTCGTCGTGGTGAACTTCTGGACGCTGACGTGCATCAACTGGCTGCGCCAGGAGCCGTACGTCCGGGCGTGGTCGGAGGCCTACCGCGACGACGGGCTCGTCGTCATCGGAGTTCACACGCCGGAGTTCTCCTTCGAGCATGAGATCGACCGCATCCGGCCGGCGATCAAGGAGCGGCGGATCGACTACCCGGTCGCGGTCGACAACCACTACGGGATCTGGAGCGCTTTCGACAACCACTACTGGCCGGCGCTCTATTTCATCGACGCCGATGGCATCATCCGCGACGAGCACTTCGGCGAAGGGCGCTACGAGCAATCCGAGCGCATCATCCAGCGGCTGCTCGGCGTGCGGCGCGAGTTCGTGTCCGTCGAAGGGCTCGGCGTCGAGGCGGCAGCCGATTGGGATCACCTTCAGACGCCCGAGACATATCTCGGCTCCGGGCGCAGCGAGCGGTTCGCGCCAGCCGACAGTGCCACGCTCGCGGCCGATGCCTACCAGCCACCAGACCAGCTGCAGGTCAACCACTGGGCGCTCGCCGGCGACTGGAGGATCGGGGGCGAGAACGTTGTGCTTGACCAGGCGGGTGGCAGCATCGCCTTCCGGTTCCACGCGCGCGACGCGCATCTCGTGCTATCCGCCGGAGCACGAGCGCCGATCCCGTTCCGTGTACTGCTCGATGGTGAGGCTCCGGGCGCGTCAGGAGGCGTCGACGTCGACGAGGACGGAACCGGCGTGCTCCGGGACGGCCGTCTCTACCAGCTGATCCGGCAACGCGACACGGTCCACGAGCAGACGCTCCAGATCACATTTCACGATGCCGGCGCGGAGGCGTACGTGTTCACGTTCGGCTAGCTGCCGTAGTCCGTCACAACACGAAGACCGATCGAGCTGTTCCCTCACGCAATCAGGAGGTAGCCATGAGCGGCACCGAAGCACACGAGCATGCGCCATTGATCGACTACGAGAACCTGCCCGCCCCGACGGAGGGCATTCTCGTCACCCACTTCATCACCGTACGCAGCGTTGCTCGGTCCCGCGCGTTCTACTCCGAGGTTCTCGGCGGCCAGGTGGTGCTGGAGGAGAACCCGTGCGTCGTCAAGCTCGCCAATTCATGGGTGCTGATGAACCCGGGCGGTCCGCCCACCCCCGACAAGCCCGACATCTCGGTCGTGAACTACGAGCCCGCGAACACGGTCTCGAGCTTCATGAACCTTCGCGTCGCCGACATCCAGGCGTGTTATGAGCAGTGGAGCGCAAAGGGGGCCGAGTTCCTCACGCCGCCGATCGATCGCGGCGCGGAGATCCGCTGCTACATGCGCGACCCGGACGGCTACATGATCGAAGTCGGCCAGGCCACCGGAGTGCTCCGCGGGGAGCTCGCCGAGAAGCGACCGGAAGACCTGCCCGGCTAAGCGCGACGGGATGACGAGACGTGCCGACTGCTCCACCGGGTGAACGAACGCTGTCGGCAGCCGAGACGCGACCCGGGAGCCAACGCCGGTGTGGGCTCCTTCAGGCGCGTGAACCAGCAGCGAGGGCCGCCGCCAAGACCAGCTCTGGGAGCACGCGGATATCCGAGCGTGCCTCCGCACCGCACCTTCTTTGCGCGCGGATAGGGCGTCTCAGCCGTTGCCCTCCATGCCGATGAGGCTTCCAACCAGGTCCGAGCCCTGAGATCTGCGCGAGGCAGGCGACGCCGTCTGCGGCATGCGCAGCGGCGAAGGGAGGACCGGCGACGTTCGTCGTGCTGATCAGGCGGGGAATGAAGACGTGTCGTAGTGCTGAGCGTGCTCGTCAAAATGCGAGAGCAGCGCGCGCGCTGTCGGCTCGATCACGGGCGTTTCGTAGTCCTCACCAGCGAATGCACGAATAGCGTCGAGGCTGTCAAAACGCGTGAGGGTGACGAAGGCCACCTCGCCGGCGTCATCGCGGCGAAGCACATCTGCGCTGCGGAATCCGGGGATATCGCGCATCGAGGGGAACAACTCCGACAGAAGGAAGCGCTCGTACGCGTCGGCGTTCTCGCGAACCGTCCATCCACGCCACAACCGGGTGATCATCGAGAATGAGATACCACAAGGGCACGGTCAGCGACGGGCGGGCTCATGCCGATAGAACAGCAGGACTTGCGACCATTCCGCGGACGTGTCTCGCCCATCGCCAAAGGTGTGCCTCTCCACGCCCTTGACGGTCCTGCGTTGTGATCGGCCACGCCGGTCGCCCTCCTTTGCTGCTATTGCAGGAGTCGCCGGTGTGCTTGCTGCCGGCCTCATCCGCGAGACCTGCAAGCGCACCCGGCTCTCGCTCGCGTAGGTCCGCGAGCCGGTCCGCGCGACGCCCGCGTCACGACCGCGCCACCGCTTCCGAAGGGCATCGGACTGCTGGTTCGCGCGGGGAAGACAACGGCCGGACCGCACCCACTCAGGCCGTGCCTGGCACGATCGCTTCCACCACAGTGGCGTCGTCGTGCCGGCTATGCCTATGCAAAGCACTCACCCGCCGGCGTCACCGTCGCCGGTAACGACTCGATCTCTTCCGAGACCGGACTCGGTCTGTCAACGGATCTCGCTCAGGCCGCGACGGATGCTGGTCAAGGGACGAACGGGACTCCGTGGCCTCTCGGACTCGTAGTTACATAGCAAGCTCGCTGATACAAACATCAACAACGCAAGGTAAGACGTGTCGTCCAAACCGGGGGCGGTCCAGGTAGTCGAGGCGCGTTGATCAGTTACGCCTCAAGCAGCGACGAGGTGGCGCCGCTCCTGTTCGTGGCTGTTGCGTAAACGATCGGCGTTGTGGTCGGCTCACAAGGTCGCGAGGAGCTGTGGCCGACCCCACCCCCGGTCAATGGCGTTTTACCCCTCATTTTTGAGGGGTAAAACGCCAAACTTCGGCGAGCGCCTCCGTGACGCGGCCGGTGCGTTATGACCCCGACACAACGGACCCCACACTCCCCGGGTCTGTGCGTCAGCGTCCCCGGGCGGCCTCTTGCGCCGCCACCCATCGTGCGACAGCGTGGCCCAGGAGCCTGTGGAACCGTTGACTGGTGCCATGAGCGCGAAAGCCAGACTCATATCGGGGAGGCTCCTCCCGGCGGCCCGCATCGCCGCTTCAACCAAGGAGATCGCCGGCCGCACCTGAAAACCGAGCCCCGGCTGGCGTGGTCAGGTGGTGCTGTTCGATGTTCTGCCACGCGATCGACTCAGCGAGCGGGCGATGGCGTCCGCCCACGCGTCGATCTCGGGCCAGTCACGATTGTCGCCGAAGCGTCCCCCGAATGCGTGGAAGAACGCGCGCGAACCGAGCGGCCACTGGTGTCGTTCGATGGCGCCGGCGAAGATCCGGTACTCGCGGGGGTGGATGGCGTCCTGGATCTCCCCGATCTCCTTCGGCTCTCGCCTCATCAGCTTGCCGATCACGTGGTGGGTGTCTCCGAACGATCCGACGCTGAATACCCACACGGTCCGAGCGGCCAGCGCCTGGCGATTCCGTCGCACGAACTCGGTTGCGCTGGGGATCCAGCGCTGGCCGTAAACGCCGCTGCCGATGATGACTGCCTCATAGGGCTCAACGTCATCGGCTTCCTCGACGGGCCGGAGATGGACATGCACGCTCGTGGCGAGCCGCGCCGCGATCCGCTGGGCGATCCCTTCGGTGGAGCCATGCTCGCTTGCGTAGGCGACGAGGACGTTCGGTCGGCCCATCGCGTCGGTCGCCGGATCCGAGAGCTCACGCCCCCGATCGACGGCACGACCGGCGCCAGCGGAAGTCATCGTCCTAACCCGATCGGAGTGACGCGCGACCCCTGACGCCGGCAGCCGTTTGAGGTTGGCCCAGATGGTCCTCCTGCCCGTACCGCGGCTCGTTGCGTTCGTCGGCAACGAAGTCGAACATCTCCTCCACCGGTCGATGAATGATGATCTCGCCTTCAACACGCGCCATGTGAAAGCTCCTTCACCATCTGTGCGGCACGAGCAACGCCGAAATCATCGCTCCTGTTCATATCGACCGGCTCTCGTGGGACGGAGGTTCCGAGACATCATCGCTGGCCGTGGCCGCGAGCTGCTCGGCCCGCTCTTTGATTCCGAGCAGCATCCTGCGCTCCATCAGGAGGGAGGCGGGTTCCATCGGCACCATCCCGATGCGGTCAGTCATCCGCGGAAGACGGAAGCGGTTGCGACTGATCAGCCTCGTGGTCCCGTTCGTCTGGTTGAGCACGAACGTCCACACCCAGTTGCCGTTCTGCGAACGCCATGCGAGCACGCGCTCAGGTTCGACGCGTTCCAATCGCATCCGATTCGCGCCGTATCCAATCGTGTCACCGATTACGGGGTGCTGGAACTCCGGCAAGACGGTCTCGGCGCTGTGCATGTTCAGGCCGAGCAGGTTCTCAATCCAGTCGTAGGTGTACGCACCGCCGCGCGGCGACGGTCCCATCTGCGCAATCCACGGCCAAACCGCCGAGGCCGGCGCATGGATCTCGATCGCACGCGTCGCGACGCCGTCCGGGTCCTCGAGCAGCTCGTCGCCCGGCAGCCGCGAGGTTGCCTCGGCGTCGCTCGCTCCCCAGGTGAGAACCGGTCGGCGCATCACCGCGAAGTAGAGCGCCACACCGGCGGCTCCCGCAGCAAATACGAACCGACGCAAGTTCATCGGACTACCAGCTTCCACGTGCGCAACTCGATCGACAACCGAAAACGTCCACGCGAGCCCGCGGGAAAGTACGCAGCGTTTCGTCCGATAGCAGGGAGAAGAATGTGTAGATGCTTGCCCTGAGGTGCGCCGCGGCTTCCCCGATGGAGATCGCGGAAACACAATCCCTGCGAAAGCAAGACGGACTCGACCTGCTTCCGCAAGTCGACCGTCAAATCGCTACGAGTGTCAGGAGACGTGGTCCTGCGCCCGACGGGTCGCGTTCACCGCGACCCGAAGGGACTGCTCGAAGGTGTCGTCCGCCATAGGATCAGCCGACGGCTCGAACGCACCGAAATCAGCGCGCATGGCTTGAGCGAGCTGCGCGAATCGAACATCGGTCTCGATCCCACGGTCGCACCGGCGTCCGTCGCAGGCATCCGCTTGCACCACCGACCGACACCCGTATTCGCCACGGTTAAGAGCGGTGGCACCGGCTGGGACGCTCGGGCCATGGAGAGCGCTCCCGCTGCTACCGCCCGCGCCGGGAAGTCGCCTCGTCGCGAGCGCCCGCATGCGCCCGGCCGGTTAGCCTGGCTGGTGGAGCATCGCGCGCAGCTCCTCGCGGTGTTCGCGTTCGCCGCGATCGTCGTCGGCGGTGTGCTGCACCTCGTGGGCCAGGGCGCGGCCGGGGAGACGGTATGGCGTGTGGCCGTTGCGGTGCTCGCCGCCGAGCTGGCTGTCGAGGTGGGCCGTACCGTGGTTGTCGAGCACAGCCTGGGCGTGGACACGATCGCGCTGGTGGCGATGGTCGGCGCGCTGGCGCTGGGAGAGGAGCTAGCGGGTGTGGTCATCGGCTTGATGTTCTCCGGCGGGGCCGCGCTCGAGGCGATCGCGTCGCGGCGGGCGCGGCGCGAGTTGACCGCTCTGGTTCAGCGGGCTCCCAAGACGGCGCAGCTGCGGATCGACGACGACCTCGAGGAGGTCGCTGTGGAGCGGGTCGAAGCGGGCGACGTCGTGCTCGTACGGACCGGTGAAGTGGTCCCGGTGGACGGAACGCTGATCAGCGCGGAGGCGGTGATCGACACCAGTACGCTGAGCGGAGAGTCTCTTCCCGAGACGGTTCGGTGCGGGATGCCGGTTCTCAGTGGCTGCGCCAACGCCGGCGGCCCGTTCGATGTGCGCGCCGACCGGCCCGCGCGCGACAGCGCTTATGCCGCGCTGGTGCGACTGGTGGAGCACGCGCAGACGCAGCGTGCGCCGATGGTGCGAATGGCCGACCGGTACGCCGGATTCTTC
>DATJYY010000071.1:0-2528 GCA_035499395.1 Solirubrobacteraceae bacterium
CGGGTTCCGGACGGCGAGGCGTTCGTCGCAGCCAACGAATTCCGCATCCGTGAAGTCCCGAGCCAGGACTACGAGCAGATTCATTCTCAGACGCTCGTCGAGGACTTGCAGGCGGTCGGATGGTGGGATCCGAAGGATGGATGCTTGGACTGGCTGCGTGCGGTCAGCCCGGGGGAGTACAACCACCCCTACTATTCGCTGCGACGGGTTTGGCGGATATTCGATCGAATGAATCCGGACCTCGGATTGAGCCCGTGGGTGCAAGATGGCTATACCACGGCGTATCCGTTCTCGATCGCCCCCAATCACAAGCTGGGTTTAGAGGAGATTTTCAGCCTCTACCGCGACCATTACGAAGGCACGCAGTTCGATCTCACCATGGGAACGGCAGCCGGGCCGTACGGTGACCCGAACCGCTTCGCAGGACGCTACGACGGAAACCAGAACGACGTCACCAATGGCCTCACCACCTACGGCGCCTGGGAACGTCCGATCTCGGTGTTCTACCAGGGCTACACCTACGTACTCCAAACCCGCCCCAACGTCCCGGAACCGGCGCGCTGCCTGATGTGGTTCGCACCCGACATCAGCTACACAAGCGTGTTCGCACCCTTCTACGTCAAGTGCACGGAGTTCCCGTGGTCCTATCAGAGCGGCGATCCGCGTCAACTCGATCGCACATCGGCATGGTGGGCGTTTGATTTCGTGGCCAACTGGGCCCGGTTGAACTTCCAGCGGATGACCCGCGCCGACATCCTCCCCCTCCAAGCCAAGAAGGAACGCGAAGCGCGCGCGGCCATCGCGGCCGTCGACGACGACGTTCGAGATGATCCCGAGCGCGCGCTCCGGACCATCACCGACTTCGGGATCGCCAACGCCGGGAGCCTGCTCGACGCGTGGTGGTCGCTAGCCGACCGGCTCGTCCCCAAATACTCTGACGGGTACATCAGCCCACCGGCAGAAACGCGCGCCTCGCCGACCCCGATCGGCTACCCGGCCACCTGGCTCACGGCTACCGACTACGCGAACGGTCCGGTGAGCTACGCCATGAAGGGTTGAGGAGCGCTCCGCCGTGGCACGGAGAACGCCCGAGCGCTGATTCCTCGCTGCGAGGGCGGCGACGTGCGAGAGGCTACGGGTTCGCGATCCGACTGGTCGGCGGCGACCGCCAAGGCGTCCGACGTTGGCGCGACACCTCGAGGCGTGCTGGCTTCATTGGCGACGGACTGCATCGAAATCGCGATGCTGGGGGTCGCGGCATGGGTGACGGGTTCGGTCGCGCTGCGATCCCAGGTCGCGGCGGCTGTGGCCGATGCGGCGGTCCACATGTTCCTGCTCATCGGGGTGCTGAGCAGCGCGCGGCCGTCGGATGAAGACCATCCCCTCGGGTATGGACGGGAGCGCTTCTTCTGGTCGTTCCTTGCCGCACTTGGCATCTTCGTCGGAGGCGGCGGATTCGCGCTCGAGGGGGGGATCCGAGCTGCGCTGCATCCGTCGCTCCCTGACCACTACACGATCGCCTACGCGGTGTTGGCCGTGACCGTCGCCCTCGATGCATTCGCCTTGGAGACCGAACTGCGACCGCTACGCAGGCAGGCGGCCCGACGCGGTATCTCGCTGCGAGCTTTGATTCGACACAGCACGGATCCCGCAGCGACCACCGTCGTGGTCGGCGGAGGCTCTGGTGTGATCGGTGGCCTCGTAGCCATCGCGGGATTGGTCGTCAGCCAGGCGACACGCAGCGCGACCCCTGACACGCTGGCGAGCATGCTGATTGGACTGTTGCTGCTGGGCGCGTCGGCGTTCCTGCTGCACAACAACAGACAGCTTCTCGCGGGTCGCGGCGTCCCCCTGTCGATGTCGCGCGAGATGCGCGGAATCGTGGCCGCACAGCAAGGCGTTGTCGAAGTCCCGGACCTGTTCGCGATCGTGCTCGGGGCCTCCAGCCTGATCGTGAACGGCGATGTCGTGTTCGACGACGATCTGGATGTCCCCGCAGTTGAGGACGCGATCATGCGGTCGGCGGCCGCGCTGGGCGACCGCTGGCCGGCAATCGACTACGTATACCTCACGCCCGTCCCGAATGCCCGATGTCCCCGCGGCGGGCCGCGGTTTCGACCTATCAGTCCGCGCGATCGCCATCCTGCCCGGCGCAAGTAGCGCCCGGGCCGGAGAGCCTCGCGCCGGCCGCCTTGAGCGAGCCTGCGGCGGCAGCGCGGAGCGCGCGGGCGAGCTGGGCTCCCAGCCCCCGCCGCGGCAGCTTCATCACCAGATGCAGCTCACTTCCGTCGCGTGAGCGCTCGGTGAGCGGCACTTCACCGATGAGTTCCAGCGCAGCTTGGTTATCGGCCTGAACCAGGGCGGTGAAACGCTTTATGCCTTCCTGACGCCCGCGGTTGGCCAGCCGGTTCAGGAGCGCTCGTCCCACTCCACGCCCCTGCCAATCGTCGACGACGGCGACGGCGGCCTCGGCTGCGTCGGGCTCGCTCGCCGAGCGGACGTAGCGCGCAACCCCAACCAGCTCTCCC
>DATJYY010000072.1:0-5831 GCA_035499395.1 Solirubrobacteraceae bacterium
GCCTCGAGCATCGCGGTCGTCGTCAACGGGCACACCGTCGTGCACTCGGAATCGTTGAACGCCAGGATCACGACCTTCCCGCGATACGAATGCAGCGAAACCGGCTGGCCGAACTGATCAGACAGCGTGAAATCGGCAGCCACCCCGTGCACCGGAGTGCCCGGATCCAGATACGGATTCGCGGCCAGCGCGTCCGCCTGGGACTGAGCCGGCGCGCTCGACCGCACCAGAACCACCGCGCCCGCCACAAGCCCGATCAGCACGACCGCACCACCCGGAATCGCCATGCGCACAACCGAGGGCGACGGCACACGCCACCGCGAGCGGGCCCGCCCTCGCGGCCAAGCCCAGCCCCGACGCCGCATAGTCCAGCGCGCAGCGAAAGCGCCGCCGGCGACCCCCATCAGCGCCAACACGACGATCCCCAGGACGTCATCCGTGCTGTGACGCGGAACCGGAAGCGGTCCACCAGGGCTCGGCGCTGCGCTCGGCACCGCCGACCCGCCACCGGCCGTAGCCGCGACCGACGGGAGCCTCACGCCCGCCGCACGAGCCAGCTTCCCGACCGCGACCTCGGCGGCGTTGAACAATCCACCACCGCCTGGCCCAACCGAAATCCCCGCCAGCGACCTGTAAGCCGACGTCGGCGAGTGGCCCGGCCAGTTGAACCCGAACCCATTCGGCATCACCACCAACAGGCGCTGCTTATAGGCCAACGACAGCTCGTACCCCAGGAACCGGGCATACGTCCGCGGCTTGCGCCACAACTCCGTAACCGCACCCAAATCCTGCGTACCACCGATGATCGCGACGCGAATCGGGAACCCACGGCGCGCGGCTCCCTTCAACAACGATCCCAGCTCAACCTGCTGCTGAACCGACAGACCCACCTCGGACCCGGCGAACAAGTCCTGATACACCAGCACATCACTGCCCGGATCCCCATCCGCCCACGCCGTCGACGCGGGGACTCCGACAAGCAGGACGACGAGTAACGCCACGACCCACGCAGACCAGCCCAACCTGCGGGCGGACTTGGGGTACGAGCTCCCAAGCCGTCCGCCGGCCGCGGGATCGACGGAAATGTCAAGCGCCTGCGACAACTGCCTTCAAGCAAGATACGGCACCCCGCGTGCGCAGGCAGCCAGCCGATCATCGAACGTGTCCTGGCCACGGATGGGCCCCAGAAGGCCAGTCCCGCTATCGCTCGAGCGCTGCACAGCGCCCACCACATGAGCAACCGGGGCCAAACGCTGAAACCAGCTGCCCCAACCACGCGGGCAGCGTCTCTACGGGTGCAAGACGGCAGAGAGCGCAATGCAGACAGCGACCTCGGTCACAGCGACCGCGGTTCCGATCGTGTCGCCTGTGCTGCCCCCGACGGCGCACCGGGCGGGTCGGTCTTGTCGTCCCGATGGCTCGGCGCGCTGATACTGCTGGACATGGGTCATCCTCCTTCGCGGGAGGACGAAGGAGCTCTTGCGCCGGTGAAGCGCTCGAACCGCCCTTCATCCGAGGACTGGTATCGAGACGCCGAGGTAGGCGACCGGGCGCGTCCCCTACATGAGAGGCCTTTGCCGTTGCGGGACAGCGCCGGAATTAGACCGGACTTCGCTGCGCTCAACGCCACGCCGGGCAGGTCCGACGCGCGCGAGACCGTATCACCCGGCCCAAGGCCCCTGAAGTTCCCAGCGACGTACCCGCCAGGCGGCGCCAAATCCCAAACGGCAAAGCGGTGCCGGTGTCTCCGCCCTCCTCGACACGCAAGCGGAGCTACTCAGCCGCTGCTCACCCGTTCACAAGGTCCCTGGACTGCTCAATAGCGCGCGTTAGGTTTCGTGTTGCGCGAGCTCATCGTCCTCTGAGGTTGCCGAGTCGGCCGAGGATCAGAATCACGGCACCGAGCAGGAGTATCGCGCCGCCCAGAGGCTTGTTGCCTGCGATGCGAAGGATGACCCCGGTGAGCAGAGTGAGCATTCCGATCAGCCAGATGACGGCGGTCGGGGTGGGAGGACGTTTCAACGGCTCGGGGCGGTTCAGCGCGGGCGAATTCGAGGCTCTCGGCGTGTGCGATCGCTGCGTCCGGCAAGGCTGGCGACGTTCTGGTCGTGCACGACGCGATCCCGGCAGCCACATCCGATGTGCTCCTAATTACCAGGTGCTTGCATTAGCTGTCGGCTCGTATTAGGTTGCGCAGATTCGTCGCGGATGTTGGCCTCCGCGGCTACGTCTCGAGGAAGTTCCGATGTCGAGGGCGGTGCCCTCGGGGCGGGAGTGATCCGAGATCGACGGAGGACCGTATAGGAGGCCAGCGCTCGTCTGAGCGTCCATGAGTGAAGGAGGCGACGGTGCAATCAGCGACGGTAGTCGGGACACGGCCCGGGGTGCGGGCGTTCTGGCTTTCGTTGACCGGTAGTCAGAAGCGGACGGTGTTGATGATGGTCGCGGTCGTCGGGGGGCTGCACGTGATTGGCTTCTTGACGCTGATCGCACTGATCGCGCCGAACAGTTACGCGCTCGGCGCGTCGGGGACGTTCACGGTCGGGATCGGGGTTACCGCGTACACGCTGGGACTGCGGCACGCGTTCGACGCCGATCACATCTCGGCGATCGACAACACGACCCGCAAGCTCATGCAGGAGGGAAAGCGCCCACTGAGCGTCGGGTTCTGGTTCTCGCTCGGGCATTCGACGATCGTGTTCGCGCTGGCGTTTCTGATCTCGGTCGGGGTGCGCTCGCTGTCAGCGCCGGTCAAGAACGACAACTCCGAGCTGCATCAGGTGACCGGCTGGATCGGGACGCTCGTCTCGGGAACCTTCCTGTACGTGATCGCCGCGATAAATCTCGTGATCCTGTTCGGGATCATCAAGGTGTTCCGCGAGATGAGAACTGGCCGCTACAACGAGCGCCAGCTCGAGGAGCAGCTCGAAAAGCGCGGGCTGATGAACCGCGTCCTCGGCCGGTTGACCAAGACCGTCACCAAGCCGCCGCAGATGTATCCGATCGGTGTGCTGTTCGGGCTCGGCTTCGACACCGCGACCGAAGTCGCGTTGTTGGTGATCGCCGGCAGCGCGGGCGCGGCCGGGCTTCCCTGGTACGCGATCCTGTGTCTGCCGGTCCTGTTCGCCGCCGGGATGTCGCTGATGGACTCGATCGACGGGTCGTTCATGAACTTCGCCTACGGCTGGGCGTTCTCAAAACCCGTCCGCAAGGTCTTCTACAACATCACCATCACCGGGCTATCGGTGGCGGTCGCGCTGGTGATCGGCACGATCGAGCTGGGCGGCCTGATCGCCCAGCATCTCAACCTGTCCGGGTCGTTCTGGACGTGGTTCGAGAACATCGACCTCAACGTCCTCGGGTTCGTGATCGTCGGCATGTTTCTCGCCACCTGGGTGATCGCGATCTCGGTCTGGCACTTCGGCCACATCGAAGAGCGCTGGTCGGCGCACCTTGAAGAGGGCGGCATCGGTCCCGAAGGCTGACCGGACGCGCCAAGATGTAGTGCTGTCGTGACCCAGTCGCCCGACGCACCACCCCTCGCATTCACCGATCTCGCTGACGCGCTCGACACGCTGCGCGAAGCGGGCCTGCGGATCTCGACCCCGCGGCGGCTCGTGCTCGAAGCGCTGTTCGCTGCCGACGGTCCCGTGTCCGCGGCCGATCTGGCCCGTGAGCTATCGCTGGACGAGTCCTCGGTGTACCGCAACCTCGAGGTGCTCGAGCAGTTCGGAGTCGTCCGCCACGTCCATCTCGGCCATTCGGCCGGCCTCTACGCCCTGGTCAGCGACGAGGTCGTCGAGTACCTCTATTGCGAGCGGTGCGGCAAGGTCACCACCGTCGCACCGGGTCGCCTTGACATGATCCGCGAGCAGATCCGCGGCGAGTTCGGCCACACCGCTCGCTTCACTCACTTCGCGATTGTTGGGCTGTGCCCCGACTGCACGGCGGAACAGCGCAGCAACGCAGGAGAGTCTCCCGCCGTTCCGACCTCACAGTCACACCCTCACCGGCATGTGCACACCGGCGAGTCATCTCGCCGCCGCCACTGAGTGATCCGGTTCTTAAGAGTTGCGTACGGGTTGCAACAGTCAACTCGCCGTGAGGGGAGAACCACCAACATGTCTGATGAGCACGCACCGTCAGGAACCGACCGTCGCCAGTTTCTCGGCCGAGCCGTCGTCGGCGCTGGCGCCCTCGCCGGCATCACCGGGATGCAAGCGCTGATCCCGTCGTTTGCCGCCGCGAAGGCCGGTGGGCCGACGAGTGGTGACATCGCGATCCTCGGAGCGGCTCAGATCGCCGAAGCGCTCGCGGTCACCACCTACTCCCACATCATCGATAAGGCGCCGTTCTTCCGGCACCTCGAGTCAGATGACGAGGGCTATCTCAAGGCCGCGCGCCAGGAGGAGATGTCGCACTACCTGCTCCAGAAGAGCGTGACCGGCAGGCCGTCGCCGTTAACCACCTTCTACTACCCGTCGACGATGTTCTCCGACGCCCAGACCACGCTGAACGTGTGGTCACACTCGAGGACGCGTTCATCGCCGCGTACCTGGTCGGGGTGCGGAACTTCAGCACCGCCGACCTTCGGGTCACCGCGGCACGGATCATGGGATCGAGAGCGACCATCGCACGCTCGCGCGCGTAGTCGCGCCTGGCGTCGCCAAGCGCGACGGCGGCCCGATCGAGAACGTGACCGGGATCCAGGGTAAGCCCGAGAGCGTCGGCCCACCGAACAACAACGGCTACGAGCGCACGCTCAAGCGGACCAAGATCGACCAGGCGGTCACGGCGCTCACCCCGTTCGTTGACAAGCCAGCAGCCGTGAAGGCCGGGTTTGACACAAGCACGTCGTACGGCTTCAAGCCGTTCAGCCCCGTGCTGCCCGAGCCCCTCGGCGCGTTCCACTCCTTCCTCGGATAAGCCCGAGACGGACGGGGTTGTTGCGGCGCCTCCCCGTCGCAGCACCCGCCACGCCCGACTGGCGCGGACGGGCGCGGACAGACGCGCCGGGCGTCGGGCACTCCAGCGGGCTGCGACCTCCGGGCGCCAGCCCGACTCGCGGGCCGACTCAGGACCTCATGGACCTCAGCCTCCACACCCCCCAAACGATCAACACTGCGGCCGCGACAAACCAGACCGCGGCCGACGCGGCTTTGCCCTGAGCGGCTGCCAACACCGACACGATTAGCAGCGCGCCACCGGTGACCACGCACAACCACCCCGTGAACCGGATGTATCCCTCGCGCGATCCCATCCCAGTGCGCCACGACACTACCCGCAACGTGCAGTCGGCGCGGCTTCCGGGTCTGAGGCCATGCCACGAGAACTGGGCGCTGTGACAGCGCCGCTCGAGCGGACCCTGTACCAGCGGCGCGCTTACCGGGACAAATGACGTGACCCGCGCCGCCATCACAGTCTCGCTCGGCCTCGGGCTCGGGCTACTGGCTTTCCGTTCGAGCCCGTGTGGTCGGACAAGGCAGACGCGACCAATGAACCAAGGCGCCCTCCTCGTCGCCGGTTGCGAGGCAGGGCCGCGCCGTCGGTCGCCCGCCGCGACTGAGAACGAGTCCGAAGACCCACATTGCCAAGCGCGATTGCGGGAGCCGTCCATGTGATTGCTGGCAGCCACATTCGCCGCTGACCCGCAAGCGCAGCTGGCTGTCGCTCCCGTGGGCGGAGCAGCCGCCGGCGTTGACGCCCGCGTCGCTGGTGCTCAGGACGATTTCCACAACGGAGGTCTGGTGCGATCGCCGTGGTGCTGGTTCGCCTGCTGGATCAGGAGCCGGTGTCGATCATGCCGGGCCATGGACACACTGTTGGTCTTT
>DATJYY010000073.1:0-76064 GCA_035499395.1 Solirubrobacteraceae bacterium
CCGTTCCTTGGGAGCGGCTTTGTGCCGGTGGCCTCCATGCCCGCGGGCTTACGCTGGTTCGCTGAGAACCAGCCCTTCACCCCGATCACCGACACCGTGCGGCGCCTTCTCGCCAACCGGCACGTCGGAGGCGCCGGAATAACCGCGATCGTGTGGTGCCTGGTCATCACCGCTGCTGCGTATCTGTGGGCCAAGCACCTCTACAACCGGCGAGAAGCCAGATAAGTGGTCTCTAGGTCGGCTTGGCTTCGGTCGCGCGCTTCTCATGAGTGGGGGTCTTGGTCGGCTTGGCGGCTGTCCCGCGCTTCGCTCGCGTGGCGGGCTTGGCGGGCTTGGCGGGCTTGAGCCGGCGGAGCGTCTCAACCTCGCGCTGGTAGTCGGCGATGATCTTCTCCGGGTCGGGGACGAGTTCGGCGTCGACCTGCAGGCTGACGGTCACAGCGCCGTTGTAGCTCATCATGTCGATGCCCATCCCGATCGTTCCCGCGGCCGGGACCCACGGGACCACGCCGGCGATCTTGTTACCCGCGAAATAGACCGGTTCGCGCAGGCCCAGGGTGTTGGACAGCACCGCGCTGGTCTTCTGCGTGAAGACGTCGAGCAGGGTTTGTTCGATCTGGTGCGGGGTCAAGCCGACAGCTTCGAGGATCGCGTAGGAGAGGCCGCCTTCGCGCGAGTGCTTGATCGCATCCATCCGGCGATGCACCTCGGCGAGGCGCTCGGCTGGGTCGGCGATCCCCACGGGGAGCGTGAGGTACACGAGGCCGAAGCGGTTACCCAGCTCGCGCGGGAGCGGTTCGTCGAGCGGTCGCAGGTTGTAGGGAACCATCGTGCGGATCTCATCGACGAGGCTGTCGCGGCCGAGCAGGTAGCGACGCAAGGCGCCGGTCATCGCCGCGGTCAGAACGTCGTTGACCGTCGTGCCGGTCGCATGACCGATCGCCTTGAGGTCCTCAAGCGGGATCCGATCAGACCACGTGACGCGGCGCGCGACCCCGGGCTTGGCGCTCAGGACGGTCTTCGCGTCGGACCCGGTCAACAGCAGCTTGGCGAGGGTCGCCGCGTCGGCCGTCCCACGCGACGCCAGCGCGGGCAGCTCGGAGGTCGGGTGGGTGAGGATCTCGATGCCCTCGTGGACGCCCGCCCGGGCAAGCTGCGCGCCGGCCTTCACCGGCGCGGCGAGCGAGCCGAGCCGACCCCGCCCGGCGCCGTCGCGCGCCGGCGCGATCCCGGCGTCGGCGTGCGTATCGGTCAGTGAGAGCAGCACGCGCGATAGCGCGATCCCATCGGCGATGCAGTGATGGATGCGCACGACCATCGCCATCCCCCCGCCCAAGCCCTCGACCAGGTACCAATCCCACAGCGGCTTGTCGCGATCCAGCGGACGCGAGATCAGGTCGCTGACCAGCGCCTCGAGCGCGCGCTTGTCCCCGGGGGCCGGAACCGCGAGGTGGTGGACATGAAGATCGAGATCGAAGTTCGGATCATCCTCCCACGACGGGACCCCGACCCCCAGACGCGGCTCTATGACCAGTTGGCGAAACCGTGGGAACGGCTCGACCAGGCGCGATCGCAGGATCGCTTTGACGCGATCGGCATCGACGGGCTCCTCGAACCAGAGCAGCGCGTTGACGACCATCAGGTTCGTCGGCCGGTCCATGTGCAGCCAGGCCGCGTCGGCATTGCTCATTCGGTGTGCACTCATCACAGCACCTTCCTCTAACGTGGCGGATGCACTCCACGCTACGGTGCCCGCCTCCCACGCGCATCGGTGTCCTCCCCGCGTCACCGGTCCGTAGAAGCACGCAGGTTTGGGCCCCTCGGCGTGCGACGGTCTTCCGCGGTCTCTTGAACCGATTACCCCCCCGCTATCCCGACAGCGCGATATCGCGGCAAGCGGGTCAGCTTGAGCTCGACACTGGCTCACATCTGTTCGGCCCCGCAGTCGCGCGCCACATCATCAAGGTGCCCGCGATCGCGAGGCTCGCTCACGAGGACCTCGTCGCAGAAGCAGCGCCCACTGTCCAGCGCTACCTCACCGGCACCCACCTTGAGCCAACGCCCGTCGCCAGGAGCGGGCTGCCACGCGGGCAATCGAAAACTTAGCTCGCCGCAACGCTACCCATCCTCGCTGCTCGACAACTACGGCCGGTCAGCAGCGGACGGTCGTAATTGCTCAGCCCGAAGCACCAGGCCGGCATCCGCGTTCAGCGCGCAGCTAGGGCTCGAGGCTGAATGGCGGGTAGCGGTCGGTGATCAGTAGAAAGGCGTAGGCACCGACGCGGTTTTCCCACCGGATCACGCCCTCGATGTAGTCAAACAGCGAGCGTGGGTAGCGGCCGGTGAACAGGATCGCGAACCACGCCCCGATAGCGGCGAACACCACCCCGATCACGAGGAAGAAAAGCACGACATAGTGGGGGATGGCCAGCAGCCACTTGACCAGCGGGAGGCCGCGGCTGAGATCGTGCTCCGCGTCGGGATGCGGGAACTCGAGGTGCACGGCCTGCTGCTCGTCGGTGGAGGGGTAGCGGTCGTCCATCAGCGCGAGATAGACGACGATCCGATTGGTGAAGCGGGTCAGCTGAAGGTTCCAGTCATACCACCAGCGCGGATACTTCTTGCGGAATAGCAGCATCAGCAGTACCGGGATGACGAGCACTCCGATACCGCCACCGCCATAGCGAGCACTGGAGCCTGTGCTGAAGCTGCCGCCCTCGACCGTTCCGGCGAGGATCGCGATCGGGATGACCCAGAAGATCCGCAACGCTGAGCTCAGTCGGTCGAGCTCGCGGTCTGGATAGTCGACAGAGAACGTCAGCGGATAGTCGTGACTACCACTCGGCGGCAGCGCACCACCTGGTTCAGGTGCGGCTGTGGGTTCTGAGTCTTCCATCAACCGCGCTTTCGGCGTAGCCAACCGGATTCCTGCCGCGGACGCCTAAAGTCGAAGCCCGGGTGCGTGGCGCGCCAGATCGAGAGTCCCTCCGAAAGAGAAGGAGATGCGACGGCGTCGCGACCTCCTCATAGCTGCATCGCCAAAGTCCGCTAGGCGCCGTGGGTCGGCAACTGGTCCCACGCGGTTGCTTCGCTGGCCTACGGGGACGGCCGCCTCGTCCCCGCACCAAACACCGAGGTCTCGCTCCCGCGCCGGCGCTCGATCGGCACCAAGCGGCTGCACCGGAGGCACGGCGCGTCTTGGCGCGGCCTGCGACCCTCGCACCGTTCAGTATCTTGGCGCGAGGGCCGCGTACATGGCGCTGAACTGGCCGAAGGCGATCGCGAACGCCTCGTCGGTGCCGGTCAGGTCCGCTAGGCGCCTGATTCGCGCTGATGAGTCCTCGCCCCAATTGTGCTGGAGCGCTGCATTCGCGACATCGAGTTCCCGGGGGCCGGCGATCCCGACTGGGTCGATCACCGCGATCGTGCCGCGGTGCTCAAGGATGTTGGCCGGCTGGAGGTCGCCGTGCAAGGCGACGGCCGGACGGCCCTCTCCGTGTTTGAGCAGCGCCTGGCCGAGTGTTTGAAGGGAAGGTACGTGCGTGACGGCAGCCTCGATGCTCGTACGCCAGTCTCCGAGTCCTCGCCGGCTGGCGCTCATGGGTCGGTGAAGTGCGTCGAGGAGCAGCGCTAACCGCGTGGGCGCGAGCCGCGACGGTCGTCCCGAACGGGCCCGTTCCAGGAGCAGCGCGCCTGGTCGATGCGCGAGGACGCGTACCGCTGGATGCCCGCCCCATGCGAGCATCGCGTTCGTCTCGGCAGACAGGCGCTGCTCGTTGGCGCACAGCTTCAGCGCAGCCTCCAGGCCGCTCTCGGTATGACACCACGCCACGACTCCCCACGCCCCAGCGGCCATCCGCTCATCATCGAGTGACAGGTGCCACTCCTCGCACACAGCATCGATGAGCTTGGGCAGATGCGAGACCCAATCCTCGCCGGCGCACGCCGGGCGGCGCTCAAGCTGAACCGAGGCGCCAGACTTCAACCGTCTTGCCCGCGCCAGGCGTAGCATCAGGCACACCAGAACGCCGCTGCGGAGGTCGCGTTAAGCGGCCCTGAACCATCCGACCTCTGCTCCATGAGACCATTCTGCATCCGCGCGCGGCGTGTGTCGTTGGCCACCGGGCCAAAGACGAACTCGCCAGGGCGAGCGGCTGCCGCCAGGCATGCGATTCCGCAAGGCGAGAGCGTTGTTCCGGAGCGCGGGCGAGGGCCTCGTCCGGTCCGGCCTAAATCCCAGCATTCGACGCATCGACCGGCTCGACTGGCCCCCCGGGATGCCTCGTAATGAAGGGGTCCGGGTTTCGAGTCCCTTCGTCCGCTCAGCGAGCGAAGTCCCTGGTAATCCATCGATTCGGGCGACCCCATCGACGGGGTGTCATACGATTTCACCGTGCCATTCACGCTCAGGAACCTCAAGGATGATCTGGAGGACCTTGGCTCTAGGTTTGATGGCGCGCCGAACCTGGAGTTCCGCGCGGCGACCAAGGCGCTCGAGCTCGAGGAGTCCGGTCTGACCTACCAGCGCGTCCCGCCCGGCTACCGCTTTCCCTACGGCCACACCCACAAGAAGCAGGAGGAGGTGTACGTGGTCGTGCGCGGGAGTGGACGGATGAAGGTCGACGACGAGATCGTCGAGCTAAAGGAATGGGACGCGGTGCGCGTCCCGCCCGGTATGTGGCGAGGCTACGAGGCAGGGCCGGAGGGCCTCGAGATACTCGTCATCGGCGCGCCTAATCTCGGCGACGCTCCGCGCGATGACGTCGAGGGCGAGCGCGACTGGTGGGCTGACTAGCGCCAGTTAATGAACAAAAGCGGGGAGACGGAGCTCACTCAGCCGAGGCAGTGCAGGGTTCTCTACTCTCGCTCCTAGAGCAGCGAGAAGGTGGATGCCGGGTTGCGCTCGGTCGGAAGGTGGGTGTCGCGTAAACGATCGGCGTTGTGGTCGGCTCACAAGGTCGCGAGGAGCTGTGGCCGACCCCACCCCCGGTCAATGGCGTTTTACCCCTCATTTTTGAGGGGTAAAGCGCCAAACTTCGGCGAGCTCCTCCGTGACGCGGCCGGTGCGTTATGACCTCGACACAACCGATCCCACACTCGCCGGGTCTGTACGACAGCGTCCCGGGCGGCCTCTTGCGCCGCCATCCATGATGGATGAGAATGCTTGGTGCCGCCGGACCGAGGCCGGCGAGGCTTGGTGCGGTAGTTGGAGCCCGTGCGACAACCGAGCGCGCTCACCCGGGCCATGCTGACGCTGGGCTCGGTTTCGCGCGCATCGTCCCGGTTGACTACACGTTGGGATTCACAGGCCAGCCTCGAAGGAGAGCGGCAGTCCCGCGGAGATGCACCGGGACGGCGCTCGGTCCCCACAGAAGAGCCCGCAGAAGTCAGCTCGGCTGAGGTGGTGTTTACGCCGGGGCTCATCGACGTTGACGTTCGCTTCTCGGGTGGCGTTGGTTCGACGACCTCAAGGTTCTCGAGTCGCGCGCATCGGGCCGCCGAGCGAGCACTGAAGCCGGCGTCGTCACAACCCAGTCATCGCCTGAAAAGACGACTCGTGCGTGACGCTTCTGGCGGCAAGAAAGTCCTAGCAACCGTTTATGCTCGGCGCGCCCATGGCGTTACCGAAAGCCATCCGTCGGCTCACCCCCGATCCGATTCGGGACGAGCCCACGCTCCGCGCCATCGCGCTTGCCATCGGAGTGATCCCGCCACGCACGATGCACAGCACGGCCGAAGCTGAACTCCTGGCACACCTGGCCACCGGTGCGCAGTGCGTCGTAGAGATCGGTGTGTACGAGGGCTCGTCGGCCATGGTTCTCGCCGACGCGGTCAATGCCGGCGCCGAGCTCCACCTCATCGACCCGTTCCCGCGGGAAAGCGGGGCGGCTCTGGTTCCTGGCTGGCGCGGAAGCGCAACTGCGACGCAAATCGCCGTGCGGCGCCATGTCCGCGGCGCGGGCCCCAATGTCTGCTGGCACATCGCCCGCAGCCAGGACATTGGACGCGAGTGGGATGGTCCCGAAATCGACCTTGTGTTTATCGACGGCGACCATTCCCGCGAAGCTTGCCGAGAGGATTGGGACGTATGGCACTCGCACGTCCGCCGTGGCGGCTTCGTCGCGTTCCATGACGCTCGAGGCGGCAGCCCCGGCCCAACGGCCGTCGTCGACGAGCTGTTCTACCCGGCGCCCCCCGAGGGCTGGGACGTGACGGACGAGGTTGACACGCTTGTTGCCGTCCGGCGCTTTTAGCCCTCCTTGCTTCGGCCGCCGGACCCGCCGTCATTACTCACCGGCGCGTCCGCGCGCGGCCGGAGCCCTCAAGAGCCGACGGCGCGCTTGCGACGCCATCGGCGAAGCTCGCCTGCGACAAGTGCGCCGAGCGGCCGGCTCGTTGCCAGCTCGAACCGACGCTCACCCTCGCCCTTCTGCGCCCACCCGAACCATTCGTCCTCCTGGATGAACCGGGTGAACGCCGGATGCTGCTTGACGACGAGTTCGAACACCGCGCGCAGATGCGGCTCCGTTCGCTCGCTCTCCGAAAGCGGCCCAAACGGGCACGGGTTCCCGCCGCGGCCGAGCTGGGGCTCGAACCATGGACCGAGCGCGTAGGTCCATTCGAGGTCATCCATCAGCAACCAGCCGTGCGGCCGGAGCAACTTCTCGATCAGGACAACCGCCAGGCCGTCGGCGCTGAAATTCTTGGATCCATCGAGGTACACGAAGTCGTAGAGCGGGGTGCAGTTACCGTCGACGTCGCTTCGCTGCTCGACCTGCTCCTTCAGGAACCAGTTGTATGAACTGTGCCTGCGGACGATCGTCACGCGGTGAGACAGCCCTGCACGCTCGAGCACCTGCTCGGGCGGAGGGTCGAACGTCGCGGCTCCGTGGTCGACGGTCGTCAGATGACCTCCACCCCTGGCCTCCAGACCGGCGGCGATGTACGCGGCAGACACGCCGTGCGCGGTCCCGAGCTCGAGCGCCTGCTCCACCTCGCTCGAGCGGACGTGGTCGTAGACCCGGCGCCCGAGTTCCGGCGACATATACGGGATCCCCTCGATCCGGCCGGCGACGTCATCGAACTCCATGCACGGAGATGTTCGCATCTTGTTCAGTGGAACCGGGTCGAGAAGCTCTGACGTGATCGGCCGCCGACAGGTTTGCCGAAACCACCGGCCTCTTGCCGCCGAAACCACCGGCCTCTTGCCGCCCGTGCGGTGATAGGTTCGTGGGGTGGTGTTAGAACGGAAGCGCGCTCCAGCAATGGCGTTCGCAGGCGAACGCACATTCACGTAACGCGTTGAGCGCTCATGGGTCTCTGAAGCGGTCCGCTTGGACGTTCATGCCGTGCGGGCTCAACCTCGGGACAAAGGGAAACGCGGGTTCGTAGTGGATGAGCGACCCGCGAACGCTGGCTGACAACGGTGTCGGTAGCCGAGGGCATACAGAGGAAGCCGGAAGCTACAGCGGGGCTGATGATTGCGGCCGCGGTCGCTGCCGGCTTACTCGAGCTCGTGTTGCTCGCGATGTGGCAGCGCAACGGGTACTGGGACTTCTCCGACGGTGTGTACGCCGAGAGCGCGCGTGAGTTCCTGCACGGCATGGTGCCCTACCGCGACTTCGCCGCCGCCCAGCCGCCGGTTGTGTTTCTCGTCGGGGTGGTTCTGCTCTCGATCCACGACGGACTCGCGTCGCTGCGCGCTGGGATGGCGCTCGCCGATCTGGCGACCGCGATTCTCGTTGGCGTGTGCGTGTGGAGGCTTACCGGCCTGCGTGGCGTCGCAGTCGGCACCGCGCTCCTGTCGCCCCTTCTGCCTATCAGCCTGCACGAGCATGCTCAGTTGACTCCTGAAACGCTTGCGGCGCCGCTGCTGCTGGGCGGGGCGTTGCTATGCGCTCGGCGAAGTCGCGCCGCGGTGGGCGGGGTCTTGCTTGCGTTGGCCGTGATGTCAAAGCTCGCATTCGCGGTTCCCGCGCTGGCGATCGCGCTGAGCACTCGACAGCGTCGCGAGGCGACCCTGTCGCTGATCCTCGCCAGCGTGGTGTTTGCGATCGCGTCTTTCGCCGCGTTCGGCGTCGGCGTGTGGCGCGAGGCGGTGCACGCTCAGCTACAGGTCGGCCGCGCGTCGCTGCATTATGCGGGTGGTCTGATCGCGCAGGGAGCGTGGAATGAGTTGCCGCTTGTGGTCCCGGCCGCGGCCGGCGTGTGGCTGGTGTGGACGCGTCGTGAGCGGCCACTCGACATGGAACTTATGCGGACGGTGGTCGCGGCGGCGCTGGCCGGGCTACTGCTGGTATTCACCGTGTTCAAGCTTGGGTCGTGGATCAACGTCCTGGTCGTCGCCGAACCCCCGCTCCTCGTGCTAGCTGCCGCCGGTGCCGTGTGGTCGGTGCGGCGATCTCGCGTGGCTTCCATCGCGATGGGACTGCTCGGCGTGCTGCTGGCTGCCCAGATCGTCTCGCTGCTCGCCGACCCCGCCGACCCACCCATCGCCAACCGCCCCGGTGCGAGGAAAGCGCTCGCGTGGACCGCCGGACCCGGCACAGTAGACCTGACTGTCGGCATAGCGCGGCTGGGGCCGCCGACCCGAGCGTACTCAGCGGACCCCTACTACGCGTTCCTGTCACACCGCCGGATGCCAGGCAACCAGCCCGACCTGTTCATGCTTCAGCACGCTCCGATCGATGCCGGTTCCGCGCGGCGCGCGGCGGCCGATCAACCGCGCTGGCCCTAGCCTCAACGCGCTCCAGCTCGAGATCCACCCGGCGCCGGCACCAGCCGTCCGTCTGATCACCTAGCAGCTGTGGCGGACTGGCAGTGCCATCTTGATCACGAGCTCGGGGTCGGTAGATGTCGGACGGGAGGGTGGTGAATTGTCTGGCCGGATTCTTCGCTCGCACCGTGCTCTCGACCTCAGTCGAAAACCAAGAATCTCCTCGAGTTGGAGGACGGCGCTCCACAACTTGGCTGCGCTGATCGCGTCACCGCGGACGGCCAGCGCGGCGCTGAGGCCGGCGAGGCAGAAGCAGGAGATTCGGTGCGCACCGAGCTCGCGCGATGCGGTGAGCGCTTCTTCGTATAGCTCGATCGCGCTGCCCGTTGCCCCTGCCTCGAGTTCGGCGTCAGCGAGGCTGTGGAGTGCGGCGGCCGCTTGGAACAGATTCCCATCTGCCCGAGCGGACTCGACCACTTCTCGGAGGATCCTGCGCGCGCCGGTGTAGTCGTCGAGTTCGATGCTGAGGTTTCCGAGCAGCTGGAGAGAGCGTCTGACGCCGAGCTCGTCCCCCGCGGTTCGGTGGAGAGTAAGCGCTTCTTCGAGCTTCTGCCGGCCCTGCTCGTATTCGCCGCGATGAGTGTTGCCGACTGACGATAAGAGCAACGCCCAAGCGGCTCCGGCATCGTCGTGTAGCGCGTGGCACAGGTCGAGTGCTTCGAGCGCGTGGCGCTCGGCCCGGAGCCGATCTCCTCTCATGTCGGCGACGTTCGCCGTTGCGAGCAGGGCCTTGGCGCGGACGGCCGGCGCGACGTCCGCCGGTCGCCCGAGCAGCAGGGTGAGCCAGTGATCGCCTGAGAGCAGATAATCGCGATCGAGCCAGAAAAACCAGAGCGCCGAAGCGAGTCGGAGCCCGAGTTCCACCTGTCCCGAGTCGGCCGTCCACGCCAATGCCGCGGCGAGATTGGCGTGCTCGGCTCTCAGCTGCCGGTTCCAGGCAGACGACTCACGGACTCGCCGTAGCTCAGGCTCGGCCGCCTCGGCCAAAGCCAGGAAGTACTTGGCGTGTGCGTCGCGTGCTTGGTTCGCCCCGTCGTCATCCAGACGTTCGATCGCGAATTCCCGGATCGTCTCCAGCATCCGGTACCGAGAACCGCTCGAGGTCGCAGCATGGGCCACCAGATGGTGGTCGGCAAGCGAGGCCAACTGTCCGAGCGTGGCCCCGCAGACGGCGTCGGCGGCGTCGAGCGTAAAGCCGTCGACGAACACACCGATTCGTGCCAGGGCTCGCCGCTCCGCGGTCTCGAGCAGGCCGTAGCTCCACTCGATTGTCGCTCGGATCGTTTGCTGGCGGGCGGGGAGGTCGCGAGGACCGTCGGTCAGCAGTGGCAGCCGAGCCTCGAGCCGGTCCAGCAATTCGGCGGGGGACAGGATCCGCGTGCGCCCGGCGGCAAGCTCGACTGCGAGCGGCAGCCGATCGACGCGTTCGCAGATGCGCTCGATCGCGCGCTGGTCCTCGACGCCACGGCCAAGGCGCACGCCTGCCTCCTGCGCTCTCGCCTGGAACAGCGCCACCGCGGCATCGAGCGGCAGCGGTTCACCCGGATACACCTGCTCGCCCGAGAGATGCAGCACGACCGGTCTCCGAGAACCTAACGAACGCGGGCGGCACTCTGTTCTTCTCGGCCGACGACGGCAACAACGGCAGCGAGCTGTGGAAAAGTGACGGCACCGCCGCCGGCACGGTCCTGGTGAAGGACATAAATCCTGGAGTCGCCGCGTCGGATCCGGCCGCCCTGGCCGACTTCGGCGGAACGCTGTTCGTCCAGGCCAACGACGGAACGGATGGGATGGAGCTGTGGACGAGCGACGGCACGTCAGCCGGCACGGTCCTCATCAAGGACATCGACGCGGGAGGAGATTCCTTCCCGGACCTGATGACTCCCTTTGAGGGGGAGCTGTACTTCTCCGCGTTCGACCAGGCTGACGGCCGGGAGCTTTGGAAGACCGACGGCACGGGGGACGGGACCACGCTGGCGGCTGACATCAATCCGGGGTGGCGGCGGCTCGATCCCATTCGGATTCACCGAACTTAACGGGACGCTGTTGTTCGGGGCCGACGACGGCAGCACAGGCGCAGAGCTGTGGAAGCTGGCAGGTACGGTAACCCGACCTCCACCGTCGTGGACTGCACGCCCGCGTCCGTCATGGTCGGAGTGGCGGCCTCGTGCACAGCGACGGTATCGACCGCTGCCGCCGCGGGCACCGACCCCGCCGGCACGGTCACCTTCTCGACCGATTCGGCCGGCTCGTTCGAGTCCGGAGGCGTGTGCATGCTCGCATCCGCCGGCAACGCCGGCGTAACCGCCTGCAGCGTGCACTACATCGCATCGTCGGTCGGGACCGGCACGCACACGGTCACCGCGCACTACACCGGTGACGGCTCGCACGACGCGAGCAACGGTACGACCCACCTGACCGTGAGCTCCACCGGAACCGGCGGCGGCACGGGCGGCGGAGGTGGCGGGCAAATCGGGGGCGGCAGTGGCGTCGTCATCGCAAGACTCGGCTTGGTCGGCCACGCGCAGACGCTGACCCATGCTCTGCTGCTAAACGGCGGGGGCTCGATCAGCGGGACCGGCGGGATCGCCGACTACACCTGGATCGTCGGTTCCCCCGGCCAGCCTCCGGAGGTCGATCCCTGCGGCCCCGCCCCACTCATCGCGATGAGCTTCCAACACGCCGGAATCCACGATGTGACGCTGCAGGTGACCACCACGTCCGGTCAGACATCTCAGACGACGCAGCGGCTGAACATACCGGCCGTAGCGACGAACCAATGGTTCGACGCGTCGTATGACTGCGAGAATCCGGGTTCGGGGAACGTGCCCAATCGCGGCGACTGCGTCAAGACGTTTGGGTGGGGCGTCGTTCAGGTGAACAGCCGTGGGAATCCCGGCGACTGCTTCCAACTACAGCAGCGCGACGCTCTGCGCCAATCTAACCCTGCCTCCGATAAGGCCGAGGCGGCACTGGTCTCGCCCAACCTTGCGCACGTCTGGGCGACTCACGCCACGATCCGCGGTCCAGTCGCCATCGACGGTCTGTATCTCCCCGTGCCCGAATCGGTGCAGAGCGACTTCGACGACTGGAACTCGACGATCCAGATCGGTCAGCCGGTCCCGATCGCCGTCGGCACCTATCGCCTCGCGTCGATCGCACTCAACACGGTCGTCGGCGACCCAGACCCCAGAACCGGGCTGGTGCCGCTGAAGGCCAACATCGGCTTGAACGGCAACAACCAGTCGATCGGCGCCCTGCCAATCGGTGGCACGGTGGACGTCAACCTGTCCACCGGCACTACCGCGGACGGCTTCAATCTCAGCAAGGTCAAGTTGCACGTCAAGCTGCCGCCGCCGTTCCCCTCGTTGCCGGTCGACGCTTACCTCGAGTCCGACAACGAGAACGGCGCGCACATCACCGGGTTTCAGATCGGACCGTTCAACACGGACATCCTTCCGGGGTTCAGCCTCAACAGCGTGTTCTTCAAGTACGTGGGCGGAACTGACGAGGTATGGACAGGGGGTGCGAATATCGGTCTGTCCGTCGGCGAACAGACGGATCTGCCCACGGGCCCGGACACGGGCCTTGGACTGCCGGGGATCAACTTCTCGCCTCCGCCGCCGGATCTCGGGATCGGCTTCCGACGGGGCCAACTCGACCACTTCGGCCTCGGCGTGAATTTTCCGCCAGCGCTCCAACCCCCGCTGTTCCCCGGCATCACGCTCAGCAACGCCCACTTCGCGTTCGGCCTCGTCCCAGCCTTCCGCTTCACAGGCGGCATCGGGATCTCAATCGGGCAGCTGATCGGTGCGGACGGTGACGTCTTCGTGGCCTTCGCGGGCAGCCAGCCATATCACTTCCCGAATGACGTCGCCACCGGCGATCTCAGTCCCTTGGCCGGACGCTGGCTTGACACCTTCACGGTCGCGATCGGTGGTGATTTCCACCTCATGATCCCCGCTGCCGGGGATATCCCTCTCCTCAACGCCTGGCTGATCTACGAGTCTCCCGACTACTTCGAGGTCGGAAGCCACTTCGACTTCAAAGTGACACTCCTCGAACTAAAGGGCGACGCCGGCGGCTGGATTCTCCCTTCGCAGGGCAAGTTCAGCCTGGGCGGTGATCTCAGCCTGTGCATGAACGTCCACGTGCTGGGCTTCGACATCGGAAGCCCTTGCCTGGGCAACGGCGTCGTCGTGTCCTCGCGCGGGTTCGGCGGCTGCGCGACCGTGCTCGTGCCAAGCCCCGTGCCGCTCCTGCCGGCCGTACCGGTGACAATCGCGGCCGGCTACACGTGGGGCGGCAGCTTCGAGATCACCCCATTCTCGTGTGACCTAAGCGATTTCACCGAGGCCAACCCGCGTGCTGCCGCCGATCGCGCCGGCGAGACTGGACGGGTCGCCCAGGCGGGGTGGGGATTTGACTTGAGCGGGCACGCGCCCTCGGCCGATGTGCGCGTAAGCGGTCAGGGCGGCGCTCCGGCGATCACGCTGACTGGCCCCGACGGCCAGACGTACTCGACCGCCAACCCACCCACCGACCCGCGCCACGCGCTCATCATGCAGTACGGCAACGACACGCTGATCGCGGTGAACCACCCGGCGCTCGGCCGCTGGACAGTTACCCCGGACCCGGGATCGGCGCCCGTCGCCTCGGTTGCCTACGCCAGGGGACTCGCCGATCCGCACGTCGAGGCGAAGATCAGCGGCCACGGCCAATCGCGCATGCTGAGCTACCACCTCACACCGGCGCCAAGCCGCACGATCACATTCGTCGAGCGCGGGGTCCGTACCTACCACATCCTCGGCGTGGCGCACGGGTCCCGCGGCCACATCGGGTTCACCCCGGCCCCAGGTCGCGCGGGCCGCCGGCAGATCGTCGCCGTCGTGACCAGCCACGGCATCCAGAGCCAGTCGCTTATCGTCACCCGGTATACGGCGCCCGGGCCACAGCGCCTACTGCGCCCCCGGCGCGTGCGTGTCAACCACCACGGCTTCACGCTCAACGTCAGCTGGACGCACGTGGCCGGTGCGACGATGTACGAGGTACTCGTCGAAGCAGCGGACGGTGGGCGAGAGACGGCAATCGTGCACGGCCAACGCGCCCGAGCTCGGCGTGGTGATTGACTGGGCCGATGGTGATCTCGCAGGAGTACGTCCACGTGCCGGTTGGGGATCGAGCAATGCGGACGTTCGTCGCGGCTCCGCGGGCGTCCGGGAGATATCCGGGGGTCGTGTTCTACTCGGACATCTTCCAGCTCACCGACTCGACGCTGCGGTGGTGCACGCGACTGGCTGGCTATGGCTTCGTGGTGGCCGCACCCGAGATCTATCACCGTATCGAGCCTCCGGGCGCCGTCCTCGAGTTCGACGACGAGGGCAAGCGCCGCGGCCAGGCTGACGCGGACGCGACGCCCGTCGCCGATTTCGACGAGGACATCCGCGCTGCGCTCGACTGGCTCGAGGCCGACGACCGCGTGGCGGCTGGCGGCCTCTGCGCGACAGGGCATTGCACCGGTGGCCACCTGGGCTTCCGTGCAGCATTCGACTCGCGCGTTCGCGCTACGGCGCTTTGGTACCCAACTGGTCTGCACGATGGGAAGCTGGGCAGGGAGGACGACGCGGGATCGCTCGGGCGTGCGTCGGAGATTCGCGGAGAGTTGCTACTGATTTTCGGCACCAACGATCCGCATACGCCCGAGGACGGCCGTACCGTCATCAAGCGCGGACTGGAGGAGGCAGGCGTCAACTTCCGCTGGCGCCTGTACAGCGCCGAACACGCCTTCGGCCGCGACGTCGGGCCGCGCTATGACCCGGAGGCGACAGACACGGCGTTTGCCGAGACCGTGGCGGTGCTCAAGAAGTAGCTGGACGGTCCCGTCTCACCAGGCGCGGTCGCCGCCCTCGTACGCCAGCGCCGGGAAGTTTGACTCATTGCCGCGGCCGTCCGGCGTCACATCCAGCACATTCCAAATCGGCCAGATCGAATCGACGTGGCGCGCCTCCATTCCCTCGTCGCGTGGGGCGTACATGAGCTCCGAGGACCAGGTATGGCGGAACCGGTCGCCATCGCGGACGAACACACTCAGGATCGGCATCTGCTCGCCCTCAGGGGTCTCCGCGTTGTAGTCGCGGTTGAAGGCGTTTCTTCGCGAGGACAACAGTCGCAGGTGGCGCCAGCCACGCTCGCGCGCGAAGTTGCGGATCCGGTCTGGGTCCGATTTGGCGACCACGGCGAGGTTCAGCAGCCGTGTGAGATGAGAAGCCGCGCCGTCGAGCGAGTCCAGGATCGAGGTGCATGACGGGCACGGGGTCTTGGACAGCGCAAGACGCGCCGTCTCGCCCTCTGAGGGTCCGGGCCTGGTATCGCCCGAATACCGCGGGAACATGAAGCTATAGATAACGAGCGTGTCCTTGCCCGGCTCGAAGAGTTCGCTGAAGCGCACCTCGCCGCCGTCAGACGCCTGCTCGAAGCGGTAGTCCTCGGGCACAACCCCACCCGGCGGCAGGGCACGCCGCTGCGCCGCGACCTGTTCGATCGTCCGTCGCAGCCCGGCCTCGGCCTCGAGCAGACGATTGCGCGCGTCACGGTACTCCTCGGACTCGCCAGGAAAACGAATCCCAGGATCCATTTCTGTCATCTTCTTGCCTCCTCGTGAGGGGTCCAGATGCTTCGCGGGCGACGAGCCCGGTCCACGGACGGGCGGCGGGCCGCGACTTACGCTTAGCCTAATGCGACGTTCGTTGGTCACCGGGTGCAGACGCTCGCGGCGAAGGGTCCGCGCGCGTGGGATGCTCACGGAATGAACCAGTCGCTGCACCCGCTGCTGGCGAGCCGGTGGAGTCCCACTAAGTTCGATCCGGCACACGAGATCGCCGAGGGCGAGATCGTGGTGCTGTTGCAGGCCGCGCGCTGGGCGCCGTCGGCGGGCAACTCGCAGCCGTGGGCGTTCATCGTCGCCCGCCGCGGGACCACAGAGCACACGCGCCTTACTCGTCACTTGGCGGGCAGCTCGGCGGCGTGGGCGCCTAGCGCCAGCCTGCTCGTGGCAAACCTTTCGCACCGGTTCGTCGAAGACACCGACTGGGAGTTCTCGGAGTTCTCGGTCTATGACCTCGGTCAGGCTGTAGCGCACATGTCGATCCAGGCGCAGGCGCTCGGCCTGCACGTGCGCCAGTTCCGGGCGTTCGACCGTGACGGCATCGCCAGGGAGTTCGCGGTCCCCCAGCACTGGGAGGTGACCACGCTCGCCGCGATCGGGCGTGCCGCGCCAGCCGCCGGGCGCACCTCCGCACTAGGAGACGACGCGGACTCGCCGGTCCGTGCGCGTCGGGCGCTCGACGAGATCCTCTGGCCCCTCGGTTGATCACCGGCCGGGCCGGACCGAGACCAGCCAGTCGCTCGGCATCGGGTTGCATTAGCGGGCGAGAGAGGGGCCGGTCGAGCGCCCGGATCCCCGGGGGGTTGGTACGGCCGGTCGAGGCGGAGTGAGGTGCTGGCGGGCGGCGTGAGCCCAGCCGCCGGCATCGCATGCCTCGCTGCGGTGGAGAGCGGCGGAGAGGTGTTGGCGGCCGGGGCTTATGTCACCGGCAGTTTGGGCGGCCAGACCGAATCGGCGGCGACGGTGGAGTCGCCGGCAACCAAGGCATCGATGTCGTATCGGATCGGACCACCAGTAACCTCGACGGCGTGCTCGTAGTCGTTCCGGTCACCCTCGGGTCCGTGACCGGGGCGTGTGTCCGTAGTCGACGTAATCGGGTGAGACAATCTCGTCGAATAGCTCCGGGCGGCACTCGCTATAGGCGGCGAGGTAGGCCCGGACCCCATCTTCTCATGTCACAGCTTTCACGCCTTCTGGCCGCGAACCGGTGGGTCAACACGCGCGACCATTGAGCCCGTTCCAACGGAGGTCACATGAGCACCATCGACGAGCAGTTGGTCTTGGCCCATTTCATCGTTTCAGCCGATGTCGAGCGTTCACGTCGCTTTTACACCGAAGTGCTCGGCGGCAAGACGGTCGTCTCCGGCGAGGCGGATGACGAGGTGACGTACGTGGCGCTGGCCAATAGCTGGATCATCATCAACGTCGGGGGAGGTCCGACGGACGACAAGCCGAACGTGACGCTCGAGACGCCGCCCGATCCCGATCGGGTGAGCAGCTTCCTCAACATCCGGGTCGCCGACATCCAAGCGCTGTACGCCGAGTGGACCGCACGGGGCGCCGAGTTCCTGACGCCGCCGAAGCAGCACGCGACCGAGATCCGCTGCTACATCCGGGATCCAGACGGCTACCTGATCGAGGTGGGGCAGACGACCCTGCCCAGAGGTTGGCGGCCACCGTCCTGATCAACCGCGCGCTCACGCACCGTACGACGTTGGCATCGACTCCGGGGCGCGCCTGTTCCATCCGTGGAACGCCGAGTAATCGCCCGCATCCCACGCCTCGCGCAGCCCCGGCTTGCCCAGGTCCCAGTCGGGGCGGATCTCGCGGGTCACGGCCCGCAGGTCGTGCCACAGGTCCACGAACGAGGGACGTCCCCAGAACCAGTAGCCGTTGTAGATGCTGTGGATGACCAGTCCCGGCTTGAGCACGAGGGTATGGGGGACCATCGGGTCGTGCTCGGGGTCGGTGTACTCCTGGATCTCAAGGTCCTTCTGGACGGTCCGCTCCGGGTCGGAGAGGAAGGGCCACTGAGCGCCGGTTGACGCGCGGAACTCCTGGCTCGAGTGATGGGTGTCCGTCGAGATCGTGGCGACCTTTGTGTAGGCCACCGCGATCTTCGGATAGTTGGCGGCGAGCTCCAGGTGCTGCTGGTGCTCCTTAGGGCAGTAGTTCCCGCGCGCGAGCGTGAGGATCAGGGGGTCGTCGCCTTGGATGTCGCTGAGCTTTCGAGGAACGCTCTCGTGATCGGGCAACTCGTAGTCGGGGAACGTGGCGCCGGGGGCGATGTCGCTGCGCATGGTCAGCTCCTGTCAACGGTTGAGGAGTGGAAGAATGATGACCGCCGTGCCGTCCACACACGCCCTGTGGTCCACGGTGCGAACGCGGTCCGCGGCACGGGTGTGAAGCAGTTGTAACCCGGGCGCCGCCGACGGCTCTCGGGTCCAGATTGAGCCTAGTCAACCGGCGCCGCGAGCGCCAGAAAGGGGCTATCCCCAATGAGTACTCGCACGGCGGTATGCGAGTTGCTGGGCATTGAGCACCCGATCGTCGAGGCGCCGCTGGCGGCAGATCCCCGCCTGCCGGCCGCCGTCTCAAATGCCGGCGGCCTCGGCACCGTGGGGCTGGGGTGGGCCGACGACGCCGGAGACGTCGTTCGGGAAACGGCGGCGCTTACCGACCGACCCTTTGCCGGCAACTTCGTTCTCGCCTTCGATCAGCACCGTCGAGTCGATCGGGCGCTTTCGGCGGGTTTGCGGATAGTGTCGCTCTTCTGGGGCGATCCAAGCGGCTATGTGGACTCGGTGCATGACGCCGGAGCGCTTGTCATGCATACGGTCGGAAGCGTCGAGGAAGCGCGGCGCGCGGTCGGATGTGGCGTGGACATCGTCGTTGCCCAGGGGTGGGAAGCCGGGGGGCACGTCTGGAGTGGCGTGGCAACGCTCCCGCTGGTGCCGGCGGTAGTCGACGCCGTGGCCCCGGTGCCGGTCATTGCGGCTGGTGGGATTGGCGACGCTCGCGGGGTCGCGGCCGTGCTGGCGCTCGGCGCTCAGGCCGCGCTGCTGGGCACGCGCTTCCTGTTGGCCGATGAAATGCCGATTCACGAGGACTATCGGCGCCGCCTGATTGCCGCGACCGAGATCGACGCTGAGTGGTACCCCAACCTGTATGAGGTGGGCTGGCCGGACGCTTCGCACCGCGCCATCCACAACTCAACCGCCGAGATGTGGGAAGCCGCGGGGCGGCCGGCACCGGGTAGTCGGCCGAGGGAGGGCGAGGTGATCGCGCACTTCGCTTCCGGCGAATCGATCGTTCGATATGAGCCCGCGCCCCCGATGGTCGGGACAACGGGTGAGATCGAGGCGCTGTCGATGTGGGCCGGACAAAGCGTCGCGCTCGCGAAACGGACACAGCCGGCGGCGGAAATCGTGGCCGAACTCGTCTCGCGCTGCTAGCGCCACCGAGCTGAAAGCGCGACAAGCGGATCACGACACCTTCTGCAGGCCGGCGCCGGTCAGCAGGTAATCCGGTGCGAGGCTGTTCGCCTCGGCCCGCACGAGGTCGACGAGCGCAGCGCCGGCGACGTCTGGTGTGAGTGGCTGGCCAAACTGATCGAGGTACGCCTGCTCGGTCAGGCCGCTGCGGGCCGCGTACGCCACCACCGCCGGTCGACCGAGGTCGGTCAGCGGCGTGATTCGGGGCAGAACCGCGGTGAAGGAGATGTCCAGGCCGGCGCGGGTCGCCTCGTCGCGGGCGTAGGCGGTGATGAACCGCTGGGTGGCCTTGGCGCCGGCATATCCACCGCTGAGCGGCGACCCTCGGAGCGCTGCGCCGCTCGAGATCACGATCACTCGACTGCCGGGTCGTAGCGGCTTGAGTAAGGCCTCGCGTAACCAGTTGAACGCAATTCGGACGTCGGTGCGCCAGTTGACCGAAAATGCCTCCCAGGTCTGGTGCTGCAGCGGACGGATCAGCGGCCTTGCTCCCGCCACGAGGATGACCGCGCCCGGCTCGTAGCGATCGAGCAGGCTGGCCGCGACCCTCGCGTCGGCGGCATCGCCAACCTCAGGCTGGATCCGGTTGTCGCGGCTGGCCAGTTCGGCCAAGGGCGCCGCGTCGCGGGCTACCGCGATCACGGGGGCGCCGGCGTCGGCGAACGTGGTGGCGATCCCACGCCCGAGGCCGCGGCTCGCGCCCACGACCATCGTGGTTGTCTCGGACAATTTCATGTCGGTATCTCCTTAGTGGCGTGGCGTGTGTCAGTTCGCGGGGGTGGGGACGGGCCGTCGCGCGCCGACCATCGTCTTGGCCGCGGCGGCGGCCAGCTCGTTGCGCCGGACGAATGTGAGGATCACCGGCAGCGCGAGCAGGGCAACTGCGCCCAGGACCCAGAACGCGTGCTGGAAGCCGCCGGTGAGTGCCGCCGGCGCCCCATGGCCGGAGTGCAGCAACGCCTGGGTGTGACCGGCGGCGACACTCGAGGCGATCGCGATGCCGATCGCTCCGCCAAGCTGCTGGGAAGTATTCAGAAGCCCGGAGGCGAGCCCGGCCTGATGCTCGGCCACCCCGGCAAGCGCGCCTATTGAGATCGGGATGAACGCGAACGCGGTCCCCGCGCCGGCGATCACGAACGGGCCGGCCAGGTTCGCGAGGAAGTGCCCGTCGGCCGGCACCTGGGTCGCCCAGATCACCCCCGCGCCGATCAAGCTCATCCCGATCGCCATCACGATCTTCGCCCCGCCGCGCGTAACCAGCCACTGCGAGACACCGGCGAGCGCGATCGATGTCAGCGACGCGGCCAGCCATGCGACTCCCGACTGAAGCGCGCTGTAGTGCAGCACTTGCTGCATGTAAAGCGTGCCGACGAACACGAACGCGAAGAAGCTGCCGCCCAGCAATAGCCCGGCCACGTTCGCTCCGGCGAGGGTGCGCAGCCGGAAGATCGACAGCGGCAACAGCGGGGACTGCACGCGGCTCTCGATCGCCACGAAGGCGGCGAGCAGGGCGATGGAGGACGCGAGCAGCGCCAATGTCCTCGCGGACCCCCAGCCGTACGCAGGCGCTTGCGAGATCGCATCGACGAGTAGCACCAAGCCGCTCGTGACGGTGACCGCACCGGCCACATCGAATCGGCGGCGCGTCATCGGGACTCGGCTGTCAGGAACGATTCGCGGGACCAGCAGCAGCGCGGCCGCTCCGATTGGGACGTTCAGGAAGAAGATGTACTGCCACCCGAGGTACCGGGTGAGAAACCCGCCGGCGATCAGACCAACGGTTGCGCCGGCGGCACCGAGCCCGCCCCAGATCCCAAGCGCCTTGTTTCGCTCGGCGCCCTCCTCGAACATGTTCATCACGATTGACAAGGCGGCCGGGAGCATGAACGCTGCGCCCATACCCTGGACTGTCCGGGCGCCGATCAGGAACGCGTCGCTCGTCGCGAGTCCGCAAGACAGTGAGGCGGCAGTGAAGACGGCCAAGCCGAGCATCAGGATGCGGCGGCGGCCGAGCAGATCGGCGGCGCGACCGCCGAGCAGCAGCAGACCTCCGAAGGTGAGCGCATACGCGGTCACCACCCATTGCAGGCTCGTCTCACTGAAGTGCAGGTCGCGGGCGATCGTTGGTAGTGAGACGTTGACAATCGTCAGGTCGATGATCGTCATGAAGTACGACACGGCCAGCAGCGCAAACGCGCGCCAGCGATGATTAGTGGTTGGCAGTACGGCCGTCATGGGACCTCCAGCGGTCTGGGCGAGAACGACTACTAAGCGAGGAGAGATGAGCCGGCGCCAGGTCGCTACTGCGACCGGTCGTTGCTGTCTCTCACATCGTCAAACGGTCGTCGGGCCCGACACTCATCGGTCCGATCGATTTTTTCGAGGCACACCTCGGTGGCAAGCCTGTAGAGCCAGATCCGCGCGGATGCCGACGGCTCGCCGCGACGCAACTCGCTCCAGCACCGGAGCAACGTTTCGCACACGGCTTGGTGGGCGTCGCGGGGGCAACCGAGCATCAACCGGCAGAACCGCTCGAGCCCGGGCTGATGGCATGACGCGAGGCGGCCGAATGCCTTCTCGTCGCCCGCTTGCGCTGCCGCAAGGAGGCAGCGCTCGTCAGCGCTGTCCATGCGTTTTAGCCGATGCTGACCGGGACTGCGAACCGAGGCACCAGCGCGGGGTCGAGAAACGCATCGATTCGCGCGATTTGGCCGTCGTCCATCTCGAGCACGCTGATCCCGTGAGGGGTCCAAGTGCCGTCCTCGGCGCGCAGTTCGATGGTCACGGCGGGCCGGCCGTTTGCCCAGGTGGGTCTGTGTCGAATCCGTGTCAGATCGCCATGGGCGACGGTCTCGAGGAAGAAGAGCGCGATCCGAGCTCCACCGGCGAGTGATCGCTGCGGTGGCATCCGCAGCGTCGCGTCCTCACGCAGGAGCGCCACCAGGCCGTCCATGTCGGCGTGCTCGAATGCCGCGACGTATCGGTTGAGCAGCTTGCGCTCATCGGGGTCCGGCGTTGCCTGCCGAGCCGCCTCGGGCAGATGCTGCTCGACCGTGCCGCGCGCGCGTTGCAGCGCGCTATTGACGGACGCGACCGTCGACTCCAAGACCTCGGCGACCTCCGGCGCGGTCCAGCCGAGCACGTCGCGGAAGATCAACACCGCGCGCTGTCGACCAGGCAGCTCCTGGATCGCCCGTACCAGGGCCAGCTCCATTCCCTCTCGGATGGCGTAACGCGCAGCCGGGTCGTAGGTCGGCGGAGCCGTGGCGTCGGACGGCCGGTCTGGAAACGGATCGACCGGCTCGGGCCGGCGCGGACGTCGCTCGAGCTCGTCCAGGCAGGCGTTTGTCGCGATCCGATAAAGCCAGGTCTGGAACTGCACCCGGGGCTCAAAGCGCTCCAGCGCTCGCCATGCCCGCAGCAGCGTCTCCTGGGCGAGGTCCTCGGCGTCGTGCGCGGAGCCCAGGATCCGATAGCAATGAACCTCCAGCGCGTGACGATAAGGCTCGACCAGTCTCCGGAACGCACGCTCGTCGCCCGCCTGGGCGGCTGCCAGCAGCACGCGCTGATCACCGTTCTCGGTCTGATCTCTCATCTTGGCTCACCACGTCAAACGGTCGCAGGGACCAAAACTCATCGGTCCGCGTAGCCGTCGGCACACAGGGCACGTCGTACTCGTCGTGTCGCCGGATCCAGAGCTGCCAATTCTCATCCTCGTCGCGGCCGTTCGGCGCCCGGTCGAGGAATCCGTAGTAGGGCATGAGAAACTCGACCCCACGGCCGCTTGTCGAGTAGGTCTGGAAGATGTTCCCGTCCTCGAGCACGAACGCGGTGAAGCCGAACAGCTCGGTCAGATAGCCGTAGATGTCCGTGCCCGCGTCCTTGGCGTTGCGGAAGGCGACCGGAGGCAGTTGGTCGAGAATCGGCTCGATTGCCTCCCGCGTCTGCGCGAGGCTGCTCGAGAACCCGAGGTCGGAGTTGAAATCGCTCCCGTGGCTCGACGCCCACTCAAACCGCCATCCCATCCGCTCGCGATAGCCCACGAGCTTCTCGTGTGGCGCCCCGGAGACGGCGATCAATGTCACGTCCCGAGCTCTCAGATGCGGGATCAGGCTGTCGAACGAGTCCGCGATCGACGAGTTCACCGGGCACCCGGTCTTGTAGCTTGGGCCGAACATGAAGTGGTAGATCAACAGCTGCGAACGGCCGTCGAATAGCTCCAGGAGTGTTTTGGGGCCGGCCGTCGTCTCGAGCGTGTACCGCTTCTGTACCGGCAGCCAGGGCAACTCCCGGCGGTGCCGCGCCAGCTCGTCGCCCAATCGGGTGTGTTCCTTCTCGCGATCGAGCAACGCGGCTCGCGCGGCCAGCCATTCTTCACGTGTAACTGCGATCGCCGATGACATCCTGCGTCTCCTCTGTTGACGGTTCGGTTGATGTCACGTCAAACGACGGGGCACGCACGAACTCATCGACCATCGGCCGCAGGCAGTCCATTCGCGGTATCGTGGCGTCCTCGGCTGCGGATCATGGACGCAGGGAGGTGGTAATGCTCACGCGCGAGACGGTCACGTTCCGGGACGCCAGCGGGTGGAGCTGGGAGTTCGACCTCACGTTCATGCTGTCCAACTACCAGTGCCTGTGGGGACACGGATGTCCCGATACCACAGGGCAACACACCGCCCGGGGCTGCTGCGTGGAGGGCGTGGAGATCTACCAAGGCGACGGCGACACGCCCGGCAGCGCGGATCTCAAGAAGATCCGAGGTCACGTCAAGCACCTGACCGACGAGGACTGGCAGAACCGCGGGGTGGCGCTGGCGCGCGGCGGCCGCGACCCATGGGGCAAGGCGCGGTTCAAGCGCGACAGCGTCCACACCCGCTTGTACCGCGGGGCGTGCATCTTCCACAACCGCGAGAACCATCCCGCCGGTGCCGGGTGCGCACTCCACGTCGCGGCGCTGCGGCGCGGCGAGGACCCGATCGAGTGGAAGCCGCGGATCTGCTGGCAGGTCCCGCTGTTCTTCGATGTCGACGAGAAGACCAAGACCACCGCGGTGCGCGCATCCCGGACTGTCGATTGGGGTGGGGACGAGGTCCTCGAGTGGTGGTGCACCGAGCAGCAGGACGCGTTCAGCGGCGATCAACCGGTGTACGTGAGCATGGCGGCGGAGCTCCAACGCGTGTGCGGAGCCGCGGTCTACGACGAGCTGGCGCGGTACTGTCAGGCACGCCGGCGTGGCGAGCCATCCAAGCTGACGCTGCTGCCGATGTGGGGTCAGGTCAGCTGATCGAAGTCGCCCCGCACCCACCGCGAGTAGCGATCGGCTGAGCGGCTCACGGCGGCGGCGGCTTCGGCGTCGATGGTCCTGCCGAAGTTGTCGTACAGCCGGTCGAACGGGAGCTGCATGACGGCTGCCGTGACGCGCTCCACGACGGCGGGCGAGAGCGGGATCCGGTTCGGGTAGCTGCGAAGGAACGTCACGGTCGCCCGATCGGGATTGGCGTGGATCGTGTCCGAGACGAGCAGCACGCCCTTGCCCCCGGCGCCCGCCGTCCAGTGGACGAACGAGCTTCCGGGGAAGTGGCCGCCGACCTGATGCAGGGTGAGACCGGGCGCGACCTCGTGGCGCCGGCTCCAGGTCCTGATCGCCGGATCGGGCCGCTGGACCCAGTCGATGTCAGCCTCGGAGACGAGCACGTCCACACCCCCCAGCGCCTTGCTCCACTCGACTTGGACCCCGAACATGTGCGGATGGCTGGCGGCGATCGCCGCGACGGTCCCCAGCTCCCGCACCCGGCTCACGGCCTCGTCGTCGAGATATCCGACCGGGTCCCACAACAGGTTGCCGCCGGCAGTACGCACGAGATGCATCTGCTGTCCGATCCCTACCTTCGGATCGACCGTGACCCCGAAAAGGTCGGGTTCGAGCTCGGACATCTGCACGCGCCGGCCTGCCCGGGCCAGCTCCTCGAGAGTTGCCCACTCCTGCCCGTCTGCAGGTACCCATTGCCGCTCGTCGGAGCAGATCGCGCACACCCCGACTGCCTCCGCGTGCTCCACGCCGCAAGTCGCGCACACCCACATCGTTCAGTCGGCTGGCCCGTCGCGCCCGAGCATCGTCACCGGTTGTAGCAGGGCGGCGGGTCCAGGCGGCGACCGCCGGGCCGGCGCTCGTGCCTGCCCGACCTAAAACGGACGAACCGCGGCGTCCCGCTTTCGTGCTGGGCAAGCATCGCTGCGTACTCTCTGCTGGAGTGCTCTCATCTAGCAGGATCGCGCGTCTCCTTGCGCCACCGGAGGCCGACGGCGAGTACGTCGTCTTGCGGACCGAATGTTCGGACGAGGAGATCGTTCATCTCCACGACTATGAGCGGATCTACCGCGAATCGGGGCTCTACGAGCACATCGTCCACGATCTTCTCCGGTGCCGGTCGCCAGGGACCGCGGCCGCTGGACTCGCGGGTGCGTTCACGCGCCTTGGGATCGAGCCGGCGGATATCGTGCTGCTCGACCTCGGCGCCGGAACGGGAACGGTGGGCGAGCTCGCCCACGAGCTGGGAGTGCTCACAGTGATCGGCGTCGATTCGCTCGAGGCCGCTCGTACCGCGTGTCTGCGCGATCGCGCTCACGTCTATCGCGACTATCTCGTCGCCGATCTCGCGGCTCCCTCACCGAAAGCCCTCGCGCGACTGCGACGCTATCGACCCACGGCGCTCATTTCCGCTGGCGCGTTCGGCGGCACCCACGCTCCCCCATCGGCGCTCTTCAACGCGCTCGCACTGCTCCCAACCGGTGCCCCGGTCGTGTTCACGATCGACGAACGCTGGATGCTGACCGACGATCCTGGAGGATTCGGGAGAGCGGTGACTCAGCTCCTGGACTCCGCCCAGCTGCGGCTGCTCGATCGGTCGCGCTTCCAACATCGCCTGACCACCGCCGGGCGCCCGATCCACTACGAACTGATCGTCGCCTCGAAGAGCGCCGACGAGCCCACGCCGTAGCCGTTGCCGCCGGAGACCGTCGTCCGGGACGGCCGCTGCCCGACTGCGTCGGCGCCTAAACCTAAATCAGCGCCCGCGACAATGTCTTCGCCAGCGCCTAATGAGGAGACGCCCATGACTGTCGGCAAGGCACAAGCAGTCGCCCCGAACGGCGACGATGAGGATTTCGGCTTCGAGGTTCCGTGCTTCACCCACATCGACGAACCGCGCATCCGTGACCAGCTCCAGAAGGATCACTTCTTCTGGCTTGACCTCCAATCACCCGGTGAGGAGGAGCTGAAGCAGCTACGACACCTGTTCGGCTTCCATCCGCTCGCTCTGGAGGACAGCGAGCACTTTCGGCAGCGCCCGAAGCTCGACGATTACGGCGACTACGTCTTCCTCGTCTTCTATGGCGCGTCCTCACACCAGGCCCGGAAGCACGGCCTCCTTCGCGAGGTGCACCTGTTCATCAGCGGCCACTATGTCGTCACGATCCATCACGGCTCACTCCCGCCGTTTGATCGGGAGCGCGAGCAATTGGACGGACGCGCACTCCACAGTGAGCAGTTCCTGCTCTATCGCATCCTCGACGGCCTCGTCGACAGTTTCTTCCCCGTGCTCGGGCACATGGACAACGAGATTGACAACCTCGAAGCCGCCGTCCTCGCGAACCCCACCGAGCAGCAACTCGAGCGACTGTTCGCACTCAAGCGGGAGCTCGTTGCCATGCGCAAGGTCGTTACGCCCCAGCGCGATCTGTTCGCCACCTCCGTCGACCAGATTTCCAAGCTTCCCGGACTCGAGCTCGACGAGCGCGACTACTTCCGTGACATCTACGACCACCTGATCCGAATCAGCGACTTGATCGACTCCTACCGCGACCTTCTGTCCGGCGCCTCGGATCTCTACCTGTCGAACGTCAGCAACCGTCAGAACGACGTCATGAAGCAGCTCACGGTCATTGCCACCGTGTTCCTGCCCCTCGGGTTCATCACCGGGTTCTTCGGTCAGAACTTCGCATTCCTCGTGACCCACCTGATCAGTCCTGCGTGGACGTTCTGGGTGATCGGTGTCGGGAGCATGGTCGCCACCTGTGCAGTGCTTCTGGTCTACTTCCGCCGCAAGGGCTGGGTCTGAGCGGGTGAGCGGGGCCCTTCCTGCGGGTAGGTATGTGGCTTGTTCTCAGAGCGAGATGATCTCGGGCAGGACAAGCTCGCCGAAGATCCGAACCTGTTCTCCCAGATCGGGCAGGCCCTCGATATCGATCCCAGCCCACGCCCTCAACGTGAATGGATCCGTGAACGAGACGAGTGCGTGATTGAGGCCTGCCGGAGCGTAGATCTCGGTTAGCCACCGCACCCAGTCCTCGGGCGTACCGGCGATCATGATTCGGTCGGCGACTTCCTCTCGAGTGGCTTCGAGCGCCCTCTGAACGTCGCCGGCCGCAAAGGCTTCGGTGACCGCCGACACGCCATCCGGCTCGATGCCGTGTCGCTCGAGCAGTGCGGGCGGCATCGAGGGGATGTAGAAGGCGGCGAGGATCCGTCCGGCGCGTCGCGCGATGTCGCCGTCGGGCGCGATCGCGCCGAGCAGCGAGTCACCGAGATCGAGACCATCCGGGTTGCGGCCCGCGCGGGCGACCCCTGCGTGAAAGTGCGCCACCGCGTAGCCCAGCGCCTCCGGCGAATACGCGCACGCCGTGTGGAGGCCGTCGGCGATCTCTCCGGCGAGATCCATCGACTTGGGACCGCCCATCGCGCCGATTTTCAAAGGCAGATGCTCCTGGACGGGGCGGGACGTCGTGGTCACGCCCGTGTAGCGGTAGAAATCACCCTCGAAGTCGATCGCGCCCTCGTCGAGGACGGTGCGCATGACGTGGTGCGCCTCGCGTAGACGGCCGATCGGGCGCGTTCCACGCCACTCGACGCCGTACTGCTCGAGCATCGCGATGTTGCCGATCCCGAACACCACCTCGGCGCGGCCCTCGCTGATCTCGTCCAGCGTGGCGGCGAGCTGAGCGATGTAGGTCGGCTCGCGCATGTATATCGGCGCCACGCACGGACCAAGTCTGATCCGCTCTGTACGTCGGGCGGCCGCGGCAAACAGCAGCCACGGGTCCTTGTGATAGATCTCGTCCGCGCTGTAGCAGGCGTAGTAGCCGAGTGCGTCGGCCGCCGCGACGGCATCGAGGAGCTCGGAGGCGGGCTGCTCGGGAAGCATCTGGAAGCTGACGCGCACGCCGGTCAGCCTATCCGGTCGGTAGCTAGGTGGGTTACCTACCGCAGAATCTCGTGGCCGACAACCGCCGCGGTCGCTCTCATCCTGGGCGAGCTCGACGCTGGACGCCGCATCTCTGCCGGTCAGGCATGCCGGCGCGTGCTCATGCGCTGGCGGACGTTCGGTTTCACGATGCTCGTCGACGTGCTCGCCTTGCTCTCCGGCCCGCTGCTCGGGGTTGGACTGCTGCTCCTGAGCGACCATCGCTAAACTTCATCAACCTCGCCGCTGCCCTCGTGTACACGTTCACCGTGCCGTACGCGGCCATCCAGCTGACGTTGTACTACTTCGACCTCGAAGCCCAGAGTGCCGCCGAGACCGAGGACACGATCGGCCCTGCCGATCGATCGCCGTCCGCCCCCTCGGTTGTGTGATGGACATGTACATCGAGCAGGTGTCCTTGATCGTCGACGATTACGATGACGCGATCCGGTTCTTCGTCGATGCCCTCGGCTTCGAGCTCGTCGAGGACTCGCCCGCGGTGGCAAGCCGCGACGGACATCCGAAGCGCTGGGTAGTCGTCCGGCCGCCCGGCGCCAGCACCGCGTTGTTGCTGGCGAAAGCGGACGGCGAGCGAGAGGTGCGAGCGCGCGGCGACCAGTTCGCGGGCCGCGTCGGATTGTTCCTGCGTGTCGGCGACTTCCAGGCCGCCTACGACCGGCTCCGCGACGCGGGCGTACGGTTCGTCGGCCAGCCCCGCGATGAGCCGTACGGATGGGTCGCCGTGTTTCTCGATGTCGCCGGCAATCGGTGGGACCTCCTGGGGCCGCGGCCGGCCGGAGACCGCTGACCGCGCCTCGCCATAGTGGCACCACGAGGCGCATGTCTATCCTCGGGGATCGTGATTGGAGTTATGTGCACGTCCTGGTGGTGGTCGCTCAAGTAGGGCGGCCGCTGTGACGTATGCGCAACGGACCGCCTCCGGGCGGTCCATCTGATCTCGGAACGGTGCCGCCGCCGGAGGCCTGATTCAGGAGGTTTCCTTGATGTCTGGGCAACTGGAGATCGAGCTACAGCGGAACCCGGGCCGTTTCCGGGTTCTCACCGGCGATCGGCCAACCGGGCCGCTGCATGTCGGGCACCTGTTCGGGACTCTCGCCAACCGGGTTCGACTGCAGGACCTCGGTGTCGAGGTCATGGTGTTGATCGCCGACTATCAGACGATCACAGATCGCGAGTCGCCCGCGAGCTTGCCGGGCGACGTGCTTGGCCTGGTCGCCGACTACCTCGCCGTCGGGATCGACCCTGAGCGCTCGACGATCTTCGCCCACAGCCACGTGGAGCAGCTGAACCAATTGATGCTGCCGTTCCTCAGTCTGGTGAGCGTCGCGGAAGTGGCCCGCAACCCGACTGTGAAGGATGAGTTCGCGTCGGTCGGCGGGGCGGCGATGAGCGCGTTGATGTTCACGTATCCGGTCCACCAGGCGGCCGACATCCTGTTCTGTCACGCCAACCTGGTCCCGGTCGGCTCGGACCAGCTTCCTCACATCGAGCTGACCCGCACGATCGCACGACGTTTCAACGCCCGTTACTCGCCCGAGCGCCCATATTTCCGAGAGCCGGATGGGTTGCTCAGCGAGGCGCCGCTGATCCTCGGCATGGACGGCGCAAAGATGAGCAAGAGCCGCGCCAACGCGATCCCGCTGGCGGCGAGCGAGGACGACATCGCCCGGCTCATCCGCAGGGCCAAGACCGACGTCGAGCGCGAGATCACCTACGAACCCGACCGGCGCCCCGAGGTCTCGAACCTCGTGTTGCTCGCTGCCCTCTGCCTGGACCGGTCTCCCGTCGAGGTCGCGTCCGAACTCGGGGCTGCCGGCTCCAACGCGCTCAAGCGACTGGTGACCGATGCTCTCAACGAGCGGCTGCGACCGATTCGCGAGCGACGCCGGGTGCTCGCCGCCGACCCCGCCTACCTACGGAGCGTCCTGGCGGCGGGCACCAGCCGGGCGCGCGACATCGCGGCGGCGACCCTCACCGACGTCCGCGACCTGATGCACAACGCGTACTGATCAGCCCATCAGCTCCTTGAACGCGGGCTCATCCCGAATCGCATCGAAATCGGAATCCCCGGCGGCGAACGCGCGGGTGCGATCCGAACGGTCGATCGCGACCCGGAGGTGCTCGATCGCGTCGGCGGTTCGTCCCGCGAGGCTCTCGCAGCAGGCCACGTTATAGACCAGCAGCGGGTACTCGGGGTGGGCCTCGATCAGCTCCCGGCCTCGATCCGCGGCCTCGGCGTACTCGCCCGCCTGGTAGAGCGGGTTGACCGGTGCCCAAAGCTCGAAGCCACTCGGCTCATACACCTTCCCGGGGCTGCCGCCCAGCGCGAGGATGGTCGTGCCCGGCTCCTGCGCGAACGCCGTGCGCTTGACGCCGGGCGAAGCGAACACGAACGTGCCGGCGCGGGCGTCGAAGCGCTCGCCGTCGAGCTCGAACGTCGCGCGGCCGCTTTGGACGAGGTAGAGCTCCTCGTCGCCGTCCTCGCCCTCGGCCTCGTCGTGCTCGTTGATGATCCGGTCGCCCGCCTCGCGACCGGTCCAGGCGTTGACGCCGAACGACGTGATGCCGAAGTGGTATCGGATCGGTCGCGAGGGACAGCGGCCGTCGGTGATCTCATCAATCTCGTCGAGGTGCGACACGGCATAGCGACTCATGGGGGGGTCCTCCGTCGTCGTCTTGGGGGGCCGGGGCATCGGAATCCCGAGGCTACCGGTCGGTGACCGCGGGCCTCAGGCGCCGCGGAGAAACCGGGCGAGCATCCGCCGCACGGCGGGGTCGCGGGCCTCGAGTTGCACGGAGTGGCCTGCGCCCGGTACTTCGAACAGTTGGCCCTTGGGGGCCATCGCGGCCTCGGCACGCGCCCACGCCAAAGGCGTCGAAAGGTCGCGCTCGCCGGACAGCAGCAGAATCGGTACCGGCGGCAGATCGCTCGCCGGAGCGCCGTCGGGTACGGCCGGCGGCTGGGTCGGCGGCCAGGCGAGGCAGCCCTGGGCGAGGCCGTTCCCGGTGGCGGTGGCGCGATCGAACGGATACACGCCCGTCTCCGGTGTCGACGCCGCGAGCCTGGCGATCGTGGCGGCGCGCTGCGCACGAGGCTCGTCCGGATCCCACGGCTGGGCCAGCTCCAGGCAGAGCGTGCTCTCGTGCGACCCCTGACTGAGAAGCCTGGCGGGCGTCGCCTCACCGCGCCTGACCGCGGCCAGGAACGCGTCGAGGGCACCGGGCCGGCCAGCGCTGGCGGCGTGCAGGGCATCGAGCACCCCGGGGTAGCTGGGCGCTGCGACGCTGTCCGCGACGAGGGCGTCCAGCAGTGCCGGACCGTCGCGGAAACGCTTGATGACCGCTGAGATGTCGGCTGCGGGATCCCATCGACAACGCTGGGCCGCGCACACCGACCGCAGCACGCGAGCGCTGGACGAGAGCGCGGCGCGATACAGCGGATCGACACCCGCTTGTGGGACGACCGAATCGAGCACGACCCGCGCGACGCGGGTGGGGTACCGGAGGGCGTAGCGCTCGGCGACATACGTGCCGTAGGACACGCCGTCGAGCGTCAGCCTGCCGGCGCCCAGGGCGACCCGCAGCGCTTCGATGTCCGCGACGGTCTCCGCGGTCGAGTAGTAGCGGCGGCCCGAACCGATCGAGCGCGCGCAGCCGGCTACGACCGCCGTCGGCACGACGGTCAGGTCCGAGGCGCCCGCCGCCCTCTGAAGCCCCGGGCAGCCGAGCGCGCCGGCGCCGGTGCCGCGCTGGTCGAACATCACCAGTCGGTATCCCGCGAGCGCGGCACGCAGACGTACCTGGACAAAGGTGAGGAACGGGACCCCCGGCTGCCCGGGGCCCCCGGTGAGGAACAGCAGGACGCCGCGCGGGGCGGCAGTGGCGGTCGACACGCCGATCGCGAGTCGCAAGGTGCCGCCGGCCTGCCCGGCGTGGTCGAGCGGCATCCGCAGGGTCGAGCACGCGAAGTCCGGCTGGCCCGGGCAGGGGTGCACGCCGGTCAGCTTCGCTGACGGAGGAGTCCGGGTCGCGGTCGAGCGGTGATGAGCTCCGCAGCCGGTCATCCCCGCGGGCAGCGCGACCGCGGCGACGATCGCTGTTATCCGCACGGCCGCTCAGGTCTCGCTTGTGACCGCCCTCAGATGGTCGAGCGAGTCTCTCATCAGCTCGGGCAATTCTCGCCCGTTGGTCTCCTGCACCCACCGTTCGAACGCGATCCTGAACACGGCGATCCCCGCCTCCGCGGTGAGGCTCGCGTCCGGCTCGGGGACGCCGCGCCGGCGCAGGGTGTCGGCGAGCGCCGCGGATAGCGACGCGAGCTTGATCAGCTCCCGTTCTCTGAGCTCTGCGCTGGCGGCGATGATCGCCTGACGCTGGCGGGAGAACTCGCGGCGCTCCTGGAGCATCTCGCCGACGGCGTAGAGCCCCGCGCCGACCGCATCGAGCGGCGACAGCGACTCGGGAGCGTCGGCGACGGTGGTGACGAGCAGTTCCTGCAGGAGGCCGGCGCCGTCGAACAGGACCTCGCGCTTGTCCGGGAAGTGCCGGAAGAACGTGCGCTCCGTCAGTCCGGCGCGCTCGGCGATGTCGGCAACCGTCGTGCTGTCGAAGCCGCACTCGCCGTACAGCGCCATCGCTGCCTGCGCGAGCCGTCCACGGGCGTCCGGCTCCCAACGAACCATGCCCTAATGGTAGTTGATGACAGCCACTGACATCGGATGTGGTAGGGTGATGTCAGCGACTGACATAAGGCGGATGCGCCCACCGCACCTCGCCGAACCACTGGAGGTTTCTCATGCGCGTGTTTGTCACCGGTGCGACCGGATTCATCGGATCAGCAGTAGTTTCAGAGTTAGGCGACGCGGGGCATGAAGTCCTCGGGCTGGCGCGGTCCGACGCCGCAGCCGAGTCGCTAGCGACAGTCGGCGCCGAGGTCCATCGGGGCGATCTGGGCGACCTCGAGTCACTGCGCAGGGGTGCCGCGGAAGCCGACGGCGTCATCCACTGCGCGTACATCCACGACTTCTCGCAGATGGAGATGGCGGCTGATACGAATAACCGCGCGATCGAGACTCTAGGTTCCGCGCTCGAGGGGTCGGGGCGGCCACTCGTCGTCACCTCCGGGACCGCGCTCGTGGCACCGGGACGGCCCGCCACCGAAGCCGATATGGCCTCGGGTGGTGGGCACCCTCGAGTTGAGTCCGAGTGGATCGCGCTCGCGCTCGCGTCGCGTGACGTCCGAGTGTCGATCCTGCGACCGCCCCCGTCGGTGCACGGCAAGGGCGACCACGGGTTCGTCCCCGTGTTGATCGACATCGCCCGCACGAAGGGCGTTTCGGCCTACGTCGGCGACGGAAGCAATCGCTGGCCTGCGGTGCATCGGCTCGACGCCGCCCTTCTCTACCGGCTCGCCCTCGAGTCGGCGCCGGCGGGCACGGTGCTCCATGCCGTCGCGGACGAGGGCGTGCCGACTCGAGAGATCGCCGGGGTGATCGGCCGGCATCTCGATCTCCCGGTCGTATCGATCGAGCCCGGCGCCGCGAGCGACCACTTCGGATGGATTGGTTCGTTCTTCGCGCTCGACGTCCCCGCGTCCAGTGCGCTCACCCGCGAGCGGATGGGCTGGGACCCGACGCAGCCCGGGCTGATCGCGGACCTCGAAGCAGAGCACTATTTCGGGGTCGCGGCCGCAGCCTGAGGGGTGTGACGCCATCACCGCCGGCGCGTAGTCTCGGTGTCATGCGAAAGCTTGTCGCCGTGATTGTGCCGGCGGTGGCGCTGGGGGTCGGGGGCGCGGCCGCGGTGAGCGCCGCGTCGCCGGCCCAGGTCAGCCGCGCGAACCGCCAGGCTGCCGTAACCGCCGCGGATGAGCTGCTCGGCGAACTCGTGCTGCCGGCCGGGTCAGCCGAGGTTCAGGCAGAGCCGGCGGGCGACGCGCATCAGCTCCTCCACCCGGACGTGTTTTCGTTCTTCGCTGCCGCCGTCGACCGGCACCAGTTCTGGACGACCACCGCTTCGCCGAGCGCGGTGGTCGCTTCGATCGAAGCTCACGCACCCGCGGGAGCGCGCCAGATGGCTTCGGGATACTCCGGCGCGACAGAGTTTGTGTCTTACTCGCTTCCGGCCGTCGGCGGGGCGGCGCTCGGACCGCGAAGCCTCGGGGTGACCGCGGTCAAGCTCACCAGCGGGAGCACCGGGGTGCGAGCCGACGCGACGGTTCGCTACACCGCGCCGCGCCTACCCGCACAGCGGGTGCCCGCACGGGCGCACGTGCTCGAGGTCAAGATGACCCCCTCGCCGTTCGGACCGGCGCCGGCGCCCACGCTCAAGTCGCCGCTCGTGATCACGAACCGCTCAGAGGTGCGCAGGATCGCGGCAATCGTCGACGGTCTCCCGTTTGTCGCCTTCAACGGCGTGGCGATCTCATGCCCCGTGATCATGCCTGCCCCGGTCGACACGTTCACCTTCCGGACCGCGCCGGCGGGCCGGATCCTGGCCACCGTCACCGAGGCGGCAGACACGCCGTCCGGCGCCGAGCCGTGCTTCACGGCCGCGTTGACCATCCGCGGACGCCGACAGCCTGGGCTGCTCGAAGGGGGCAGGCTGCTACGCCAGGCTGGCGCGATCCTCGGCGTAGGCCTGACGATCCGGCGTTAGCCGGCGAGGCGAGTAGCGTCGAGCACCTGGTCGGACGGCGGCGTCGCCGGCCGTGGCTGCGGCCCGTAGTCGCCGAGGTCGACCGTGGCGGTCTCCTGCAGGTTCTGGCCGGAGGGGATGGAAATGTCGAGAGTGGTGGTGATTCGCCGGACGAGGTGCCGGGAGTCGACCCACACGTCGACCGGTATTGCGCCGTTCGGCATCGCCTGTTGGAGGGTCGAGATGACCCGCCGCATCACGCTGCGTTCCGACGAGGGTACCGAGCCGATGAGCCGGTCGAGGCTGAGATCCGCCTGGTAGTGAGTCGTCTCGACCCCATCCACCCGCTGCGGGCCGAGGTTCGCGACGCCACCGGACACCGACTCCAGCTCCTGCAGGGCCTGGCCGGGGTCGCTGGTGGTCGGGCTGTCGGCGAGCGAGGACAGGCCGGGGACACCCGACAGCTTCGAGAGGTCGGCCTTGATCCACGGCCGGCCGGACGTTCGGAGTGAGGCCGTCAGGTTCGAAGGCAGCTTCATGTACGCGATGGCTCCCTCGAGGACCATGTCCACGCGCATCGTCGAGCTGCCGAGCTGCTGTATCACCTGCGGCTGGTCGCCGAGGTTCATCACGATCGAGAACGCGGTGGCGTGGTCGCGGAGATCGACGACGCCGGTCCCGGTGGCGGTGATCGGGGAGTCCAACGCGGAGGAGGTGATCTCCATCGCCATGTGCAGGCGATAGCCGGCAGTACTCGACGACAGCGTCGCCGCCTGTGCGATCGGGCTACCCAGGCCGTTGCCGCCCGAGCCCAGCAGGAGGAACGCAAGCACGGCGACCACGGCGAGCACGCCGGCGCCGGCCGAAACCGCGATCAGCCTCGAACGGCCGCGCCTCGCACGCGAGGGCGACGGCGGCGCGGGCGACGCGGACGGCAACGACTGCGGCTCGCCCTGCGGCGGCCCGGCGAATCCGGGAGGAGGCACCGATGTCCCCACGCCGCCCGGATCGGCAGGACGTATCCCGGACCTGAAATGCGCCGCGTCCAGCTGGACGCTTACGTGGGGCTGCCGCCCATGAATGTGACGGCCAGGCACGGTACGAGCACGCCGACGCGACGCGGCCGACGGGCCTCATCGGGGAGAGGCGGCCGGGTCGCGAGCGCGGCGCTCAGCCGCTCATGCCCCCGTCGATCGAGAGCGTGTGCGACGTGACCATCGCGCTGTCGTCACTCGCCAGGTAGAGCATGCCCTGCGCGATCTCGTCGGTGGTCGTGTGGCGGCCGAGCGGGATCATCGCGTCGAACGCCTTGGCCGCTTCCTCCTGCGACAAGCGGGTCGCGCGCATCTCGATGTCGTCCTGGAATGGGGTCGAGGTCGGCCCCGGATGGATCGTGTTGACGCGGATGCGGCGCGAGGCGAGCTCCTTGGCCGCGGTCCGCATCAGCCCGACCTGGCCGTGCTTCGCCGAGATGTATCCGGACACGCCCGGCGCTCCGATCAGGCCTACGACGCTCGAGGTGATGATGATGCTGCCGCCGTCGTTGACGTGCGGGATCGTGTGCTTCAGAACCAGGAAGCCGCCGAGGATGTGTACCGCCAGCGTCCTCGAGAACACGTCGGTGGGGTAGTCGACGATCGGAGCGACCGCCCCGCTGATACCCGCGTTGCTGACCACGACGTCGAAGCGCTCGTACCGGCTCACGCCGTCGGCGACCGCGGCACGAACGGCGTCCTCGTCGGTGACGTCGGCAACGGAGGACGAGGCCTTGTCGCCCCCGAGCTCGTCGACCGCCGCCGCCAGCTTCGCCTCGTCGATGCCGACGAGGTGGACTCGCGCCCCTTCGGCGACGAACAGCCGCCCGGTTGCCAGTCCGATTCCGCTCTCGCCCCCGGTGATGAGGGCGACCTTGTCCTGCAGTCTGGCCATGGCCACCTTTCCCTCGCTCGATCCTCGGACCCGGCAGTCTGTCAACCTTTGCGCGATGGCGGTGGTGGACGTGCCCACGGTGACGCGGCCCCCGGCGGCCAGCCTCGGGGCGGGTCGCCAGGCGCTCGCCGACCTGTTCGGTGCTGATCGCATCGGCACCGGTGACGATGTCCTGGCCCAGCACGGGCACGACGAGTCGTTCCACCCCGAGGCCCGGCCCGACGTAGTCGTGTGGCCGCGCAGCGTCGACGAGGCGGCGGCGGTCGTGCGGATCGCCGTCGAGCACCGCCTGCCGCTGGTGCCGTTCGGCGCGGGCACCTCGCTCGAGGGCCACGTGTGCGCGCTGGCAGGCGGGATCAGCGTCGACATGCGCGAGATGGACACGATCGGCAAGCCTTCGATCGCGGACCTCGACGTGACGGTCGGCGCCGGCGTCACCCGTCGCGCGCTCGACGCCCGTCTGCGGCCCGAGGGTGTGTTCTTCGCGGTCGATCCGGGTGCCGACGCCACGATAGGCGGCATGGTCGCGACCGGCGCGTCCGGGACGATGACCGTGCGGTACGGAGCGATGCGGGAAAACGTGCTCGCCCTCACGGTGGTAGACGGCCGCGGCGAGATTATCCGCACGCGCTCGCGGGCCCGTAAGTCCTCGGCCGGCTATGACCTGACCCGGCTGATGATCGGCTCGGAGGGCACGCTCGGGCTGATCTGCGGGGCCACGCTTCGCCTCCATCCGATCCCGCCGGCGACGGCGGCAGCAGCGTGCACGTTTCCGACGGTGCGGGCCGCCGTCGAGTGCGTCACGCAGGTCACGCAGTATGGGATTCCGGTCGCGCGGATCGAGCTCGCCGACGAGCTTCAGATCGAGGCCATCAACCGCCACGACCGGATGGAGTTCGCGGTGGCGCCGACGCTGTTCCTCGAGTTCCACGGCGCGTCCGAGGAGGATGTGGCGGCGCAGGCGCGCGAGACCGGCGAGATCGCGGCCGAGCACGGCGGCAGCGGCTTCGCCTGGGCCGCGGACGAACGCGAGCGTCGCAGGATCTGGCACGCGCGCCACCGCGCCTACGATGCGACGCGCGCGCTGCGACCGGGTACAGCGGGCTTGACCACCGACGTTTGCGTCCCGATCTCCGCGCTCGCCGATTGCATCGAAGCAGCGCAGGCCGACATCGCCGAGCTCGGTATCACCGCTCCGATCGTCGGCCACGTCGGCGACGGGAACTTCCACACGTCCGTGCTCGTCGACCCCGACGACCCTGACGATGTGGCCAGGGCCGAGCAATTTCACACGCGGCTGGTCGAGCGCGCGCTCGCCCACGACGGCACGTGCACCGGCGAGCACGGCGTCGGCTATGGAAAGTCGCGGTTCCTGGTACCCGAGCACGGGGCCTCAGCGGTCGAGATGATGCGCGCGATCAAGCGGGCGCTCGATCCGGAGGGGATCTTCAATCCGGGCAAGGTGCTGCCGTGACCGACGACCTGCTCCAGGCGCTGGCGCGGTACGACTCCCCAACGCTGGCCAACGCGATCGAGACCTTCGACATGCAGTCGCGCGACATCGGGTTTGCCGACAACCGCATCAAGTGCATATTTCCCGAGCTAGGGCGGATGGTCGGGTACGCGGCTACCGCGACGATCGTCGCCCGCGGGGCTCCCGCGCCCGACTGGGCCGGCGCCGGCAACTTCGCGCTCTACGACTACGTACGTACGATTCCCGCGCCCCGGGTGGTGGTGGTCAAGGACCTCGACGACCCGCCGGCTCACGGGTCGCTGTGGGGCGAGGTGCACGCGACGATCTTCGGAGCGCTCGGCTGCGTCGGGACCGTCACCGACGGCTCGGTGCGGGACTTCGACGAGGTACGCGGGATGGGCTTTCACTTCTTCGCGTCCGGGCCGTCTGTCTCGCACGCGTACGTGCGCGTCGAGACGATCGGCGAACCGGTCGTCATCGGCGGTCTCGAGATCGCCCCGGGCGACCTGCTCCACGCCGATCAGCACGGCGTGCTGAAGATTCCGCCGGAGGTCGCCGCCGAGCTCCCGGCCGCCGCGGACCGGGTGATCGAGACCGAGCAGGCGCTACTGCGATGGGTTCGCTCCGAGGAGTTCGATCCCGATCGACTCGCCGAGATGCGCGCCCGGCACTAAAGAGCCGCGCGAACGTGTGGCGAGGGCAGGCGAGCGGAACGCCTACTCGAGCTTGTCGGGGGTTACCCCGGCGTCGAGCATCGCGGCATACAGGAGCGACGCGGCCGACGACAGGCTCGCGTCGCCGAATCCTCCACGTTCGAGCAGCATCGCAAAGTACTCGCGGATGCAGGTGAGCACCGCCTGGGCCTCGTCCGGGCTGAACTCCGCCTTCACCACCCGAGACATGCCGCCGCTCACACCGCGGACTCGAGGATGTCGGCGTGCTCGTCCTCGGGCGGCGTGCCGTACACATATACGAGCAAGTCGCTGTCCCCGTGGTTCGCGGACTGCAGCGGCGTCCGCGGCTCGACGTGGACGAGCCCGCCCGCGGGCACGTCGACGCGCTCCGGTGGATCGCCCAGGTACATCGTCAGCGTGCCGGCGAGCACGACAAACGTCTCCTCCTGGTACGGGTGGCGGTGGCGCCGGCCCTTGGCGCCGGGCTCATAGCGCCATAGGTTCGCCCGGGTGTGGGCGAACGCCGCGCGATCTGAGAGCTCGGCGACGTGGCGGGCCGGTTCGTCCGACTCGTGGGGCCGGGTGATCCATTCGAGTTCCGGGAGCGTGACCACGCGGAACGCCATGGGGTCCAGGGTAATGCCCACAGGCGACGCGCCGCGACTCAAGTAACGGAGACGGTGGCCGATACAGGGGGCAATCAACTTTCCTGCGCGGGCGCGGCCTGCGCTCCCCAACCACCGCCGCTATGGAGGGCCCGCTGCAATGAGCGTCACCGATCAGCTGAACGATTCCCGCGTTGACGGGAACAACAACGAGCCCCGGCTCGTCCTCGACCTTGACCTGACCGAGGCGCAGGCGCTGCGTGCGTGGCTGCTCGAGACCGAACTGAACGGCGTCTCGGCGAACGAGACCCCGGTCGTCAACTCCGCGCTGGCCAAGCTGGCCCGCGCCGTCGACACGGCTCAGGCCACGGTCAACATCCGCCGCGAGTTCCAGCAGGCGGGCGTCAACCTCGCTCACTGGTCCGACGAGCAGGTGCTCGAGCTCGGCCGCCGCATCGCCGAGGCCGTTCGCCCGATCCTGCAGAGCTAAGGGTCCGCCCGAAGCCGGGTCGAGGCCGGGTAGATCCATATGCAGAGCTCTCCCGCGCCGGCGCGTCGAACGTCGATCGTCGCCGTGGCCATCGCCGAGGTCGCTGTGATCGCGGCGGTGGCCGTGGTCGGCGGTGGTGCGTGGCTCCTGGGACTCGTGATCGGGGCGATCCTAGGGGTCGTGGCCGCGCTGACGGTCGTAGGCCGTTCTGATGAGCCCCGGCCGGCCGGCGAGCCGACGCCCGAAGCCAAGGTCGATCCCGTCACGGGGCTGCCGACGCACGACAAGCTGGTCGCCGATTTGCAGGCTGCGGTCGACGCCGGCGAGGATCGTGTGCTCACGCTGTACCTATTCGCGCTCGACGGCTTCAAGGAATACAACGACGCCTACGGCGGTGCCTGCGGCGATGCGCTGCTGGAGTGGCTGGCACGCAAGCTGCGCGATGCGGTCGGCGCCTACGGAAACGCCTACCGGATGCGCGGCGGGAGCTTCGCGTTGCTCGCGGTCGGGTCCGAGCGCTTCACGAGCGCGCTGTGCGCGTCGGCGGCGAGTGCGCTCAGCGAAAACGGGGACGGGTTCCAGATCTACTGCGACGTCGGCCAGGCAGCGCTCCCCTCGGAGGTGGCGTCGCCGGGCGCGGCGCTCGAGCTCGCCGCTCGTCGCGCCGCCAAGCACGGCTCCGAGCGCCACGTCAAGTCCGGCCGCCGCGCGCCCGTCGACACGTTCGAGGCGCTGCGCCTGGTTCGGTCTCGCCTCGACGTGGCCACGCTTGCCACCGGGATCGGCCGCCGGCTTGGAGTGCCGGAGGCCGACATCGAGACGATCGAGACCGCGATGCACCTGTGCGACATCGGCAACGTCGCGGTGCCGCGCGCGGTGCTCGGGTACCCGGGCAAGATCAACGGCCCGGAGTGGCAGTTCATCCTCCTGCACACGCTCGTCGGCGAGCGGCTCCTGGCCGGCCCGCTGGCGAAGGACGCCGTGGCCCGGCTCGTGCGCCACAGCCACGAGCGCTGGGACGGCGCCGGGTACCCCGACGGGCTCGCCGGCGAGGCGATCCCGCTGGGGTCGCGCATCGTGTTCGTCTGCAGTGCATTCCACGACATGACGTCCGACCGTCCGCACCACGCGGCGCTCGAGCCGGCGGACGCGCTGGCCCAGCTCGAGCGCGGCGCGGGCTCGCAGTTCGATCCCAAGGTCGTCGCGGCATTCTGCGCGGAGCTCGCTGACGACTCCGAGCCGGATCTCGACGTGGTCGTCGAGGCGTAGCCGCTCCCCGGCAAACCCAAAGCGCGGACAAACCTCACACACGGCGCTCGACGCCGGGTGGATAATTCGTTCAGTCGGGACCTAACGGGCCCGGCGCGGCCCGTGGAGCGGCGGGTGCGCAACTGATGACCAGGCTGAGCCGACAACCGGGATCGGACGAGAGCCGCGTCGAGCTGCTCGAGCGCGCCGGGTTGCTCGACGACCTGGCCGCTGCGCTCGCGGACGCCGCCGACGGCCGCGGACGGATGATCTTGCTGGGAGCCGAGGCCGGGGCCGGCAAGACCGCGCTGCTGCGGGAGTTCTGCGGCCGGGATCCGGGGGCGCGCGTGCTCTGGGGCGCGTGCGAGCGGCTGTTCACTCCGCGCGCACTCGGGCCGTTCCTGGATGTCGCCCAGTCCGCCGAGATGGACCTCGAAGGCTTCGCGCCGAACCGCCGCGTGCCGCACGAGTTCCTTGATGCGCTCGTCGCCGAGCTGCGGCGCGAGTCCCCGACCGTGCTTGTGGTCGAAGACGTGCACTGGGCCGACGAAGGGACACTCGACGTGGTCAAGCTGCTGGCGCGGCGGATCCAAGCGCTGCCGGCGCTCGCGCTCGTTTCCTTCCGCGACGACCAGCTGATCCCGACGAGCCCCCTTCAGATCGTGCTCGGCGAGCTTGCGGGCACGCGCGCCGCCGACCGCCGTCAGATCCCGGGACTGTCGCTCGACGCCGTGCGGACGTTGGCCGAGCCGACGGGCGTGGACGCGTATGAGCTGTTCGAGAAGACGGGTGGCAATCCGTTCTTCGTCACCGAGGCGCTGGCCGCGACCGGGATGGATGTCCCGGAGACCGTGCGCGACGCCGTGCTCGCGCGCACCGCGCAGCTTGAGCCCGCGGCGCGCCGGCTGCTCGAGGCCGCCGCAGTGGTGCCGGCGCGGACGGAGCTGTGGCTGCTCGAGGCCGTCGGCGGCGAGGACTTCGCCCAGCTCGAGGCCTGCCTCGGCTCGGGCATGCTCGTCCACGAGGACGGGGCGGTCGCGTTCCGGCACGAGCTGGCGCGGCTCGCGGTCGAGGACGCGATTACACCCGACTGGCGCGTCGGCCTACACCGCCGGGTGCTCGTGGCACTGACCACGTCGGGCCACGGACCGATGGACCCAGCGCGCCTGGCCCATCACGCCGACGCGGCGGGCGACGTCGAGGCCGTGCTCCGCTATGCGCCGGCGGCGGGGGAGCGGGCGGCCGGGTTGTGCGTCCATCGCGAGGCCGCCGATCAATTTGCGCGCGCGCTCAGACACGCCGCGGCGTTGACGCCGGAGCGCCGGGCCGAGCTGTGGCAGCGCCGGTCGTACGAGAGCTACCTGTCGCAGCAGTTCGACGCCGCCGTGCAGGCGCGCCGGGCGGCGCTCGCGTTGCATCAGGAGCTCGGCGATCGGCTCCGCGAGGGCGACGACCGCAGGTGGCTGTCGCGTCTGGCCTGGTTCGGCGCGGACCGCGCCACCGCGGTTCGCGAGGGCCGACGGGCGGTCGAGCTGCTCGAGACGGAGCCGCCGGGCCGCGAGCTCGCTATGGCCTACAGCAACATGTCCCAGCTGAGCATGCTCGCGGGCGACGTCGGCGAGGCGCTCGAGTGCGGCGAGCTCGCGATCGAGCTCGCCGAGCGGCTGGGCGAGACCGAGATCCTCGTACACGCGCTCAACAACGTCGGCTCTGCGGAGGTGTCGGGCCGGTTGCCGGGCGGGGTCGCGAAGCTCGAGCGCAGCCTCGCGCTCGCGCAGGAGGCTGGCTTCGAGGAGCATGTGGCGCGCGCCTTCACCAATCTCGCGGCCGGTTACGTCTGGGCGCGCGTGCACGAGCGCGCCGATCACCACCTCTCGCACGGCATCGGCTACTGCATCGACCACGATCTCGATCCGTGGCGCATCTACATGACCGGGTGGATGGCGCAGCTGCGGCTCGAGGAGGGGCGTTGGGACGAGGCCGCGGAACACGCCACGGCGGTGCTGCGCGAACCAAACGTCCCGGCGGCGAGCCGGATCATGCCGCTCGCGGTCCTCGGCCGGCTGCGGGCTCGGCGTGGCGACCCGCATCCGTGGGAGCCGCTCGACGAGGCGCTCGAGCTGGCTCGCCGGAGCGATGAGCTACAGCGGCTCGCCCCGGTCGCGACCGCCCGCGCCGAAGCACACTGGCTCGACGGGAGCGTCGCCGTGGTGGCCGCCGAGACCGGCCACACGCTCGCGCTCGCGCTCGAGCTCGACGATCCGTGGGCGGTCGGAGAGCTGTGCGCCTGGCGCCGGCGGGCGGGCACCGACGACAGCATCGATCCCGGGGCGGTGGCGGCCCCGTTCGCGCTCGAGCTGAGTGGCGACCCCGCCGCGGCGGCCGACTGCTGGGATCAACTCGGGTGTCCGTACGAGGCGGCGCTCGCCCGAGCCGACACCGGGGCCGAGGATGCGCTCCGTGAAGCGCTCGTGGTGTTTCAGCGCCTTGGCGCGGTCCCCGCGACGCGGGCGGTAACCCAGCGTCTGCGCAGCGCCGGAGTGCGGAGCATCGCCCGCGGACCGCGGCGCTCGACGATCAACAATCCTGGCCAGCTCACCTCGCGCCAGGTCGAGATCCTTCGGCTGCTCGCCGACGGTCTGACCAACGCGGAGATCGCCGCGCGGCTCTACATCACGCCCAAGACCGTCGCGCACCACGTCTCGGCCGTGCTCGGAAAGCTCGGCGTGCGGTCACGGCGGCAGGCCGCCGCCGAGGCGGCGAGGCTCGGTGTGCTCACAAAATAGGCATGGGCCGCGGCCAACATGGGCCTGCCCTGCCGATGCGCGATCGTCGCTACACGCATACCTTGGGCGCATGCTCATGCATCCCTACATCGCCAAGCGCATCGTGATGTCGCACATCGACGATCTGCATCGGGCCGCGGGTGGTCCGCCGCCGGTCCGGACCGCGAACGAGGACCGATTGCGCTGGCCGAACGCTAGGCTGGCGCCGCTCAGGCGGCCGTCTTTGCGCCCCAAGCCGACCCTGGCACAGGCCTCTGAGCCGTGCACGTGAGGGCCGATCGAAACCACAACCAAAGGAGGGCCCTAGTGAACACGTACGTGATCCTTCGCCGTGATGGCTGGACGACCGCCGACGAGCTGGCGCTCGCCGCCGAGCGGTCGACAGCCGTCGGCGAGGAGATGCCCGACGACGTTCGCTGGATCCGCAGCTACGTCCTTGAGGAGCACGGCGGCGCCGTGGGGACGGTGTGCATCTACCAGGCCACGAGCCCCGAGGCGATCAGGGCCCACGCCGGCAGGGCCGACCTGCCGGTCAGCGAGATCATCCAGGTCGCCGACACGGTCTACGTGAGGCCGGATCCGGAATCCGTCGCCTCCTGAAACCCGCCCTCCGTTGGCGGCCCGGCAGTACGGCGGCGGCCTGTGGCGGGCCGCCGCCGATGCCGGGCACGAGGGGGGCTTCGCGCCTGTGCGAGTAAAGACGCCGTCGGTGGGGATTCCTTCCGAGTTGTTCGGCTAGGATGCGCGCTCTCGCGTGGTGCGCCGCGCGAGATCCGAGATCGTCTGCACGCGTGGCACTCGCCGGGCCTTCGTTTGAGATTCGAGAAACCGTCGATGGCGATGGTGCGCTGCGCGTCGCCTTGATCGGGGAGCTCGACATCGCGGTCGCCGACGCGGTCGAGCAGCGACTCCGTCAGCACCGCGAGGAGGGCCGTCCGGTACGGCTCGACCTCTCCCAGCTCGACTTCATCGACAGCTCCGGGGTTCAGACGCTCGTGCTCGGGTTGAGGCACGCGCGTCGCGCCGGCCACGATCTCGAGGTCGACCCACGCGTCAGCTCATCGGTCGAGCGGATGATCGACATGATGGGGATCGGCGGGCAGCTGTGGCCCGGCGCTGAGAGCTGAATTTGCAAGCGTTCGCCCGGGAGGGGGAATTCGCCGCCGGGGTGCCGAACCCCGCGACTACCCATGCGACGCGCAGAGGAGTTGTGGATGACCGATTTCGAGAGATCCGGAGAGAGAGCCGGTGTGACATACGACGAGCCCGCCAGGCGCCGGTCGCCCGGCACGTTCTTCGCCGACCTGGGTGACAAGCTCGCTCGCGGCTTCAACGGCTTTGACCGCCCCCAGCCGGACGAGGGCGAGTGGGAACCCTACGAGGAAGAGCTGGACCAGCCGACGGAGGCCGTCGATACGGTTCCGTCCCCGGAGCCGACGCGCAAACGGTTCCCGACCGCGCTGCACGGCTACGACCGCGACGCCGTCGAGGACTACATCGACGGACTCGAGCACGAGATCGGCCAAATGGCGGCAAAGCTGTCGGCCCAGCGTTCGCCGACGGCCGCGATCGAGGCCGAGCTGGCGAGGGTCGGCGAGGAGACGAGCGCGATCCTGCGGGTCGCCCACGAGCAGGCTGCGGAGATCACTCGGCGGGCGCGCGTCGAGGCCGACCGCTGCGTTCAGGACGCGGCGGCCAACGCCGTGGCGATGACCGAGGACGCGAAGCGCAAGCTTCGTCAGCTCGACTCCGAGACCGATGCCGTGTGGGCCGAGCGAATGCGACTGATCGAGGACATCCGCCACGTCGCCACATCGCTGTTCTCGCTCGCCGAGGATGCGTCCGACCGGTTCCCCGAAGACGGCGACAAGCCCTCCCCGAGTCCGACCCGGTCTTCGCTGCAGACACCGTCGGGACCGGCGCAGCAGGCCTCGCCGACGCCTCAACACAAGACGTCGCCGGCTCAAGGCCAGCAACAGGCAGCACCGAAGCCGGTCGCGGCGCCGGAGTCGAGCGCGCCACGGCCGCAGCCGGCGCCCGCGCCACCGCAGGCAGCGCGGCCGGCCGGAACGCCTCCGCCCGCGACGCCGGCCGCCGCCGCACCGCGGCCAATGCCCGCGCCCGTCCGCGCGCAGCCACCGGTCGGTTCGCACTCGCCAATCGCCGCCCACGACCATCGGGGCGGCCCCGCTTCGGGCTGACCCGGGGCCCGGACCCGGACCCGGACCCGAACCCGAACCCGGACCCGGACCCGGCGGTCCTATCCGCGGCTGGTCTCGAACAACTCCGCGCCGAGCTTGGCCTCCGGGTGCAAGCTCGGCTCGAGGCCGTCGCCGGCCGCTGCCCGAGCCAGCGCGCGCCCGATCGCAGGCGCGTGCTTGAACAGATGGTTGCCGGCGAGGACCAGGAGGCCGCCGAGCTCCCACACCGCGAAGGCGTCCGGGTGCCACGGAAGCTCGGTGACCCAGCAGTGGCGCGTGTCGACAGGCTCGGGCTCCAGGCCCGGGAGGGAGCGGCTCACGTAGGCGGTCGTCCGCTCGGCGATCACGCCGAGGCCGGCGGGATCGATCAGGCTCCCGTCGTCGTGCACCGGCGTGTCGGCCAGCCCTACCGCGTACGCGGCGTTGCCGGGCAGCGGATCGGCGTAGGCGCCGGCCTCGCCGAACGCTCCGCTCCCGTCGAGCAGGCACGCGAGGCGGGGCGGCGGCTCGCCGCGTACCGCGTACGTGAGCCGCACGTGGGCGGCGTGGCGGAACGGCAGCGGCAGCCCGGCGCCGCGAGCGAGCGCGGCAGTGCCGCGGCCGGCGCACAGAACCACGCGATCGTGCTCGGCCGTTATTCCACCCGGGCGGACCTCAACCGTACCGGCGGCTGTCGCCCTGATCGACACCACCTCGTCGAACACGATCCGTTCGCGGAGCGCCTCGCTGAGCGCGTCGATCGTTGCCCGCACGCGGATCGCGCCGCCGTCCTCGTCGAACACGGCGGGCTCGTGCCACGGCGCCAGCAACCCCAGGCGCTCGGCGACCTCAGCGCCGTCGATCCGGTGCGCGCGCACACCTGCGACGAGCATCGCCTCGAGCCGGCGCAGGCCGGCTGGACCGAGCGCGACCACGCCGTCGCGCGAGAGCAGCTCCCGGCCGAACCGCTCCTCCCACTGGCGCCATCCGCGACGCGCCTCGCGCGCGAGTTCGACCAGGCGGCGGTCGTCGTGAGCGTGACGGAAGATCCGCGACTCGCCGCCGGACTGGCCGTTGCCGGGGAGCCCGCGTTCGTACACGGTCACGGTGACCCCGAGCTCGGTCAGCGCGTACGCCGTCGAGAGGCCGACGATTCCCGCGCCGACCACTCCGACGTCCGCGCCTGAGCTCATGCGGCCTCGCCGGCGGGGCAAGCGCTCTCGGGCCTCTTCTTGTTCGAGACCAGCGACCGCGGATAGAGCTTGTCAGCGAGCACGACGTTGAGCTCGGAGCCGAGCAGGGTGACCTGCGCCTGCAGATAGAACCACCACAGGATGGTGATCACCGTGGCGAAATGTCCGTAGGTCGATTGTGCGTTCTTCAAGTGGCTCGAAATGATGAACGCCGAGAGTTGCTGGAGCACGAAGAACACCAGCCCGGCGAACACCGCTCCCGGGAGCACCTCGCGAACGGTCACCTTCCGGGTGATGAGGATCATGAACGCGGCCAGGAACAGCCCGAGGTTGAGCGCCACGGCGAGCACGTAGCCGCCGATCCGGCCGAGCGCGCCGAGATGTACTCCGTTGCTGGCGCTGACGACGAACCCCGAGATGAACGTGGTCAGGACCAGCCCGAGCCCGATCGTCGCCAGGATCCACAGACTGCGGAGCACCTGCTTAACCGTCCCGGGTCGCTCCTCGTCGGGGACGCCCCAGGTGGTATCGAAGGCGAACTGGACGGTGCGCACGACTCCGAGGCCGCTCCACAGCGCGGTTAGCAGGCCGAGCACGATCGCCCACCACGACCCGCTCAGGCCTGTCACGGTCTTGGGATCGAGCAGCGGGAACAGGTTCGCGATGTGGCCGAGCACCGACGCCTTGTCGCTCCCGGACAGGATCCATCCGAGCAGCGTGACCAGCACGAGCAACAGCGGAAAAATGCCGAAGAACGCCCAGAACGCGATCATCGTCGCCAGGTTCGAGGCTTTGTCGTCCGAGAACTTCTTGAACGTCGCCACCGCGATGCTCAGCCGGCGGTGGCTTTTCTGTGCCTCGTCGAGGCTCTCAGTCAGCTTCATGAGCCATTACTACCCGCACCGGGGACTCGAGTCCAACCCCCCAACGAGGGGGTTCGGCCAGTCTAAATTCGACTATTCCGGCCCGGGTTGATGGGGTAGGCTCGAGTGAAACCCGCGAAGGAGGGAAGGCGATGCCAGACCGGCAAAACGGCGCACAGTCGCCGGAGCAGCAGGTCCGCGCGCTGTACGAGGAGGCTGAGTCGAACACGGCCAAGGCGTTCGAAGCCCTCGTGAACAAACCGAGCTTCGGGCAGTTGCTCGCGTTGAGCGCGGAGAACACGGCGGCGCTGACACGCATAGCGTTCGACGGCGTCGATCTGCTGTGGCGCAACCTCCGTCTCGCGGGCCGCGCCGACATCGTCAGGCTGTCGAAACAGCTGCACCGCAACGAGGACAAGCTAGAGCGCGTGTTGCAGGAGGTCGAGAAGCTGCGGGACGAGGTCACGCGCGCGCGCGAGCACGACCGCGAGGCCGCGGCGTCGTGAGCGTGGTCGATCCGTTTGTGGGCGCCGTCGATCGCGCGATCCGGTTCCCGGTCAACGCGCTCGAGTACACGAACATCCTGCTGACCACCGACGATGCGGTCGTCGGCGCCACCCAGCGCGAGGTCGTGTGGACGCATCGCCAGACCACGCTGTACCGATACCGGTCGTCTGACCGGCGCTACGCGGTGCCGCTGCTGCTCGTGTTCGCGTTGATCAACCGGCCCGAGATCTTCGACCTGCGCCCCGGGTCGTCGCTGGTCGAGTATCTGATCTCCGAGGGATTCGACGTGTTCCTCGTCGACTGGGGTTATCCGGATGAAGAGGACGCCGACACGGGCCTCGAGGAGTACGTCTGCGACGAGCTCGACTGGGCAGTGCGCGAGACGTTGCGCGCGAGCGGGGCTGAGGAGCTGTCGCTGATGGGCTGGTGCATCGGGGCCACGCTGTGCGCGATGTACTGCGGGCTCGACCGCGGCGTCGAGCGGACGGCCGTGCGAAATCTGGCGCTGCTGACGATGCCGATCGACGGGCGCGGCGGGACGTATGCCAACTGGGTCGGCAACGAGGACTTCGACGTCGACGGCGTCAGCGAGCTGTGGGGGTCCGTCCCCGGCGGCGCGATCGACTTCGCGAACAAGATGATGAAGCCCGTGACGAACTTTTGGACGACCTACCGCCGCCTGTGGGAGGGGGTCCAGGAGGGGACCGCGCGGCCCGAGGCATATCAGTCGATGGCTAAGTGGGTGGCCGACAACCCACCGTTCGCGGGTCGCGCGTGGAGGGAGTGGATCCGTCTCATGTACCGGGACGCCGGTCTCCTGCGAGGCACCGTGCGTCTGCGGGGGAGGCTGGTCGATCTTCGGCGGATCGACCAGAACGTACTGGTGATCACCGCGGGCGCCGACCACATCGCGCCGCGCCCGGGGACGATGCCGTTCTTCGATCTGATCGCGAGCGAGGACGTCGAGCACTTCGATCGTCCCGGCGGACACATCGGACTCGTCGCCGGCTCGGCGGCGCGCAAGGAGCTCTGGCCTGGGATCGCGGAGTGGCTGGCCCAGCGCTCCGGGGGCTGACAACGAACCAAGGAGGCGAGGGATTCATGAGTACTGAAACCGGCACCGAGCGGACCACATCGTCGGACACCGTCGTTCCCACCAGCGAGTCGTTTCCGGCGGGCGTTCGCCGCCCCCGGATGGACGGACGCGTCGTGTTCGTGACCGGCGGCACGCGCGGCATCGGAGCCGCAATCAGCCGCAGCTTCGCCGAGCAGGGCGCGGTGATCGCGGCCGGTTACGGCCGCGACAAGGATGCCGCGGACGCGCTGATGCGGCAGTTCGAGGAGCACGGCGTGACCGGGAGCATCCATCAGGGCAACGTCGGCTCGGCCGAGGATTGCCGGCGGACGATCGACGAAGTGATCGACCAGCATGGACGGCTCGACGTGCTCGTCAACAACGCCGGCATCACGATCGACAAGACCGCGCTGAAGCTGACCGACGAGGACTGGTACAAGGTGCTCGCGGTCAATCTGTCGGGCGCGTTCTTCATGAGCCAGGCCGTCATGCCGCACATGCTCGAGCGCGGCACCGGCCGGATCATCAACATCTCGTCGATCATCGGCGCGACCGGGAACATCGGCCAGACCAACTACGCGGCCTCGAAGTCGGGCCTGTTCGGCCTGACCAAGTCGCTGGCCCGGGAGGCGTGCTTCCAGCTGTCGCGCGCCGGGAAGCTGAGCGAGGACTCGATCGGGCTCACGGTCAACGCGGTGGCGCCGGGGTTCATCGCCACCGAGATGCTCCAGGCGATGCCCGAGAAGGCGCAGGAGCGTGTCAAGTCCCAGATCCCCGTGGGGCGGTTCGGCCGGCCCGATGACGTGGCGCGGGTGGTCCACTTCCTGGCCTCGGACTACAGCTCGTTCATCACCGGCGCCGTGTATGACGTAAACGGCGGCCAAGATATGTAGGGCCGCTTCACGACTTTGGCGCTGCAGCTGCCGAATGCGTAGCTGCAGCGCCAACGTTCATTAGCCGCCCGGCGGGGTCGAGGCCGGCCCGGGGGACGGGTGGACCGGAAGGATCAGGGGCGGCCGGGGCTGCTGGCTGAAGTTGAAATCGGCCGCGAGGTTGCCGAGGATCGGGTTGTCCTCGCGGACGTCGGGGCGGGGGTCGGGGCGGCCGTCGGTGGCGGGGTCGAGCCGCGTTGAGTTGATGAAGTCGTCCTCGATGAACTTCGTGTAGGCGTCGTGGCTCAGGATCTGGTGGTCGATGTAGCCCTGCTTGGCATAGGGGCTGATCACAATCCCGGGGACGCGGAGACCGAAGCCGTTGCGGTCGACGACCGGCGGCACGACGTGGTCGTAGAAGCCGCCCCAGTCGTCCCACGAGAGGAAGATCGCGGTGCTGTCCCAGTCCGGGCTCTGCATGATCGCGTTGATCAGCCCGGTGACGTAGGTCTGGCCCGCGCTGACGAGCGCGGGCGGGTGCTCTGAGACGATGCCGTTCGGGTCGATCCACGAAACCGCCGGCAGCGTCCCGTTCTTGGCCGCTGTGAAGAAGTTCGAGAGCGACTGGATGTTGCCGAGCTGGTTGTCCTGGGTGACGTCGGTGAACGACGGCAGCGGGTTCCAGATGCCGGGCGTCTGAGGACCCTGCTGGACGGGCGCGCAGGACATCGAGGCGTCGTTCTCGCAGTCGGGCTCGGTGCCCGCGAACACGTAGTAGGCCCACGGGACGTTCTGCTGGTGCAGCAGGTAGGTGATGTCAGTCCAGGCGTAGAGCAGCTGCCCGTTGTTTGGCGAGGAGCCGAGGGCGTTCAGCGTCGAGTCGGGGTTGGGGTTCTGTACGTCGCCGCGACAGGACGACGGGTTCAACGGGTTCGTGCAGAACGCCGACCACTCGGACACCAGGTACAGGTGGGCGGGGAGGCTCCAGGAATCGTTGGGCTCGAACATCTGGTCCTGGAGCACGTACTGCTCGGCGTAGGTCCAGTAGTTGGGGATCTCGCGCGCGTCGTGATACCCCATCACGTCGACGCACGACGGGAAGCTGGACGACACGTGGCTGGTCTCCGTGCACGCGCTGCAGTTCGGGTCCTCGGAGCTGCAGTTCATTCCCTGCTCGGCCTGGCCGACGAACCCGTCCATGCGGCCGCTGTCGATGTCCGCCACAGCGTTGTTCACAGAATGCGGGCCGCCGTAGTTGAGGTCCGAGGCGTCGTGGAACGGGGCCACGCACCCGCCGTTCGCCGGATCGGGAACGCACACATTTGGCGGAATCCCGTCGGCGCCCGGGTACGTCCCGAAGTAGCTGTCGAACGAGCGGTTCTCCTGCATGATGATCACCACGTGCCGGATCTTGTGGATCCCGGTCAGCGGCGCGATCTTGATCTTCAGCGTGGCCGACGCGGCGCCGAGGTTCTGAACCGAGGTGGGGACCATCGCGCGCCACTGCTCGGTGCGTCCGGTGATGAAGGTGTGCGCGACCGAGAAGCTCCCGCCCCGCCTGAGCTTGGGCCGCGCGACCGTCACCCACCGGGGGCCGACGCGGCGCTGCACCGACACCACCTGTCCGGTTCGACTCGGGGCGAGCGCGCCACTGAGCGTCTCGACGTCGCCGGCGACGGCGAAGGTCGCCGTGCTCGTCAGCGTCACCGACGGCCGGACGTGCTCGGCGACCGTGCGGCTCTTGAGGCCGTGGGCAGTCGTCACCCAGTCGCGGTTCGTGGCAACCGACCCCGCCGGCATCAGGAAGCTGTAGGTCCCGGCCGAGTTCGTCAGCGTCCGCGCCACCGGGCTGAAACCGTGCTGCTTCGGGTACCGGCGCCACAGGGTGATCTCGATTCCGCAGCGACGGACGCCCCTGCGGACCCCGTTGAGCTGCCCGAAGACCGTCAGCTGGCGCGCGGCGGTCAGGGGGTTCGGCGAGGCGTAGATCGTCAGCGCCTTCGCGAGCGGGAGCCGGCGCACCTTGGATGGCTTGCAGCTGGGGGCAGCTCCCCCGGGTGATTGGCCACTCGATACCGGAGCGAGCGCCACGATCCCCCCGGCCAGGGAGATAACGACAACCGTGACGATCAGAACGAATGAGCGGCGCAGCGGCAATCCCCCCGCAAGAACGAGACCCTGATTAACCGTGCTAACCCGGTCGGACCCCTCGAGTTGCGACGGCTAGATTCCGCTCAGTGACCGCCGGCAACAGTTCAGGCCCGCCCGAGGGCCCCGCCCAGCCCGCCGTGGCGCTGCGGACCGCGCTCGAGCGCTACGAGTCGGCCCGATCCGCGGCCACGCTCGATGTGGCCTTCGTCGCCGCTGCGCGCGCGGTCGCCGAACGGCGCGGCGATCGGGCAAACGAGCCGCCGGACGTGACCGAGATCGAGCGGCTGTTCGAGGAGCTTCCCGATTACGAGGCGCTCGTCGAGGTCGCCGTGGCCGAGACCGAGCGGTCGGTCCGGGCGGCGGGCGCCCGCCTGTGGGAGTGGTTCGAGTTCGAGACCTCGCCCCCTACCTGGAACGACGGGGAGCGCTCGCGGGCGAGATTGCTGGTCGCCTGCGCCTGCGCCCCGCTCGACGAGCAGGTCGTCGGCTGGCTCGGCCCGCGGTTGCTGAAGCTGTCGGCGGACCGGTGGGCGGCGCTGCTCACCGCCGATCTCCGGCGCGCCGACGAGGACCTGTGGCGTCGCGTGCTCGCTGACCGATACGAGTCCGTGTGGCGTCGTTGCGCCCCCCGGGGTCGGTGGCGGACGCGCGAGCTGGCGGATCTGATCGCCAAGGACGACGCGACAGCGGCCGCGATGCAGCGCCGGCTGTCTCGGTGGCTGTCGGCCGGCGCCGACATCGCCCGGCTGCCCTCCGAGTTGGAGGCGGCCTTCGTTCAGACTCGGACGCCGCACCGCCTGGCGTAGCGCGCCACCTCGGTGTCGAGTACGACACCGAGGGAGGCGATGACGACCCCTTGGGGGGCTGGGAGGGGTGTCGCCGGCGCGAGAGATTGCCGCCGTCAACGAACCAAGAGAGGAGGGTCACCATGAACGTACGCAGTTGGTGGCTCCGGCTCGCGCTTGCCAGCGGAATGACGGTCGGAGCGCTGGGAGCGCTTGCGCTTCACAGCCCGCCGGCCGAGGCCATGCCCGACGGACCGACCACGGTTCTGGTCGGCGTCACCACACAGTCGTACCCGTCGTTCTTCAGGATCTCGGCGAACGGGAAGACCGTGAAGGCCAGCGTGATCGGGCTCGGCATGAGTTGCACCTCCGGCGCGACGTTCGGGACGCCGGACGAGTTCGCGCATATCCGGATCGGCCCGAACGGGAACCTCCACGCCGGCTTGAATATCCCGCCGACGGCGGTGTCAGGAGGGGCAACCTACACCGGCACGGATTCGCTGAGCGCCAGGCTCAACCGACAGCGGACGGAGGTCACGGGAGTGTGGGAGCTCCAGCTGTCCTACACATTCGCCGACGGCACGACCGACCGGTGCGACTCGGGTCCGGTGCGGTTCGTCGACACCCGCTGAGTCGAACGAGCCGTTCAGATGGCCCGGATTCGATGGAATCCGGGCCATCGCCATGAGATCCTCCGCATCGCAATGCCCGACGCGAACGAAACGCGGCTGGTCAGACCCCAGCATCTGAAGGACCGGATCGCGGCCGAGGCCACGGGCGTCCCGTTCCTGTACTGGCTCGACGACGCGGGCGAGCAACACGTCCTGATGCTGGCGCCCGACCGGACCCGCGTCACGATCGGTCGCCACGTGCCTTCGGACGTCGCGCTCACGTGGGACCTCGAGGTATCCCGCGCCCACGCCCTACTCGAGCCGATCGGGGACGAATGGACGCTCGTCGATGACGGACTTTCGCGGAACGGCTCATTCGTCAACGGAAGCCGCGTCCACGGCCGTCAGCGACTGAACAACGGCGATCGCATGTGCTTCGGCAACACAAACGTCGTGTACCGGGAGCCGGCTCCCGCCGAGGGCAGCGAGTCGACGGCTCGGGCACCGGACGCGCCGACCTCGATCCCGCTCACGGAGACGCAGCGGAAGGTTCTGATCGCGCTGTGCCGCCCGATCGTCGAGTCGAACTCGACGATGCCGGCGACCAACCCTCAGATCGCTGCCGAGGTGCACCTGACGGTCGACCGCGTCAAGTCGCTGATGCGCGACCAGTTCGACCGCTTCGGACTGGGCGATCTGCCCCAGAACGAGAAGCGCCACCGGCTGGCCGTGATCGTGCTCGGGTCGGGCGTGCTCGCCCGCCACGACTTCTAAGGAGTCTTGCGCACTGTGATCGTCGTCCATGCGCCAACCCGCACACGATCGCCGTCGGCTAGCGGGACCGCGGTCTGCGGGGCGATCGGCGCGGGATCGTCGTTCACCATCGTCCCGTTCGTGGACCCGAGGTCGCGCACCGCGATCCCACCGTCGGCGTGCCGCTCGAGCATCGCGTGCACGCGGGACACGCCCGGGTCCGCCGGCGCCGCCGCCAGGTCGATCTCGGGGACGGCCTCGTCCGGGCGTCCGCGGCTCCGCCCGATGCGGCTCTCGCCGTCGGCCAGTACGAACCGCCGCTCCCGGTAGTCGAGCGGAAACGACACCCCGGCCACCGCGAGGCGGTCGAACTGGGCACGGTCGGCGGTGACAACCGCTTCCCATGCCGACGGCACCGGCGGCGGCGCGAGGAAGTCAAAGCCGCATCCCTCGCAGTAGCGGTCGTTGCCCGAGCGCTCCGCCCCGCAAACGGGGCACGGCGCCCGGCGTGCCGACGGCGAGGTATCGGCCTCCTCGAGTGCCGGAAGTACCTGGGTGGCCCCGGCGTTCGGCGATCCCCCCACGATCAAGGCGCCGCACTGATCGCAGTAGTCGGTCGCCTGCGACTCGTGGCCGCGAGGGCAGACGACGCTCATGTCGCGCTGGGCCCCACTCGCACGGTGATCGTCGAACGCGTGTCGAGCGACATCTCGTCGACCGTCGTGATGTCGTGGCGGAGCCGAATTGTTCCCGTCGCCGCATCCTCGACGTCGACAACGGCCTGAAGCAATTTCATCGTGCCGTCGTTGCCGCTCTCGGCAGCGAGCTTCACCGCTCGACCGAGCTTGAACGTCGCGGTCGCGACGTCGCCGTCCTTGCGGGCCTCGAGTCCTTCCTGTATGCAGTCCGCGAGCTCTGCCTGTCCGGTGTAGTGGGCGACCTCCCGGTTGATGTGCGTCGATAGCTGCTGATCCTCGGTCCAGATCGCCTTGACGAGCGCCTGCGCCCGCGTCTCGTCGCCTTCGATGAGGCTGACTCGGCCGGCGAGCATCTCGTCGCCGTCCTGACCCGGCCGCACGTTGATGCACACGTGATAGTCCCGCGACTCGCGGCCCCAGGTCGCGGTCGGATAGTCGGCGGCCTGTGGATTCACGTGGACACCGCGGCCGGTCAGCTCTTCGATCGTCGGCGCCACCTGGCGGACGAACGCGATGCTCGCTCCCTGCGGGGTCCAGAGGCGAAGCGAGACGTTCCCGGTCGATTTCCCCATCGCCCTCTGCATCAGTGCGCGGAAGTCCGCGGCCATGTCCTCGGGCTCGGCGATGATGTCGACGCTCCCGAGGAGGGCCGACGCGACGCGGCGCAGCTCGCTCACCTTCCAGTCGGTCCCGACCCCGCGGCAGTCGCACTGGAAGCGTCCCTCGAGCTGCGCGAGGACCTGATCTAGATGCTCGGCGGTCTCGTGCTGGTTCTCGCCGTCGGTCAGCAGGATCGCGTGGCACGATCGGCCGGGGGCGGTCGCGAACATCTGGCCCGCGAGCGTGAGCCACGATCCGATCGCGGTGCCGCCCTCCGCCTTCAGACGACGGAGCGCCCGCTTGGCCTCGGCTCGCATCTCCGGGGAGGCGGTAATGAGGGTTCCGTCGTCCGGATACACCGCGCGCGCGACCTCCGTGCCGGCGATCACCCCGAACGCGACACCGTCCCGGACGCAGTCGATCGCGACACGCGTCGCCTCGCGGGCCGCCTCGAGCTTGCGCCGAGGCGCGCCCATCGAGCCCGACGTGTCGATGATCACGATCTCGGCGGCGTCGGGTGCGCTGGTCTCGCCGGCGGTCCCGTCGGAGGTGACGGTCACGATCGCGTTGACCTCCGACCCGCCGAGCGGGAGGTACTCGTTCTGGTAGCACTCGGTCGTGAAGGTGCTCATGTGGCTCCCCTTTCGCACCCTATGGGTCGATGTCGACTACCGCCACGGTGATGTTGTCGTGGCCCCCACGGTCGTTCGCGGTGTCCGCGAGCGCGCGGGCGACCGCTGCCGGCGCCGCGCCGTCGGGCAGCGCGTCGATCAGCCCGCCGAGCTCGCCGGCGCTCGGGGCGTAGTTCCACAGGCCGTCGGTACACAGGACGAGGCGACCCGGACGCTCCGGACGCAGGGAGACGGTTCTCCGCGGTCGCTCGGGGGCGTCCGGACCGACCCAGTTCGTGATCGAGTGCAGGAACGGACTCTTCGCGGCTTGCTCGGGCGTCAACAGACCCTTGGCGATGCCCTCTTCCGCGAACGAGTCGTCGACCGTTAGCTGGCGCGCCTCCTCGCCATCGAACCAGTAGGCGCGGCTGTCGCCGACCCAGCCGACGGTGATCTCGCTGCCACGGCATACCGCCGAGACGAGCGTGCACGACGGGTCCACGCGCTTGACTCGCGTGGTCCATTCGACCTGAATGACGGCTTCCACCGCCGCCTGGATCGCGTCAGCGATCGCCTGGCTCGCATCTTTGCTCGGATCCGCGACGGCCTCCCCGAGGACGACACCGGCGGCCTTCGCGGCGTCGCGCGCCGCGACGTTCCCGGCGCTCGCGGACGAGATCCCGTCACATATCACCACGGCCACGTTCCGGTCCTCCGTCACCTCGAGGTGGAACGAATCCTCGTTCCGATGGTGCACGAGCCCCTGATCGCTGACCGCGGCCGCGATCGCCAGATCGAGCTCAATGCGCTGGCCATCGCCGCCGCTGGGATGTGGGTCCGGGTCCTCGACTCGCGCGCCGCACCGCTCGCAGAACCGGTCTCCGGCTCCGAGCGGCGCTCCGCACGATGGGCAAGAAAAACCTGTGCTCACGTCCACGTCCTCTGTGCTCACGTCATCTCCTCGATGCTCATCATGTCCATGTCCTCGGTCGAACTTGGTTGGCGCGATCGACCAGCTCGATGCGCTCGGAACTGCTCGCCGCCCAGCGGGCGAGCTCGCGGTAGGAGCGTTCGACCCCGAACCGCAGGTCGCGCTCTGAGAACCGGTAGCCGAGCAGGCTGGCGCGGCCGTCGTCGAACGCTCCGCCGCGCTCGACGAGCGCGAGCGCGGACTCCAACACGTCGGCCTGCAGCCGCACGCGCTGCTCTCCCTTCACCGCAAGCGATTCCAGAATCGAGCCGGCGACCAGTAGATCGTCGGCGGAGCCGGCCGCGCTGCCGTTCGTCTCGGCGAGACACCGAATCCGAGCGGTCTGAGCGTCGACGTAGGTGCTCGAGGAATCGGGGACCCGGTCGTACGCGGCGAGCGCTCCGGTTCGTTCGCCGGCCGCCAGCCGGCAGCGAGCGAGGCCGAACGTGGCGGCCGTGAACCCCGGATCGGTACGGGAGACGATGTCGTACCAACCGGCGGCCTCGGCGATCACGCCGCCGCCGGACTCGCACGCCATGCCTTGCGCGAGCTTCGGCGCCAGCTCGCCGGGCAGCGCGCGATAGACGGCGGCGAAGCTCGCCCTCGAATCGCCGAACCGTTTTCGGGCGAGATTCGTGACCCCGCGATACCAGGCGACGCGCCAGTCCCAGCGATCGATCGCCTCGACCTCTGTCAGCGCCTCCTCGACGGCATTCCAATCGCCGACCTCGATCAGCTCCGCCGCGAGCCGTAGCACGACCTCGACAGTTCGCTCCGGTGCCGCCCGCAGGTCGGCGATCATCTGGCCGGGATCGGCCGAGGTGATCGTCGCGAGATAGCCCGCGGCCGGATCGTCGCGGTCGACCTGCGGGCGGGGCAGCGCGCGCCAATCGGGCTGCTCGTTCCCACCTCGGACGGGGCCGGTGAACAGCTTGCTGACGGCCGGCACCGTGCGCCCCTCCTGGTCTGAGACGACTTCGCGCAGGACGCCGTAGAGCTGGTCGGCCATCTCCTCGGCCGACTGGAAGCGGTCGTCGGGATCGGGCGCGGTGCCCGTGAGCAGCAGCTGGTACAGCGAGTCGTACCGCGCCAGCACCGGGACCGAATCTTGCTCGGGCAGGGTGAAGCGGAGGTTCCCCTGGTAGCCGCGGAAGTCGAAGCACAGCACCGCCAGCGTCCGGGCGACCGTGAACAGGTCCGACGCGATCGACGGACCGCGTGAGGCGATCTCGGGTGCCTGGTAGCCCACTGTGCCGAACACGGCGGCGGACGGATCGTCCATCCGGTACACGCCCCCGAGGTCGATCAGCTTGAGCGAGTGCTGGGTCTGAATCACGTTGTCGATCTTGAAGTCGCAGAACAGCAACCCGAGCCCGTGCAGGTAGCCGAGCGCGGGCAGGATCTCGAGCATGTAGGCGATCGCCATCGCCGGCGGGAGCGGATCCGGGTCGCCCCCGTTCGCCTCGCGGCGGGCGGTGAGAATCTGCTTCAGGCTGCGGCCGCCGACGTACTCCATCACGATGTAGCCGGAGCTCTCGTGCTGGACGAAGTTGAAGATCTTGACGATGTTCGGGTGCTCGACCTCGGCGAGGAAGCGGCGTTCGGCGAGGGCGGCGGTCATCGCGTCGTCGTCGCTCGAGTTGAGCAGGCCCTTGAGCACGACCCAGCGGTCGGACACGTTGCGGTCCCGGGCGAGGTACACCCAACCCATTCCGCCGTGAGCGATACAGCCGACAACCTCGTACTGGCCGGCGACCACGACGCCGGCGCCGAGCTGGGGCTCGAACGAGAACGGCGTTCCGCACTTGCGACAGAAGCCCGAGGTCCGGCCGGGCGCCCCGTCGCGGCCGCGCCCGACCGGCTCGTCGCAGCGCGGGCAGAAGCGGCGGCTCTCGGGCACGACCGCCGCCGCACCCAGGACCGCGTCGGCCGGGTCGCGGAACGGCACCGACTCGATCTCGACCAGTCCGGCCCCGAGGTGTGCCCGAGCGCTCGTGCGTGTCCGCCCGGTCGTGACGCGCCGAGAGGCACCGACGGTCGAGGCGGTCAATGCGCTCGAGGGCGGTTGCTGGGTTGGCGCAGAGCTGCTGACCGGTGGCGCCGGCGCGGCGGCCGGGATCTCGGCCGGACGGGCCGGCGCCAGCCCGCAAACGTCGCAGTAGCCGTCGACGATCATCCCGCCGCAACCCTCGCGCGCGCAATTCATCTGGTTGCCTCCTCGATATGGCCCGCGGAGCTGATCAGCTCCTGGTAGCGGCGGACGAGCTGGGCGACGAGCGCCAGGTCGGTCGGGGCGGTGTAGAGGGCTTCGTGCGCGCGGGAGAACGTCCGCGCGAGCTCCGGGTCCTCGACGACCCCGAGCCGCTGCGCCTTCACCTGGTAGGCCTCGAGCAGGGCCCGGAACTGGTTGCGTGCCTCGATCGGCGCCCGGTTGGCGCGTAGAGCCGCCCGCGCGTCCTCCATGAGCGCCTCGGTGCGCGACGTCCACGCGTCGAGCCGCTGGCGGGCCTCTCGCCACGCCCCGGCGCGAGCGAGCGAGGCGATCTCGTCGAGCTCGGCGGCGAGGCCGTCCTGCGGCACGGACGGCGCGGGCGCGCCCGGGACGGAGATCTTCGCGAGCGTCTCCGCGTGCGCGGCCCGTCCTTCCCCGACCGTCGCCTCGAGGCTCGCGAGCAGCGCCCGCGCGTCGGAGAGCCGCGGGTCGAACTCGCGCCGGAGCGCGGCCGTCGCGTCGAGGTCGCGGCGGATCTCGCCGAGCGAGTCGATCAGCCGGTCGAGCTCGGCGGGTGCGGTCGACAGCGGGTCCGCGCTCGCGGAGGTCGCGAGGCGCGCCACCGCGCGCGCCGCGTCGTCGAGGTCGCGGCGGTGGGACTCGCCGAGCCCGGCCGCGCGCTCTTGCGCCTCGTCGAGCCCCGCCTGTGCTGCGCTCACGCGCGGGGTCAGCTCGTTCCAGCGGCTGCCGAACTGCGCGACCGCCGTCTTGACTTCGTCGAACGCCCGGGACATCCGCTCGAGCAACTCCCCGGCGGTGCAGCGGATCGTCACCTCCGGGCTCCCCAGGAGGTCGCGTTCTGAGAGCGGCACCTCCGACCGGGTCAGCTCGATCGACTCTCCCTCGAGCAGCGCGCGGAGCTCGGCGGACCGCCACGGGCTCCGGAGCTTGTCCGCGCGCTCGAGCAACTGCTTGAACTGACCCTGCCACCGCCACAGATCCGTCAGCGCGGCGCTAGCCCGCGCCCAGCGGTCGGCCGACGCGCCGGCGAGCGTGCTCACCTCGAGCAGCTGGCGGCTCGAGTCGATCTCGAGCTCGACCAGGTTGGCGGCGACGCGGTCGCCCGCCTCCTGGAGACGTGTCAGCTCGTTGACGGGACTGTCACGGTTCATCTCAACCGTCGTACTCCGGCGTCGGGGTGGCCTCGAGTTGATGGAACTGGCCGAGCCACTCCGCCTGGAGACGTTGCCAGGTCCCGTCCTGCTCAAGCCGAGCCAGAACGCCGTTGACGAAGCGCACGAAGTCCGGGTGGGCCTTGCTGATTGCCATCCCGTAGGGCACCGAGCCGAGGCTCGGCCCCACGATCTCGGTGTTGTTAGGGTCCTGCGCCTGGAAGCCCTGGAGGATCGAGGAGTCGGTGGAGATCGCGGCGATGTTCCCCGTTCCCTGCTGCAGGGCGACAAGGCAGTCGATCGCCTGGGGCATGCCGACCGGAACCGGGCGATCAGCGGCCGACATCGCCTTCATCACGTCGATAGGGGTCGACGATGCGGTCGCGCACACGCGCTTGTGCGCGAGCGCCTGAATGTCCTTGACGCCAGAGCCGCGGGGCACCAGCAGCCTTTGCGTCGCGTTGTAGTAGACGGTCGAGAAGTCGACTAATGCCCGCCGGGGGCAGGTGATCGTGATCGTGTCGGCGACGATGTCGACCCGGCCGTCTTCGACGGCCGTGAAGCGCTGCGGCACAGTCAGCGCGAAATACCGCACGTGGCCGCTGGCGTTGCCAAAGATCGCCGCGGCCACCTCGTTCACGAGGTCGATCTCGAATCCCTCGATGGTCCCGGTGGTGGGGTTCAGCGAGCCGAACTTGTAAGCCCCGGTATTGACGCCCGCGATGAGATAGCCCCGCTTGCGGATCTGGGCCATGAAGCTGCCCGCGGGCAGGGCGTTCGGCGCCGGCAAGGCCGCCGGTGGACGCAGGCTCGCGGTGGCGTGCCGGCAGTTCACTTTCTTGGTCGGGGGCGACGGAGTGCTGTTCGCGCGCGGGGTCGCCAGCGCGCTGAGGGTCAGGTTCAGCGCGTGGTCAGACGTCGCCCCGCAGCCGGCCAGTGTTCCCGCCAGGAGCACGATTGCGGCCAGATAGCGCAGTGGCCGTGTCATCGGTACTCGTTGATCCTCTGCCGGAGTCCGAGCAGCGCCAGCACCGCGGCGAGCACGGTGATCAGCGGGATCGCGAACGCCAGCCCGTCGGTCGCGGACGTGGCGTCGGCCGCCGCACGCTTGAACCGTCCCTGCGCGGCGTCGATCTGTTGAGCGAGGTTGTGGCTGAGCGCCTCGGAGATCGCGGATGCCTGCGGCGCGAGCCTGATCGCGTCGGTGAGCTGACCGCTGTTCTCGAGCCCGGTGAGCTCGTGAGTCTTCGCCTGGTACGTGGCGTACTCGCCGTCGAAGTTCTGAGCGGCAGCGGTCGTGCCGGTTCGCCGCGCCAGCGCGGAGATCTCGGCGATGACACCCCCGGGGCGCTCGAGCACGCGCCTCACGACTTGGAAGTCGTTCGGATCGGCGGTGTCGGTGCCGCGGTTGACGATCGCGAGGCTCAGGTCGCCCTGCGCGCGCGAGAGCAGCACCGTGGCCGCCGACAGCGCCTCGACCGAGTCCGAGCCGTTGCGATGGGCGGTCTCGAGCGCGTTCTGGGCGCTCACCAGGCCGACGATTCCCCACACCGAAACACCCAGCACGACCACCGTTGCCACCACCATCGGAACGTTGAGGATCCGGCGGCTGATCCGCATGACGTACCACTGAGCCAGCAGCAGCAGGATCAGCGTAAGGGCGCTGGCCGCTGCGAACGTGACCAGCGACGACGTCGCGCTCCCGGTGTGATAGTCGTCGTCCAGCCGTTGCGCTTCGGTCCTGTAAAGGAGCTCAGCGGCCGGAAGCATCCGCGACGTCATCAGCGCCGCCGCCGCGCGCACGTACGCGGCGCCGATGGGGAAGCCGAGGCGGTTGTTGGTCCGCGCGGTCTCGATGAGCCCGCTGTAGGTCGGAAGCTCCTCGGCGATCGTGCCGAGCGCTGACGACGCGTTCCCCGCCGTCCCTGCCTCTCGCGTCAGAGTCGACAGCGCGCCCCCGGCGGTGGCCAGGTCGCCCAGGTACCGATTCCGGTTCGCCGCCGTCTCTACGCCGCCGGACAGGAGCCCGGTCGCGACGGTGGCATTGGCGTCCGACAACGAGGTGTACAGATTCTTTGCCTGCACCAGGAGCGGCTCGGTCTGGTTCCGGGCGGCCTTGGCGGCACGCTCGCGCGACTGCTCGGCGCCGATGGCGACCGCACCGAAGCACACGGCGCCGACGACGACCAGGATCGAGATCAGGACGAGGCGACCCGGCGTGGTCGCCAGCCGGTCGCGGACCCACGCGAGGGCGGCGCCGATCCGCAAGCCTCGCCGGCGCCGCGTGCGCGGGGCGACCCCGGTACCGAGCCCTTCTAGCGTCAAGTCCTCGTCCACCCACATGCCGCGATTGTCAGGCTCGCGCCATGCATGTTGTGATCACCCTGGTGTCGTGTTCGACACCCCGACCGGGTGCCGGACCGATCACCTGTACCGCGTCGCCGCGCCCGCCCTGGCACGTCGCCCGACCCCCGTTCTCGTCGTGGCTGCTGGGGCTATTTAACTACTACGGGTGAACCGCGACCAGCCCGATCGCAAGCAGGACCAACGCAATCCACAGCGCCTTGAGCGCGCCCTCGAGCGGGGCCGAGAGGCCGGCGCTCGTGAGCTCGATCACGCGCCCATCGCGCAGGCGCTGCTGGCCGGTGACCTCGATCGTGTTCCGGCGCAGCCGCCGAACGGGCGTGCTGAGCCGGCGCTGCGCCGCGCTCACCAGGCAGCACGCTGCGGCTACAAGCAGCCCGGCGGGGCGAATCGTGAGCGCGTTCACGAAGTACCCCGTGAACGCCGGGAACCCGCCCCAGGCGAGGGCGAACCACGCATCGTTGTGGAAGCGCCCGCCGGCGAGTTCGAGGTTGTAGGCGGGGACGAGCACCCCGCCGACGAGCACGAGGGGCACGAGCAGCGGCGACACCACGATGATTCCGGCGATGCCGATCGCGATCGCGCCGGCGAACGAGGCCACCGCGAGCCCGATCAGCGTCGACCGGCTCAGGTTCGTCTGGAGCGGCCGGCCGTGAAGCTCGTCGAGCGCGTGCGCGCTGATCCCGACCGCGAGGAAGAAAGCGCCGAGAGCGGCGGCGAGGCGATTCGCGTAGATGTGTGGCGCCGCGGCCGCCCCGAGCGCGACGTAGCTCAGGTGCCAGGCCGTGTACGGCGGGTGCAGCAGCGTGACCAGGTCGCGCCATCCGCCCGACCGCAGCGCGTAGAACGCCGGGCGGTCGAGCTCACGAGGCGCGCTCGCCACGACCGTTCCTGACTCCCCACATCACGAGCCCCGCGCCGAAGCTGAGCCGTCGCTGTTCGATTTCCCCGATGCCGGATCGTCGCCACAAGCCGGCGAGGTCCGGCTCCTCGGCGTATAGCTGCTCGATGTTCGGACCAAGGAACCGGCCGACCTCGTACCACGCGGGCGACACGGCGCGGCCGATCAGAGGGAGCCCGGCCCGCGTATGCGCGCGCCAGGCGACCTTGAGGAACGGAGAGGACGGAACGCCGAACTCCACCATCCCGATGCGTCCGCCGGGTTTGACCACGCGGGCGAGCTCACGCATCGTCGCCGCACGCTCGTCGACGTAGCGGAGCAGGTAGGTGAACGTGAGCGCGTCGAACTCGCCGTCGTCGAACGGGAGGTGCTCGGCCTCGCCGCGGATGAACGAGACGCGCGCTTGCAGGTCGCGACGTCGCTCGAGGTGAGCATGCGCCACCGCGAGCATCTCCTGGCTCTGGTCGAGAGCGACCACGTCGCAGCCGCGCCGCGCGAGCGCGAAGGCCACCAGCCCCGTGCCGGTGGCCACGTCGAGCACCCGCTGGCCAGGGAGCGGATTGATTTGATCGACGAGCGTGGCCCGCCAGCGCGGATCCTGGCCGAAGCTCATAACCGCCCCGATCCAGTCGTAGGCGCCCGGGAGGCCGGCGAACAACTCGAGCGCGTGCCGCTTGCGCGGCGACGGCGAGGTTTGCGCGGACGCGACCAACGTCGGCCTAGCTTAGGCGTTGGACACGGCGGCGCGGAGCAACCGCTCGGCGAGCCGGCTGTGGCGCCGGCCCGTGTCGGGCGTCCGCGCGGCACGGGCGATGACCTCGCGGGTGCCGACGATCACCGTCGCCAGCTTGGCGCGGGTGACCGCGGTGTAGAGCATCTCGCGGCGCAGGAAGAACGCGCCGGCGGCGGGATGGGCGACGATCACCGCCACCGGCAGCTCGATTCCCTGTCCGCGGTGGACCGAGCACGCGTACGCCAGCTGGAGGCGGTCGGCCTGTTCGGGAGGAAGCCGGAAGATCGTCCCGTCGTCAGCGCCGAGGATCAGAGCCGGGTCGTCCGCGGATCGGTCCCGGCCCCCGTCCTCCTCCCGGTCCTCCCGGCCTCCGTCGCGGTCGCCGCGGTTGGAGCCGCCGGTCTCGTCGAGCAGCCGGAGCAGCGTCCCGTTCATCAGGCCGAGCTCGTGCAGGTTGCGTCCGGTCATCATCAGCTTGTCGCCGATCCGGAGCCGGCCGCCGCGGACCGGGTGGCCGTCCGGGTTGAGCCGGTCCCGGAGCGCGGCGTTGAGCGCGTCGATTCCGAGATCGCCGCGATACACGGGCGCGAACACCTGGATGTCGCGGACGGGATCGACGCCGTAGTGGGCCGGGAGGCGCTCGGACACGAGCGCCGTGATCTCCTCGAGCGCGGTGCCGGCCCCGCGCCGCTCGATCAGGAACAGATCGCGGCGCATGTGCTCGGACGCCATGAAGCTCGGCGCCTCGCCGCGGCGGATCGCGTGCGCGCCCTGAACGATCATGCTGCCCGCCGCTTGGCGGAAGATGTGGGTGAGGCGAGTCGCCGGCACCGACCCCGACGCGACGAGCTCGGCGAACGGCTTGCCGGCGCCGACGGGAGCGAGCTGGTCGGCGTCCCCCACCAGAACCACGTGCGCGCGGGAGCCGACTGCACGCAGCAGCGTGACGAGCAGCTCGAGGTTGGCCATCGAGGTCTCGTCGACGATCAGCAGGTCGCAGCTCAGCGGATCGTGCTCGTCGTGGGTCGGGCCCTCGCCCGGGATCCAGCCGAGCGCCGAGTGGACCGTGGTGGCGCGCATCCCGCTCGCCTCGTGCATCCGGATCGCGGCGCGCCCGGTCGGAGCGACGAGCAGGACGCGCGCTCCCTGGCCGGCGGCGACCACGGCGATCGTCCGGATCGACGCGGTCTTTCCGGTCCCGGGACCGCCGGTGATCAGCGACAGCCGGTGGGTGAAGGCGTTGCGGACGCCGCCCAACTGCTCTTCGGTGAGGGTGGTCGCCGGGTCGATGTCCGGGTCGCAGAGTCGGTCCCCGGCCGGCCCGTCGACCAACTCCTGGACGCGCTCGGCAAGCTCAACCTCGAGCTCGGCGGTCTCGGTCCGGTAGATCCACTGCTCGTCGCGGACGAGGTCGCCGGCGTCGACGAGGCCGTCCAGGGTCGGCTCGGTCGCCGCCGGCGAGTCGAGCAGCTCGGTCGCCGAGGACAGCAGCAGGCCGGCCGGCATACACGTGCTACCGCCGCGCTCGGCTTCGGACAAGACGTGCAGAATCGCGGCGCGGGTACGGGCGGGGCTGTCGACTCCGACCCCGAGCCGCCGGGCGATCCGGTCGGCGGTGAGGAACCCGACGCCGAACACGCTCGTCAGTTCGTACGGCCGCTCGGACACGATCCGATGGGCGGAGGGCCCGTATGCCTTCTCGATCGGCGCGACCAGCCTGGCAAGCCCGTCGGGCGCCAGCAGCAGGTGAAGCCGGCGCGTGACCCGCAGCTGCTCCCACGACCGGGTCGCCTCGGCGACCTTTCCCCGCCCGATCCCGGCCGCGGTGAACGCCGCATGCGGGTCGCGGTCGATCGCGTCGAACACGGCGGCCGCTCCGTATCCCTCGACGAGCGCGGCGGCGCGCTTGACGCCGACGTGCTTGACCCGGATCAGGTAGGCGATTGCGGTCGGCGCATCGGCGTCGGTCGGGGGTAGCGGTGTGGCCTCGATCACCTTGATCTGCGGCCCGTAGCGGCTGTCCTGCACAGATGTCCCGACCACGTGGGCGCGCTCGCCGTCCTCGAGATGGGTCAGTGGGCCGACGAGCACGATCGGGGTTCCGTCGTCGCCGGCGGCCTCGACGACGGCCCATCCGGTGTCGGCGCTCGCAAAGCGGGTACGGCGAACGGTGACGTCGGACTCGAAGGCGGTCACGCGGCTGACATTAGCCCCGGGGCGGGCGGAACTCGCCCTTTGTTGCGCAGACGTGACAAAGTGCGCGAATCCGCGATCGATCAGCGGGCTTGGCCGAGGCCGGAGCGGGTAGCGATCACCGGTTGCGGCGGCCATACGATCACCGACAAAGGTCCTGACTCTCAATGCGTGCCGGCGTCGCTAATAACAAATGGAGCGTCGAGAGCACCACGTGGCCGGCGGTGTGGTGGCCGCGAGTCGGCGACGAGCGGCTGGCCCGGCTCGCCGCCAGAGGCAACCCGCGCGCGTTCGCGACCGTGTACGAGCGCTATCACCAGGTGCTGTATCGCTACTGTCGCTCGATCCTCCGCGACGACGCCGACGCGCAGGATGCGCTCCAGTCGACGTTCACGCGCGCCCTGTCGGCGCTGAAGCGCGACCAGCGGAGCGCGCCGTTGCGGCCGTGGCTCTTCCGAATCGCCCACAACGAGGCGATATCGGTGCTGCGCCGGCGCGGGCGCGGGGAGGAGCCGCTGGCCGACGCGACGGCTCCGTCGACGGCCTCGGCGGAGGAGCAGGCCGGCGAGCGTGCGCGGATGGCGGCGCTGCTCGGCGACCTCGCCGCGCTCCCCGACCGGGCGCGGAGCGCGCTCGTGATGAGGGAGCTGGGCGGCCTGTCCCACGAGGAGATCGCGATCGCGCTCGACACGACGCCGGGCGCCACCAAGCAGGCGATCTTCGAGGCCCGGCGCGGCCTGCTCGAGTGCGCCGAGGGACGCGCCATGCCCTGCGCTGAGATTTGCCAGGCGATCTCCGACGGCGATCGTCGGAGCCTCCGCGGCCGCCGCGTGCGCGCGCACCTGCGCGACTGCGCGTCGTGCGCCGCGTTCGCCGCATCGATCGAGGCCCGTCAGGCGGACCTGCGCGCGCTGGTTCCCGCGCTTCCGGCTGCCGCGTCCGTCGCGGTGCTCGCGCGCGCGATGCCCGGCGCGGTCGGCCACGCCGGCGGCGGTGGGGCGGCGGTGGCCGCCGGCGCAGCGGGAAAGACCGTCGGGGTCGCGTTCACCTCCAAGGGGTTCGCGACCGCGTCGCTGCTGGCGACGGCGGCGGTGAGCGTCGGCGGGGTGGCGGCGGTGGTCCGGCTCGCGCCGGACTCGACCCGGCTGTTCAAGGCTCCCGGCGGCTCGCCGGCGCACGTCCGCGCCGCCAAGCATCCTGGTTCGACGGGGCACGCGCACACAGTCCGCCTCGCGGGATCGCGGGCGGGCGCATCGAGCGTCGGCTCCAGTCCGAGCGCCACGCATACCGGGGCGGCGAGCCGCGCCGTTCATTTCGGGGCCTCAAACGGTCACGGCCGCGCGATCGGGCGCCACCAGGCGAAGTTCGGCGGGCACCGTCAGTTCGGTCACTGGACCCAGGGTCACGGTGGCGAAGGCTGGGACCGTGGGTGGTCGGCCACGCATCACCACGCCGGAACGGTCGCGGGCGTCCGCCACGACGGGATCGAGAGCTACGCGGGCGTGCGAGTCCACCACGCGGGGCGCCACCTGGGGTCCGCGCACCGCGCCTCGCCGTCCGTCCCGCACTCTTCGCACTCCTCCTCGTCCGTCCCCCACGGCGAACAGCACGGCCGCCAGGTCGGGCACAAGCCTCGCCTCTCGCCGGGTCGTCAACGGGCAAAGTAGGTCCTGACCCTCCGCATCCCCGCACGTAGGTCCTGGTGAAAGCCGAAACAAGCCAGGAGGCACGATGCGGCTCAAAGCCAAAGTAGGAATCGTTACCGCGATCGGTGCGCTTGCCGTCACCGGTCCGGCCGTTGCGGAAGCTTGCAGTCAAGGTCAGCAAGGCCAGGGCAAGGACAAGCAGGGGGTCCAGTCCCGCAGCGACAAGGGCCACGGTCAGTTCACGCGCTTCGGGCGCCGTGGCCGGAGCTTCGGACACTCCGTGTTCGGAACGCTGGTCACATGGAGCGCGACCCAGACCGGGACGAACACGTACAGCGGTTCGATCACGGTCACGAAGGGCTCCGTGGCGACTCCGGGCTTCAGGGCCCATTGGAGCGGCCAGCGCTCGAAAACCCAGACGGCGCAGCCGGCCATGGTGACCTACACGTTCAGCAACGCGAAGGTGTTCTTCGGTCAGGGCGCGAACCCGCCCGCCGCCGGCGATCTCGTCAAGGTGCTCGGCAGCCACCTCGGGCACTGTCACTCGTCCAGCACGAGCACCTCGACCGGCTCGGGCGCCACCACCTCGACCGGGAGCGTGCGCGCGATCTTCATCGCCGCGCCGCGCTCCTCGTCGAGCTCGCCGTCGAACTCCTAGCTGGACCCGCCCGCTCTGCCGGGGGCAGGTCGCCCCTCCTGTCCCCGGGCGGCGGGTTCAAGCTCGCCGTCGTCGACGGAACGTTGCGACCTGACCGGGGCGGAGCTCGAGGCCTCGCTCGGCGCCCGTGAGGCATGAGAACACGACGTCGCGAGAGGGCGCTCAGCGCTGCGGTCAGCGCCGGATGTCTGCTCGACCGACACGGGGCGAGCCTACCTGCGTTCGGCCCGCCGGACCGCGGCCTCGATCCCGTCGCTGCCGATCAGGTTGCTGAACGCCCCGACGAGCGGGCGGACGGCCGCGACGCCGATTCTGCCCTGCGCGCCGATCGCCTCGACGCGGACCTCCGACCGGAGCGCGGTGCGCCCGGATGGAGTCTGTTCGATCCAGTTCGCGAACAGCACCCGCGCGGTGCCGCCGGCTGACCACTCGCGGAATTCCTCGGGGTCGCTCAGGCGCGGGTAATCCCGCCGGAGCGTCCAGATCCGCCCGACTAGCCCGGACATGAGTGTCTGCTCCTCGGTCTCGGTGAGCACGATGAAGGGCTGGTTGCGGAACATCTCGTCGAACGAGATGTCGGGCGCGAGCCCCGGGATCCGCCAGCGGATGATCCGGCCGAGGCGGCGCGTGTCGGCGAGGCGGACGGTGCGGGCTGCCTCCCACAGCCGCTCGGGCGGGGCGTCGGTCTCGCGTCGGTGGGCGACGCGCATCGAGGGTTTCGGGAGCCAGTGGTCGAGGTCGGGCATTCGCGTCCTTGGGAAGAAACTGCGTCCATGCTGACGGAACTTCCCGAACGAGTCCGCTCGATGGGGATCACGTCCGCCGGCGATCACTAGAAAAATCATCAACGTGATCCGCAACCTGATCGCACCGCACGTTCCGCAGGCCGCTGCTGCGCTGGATGTGCCGCGGACGTTGCCCGGCGCGGACGGTGTGGCGATCACGTTCGACGACGGTCCCCATCCCGAGGGAACGCCGGCGGTGCTGGAGGTGCTGGCGGGCGCCGGTATCAAGGCCACGTTCTTCCTCGTCGGCGAGCAGGTCGAGCGCCGCCCCGCGCTGGCGGCCGAAATCGCGGGCCAGGGTCATCTGATCGCGGTTCACGGCTATCGCCACCGGCCCCAGCCGGCGATGCGGCCGAAAGCCGTGCAAATCGACGTGGGGCGGGCGATCGATGTGATCGAGGGGGCGACGCAGATCCGTCCCGCGTGGCACCGGCCGCCGTATGGGCTCTACAGCCCGGCGGGGCTGTCCGCGATTCGAGCGCGCGGCCTGCGGCCGCTCCTGTGGTCGCGCTGGGGCAAGGATTGGCGCCGGTTCACGACGCCCGCGACGATCGCACGCCACGCCACGGCGAACCTGCGCCCAGGCGACGTGATCCTCCTGCACGATGCGGATTTCTACTCATCCCGAGGCTCCCACGAGCGCACTGCGAAGGCCCTGGAGCTGATCGTGACAGAACTCAAATGCCAGAAAATCGGTACCGTCCTGCCTGTCTGACAGGCTTGCCCGCGCGCACCAGGACCTGAGAGGATGGCGAGCTGAGCGAAGGGATTGCGCTTCGGCCGGCGGAGCGAGCAGGACAATCCCGAGGCTTGGGCGCGCGACACGACGATGACCACCGTTTCCTCGCAAGACCCCACGCGCCAACCTGGCGTGCCCAACTTCTCCCGGTTCACCATCGGATTCGATCCCCGAGATCGGGCCCGGTTCCACGCCCTGATCGACGACGTGATCGATTCCGGCCGGTGGTCCGAGGGCGACATGACGGCCCGCCTCGAGGCCGCGTGGGAGCTTCACAACGGGCTCGGCGCGGTGGCGATGTCGAGCTGGGCGGGCGGTGCGCTGGCGGCGCTGCAATTTGCCGGCGTAAGGGGGGAGACCGTGCTGTGCCCCTCGAATACGTTCATGGCCACGCCGCTCGCGGTGCTCGGCGCCGGCGCGAGCGTCGAGTTCGTCGACTGCAATCGCGACGACCTCTGTATGTCGTTCAAGGACTTCGAGGCGAAGGCGGACAAGCACAAGCCGAAGGCAGCGTTCCTGGTGCACATCGGCGGGCATCTCGCGTTCGAGGTCGAGGAGATCGCCCACTACTGCTCCGAGCACGGGATCTTCCTGATCGAGGACTGCGCTCACGCCCACGGGGCCGAGTGGAACGGGCGCAAGCCGGGCACATACGGCGACGCCGGCGTCTACTCGCTGTACGCGACCAAGACGATCACGACCGGCGAGGGCGGCGTGCTCGTCTCGAGCAGGCCCGCGGTCCTCGAGCACGCGCGCGCGTTTCGCAACTACGGCAAGCCGGCTTACGAGGTCCAGGGCCTCAACTTCCGGAGGAACGAGTTCACGGCCGCGCTCGGGCTCACCGAAATCGAGCGATTGCCGGAGATCGTCGCGTGGAAGAACTCTGTGGCGCGCGAGCACCTGGATCCGGTAAACCCGAGCCGCCTGCGACTGCCGCGCGGCATGGTTTCCGGCCTGTACAAGTACATCGTGTTCGAGTGGCTGGAGCGCTCGACCGGTCGCGTGTACGACGAGCCCTGTCACCGGATCATGGGCCATCACGTCGAGCTGCCGAACAGCGACTGGGTGGCGCGCAACCACTCCTGCGTTCCGCTGTACTACCGGCCGGAGAACGTATGAGGGTCCTGGTCACAGGCGGCTCGGGATTCATCGGCTCGCACGTCGTCGACAAGCTCCGCGCGCAGGGCCACGAGCCCGTCATCTACGACCTGCGGCCGTCCCCGTGGCACGAGGCCGGAAGCGTCGACACCGTGCTCGGGTCGATCACCGACCGCGAGGCTTTGGAGCGCGCGCTGCATTCATGTGACGCGGTCGCCCACCTCGCGGCTGTCGCCGACGTCAACGACGTCCACGCCGAACCCGAGGATGCCGAGCGGGTCAATGCGCGCGGGACGGTGGCGGTGTTGGAGGCGGCGCGGCGTGCCGGCGTGAAGCGGATCGTGTACGCCTCGACGATCTGGGTCTATTCGGACTGCCAGCAGGAGGTGGTCGACGAGGAGACGCTGCTGCCCGCGCCGTCGCACCTCTACACGAGCACGAAGCTCGCGGGCGAGCTGTACTGCAAGGCCTACCAGGAGCTGTACGGGATCGACTACACGATCCTGCGCTTCGGCATCCCGTACGGCCCCCGGGCTCGCGAGGCCGCGGTCATTCCCGCATTCGTGAACAAGGCGCTGAAGGGCGAGCCGCTGACGCTGGCCGGCGACGGCGGCCAGTCGCGGCGGTTCGTGTACGTCGAGGACCTCGCCGAGGGCGTCGCGCTCGGTCTCGCAGACGTCGCCCAGAACCGCGTCTACAACCTCGCCAGCGACGAGAACGTGACGATCAAGCAGATCGCAGTGCGCGTCCAGGAGCTGCTCGGCGATGTCGAGATCGTGTACACGCCGGCGCGACCGGGCGACTTCAACGGCAAGATCGTGCTGTCCGACCGTGCTTCGCGTGAGCTCGGCTGGACCGCGCGGACTCCGTTCTCCGAAGGTGTCCGGCGGTATGTCGAGTGGCGCCAGGAGCAAACTGCGAGAGCGGCCGAACGCGAGGCCGCCGCGGTGATCCCGGCGGCCGAGCCGGACTTCGAGTCCGGACCGCGCAAGGTGCTGATCATCTCGGCCGACATCGGCGAGGGCCACGACCTGCCGGCGCGCGCGGTGGCGCGGGAGTTCCACGACGAGGATCCCGACGCGCTGGTGGCGATCGTCAACGGCCTGCCCGCGATGGGCTGGTTCCTGACCAAGCTGTTGCGCGAGAACTCGGAGTTCATGTTCCGCTGGGTGCCGTGGCTGTTCGACATCCAGTACCGGCTGTTCATGGGGTTCGCGCCGACCCGGTGGATCTCGATGAAGACGCTCACACTGCTCGGGCGGCGCGGGCTGATGCGGCTGATCCGCTCGCACAATCCCGACGTGATCGTGTCCACGTACCCGGGGGTGACGGCGGTCTTGGCCGAGCTGCGCCGGACCGGGCGGTTGAAGGTCCCGGTCTATTCGTCGATCACCGATCTCGCCGGCATGCAGTTCTGGGCCCATCCCGGGGTCGACCTCCATTTCGTCACCCATCCGGAGACGATCGAGGAGGTCGAGAGCATCGCGGGCCGCGGCAGCGTCCGGTGGGCCAAGCCGCCGACCTCGCCCGCGTTCCTGGCGGCGCGGTCGCGGTCCGATGCCCGTCGGGCGCTTGGTCTGCCGGTCGACGACACCAAGGTGATCGCGGTGTCGGGCGGCGGTTGGGGCGTGGGCGACCTGCTCGGGGCGACTCGGGCCTCCTTGCAGGTGCCGGGTGCGCTCGTGCTGTGCCTGTGTGGGCGCAACGACAAGCTGCGTAGCCGAGTGACGCGCGAGCTGGGTTCTGAGCCGCGCTTGCGCGTCATGGGATTTACGGACCGGATGGGCGACGTCCTGGCTGCGAGCGATGCGCTCGTGCACTCGAGCGCCGGGCTGACCGTGCTCGAGGCGATCATCCGCGGCTGCCCGGTGATCTCCTACGGCTTCGGCTACGGCCACGTCCGGGTCTCGAACCAGGCGCTTGTGCGCTTCGGTCTCGCGCAGGTGGCGACCGACGTATCCGACATCGGGCCCGCGCTCGGGCGGGCCCTCGAGCACCGTCCGGAGCCGAACGGGTCGTTCGCGCGCCGCCCATCGACCGCGTCGCTGATCCTCGGCAACGAGCGCCGGTCGGTGCCGCTGCCGGCCTGGCGCGTGCGGACCGTACGCTGGGCGGCGACCGGGGCGGCGGCGCTTGCGATCGCCGGCTGGACGCTGACCACCGGCGCGTCGTACAGCCTCGTCTCACATTTCGTGCACATGCGCCCGGTGACCGCTGTGGCCACGACCCGCCCCGAGGTCGGCGTGCTCGTCGACGCGCCCGCGAGCGAGATCCCGATGATCGCCAATTACCTGTCCGAGCACGGAATCCGTGCCTCGTTCACGCTGAGTCAGGCGGCCGATCCGCAGGAGCCGCTGGTCGTCGCCTACGGCGATCAGGCCGTGCCGCGGCTTCCGAACGGTGGCCTCGTGCGCTGGCTCGGCGCACGCGACCAGCTCCACGACCTGATGATGCCGCTCAGGTTCAGCCACCATTTCCTGTACGCGTCGAGCGGCCCCAGCGTTGGACAGTGGTGGATGGCCCACGGAGCCGGCGGTCGCCTCGTTGCCGGCGCGGTTCGGCTGCAGGACAGGGACGACAGCGTCGGGCACCTTCGTGCGGGCGAAGTCGTGGAGCTCGATTGCACGAGCTCGAAACAGGTCGCGATTCTGATCGAGAAGCTCGACCGTGGCCTCGTGACCTTCCACCTGCGGGCCGTCCCGGTCGGACAGCTGATTCGCGACGCCGGCTCGACCGTCTAGGGCTTCTTGAACCGGACGGGCGCGTCGCTCGCGCCGCGCTAAACCCCCCTTCGGGGCCGGCTGCACGGGTCGCAAGCACACCGGCCGGCGGAACCCAGGTTCGGTCGCGGGTCGCTGGTGTTACTGCGATGCGACGGCCGTGTTACCCAGTGTGAAATAACCCTTACCAGTGCACACCGCGGGTCGCCCTCACGAACGCCCGTTCCTCGGGCGTCGGCACGTGGTCGGGTTCCTTCTTATCCCCCTCGGGGATCAGGTGGTAGGCGCGATTGACGATCAGGTCCTGGGCCCCGGGCGCGACCGCGTACGTGAGCTGGCCTATCGTGCCGAGCGTGGTCGCGACCCGCTTGGGGCGCTTGCGGATCGCCTCGGCGATGATGTGCCCGGCCTCCTCGGGGCTGAGCGTGGGGAACCGATCGTAGATCTTGGTGGGGGCGATCATCGGAGTGCGCACCAGCGGCATGTAGACCGTGGTGATGTGGACGCCGTCGTTGATCACCTCGGGGCCGATCGAGCGGCTGAACGCGTCGAGGGCCGCCTTCGACGCGACATACGCCGAGAACCGCGGTGTGTTCATCTGCAGCCCGATCGTCGAGATGTTGATGATGTGACCCGACCCGCGCTCACGCATCTTCGGCAACAGGTTCAGGATCAGCTTGACCGCGGCGAAGTAGTTGAGCTGCATCGTCCGCTGGTAGTCGTGGAAGCGGTCATACGCCCGGTCGACCGAGCGGCGGATCGACTTGCCGGCGTTGTTGACGAGCACGTCGACCGCCTGGTGCTGCTCGAGCACCTCGGCGCACATGCGATCGATGTCGTCGGTATCGCTGAGGTCGCACGTGTGAACGTAAGCGACGCCGCCAAGCTCCTCGATCTCGTCCGCCACCTCCTGGAGCTGGTCCTTCCGGCGGGCG
>DATJYY010000074.1:0-33764 GCA_035499395.1 Solirubrobacteraceae bacterium
GAAGTAAAGGAGGATCGCGATGAGATCAGCCACGCTGGACCCAACTGCCGGCGCCAGAGCTCGGCGGATTCGGGCGCATCCTGACGCCGCGGAGCGCATCTCGGATCCGATGGATTGGCGCTACGGAGAGATCGCGGCGACTGACTTGCGTCGGATTGTCGACCCCACCGACCCGGACTGCGGCGACGGCACGCCCTGAACCGAATGTCCCGGGTGTTTCACACCGCGACGTTCAGTCCCGAGGACAGCCCCGCCCGGATCGGAGAAGAGCTGGTGTGCCCCGCCTGCGGTCACCAGGACCCGGGCGAGGCGCATCTCCGGATCACCGATAACACTCTCCGGATCTTCTGCAGCTCGTGTGGCGCGTTCGTGACGATCACGTTGAGCGAGCCGCAGACCGAGGCGATTCGCCGCTGTTCGGGCTCGCTGTCGGCGATCAATACGCGAACTTGAAGCGGCCGCGGATACGATCGGCCACGTCCTCGGGGGCGAGGTCGACTGCCCCTTCCCAATGGAGCCGCTCGAGGAACGTCGAGTCAGACCGGTAGAACGGCCTCACGTTCGAGCGGCAGGCGATGCGCAGGTTCAGCGGGTAGCCGTCGGTTCCGGGTGGCGCCCCGTACACAGCCAAGTTGAAGCTCTCGTAGCCGAGATCGGCATAGCCATTCACAGCGGCGGTCAGGCCGACAGCGAGCTGGGCGATGACCTCGTCGTCGAGCTCGGCGGGCGATGAGACGCCGGACACGAACGCCCGCAGCTCCGCCGGCGCGATCGGAGCGAAGCTGACCAGCCACTGCACGCGACCGGAACTCCCGAGGAACCGCTCGCCGGCCCGACGCTCGGTATCCAGATAGCCGTCAAACGAGGCCGCGGGGACATCAGACAGCATCCGCTGCATCGTCGTCGGCCGGGAGTCGACGATCCCCTGCAGGTGGGGATGGAACAGCGAGCTCCCCGACGGCAGCATGTGGTTGGCGTTGATCGACGCCCAGCGCGAATCGGGTTCGGCCGCCATCACGGCCTTGGCGTAAGCGACCTGCGCGGCCAGGTTGTCGGCCATCAGCCGTTCGGTCATCTGGCCGAGCGGCAGGTAGTGCAGCCGCGGGGAATAGACCGACACGCAGCTGTGAGACGAGTACGCGTGGAGGTTGGGAAACAGGATCGCCTCGCCGCGGACGATGCGCCCGTCCGGATCGATCGCGGGGGGAAGCCGCGGCGTGAGCGAAACAATCCGATCCGGGCAGAACGGGCACCGAGGCTGGTTCTCGCGCGCGAATGCCTCGAGGTCGAAGTCGTTCGGCGGCATCAAGCCACGGTTCGGAAGGATTCGAGAGGTGTGGCCGGTGAGCGGATCGACACGGACCTCGATCCGCGTGCGGGTCAGCTCGCCCGTGTCGGGCGCGACCATCTCGGCAGTCAAGAAGGTTCGCTCCAGTTGATCCATCTCAGCGCAGGTGCGGCGGCAGCGGAATCGTGTCGATTCCCGGCGGTTGCTCCGGCCACACGAGCAGAACCTGGCACGGCGCGTGGTCGAGCACGAACCGCGTCCGCGGCCCGAGGCTCTTGGGGCCGAGGCGGGCCTCTCCGTCGCGCGCCAATACGAGCAGGTCCGCGCCGGCGCAGGCATCGAGCACCTCCCGCTCGATCTTGCCCCGCCGTGCCTCCGTGCGCGCCGGCCGGCCAAATCGCTTCAGCGCCTCGCCGAGGAGCGCCTGCGCCTCCTCTTCGGCGATCGCGCGCAACGGGGGACCCGGTGGCGGGGGCGGGTGACGACCCAGGAGCCGCGCGCCACCGTGGGCGGCAAGGTCCTCCACGTCGGTCGGGGCCACGTGCAGGAGCGTCACCTCGGCATCCTCGGGCACCAGCAGCCGTGCCTGATCTACGCAGGCCTCCCATGTGTCCTCGGATATCCAGACGACGGCGCGCATCACACGACCTGTAGAGCCAACCACAATGCGACCGTGCAGGCGACCAGGGACGCGGGCACGGTGAGTAGCCCGAGGCGCGTGAACTCGCGCATGTCGGTCTCCTCGTCGTGCGCATGCACGATCCGCCGCCACAAGAGCGTCGCCAGCGACCCGACATACGTCAGGTTCGGACCGACGTTCACGCCGACGAGCATCGCCAGCACCGCTCCGGGTCCGGCGACGGCGGTCACCGGCAGGATGATTAGCGTCGCCGGCAGGTTGTTGAGGAGGTTCGCCACGGCAGCGCTGATCACCGCCACCAGCAGCAACGCCGGCAGCGCGGTGCCATGAGGCAGGATCGAGTCGACCGCGGTGGAGAGGCCGTGCTGGCTCGCGGCGCGGACCACGACGCCCAGAGCGAGCACGAACACCAGGAACGTCGGCTCGGCGGCGCGCACGACCTCCAACGGGGCAGGACGCTCACGCACGACCATGACGACCGCGCCGGCGGTCGCGATCCACACCGGCGCGATCCCGATCAACGAGCTCAGCACGAACCCGACTAGCGTCAACCCCACCACGGCCAGCGCAAACGTCGGCACTTCCGGCTGCTCGACGGCGCGGACAGACCGGGCAGCCGACCGCTGCAGGTCGCCGGCGAACGAGCGGCGCAGTACGACCCACTCGATCCCGATCGCCACCAGCCAGGGGAGCGCCATCAGCCCGCCAAACCGGACGAACGACAGGCCGCTGGCTCGGAACGCGAGCAAGTTCGTCAGATTCGAGACCGGCAAGAGCAGCGACGCACTGTTGGCCAGGTGCGTGCACGCGTAGACGTGCGGGCGTGCATTCATGCGCAGCCTCGCGGCGGTCGCGAACACGATCGGCGTCAGCAACACGACGGTCGCATCGAGACTCAGGACCGCGGTCGTCAGGCCAGCGGCGACGAACACCATCGCGAGCAGCCGTCCCGGCCGTCCGCGGGACCCGAGCGCCATTCCGGCACCGAGCGCGTCGAACAGCCCGGCCCGCCGGCACCCATCGGCGAGCACCAGCAGCGCGGCGAGAAAGCCCACCGTCGGGCCGAGTTGGCGAAGCGCCGAGCGGGCGTCCGAGCTGCTCAGGATCCCGACCGCGACGAGCAGGGCCGCGCCGCCCGCGGCGACAGCCCAGTCCGGCGCCCACGCCGGCCGGGCCACGGCCGCGGCTAGACACGCCGCGAGCACGACGAGAGCAACAACCTCGCTCATCTCGAGTCGTCCATGTCAAGCACATCCACATGATGCCGCCACTGGTCTCCATCTGATCAGCGAACCGCCAGGATCTCTCGGCGGATCATCGCCCCAAACACGACCGCCCAGACGACCAGAGCGATCCAGACCCACACCCGCGCGAAGTCGGTGATCGCGCCGGCGCCGGCGGCCGCCCCGACCACGAAGCTGCAGGCGGCGTACATCTCGAACGGGAATACGGTCGACCACCGCCGCACGTCGTAATTCAGACGCGGACGCAAACACTCGGCGACCACCAGCACCGGCAGCCACAGCATCGTCAGCACCCACAGCACCAGCGCCGCGTCCTTCAACACGCCCGCGCCCCCGCCCCCGCCCCCGCCGAGAATCGCGAGCGCCTTGGCGCCGGCCAGGATCTTGCCGGCGGCGAGCGTCGAGATCGCGAGCGCGCCACCGGTGATCCAGTGGTCGCCGTGCCCGACCACCAACTGAGCCCAGTCGAAACGAGAGATCACGAACACGTAGAAGCAGAGCCCGAGCACGCACGGCGCGAGCGCGACCACGATCAGCCAGTCGGTCCGTTCGACGATCCCGAGCGTGGCCAGGAGCACCGCGAGCGACTCGGTCGAGACGGTCAGCATCAGCGACGCGCCGACCGTCGGCGTCTTCCAGTGGCGCAGCACCGGCCCCAGCAGCAGCACCCAGATGACCGCGGCGATCACGAGCGCCGCGATCCCAGCCCACGTCCAACCGAGCAGCGCAAGCCGGGTTCCGAGCACGCCGGTTCCGGCGACGGACGTGAGCGCCGGCGGAGTTCGGATGTCGGCCCGGAAGCGTTCGGGGTCGCGACGGGCACGGAGCGGCACGAGCACCGCGAGCGTCACCCACATCGCCGCGGCGATGACGAGCAGGATCCGCGACAGCGTCTCGTGGCCGTCGAGCGTCAGCGCGATCGAGATGATGCCCGTGCCCATGACCTCGGCTCCGGCGGCGGGCGGGATCGCGTCGAACACACGATCGAGCGTGCCGGCGGACGCGCGGCTGGCGGACATCAGCGGACCCGGACTTTGTATGCGCCGGGCCACGCAGGTCGGGCTTGCCGTCGCACTGGGGTCCACGGTGGGTGCGTGGGCACCCCAGCGAGGGTGGCAGCGTGCACCCCCAACGACGGCTTTCGCGCAATCTCGCATGCCGGACGCTGTGCAAGGACGGCTGCATTCGGTTCGGAGCCTTTACGAACGCAAGTCGCTTGATATAGCGTGCGGGCGCGCTCGGGGTCTCGGCGGCGAAGGCCGCGTGGGGGGATCCGAGGAGCGCCGGACCCGGTCGCGTCCAGCGGAGGGCAGGATCCGAGGAACGCCGACCAGCGTTCGCGTCTGTCGGACCGGAATTGAAGACGCGTTGATCGGAGCGCAGATGGTGGAAGCGGTGAGTGTGGCATCGCTGGGAGAGGGTCCGTCCATGTCCCATGGCGAGACCCTCGCGGATGACGATGACTGGCGTGCCCTGACGACGGTCGCCGCAGGACTCGAGGCGGCTCTCATGGCCCGCGCGCCCACTGTTCACAGCGGCACGCCGCTGGTCCGCAAGCTCGCGGGCGAGGTCGTGCGCCTTCTCGATCTCGACGACGACGACCGACTGGCCGTCGAGGTCTGTGCGCGCGTGCGCGACATCGGGATGATCAGCCTGCCGGACTATGTGATCCTGAACTCCGACGTGCTGTCTCCCGCCGACCGGGCCCTGCTGAACAGCCACCCGGTGCTTGGGGCCGAGATGTTGCTGTCGGTCCCAACGATGGCCGCCGCGGCCGGGATCGTCCGCGCCCATCACGAGCGGTGGGACGGCGCGGGTTACCCGGACGGCCTGCGCGGCGAGGCCATCCCGCTCCCCAGCCGCGTGGTCGCGGTGTGCGACGCGTTCGTGGCGGTAGCCAGCGACGGGCTGCACCGACGCGGGCTCGGGGCCGAAGGCGCGCTCGACTACGTACGCCGGCACCGCGGATCACGGTTCGACCCACGCATCGCCGACTGCCTGGTGGCGGCGATCACCGGCAAGGCCCCGCGCCCGCATCACGCGCCGCGCCCAAGCGTGGACCAGTCCAGCGGGGGCCCGGAGCAAGACGGTCCGGAGGCACCCCGATGCCGGCGCGACCTGCGCGGCGCGCTCGCCCGGTTCGACGTGGTCCCTGCGTTCGGTCCCGTGTGCGAACGGATCCTCGCGGCGCCACCGGCCGCCACGGCGGACGGCCGTCCCGCGCTGGTCAAGGCGATCGAGAGCGACATCGGCCTCACCCTCGCGATCCTGCGCCGCGCACAGGAGGTCCCCGACCAAGCCACAGTCACGAACGTCCCTGATGCCGTGGCGCTCCTCACCCGCGAAGAGATCATGAACGCTGCCGCATCGCTGCCCCGCGCCGCGTTCCCGTGGCACACGAGCTTCGACGCGCTGTTGCTCCGCTGCCGCCTCCACTCCCAGGGAGTGGCGCGTGCCGTCGAGCGCCTGGCCCAGGTGGCCCGACCGTTCGACACCGAGGACCTGATCGCCGCGGCGCTGCTTCACGACATCGGCAAGCTTCTCCTGGCGCTGGCGCGCCCGGACTACGTTGCGGCGTCAGAGAGCAGGTACACGCCCGAGGAGCGCGCACACCATGAACTGCGCGAACTCGGCATCGACCACGCGACGCTGGGCGGGCTCCTGCTCGAGCGATGGGGCCTCCCCGAGCGACTCGCGAACACCGTGTCGAGGCATCACCGCTCGCAGTCGGGAAGCGAGGCGGCGACGCTCGTGCGCCTCGCGGACATGGTCGTGCACCATGCCCAGGGGAATGCCGTCGACCGCGCCGTGATGCTGCGGCTCGCGGCCGCCTGGGGGCTTCCTGTGCAGGCGCTTCGCGATGCCGTGTTCGATCCGCCGCACGACGCCGGCGGCGCGCGCCGGCGATCCGTGCGTTCGCCGCTCTCGACGCGGGAGACCGAGGTCCTTCGCCTGGTGGCAGAGGGCAAGAGGGATGCTGAGATCGCGGACGACCTCTGTCTGTCGGTGAGCACGGTGCGCAGCCATTTGCACAACATCCACGCCAAGCTCGAGGTTCCGAGCCGCTCTCGAGCGGTCCTCCGGGCCACCGAGATGGCCTGGATCTGAAGAGTCCCGCGATCATCTACCCACTGTGAAGTGGGAGCTCGCGACCATCGCCGGGGCCTTCCTCCTCGTGGCGGGAGTCTCGCGCCGGCTGACCGACACCCCGTTCACGCCGGCGATGGCGTTCGTGCTCCTCGGGCTGTTGGTCGGACCGCTCGTGATCGATGAGGTCACGGTTGAGCCGGCGAGCGCGACGGTGCGAACGCTGGCCGAGGCGACGCTCGCGGTCGTCCTGTTCGCCGACGCGTCACGCATCAAATTGCGGCCGCTGCAAAAGGAGTACTCGGTGCCGCTACGTCTGCTCGCCATCGGATTGCCCCTCACGATCGTGGCCGGCACGCTGTTCGCGCTCGCGATCTTTCCCCATCTCACCACCGCCGAGGCGGTCGTGCTGGCCGTGCTGCTCGCGCCCACCGACGCCGCCCTTGGACAAGCGGTCGTCACCGAGCCGCGGCTGCCGTCCCGAATCCGGCAGGGACTCAACGTCGAGAGCGGGCTCAACGATGGTATCTGTGTGCCACTGCTGCTGATCGCGCTTGCCGCCGCCGACGTGGAGGACAAGGTCACGAGCAGTCATCACGCGATCTCGATCGTGGCCGAGGAGATCGGTTACGGCGTGCTCGGTGGCGTGGCCGCGGGTTTGATAGCCGCCGCCGTGGTAGCGATGGGGCATCGCCGCGACCTGATCACGGGGCCGTGGCTGCAGGTGATTCCGATCGCCGGCGCGGCGCTCGCGTACGGGATTGCGACCGGGCTCGGCGGGTCCGGCTTCATTGCGGCGTTCCTCGCCGGCGCGCTGTTCGGGGGGCTCGTGCCCCACGAGTCCGAGGAGTCCTCACGCCTGAACGAGGAGGTCGGGGACCTGCTCGGCGGGCTCACGTTCTTGATCTTCGGGGCGGTACTGCTCGGCACCGCGCTGAAGCACGTCACGTGGCAGGCGGGGTTATACGCGGTGCTCAGTCTGACGATCGTCCGCATGCTTCCAGTCGCGATCGCGATGGTTGGAAGTGGTGCCCAGCGGCAGACGGTCGGCTTCCTCGGCTGGTTCGGCCCGCGTGGCTTGGCCTCGATCGTGTTTGCCGTGATCACAATCCAGGAGGCTCACCTGGCCGGGTCGAACACGATCCTGCTGGCGACGTACCTGACCGTCGGCCTATCGGTGGCCGCACACGGACTCACCGCGGCACCGCTGGCGAGACGGTACGCGCGTTGGTACGAGCAGCACCCACCGCACCTCCGGCCGGCTATGGAAAGCGTCCCGGCAGCCCACCACCGGCCGCGAGGAGGGTCCCGCAGTCCGGTTGGCTAGGGTGCAGCGATGCACGAATCGCGTGGATGAGGCGATCCCCGCTCTCCTGGATCAAGTCGCCCGATGACCAGCCGCGGTGGGCACGGCCGGCGCTGCTCGGGCTGACCGTGCGCCGGGTTCCTGTACGCATGGAACACCACCGGGAACCTCGAGATCTACTACGCAGCCGCGGCGCGGCGCATGTCGATGAGCTGCGCGCGCCAACGCTTTGACGGCTCCGCACGTCGTCACGCTGACGACCACGAGCATCGGTGTGTCATCACGGAGACCGGGAGCGGCCCGCGACCGTACGGACCGCCGTCGAGACGGGTAAGCCACGCAAACGATGATCGCGGTCCAGCGACTGTCGGCGCGCGCGCGACTTGACGAATCCCCCTCGGCGCTGTCGCACGCCCGAGCCCGGGCCGAGTCGGGCGACGAGTCCTGGGAGCAGTGGCTGGCGGAGTACGGGCGGGGCGATGCGCTGATCCTCCGCCTCGAGCTCACGCTCGAGCTTGGCGGCGACGAGAACGAGGTGCTCCGGACCTCCAGAAACGGCTTCTTCGTCGAGAACCACGTCCATGCTCCACAGGTCGAGCAGCAAGTTGCCGAGCTGGCGGCGGGGGACTTCGCCGTCATGGCCGGGCAACTGGCTCAGCGTGGCCGCGATCTCGACGTGCACGGGATCGGCGCGATGTACGTCCACGTCGAGCTGGACCCCGACGTACAGGGCCGCCTGAGGACCTAGGGCGCGAGGCCGGTCTGCTTGGCCAGCGACGACAAGGTCGACGGCGGCTCGCCCAGCAACAGCCACCGGTGGCGGGCGGCGTGAACGATCCGTCCGTGATCCTGAAGGCGGGTGAACGCGGTGCTGACCGATGGACGTTGCGCCGCCACCATCTCCGCCATCTGCGAATGAGTCAGCGGGAGGTCCAGCATGATCCCGTCCGGTGTGACCCGGCCGAACCGGTAGGCAAGCTCCCACAGCGTGACCTCGAGTCGTTCCTCGATCCGCGAGAGCGAGTTGATCGCCGACTGGAGGCTGAGGCGCCGCGTGCGCACGATCACCCGGTGCATGAGCGCCGCGTGGATCTCCGGCCAGCGAGCCGTTCTGATCGCGAACCGCCGGTCGAGCAGGGCGACACGCGCCTCCGACACGACGGTCGTCGTCGGAATCGACGGAACCGTGAGCTCCTGACCCGAGCCGACCCACGGACCGATCACGTCGCCGGGACCGAGCAGCTCGATGTGCGCGCGCATCTCGGCGTTGATGCGAATCACGATCAAGCCCTCGAGCAGCAGCGCCCCTAACGCGCCCGGATCGGGACGGGGCGAGAAGCGCCACGGGCCGCGCCCGAGCTCGAACGCAGGCGCGAGCGACGCGGCGAGCGCGAGCTGCCATTGAACCTTGTCGATGACGCTGCCCAGGTCGGGGTCTGCCTCGAGCACGAGCACAGAGGCCGGCGTCCCCTCGGCGTGCGTCCAGCGCGTGTGATCGAGATCGGTCAGCGCGGCCCAACCCGGTCCTGCTCCCCTCTCCTGATTCGGGGGCACGTACGGTTTCTACGTCAGCTCACGCGGCGTGTCAAACCTACTTCGGCGCAGCCCACACCGGCGCGGGCACGCCCATGATCCGGTTCAGGCACCAGCCGGCGATCGTCAACAGCAGCACCCCGACGAGAATGTCGAGGATCTGCCTCGGCTTGGCCAGCAGCCCCGATGCGACGATGATCGTGGTCGCGCCTGCGGGAGGATGAGCCGACCGCAGGAGCCGCAGAACGCCGCCGGTCAACGCGACGGCGAGTGCGATCGCGCCCACGCGGCCGAGTGACACGCCGGACACGTAGACGCTCGGCGCATCGAGCAGGCCGAAGATCGCGAGCGCGACGATGCCGGCGGCGACCCCAACGCTGTGCCCGATGATCGTGTTGCGCGGCGTCCCGACCTCGGCCATCGGCGTCTCGAAGATGAGGAACGCGGTCGCGCCCAGGCTCGGGAACAGGAGCGGCTGCTTGACGATGTACGCCCAGAGACCGCTCAGCCCGATCGCCACCAGCGATCCCACGAACGTGTACACGGCATTTCCGCGGTTCCGCCACTTGTGGTACAGCCATCTCTTGAGCCCGTAAGCCCCGCGTATTCCGACCAGCGAGCCCTGCCGCTGGAACACTCGGACCCCTGAGTCGGCGAACTCCGCGATGTGGTCGAGCTCTTCCTTTGGGTCGAAGATCATGCTCATGGGCGCGCAAGCCTAACCGTGCCCGTGAGCCTGATGTCGAGGTCCGGGCCGAGTGTCCGACCTCTGACCGAAGTGCTGGGCTCACCCGCCCTGAGCGGACGGCCCGAAACCGCACACGGCCTGCGCCTGCTTGAAGGCGGGCGATTCCGGGTTGAACGATGGCCCGACCGGAAACACCACACCGCGGAAGAACAGACCCTCGCCGCCACCGCTCGTCGACGGGTCTGGGAAGTTCGGCACGCCGTGTTTGCGGACGCACTGCGCCCACGTAAGCGCCGCCCGGATCGCGCTTGCCGAGGGCGGCGGCGCCGGCCCCGCCTTCGGCCCACCGCCCGGCAGCAGCTTCTTGCAGTCGCGCTGCGCCGACTGGAACGCCGGCGAGGCCGGGTTGACCCCGGAGCCCGGGGAGATCTCAATGCCGCTGGAGCCCGGGTCCGGGAAGTTCGGCACGCCGTGCGAGCGCATGCAGGTCGAGAACTTGAGAAAATTGGCCGCCGCCGTGGGCGACTCCGGCCCTCCGCTCGACTCAGCCTCGCTCGAGCCGCCGGTGAACCCGCAGCCGGCGACCGCGAGCGCGGCGCCGATTACGGCCAACGCCCACCCCGCCCGACGGTAGAGGTCACGGTTTGGCACGCCGCAGTTGTACGACCTGCGGGCTAACGGGGATGTAACGCCGTTATGCCGTCGTTATGCCGGGCGGCGCTATGCCGTCGGCTCGGCCACCAGCGAGTCGAGCGGCGTGTCGGGATCGATGAGCGCGGACACGTCGATCGAGCCGCGCGAGCGGATCAGCTCTTGGACGTGCTGGTTGACATCCCACACGTTCACGTTCATGCCGCCGACCACGCGGCCGTCGCTCAGCCAGAAGGCGATGAACTCCCCGCTGTCCCGGTCGCCCCGGAACACGACCTGGTCCCAGGTCGTCGCGTACCCGGAATACTCCATGCCGACGTCGTACTGGTCGGAGAAGAAGTACGGGATCCGGTCGTAGCTCGTGTCCATGCCGAGCATCGCCCGGGCCGCGGCCGGGCCCTGGTTGAGCGCGTTGGCCCAGTGCTCGACGCGGATGCGGTGCTCGTAGAACGGATGCCAGGCGCTGGCGACGTCGCCGGCCGCGAAGATGCCCGGCGCCGAAGTCTCCAGTCGCTCGTTGGTGACGACGCCGTTGTCGACCGCGAGGCCCGCGTCCTCCGCGAGCGTGGTCCGCGGCGCGATCCCGATCCCGACCACGGCGAAGTCGCACTCGACCACCTTGCCGGCGCTCGTTCGCACGCGCGCAACCGCGTCGTCGCCCTCGAACGCCTCGACGCCTTGACCAAGGAGCATCTCGACGCCGTGCCTGACATGGACGTCGCGGTAGAAGCCGCCGATCTCGGCGCCGAAGATGCGCTCGTTCGGCAGCGCCAACGGGTCGATCACGGTGACCTCGAGCCCGAGCTGGCGCGCCGACGCCGCGAACTCGCTGCCGATCCATCCGGCGCCGACGACCACGACGCGGACGCTGTCGTCGAGCCGGCGCCGCAGCTCGTCGCAATCGGCGAGCGACCGCATGTAGTAGATGCCCTCGAGCTCGGCACCCGGGGTCGAGATCCGGCGCGGCTCCGATCCCGTCGTCAGCAGGAGCTTGTCGTACGAGAGCTCGCGGCCGCCGTCGAGCGTCAGCCGGGAGCCGTCGGGATCGATGCCGGTGACCGTGGTCTCGGTCATCAGCTCGATCTCGTGCTTCTCGTAGAAGTCGGCCGCGTGCACGTAGGCCTTATCGCGGTCGGACTCGCCGCGCAGGTAGTCCTTGGTCAGCGGCGGCCGCTCGTAGGGCCGCTCGGGCTCGCTGCCGATCAACACGACACGCCCGTCGAACCCGCGCTCGCGGAGCTCCTGCGCAGCCTTGGCGCCGGCCAGGCTCGCGCCGGCGATGACGAATGTCTGCTTGCTCATGTCCGGCCTCCTGTCTCACTGGCGATCAAATCGCGCAGGCTGTCGTACTCCTCGGCGCACGCCGGGCAGCCCTCGAGGTGGGCGCGCATCCCTGGGACGAACGCGTCGGCGTCATCGCCCGAGAGATCGTGCTCGACGTACACGTCGAGGTTGGCGAAGCACTCTTCGCAGGTCACCTCGGGACCGGCCGGTCCGAGCAGGCCGGTCAGCAGCTGCTTGGAAGCGCGACGTGATTCACGCGACGGCGTCATCGCCGGCTCCGATCGCGGCGCGTAGCTTGCGCCGGGCGTCGTGAAGCGTCTTGTACAGGGCGCCGCGCGTGGTGCGGAGTTCTCGGATCTCGACGTCCTCGACGGTCGAGGGGTCGCGCCGGCAGCGTGGACCAATCCTGCGGGTCGATCGGCAGCTCGCTCCGCTCCCACGCACGCCGCCGAGTTCGGACGGCCGCCTCGAGGATCGCGAACTTGTATGCCCAAGTGGTGAAGTGGCTCTCGAACCTATAGGTGTCGAGCTTGTTCAGAATCGCGCTGAGCGCGTCGTCCGCGCTCTGCATCGCGAGATCGTCGATCGTCTCGCGGGCGGCGCCGGCGAACGCCGCGCGCCGGCGATGCAGCTCGAACCGCGCCGCGCGCAGGAGCATCGCGTGCAGCGTCGCGGCCGCCACCTCGCGCGCAGGGCCGTGGCCACTTAGCGCCGCGACCCATCTGCGTCCCTCTGCCTCGCGGTCCACGGACCTGACGGGAGAGGCCTCGTCCATCAGGCGCACGCTAGCAGCGACACTCCGCATACCCGTTGGCTGCGCGAAGCTGCTAGTTCTTACGCGAACAGCACGCGGCGAGTAGAGGAGCAGCGCGATGCCCAGGTTCCTGATCCAGCCTCATGTCCGCCTCCACGAGTGGGTGGCCGAAGAGAAGGGGTTTTTCCGCGACGAGGGACTCGACTACGAGTTCGACGCCCACGGGTTCGCCGCGGCCTCGCTCACTACCTCGTCGGTGAAGCCCGCGGACACCGCGCCCGTGCCCGCCCGCAGCGGCGCGTTCGAGGATATGGAGAAGGGCCGTTCGTGCGACGTGTCGGGAGCCTGCCACTGGGCGGTCAACGCCGCCGCGTCGACCAGCCACGGCCGCATGTGGGGAAAGGCATACTCGATCTGTCCCTCCGGGATCTTCGTAGCGCCCGAGTCCGAGTACGAGCGGCCGGAGGACCTGGCCGGCGTCGAGGTCGGCGTCGGCTACCACTCGGGCAGCCACTACTCTGCGATCCAAGGCCTCGAGCCGTTCGTCGAGCCGGATGAGATCCGCCTGTCGTTCGTCGGCTTCCCGTTCGACCGCGTCCGACTGATGCGCGACCGCGGAATTCCCGCCGCTAACGTGTGGGGACCCCAGCTCTACCTGCTCGAGCAGTGGGGCTTCCGCAAGCTCGTCGACACCACGTTCATGATGGGCTTCCTCGTGAGCGCCGACACCGAGGCCGACGACCTCGAGCGCTACTTCCGGGGACTGCGCCGGGCGCAGGCCGAGATCGACCTCGAGCCCGAGCCGTACAAGCGCCACTGGTTGAAAGAGATGCCCGAGGACATGCGCGATGCGGCCGACGTCCGCCGATTCGGACCCGGCGAGCGGATCGTGTTCGAGCCTTACACCCGCGAGATGTTCGATCGCACCCACCGCTGGATGGAGCGGTGGCAGCTGTTCGACTCGCCCGCGGACCAGCGTTCGAGCTACGAGCAGGCTGTCCTGACATAGGAAGTGGGTCGGCGTGGGCCGTTCGGGGTCTACGGCTTCGAACGGCGGGCAACCGGAGAGGGTCGGCCTCGGGCTCGGTGGCCTCACGGGCCCGACTTGCACGGGAAATACCTGCGTAACCTGACATCGACGCGATCCTGCTCGACCGTGTCATAAGGTGCATGTGGGGGCATGCACCTTATGACAAGGTCGGCGCCCGCCACGTCGGATGTGAGTTCCTGCACGTTGCGAGGGGGTCCGGGCGGCGGCTGGAGCTCGGACGTCGGCTAGCGACCTGCGCAGCTCGACATCCCGCGCCGGCGACACCGCCCGTGCCGAACTGTGCACGATAGTCGCGCGCAATTCGGCAGGGCGCGGCCGCAGCGCCTCAAATGTCGAGTTGCGCAGGTGCCGCGGGGAACCGGGCCTTGGTCGGCGCCAGACGCGGTTCGCCACCTCCGCGATCAACCGCAGCTTCTTCTCCTTGGCATCCTTGCTGATCGCGTTGCCCGGCCCGGCGGACGCGAACCCGCACTTGCAGATGTGCACCCCGAACGTCACGCCTGGGACGTTCGCGACCTCGTTGAGCATGTCGGCGCCCTCGGTCATGACCCGGTGGAACGGGATCCCGGCCGCCGCCCAGACGGTCTGCTGCGACGGGTCGATCAGCTGCCCGAAGTCGGGCGCGTCGACCTGGATGTACGGACAGCCCATCCGCGCCAGCTCCTCGGCCTCCTCGCGCATCAGCCTCAGGCCGTCGGCGAACAGGTCGAACGGGTCCGCCTAGGCTTCGCGGGTACGGCCCGGCGACCACGCCAGGAACAGCATCAACGGGCTCGGGAGCGTCACCTTGATCGGACGGTGGGCTCGCGCCCGTGCGTACGCGTATTCCTCGACGGTCATCATTCGCGCCCGCTGGAGCTTGTCGGTGACCGAGATCGGGATCGTGAATACGCTCTGCTCGGAGCCGTGCTCGTCGTGGAACCGGACCGGGATGTGATCGCTGGTCGAACCCTCCGGGTCCGGTGACAGGCCGACGACCCCCTCGAGCAGCTGGTCGATGAACGTGTGCCGGCGGAGCTCCCCGTCGGTGACGACGTCCATACCGGCGCCTTCCTGCATCGCGATCACCTGGTCGACGGCGCGGTCCTCGATCTCCTTGTACGCCGCCGGCGCCATCTGCCCGGACTCGAACTGGCCGCGGGCACGCACCAGATAGTCCGGACGCAGCAATGAGCCGACGATGTCGGCGCGAATGGTCATCTCCTCACCTTCCTGGTTGGTCTGTCCGGCAGAGCAGGTGTGTGAGCACGTCGCGAACGGTTGCCTCGGACGCGCCGGTGGCGTCGACGGCACGCCAGCCGACGACGCCGTCCGGGCGCACGAGCACGGCACCGGCGCCGGTTATCCCGTAGGCGTCACGAAAATCTGGATCTCCGATGACGTGGCACTCGACCGGCAGGCCGACCCCCGATGCCGCCGCCACCGTCGCACGACACCATGCATCACCACCCGGCGCGACCAGCAGCACGAAGTCGCGTCCGAACAGATCCAACGTCGAGCCGTGCGCGCCGTCGCGCTCCACCAAGACGTGCGGAGCACGCGAACCGGGCCGACCCTTCGACTCACGCGGATGTTCGTGCAGCTCAGGTGCCTGATCCGCGTCGAGAACCACCGCCGGCGGGTTGCATCGGCAGCCGATCTCGAGCGAGAAGTCGTCAACGCGCGGCTGCATGCCCTCGGTGCCGAGATACGGCGCGACGCGTGTGACGTACCGCGTGTACGCCTGCTCGACCATCAGCGCACCGATCGGGCGGCGCTCGCCGTCGTAGGTGTCGAGCAACCCGGGGCCGGCCACGCCGTTGAGCACGAGTCCCAGCTTCCACGCGAGATTCCACGCGTCCTGGACTCCGGTGTTGCCGCCGAACCCGCCGTTGGGGGGCATCGTGTGGGCGGCGTCGCCGGCCAGGAACACGCGTCCGTCCTGGTAGCGCTCGGCGCTGTCGGCGACGGCTCGCCAGGTGGCGACGTCCTCGACGACCACGGGAATGTCGGGAACCCCGATCGCCGCCCGGAGCAGCTCGAGCGCGCGGCGCTCGTCGATCGTGGCCGCAATGTTCGCCCACGGCGCGTCCCGGTAGGCGGCCACGACCTCGGGACGCGCGGTGTCGCCAACCAGGTTGACGACGAGGAAGCCGCGATTGCCGGTCCTGTCGAGCCGGAAGAACCCGCGCAGCACCGGGTTCGTGACGTAGTTGACGCCCTGGTCGCGCCCCTCGAGCAGCGGGGACAGGTCGACCTCGGATCGGAAATAGATCGTGACGCTGTTCGACAGCAGACCGTGTCCGCGCATCGCGATCCCAAGCTGCTCGCGGACCGGGCTCCGGTGGCCGTCCGCTGCCACTACGTACCTTGCGCGGACGGCGCGTTCGGCGCCGGCCTCTAGGTCCCGCAACGTCGCGGTGACGGAGTCGGAGTCCTGGACCACCGACGCGCATTCGACCCGGTAGCGGAGCTCGGCCCCGAGCTCCTCGGCCCGCGCGCGGAGGATCGGCTCGAGCGCGTCCTGGTCGATGAACAGCCGCACGGTCGGGCTGAACTCGTCGACCCCGGCGTTCAGGTTTGCGAAGTAGCTCGCGATCTCGCGCCCGGCGAGCGACTCGACGTTGTTGATGCCGCCGTTCGGGTGGTACTGCTGCTCGCCCTTGCGCCGGACGGCCTCCTCGAGCCCGGCCGCGCGGAGGATCTCGACCGTGCGGAGCTGGAAGTGGCCGGCGCGCGGGTGGATCGCCGTGCTCGTGTGGCGTTCGACCGCCAGGCAGCTGACTCCGTGGAGCCGCAGGAACAGCGCCGTCGACAGACCGACCAGGCTGCCGCCGACGATCAGGACATCGGGGTCGTCGCTCACCCCACCTTCTCCACGTCGTCGCGGTAGAGGTCGTATGCGGCGGAGTACTCCATGACGCGCGCGACGTCGTCCACGAACGCGTCGCTGTAGCCCGCCCGCCGCAGGAGGTGGAATCCCATCTCCATTCCGGACGTGATCCCGCCGGCGGTCACGATCCGGCCGGCGTCGACGACTCGCGCCCGGCTGATCCGGCACTCGGGCGCGATGTCTGCGAGGCGATCGATCGGCACCTTGCCCGACGGACCGGACTCGACCTTGTCGGGTTCCTTGCGGTTGGTCGCGGGCAGGCCGTCGAGCAGACCCATCCGGCCGTACACCCACGACCCCGTGCACACGCTGGTCAGCAGCGTCTCGTCGTCGAGCCAGCGGATGAACTCGTGCAGGCGACGGTTGTACATCTCCTGCCGGGTGCCGAAGCCGCCGGGGATCAGGAACGCGTCCATCGCGGGGCGGTCGTCGAAGCAGTAGTTCGGGAGCACGGTGAAGCCGGCCTGCGCCTGGACCGGGCGCATCGCGTCGGCGATCAGGAACGCATCGAGCTCCGGGTCATACCGCCGCGCCACCGACCAGACGCCGTGGGGCGCGGCGAAGTCCACGATCTCCGCGTCCTTGAACACGTAGATCCCCAACCGGAATCCTGGCATCACCAACTCCTCTCAGTTCGACCCTCTGGGTTAGCTGCAAGACCGCGGCGTTTATTCCCCACGAGATTGCGAATCCCGACGAGGCGCCCAAGGTCCGAGGCGGAGCGATGCTCGCCTCGCTCGGCACGCGCCACCGCCGCCGAGCACGAGCTCGACCCGACCCCGCGCGCCGTCGACGAGCGCCCGGCACGCCCCAGGTCCGGCGAACAGGGCGCGGGCCCCGCTCACTCGGCCTCCGGCGCGTCCAGCTCCTGCGCCAACGCGAGCACCGCGGCGCGAAACGGCTCGACCGGCTGGTGGGCGACGCCCGCGCCGATCTGGCCGGCGCCGGTCGAGGCGTGGAGCACCCCGGTCGTGATCTGCGGCGTGATGTCCAGTTCGGCCGCCAGGCGTGCGTCGATCCCGATCGGCGTTCCCGCGAAGTCGAGCGCCGGAATCGTGAACCGGCGGGAGCGGCCGACGGTGATCTGCCCCATCAGCTCGGTGCGCGCGATCGCGTCGGCGGCGCCGCCGCCGAAGAATGCCGCCACCGCCGGGGCAGCCGCGACCGCCATCCCGCCGAGCCCGATGCATTCGATCACCGCGGAGTCTCCGATGTCGAGCGCGGCGTCGGCGTCGGTGTACCCCTCACGGAGCAGCGCGTCCTGCACGGGCGCGGCGGACGCGGTGAACCAGCGACCCGGGAGCCCGGCGATCTGCAGCGCCATGTCGGTGCCGTTGCGGGTGATCAGGTTGACCACGCTCGAGCCGCGTACGCCGGAGCCGGCGAGCGAGGCGCACTTCGCGGCGGCCATCGTCAGCGTGAGGAAGAAGTGGTGATTGCCGGCGACGAACCGCGCCGAGCGCTCGCCGCCGAGCGCGGCGAAGCCGGGGGCCAGGTTGCGGACCAGCAGGTTGCCGGTGGCCTGGCTCCGCATGTGCAGCTCGTCGCCCATCTGCAGGCCCTGCGCGGTGAGCGAGAAGATGTCGATCGGGCCCTCGCGGACGAGCAGCTTCGCCATCAGCGGCCCGAGCTCGTCGCGGAAGAATCGCAGGCGCTCGATCGACTCCTCGTCGCCGACCCCGAACCACAGCGTCCGGCCGGGGCCCTCGTTGAACGTCGAGTACGCGCGCGCGCCCGACGCCTCGTCGAGCACGACCCACACCGGCATCGACGGCGAGCACACCCCGGTCATCGGACCGACGTGACCGTGCTCGTTGCCGGGGGCCAGCGCGATGTCGCCCCCGGCCAGCATCGCCCGCGCCTCGTCGACCGACCGCGCCCATCCCTCGAACACGCACGCCGCCGCCAGCGCGCGCTGCTGCGGGTCGCACACCCGCGCCCATTCGATCGCCGTGCCCGAGTGGAGGAGGACCCGCCCCGATGCGAGAACCGGGAGCATCTCGCGCGCCGGCGCGACCGTTACCGCGCGCGGCTGCGCCGCCTCGATCCGCCGCACCACCTCGTCGTTTGCGGCCGCGACCACCGAGCCGTGCACGCCCCATAGACGTTCCAAGGCTCGCACCGTGTCGAGGTCGCCCCGTGCCGGCGGACGCCATTCGACGTCGATCACGGGCGCCCCCTGGGACTCGATCGCGTCGGCAAACGCGGGCAGTCCGACGTTCACGGCGGCCAAACGTGCTAGCACCTCGGCTTGCATCACACCCTCACTCGGAACCGATGACACCGCTCGAACACCTTGCCGCCACCATCCGCGACTCCCCCGCGCTCGCGGCCAAGCGCGACCTCGCGCTCCTCATGCGTCTCGGGTTGCCGCTCGACGGCGACGACGGAGCCGCGATCGCCCACGGCGACGAGTACCTGATCGTGTGCGGCGAGGCGATCCACCCAGGGTTCGTCCGTTCGAACCCGCACGCCGCCGGAGCCGCGGCGGTGATCACGAACGTTTCCGACGTCCGCGCGATGGGGGGACGACCCGTCGGCCTGCTCGACATGCTGGTCAGCCCAGACCGCGCCCACGCCGAGGCCGTCCTCGACGGGCTCGCATGGGCCGCCGAGCTGGTCGGCGTCGACGTCGTCGGCGGGCACTTGACGCTCGGCCACGAGCCGTCTCTGTCGGCCTCGTGCACCGGGATCGCGCGCCGACCGCTGCGCGCCGCGAACGCGAAACCCGGCGACGAGCTCCTGGCTGCGTTCTGCCTCGAGGGCCGGTACACCGAGAACACCCCGTTCTTCAGCTCGCTGCGCGACCGCCCGGCGGCAAAACTGCGGGACGACGGCGAGGCGCTCGTCGAGGTGGCCGAGTCGGGCGCGGTGCACGCCGCGCGGGACGTGTCGATGCCGGGAGTCGCGGGGTCGCTGTTGCAGCTGCTCGAGATCGCAGGCTGCGGTGCCACGCTCGAGCTCGACCGCATACCGCGCCCGGACGATGTCGGACTCGAGCGGTGGCTGATCACTTTCCCGAGCTTCGGGTTCCTGCTCGCCGCGCAACCGGGCGCCACCGCTGAGGCCGCGGAACCGTTCTTAGCGCGCGGGCTCGCGTGCGCGGCGTGTGGCCGGCTCGATGACAGCGGAGTGCTGCGACTCGCTGCAGCGGGTGACTCCACGGCGCTCTGGGACCTGAATGCCGAGCCGCTCACGCACCTCGATCGAGCGGGATCGACATGAGTTGGTGATCGATGCCGTGGAACGGCGCGGGGCTACCTTCGGCCGTCCAGCCGAGGTGTTCGAAAAAACGGACGTTCGCGAGCTGCACATGCGCGATCATCTGCACTCCGCCGAGCCGGCCCGCGGTCGCCACCGCGAACCGCACGAGCTCGGCGCCGAGGTGGTGGGTGCGAAGCTCTGGGAGCACCGCCAGGCGGTCTCCCTTCCACTGACGCCAGCTGCGCTCGAGCGGGTACAGCCGCACCGCTCCGCATGGATCCCCCTCGATCAGGCCAAGTGCGTGGAGCGTCGTGTCGCGATCGTCGCGCTCGTCGTGATCATCGTCGGCGAACAGCGCCTGCTCGGATACGAACACCGAACGCCGGAGCTCAAAATGGGCCTCAAGCTCGTCATCGGACGACGCCAGACGGCACTCAATCGCGGTCGCATCACGCGCTCTGTATCGGGAGCTCGCCCCGGGCACGTGCCTCCTCTCGCTTGAACACCCGCTCCCATGCCGACAGCCCCGAGCACGCCTGACACCGCGCGCACCCGGCCTTGGCCTCGACGTGGTCGAGTCCCGAATCGGCCAGCATCGCGGACACCGACCGGTAGATCGACGCGACGTACTGCGCGTCGGGCGCCGGGGTGTCGGCCATCAGCGTGCCCGGAACGGGACGGAGCGGAACCACGAACGGGTACACACCCATCTCGATCGCGCGCCGGCACCCTTCTTCGATCACCTCGGGTCGCTCGCCCATCCCGAGGATCACGTACGTGGTCACGTGCCCGCGTCCGAACACCTCGACCGCGCGCTCCCAGCACCGGAAGTAGCCCTCGACGCCGCATTGCGCCTTCCCGGCCGCCACGCGCGACAGAACCTCGGGGTCGAACGTCTCGATGTGGATTCCGACCGCGTCGACGCCGGCGTCGCGGACCTGCTCGAGCACCGCGAGGTCGTCCGGCGGCTCAAACTGGACCTGGATCGGCAAGCCAGACGCTTCCTTGATCGCCGCCGCGCAGCGGCTGATGTACAGCGCGCCGCGGTCGCGGCGGTTGATCGAGCCGGTCGTCAGCGTGACGTCGACCGCGCCGTCGTAGTCGCGAGCGGCCGTGCATACCTCGGCGAGTTGCGCCGGTGTCTTGACCGGGATCGTTTGCTCGCCGCGCGTCAGCTCGATCCCGCAGAACCCGCACTGCTCGTCAGTCCCCCAGTAGATGCACTTCTGGACGACGGTCGAGGCGATCGAGTCGAGGTGCAGCAGCGCGATCTTCCAGTACGGGATCCCGTCGGAGGTCTGCATGTCGTAGATCCGCGGGCGGCGAGGCAGCTTGACCGGGCTGACGAACTCCTCGCCGCGGTAGAGATCCGTCCGCTCGTCGCTGACGTGGATCGTGTACGGCGAGCGCTCGACGAACGCCGCGTGCCACGGAACCGTGAGCGGCAGCCCGCGCACCCACAGGAACAGGGCATCGGACGGCCCCGCGCCGCCGCGGCGGCCGGACGGACCACCACCGCTCGCCGCGGCGGAGTCGCGCTCGTCCTGAACGTGCACTCCCAGCGACTGCAGCTCGACCAGCAACTGGCGGTCGTCGAGGTCGGGGAAGGTGAGAGTCGTGTCAGCCACGACCGGCGAACAACTCCTCGTAGTTCTGCCAGAACACCCGGTCCTTCAGCTCCTGAGAAATCGTGCGGATGCCGTTGATCTTCCAGTACTCGCTGTCGAAGTCCGACCACGGCTCGTCCGATCCAAAGAACACCCGGTCACCGCCGACGCCGGTCTTCTCGATTTCGGTCAGCAGCCAGCGCGCCCCGAACCCGATTGCCCACGAGGTGTCGGTGTACACCTTGTAACCATCCTGCACCCACTGGAGGAACTTCGGCACGAGCTTGATGTGACCTGACACCCCGCCGCCGAAGTGCACCAGGTAGATCTTGCACCGCTTGCCGTACTTCTCGACCAGCGGGATGAAGTTGTTGATGTCGGAGTTACCTCCCGGGCTGGTGTGGAAGTGGAATATGAGGTCGTGCTCCTCACACGCGTCGAAGCACTCGTCGGCGAGCTCTAGCGTTTCCTTGTCCCACGTCCCGGGGTCGGGGTTGCCTCCGAGCAGGAACGTCGTCTTCAGCGCCACCACGCGCGACTCGGTCGCGAGTCTCAGTGCCTTTCGCGTCATCTCCGCGTTGCGCGGGAGGAACGAGACCCAGATCGCGGCCAGCACCCGGTCGTTGGTAGTCGCCGCATCCATCACCACGTCGTTGAGGTCGAACGAGATCTCGTGCACGGGCACGCCGTAGTTCGACATGGTGAGCGCCCGCTCGATCTTGAACTCGTCAAGGTGGTTCTTGACGAACTCCTGCGTGTTCCGGTAGTCGTACACCGTCGGCTTGACCGGGTGCTCGAGGTCATAGAACTTCCACGGCGGTATCTCGCCGATGTGACAGTGCGCATCGATGATCTTCTTGGGGTGAGTCGTCATCCTCAGTCCTTTCCGAAGAGCTCGCGCGCTTGAGCGATGCGAGCCTCCCACTCGTCGTGGCGCGTGTACTTCCGACTCGGCATAAGCGGTGGCTTATCCAGCAGCCACGCGCCGTCGCGCGGGTCGAGCTGGACGACCTCGAGCTCGTAGGTCGCCTCGCCCATCGGCTCGGTCTGGGCGGAAGCGTGGATCGCGCGGCCACTGCGCACATGCATTTCGAGGCGGTGCGATCCGAACGGCGTGACGTCGTCGAACAGCACCACCCATTCGTCCCCGCCGCGCCGCGCCGTCTCGAGTCGCTCGAGCGCGATCTCCTTGCCGTGCTCGCGAGTGATCTCCCGGTGGCGCTGGCAGAACGCCGCGTCGGTCACCGCGGCCTGGTCCATCATCATCCCCATCGACGGAGACAGCCGCTGGACGATCTCGTTGCCGAGCCCGCGCCGCTCCTCCCACGCCGCCACGAGGTCATCCTCCGTGCGCACGTCGCCGAGCTCGTCGACGATCGCGCGCACGACCTGGATGTACTGCTGGTACAGCGTGGCATTCACCATCACGGACGGATAGACCGCCGCCTCGGCGCGCCGCCACGCGGCGAGCGCGGCGACCCGGGCCTGTTCGCGGTCGACTCGCTCAGCGATCAGACGGTCCAGGTGTTGAGCTGGAATGCCTTCTGGCGCCACGCCGTCAGAGCCGAATCGAGCACGTCGAGGGGATGGAACGGCTTGACGCCGTCCAGGAGCAGATCCTCGGGGAACCCGTACAGTGCCCCGGAGGCGAACCGGCACGCGTAGATGTGCGCGCCCTCGTTGAGCAGGGTCTTGAGCTGGTTGTTGATCGCCATGTGGCCGGGGAACGCCTCGTCGCCGACCTTTGGGAAGCCGCGCGTCCCGGACGCCATCAGCACGCCGGGGCCGTACAGGATCAGGTTGGTGTCGAAGCCCTTTCGGCGCAGGCGCGTCGTCGTCAGCAGGTTGACCAGACCTACCGACCCCTCGTAGGGCACGGTGTGCATGAACGTGTAGGCCTTCTCCCCCGGCTCGGCCTGGATGTCCTCGAACACCTTTTCAGAGGTGTCGAAGAGCTCGGTCCCCGCGGACTTGGCGTCGGCGAGGGAGCTGTTGTCGGGCACTGCTGCCTCCTTGGGAGTCTTCCCGCGTCCGCGTCGCGCGTCGCGCGTCCGCGTATCGGATCGTAGACGCGCATTCTTAGCGCCGCGCGTTGCCGAGGTCAAGGGCACCCGATAAATATCGTCATTCCTCGTAATCGCACGTACTTTTCGCTTGGTGGAGGTCTTGCCAGCGCGTGTACTATGGTGGACGCGATGCCCAGCCGGACCGCCGCCGCCACCGCCCGCGCCACCCCCCCAAGCCCGCTTCCGGAAATCGAGCGGACCGTCTCGGAGATCGGCGCCAAGGTCGCCAAGGCGCGCGCCGAGCGCGGCTGGTCGCTGGCGCAGTTGGCGGAGCGAGCGGGCCTCTCGACCGCCGCCGTCCACAAGATCGAGAAGAGCGGCATGACGCCGACGATCGCGAGCCTGATGAAGGTCGCCGCGGCGCTCGGGAAGAGCGTCGGCTACTTCGTCGAGGAGGTCGAGGCGACCCGCCCGGTCACCGTGATCCGCTCCGACGGGCGCACACGGCTGTACACCTCCAAGCAGGGACTCGAGCTCCAAAACATCTCCGGCCGCTACGGCCCGTTCTGGGTAGCCGGTGCCGAGGCCCACCTGGAACCGCTTGCGGACTCGGGGCCCGAGCCGATGAGACATCCCGGCGAGGAGCTCGTGCTCGTGCTCAACGGGCGGATGACGTTCACGATCGACGGCGAGCCGTACGAGCTCGAGGCCGGCGACTCGATCCACTTCCGCACGGTCCGCCCGCACTCGTGGGCCAACCCCGACGACCGGCCGGCGCGCGCCATCTGGCTCGCGATCCGGGGCTCGTAGGACTTCGGATGGCGCGATGCGGATCGTCGTCGCCATCGGGGGCAACGCGATCATCGCCGAGCACGAGCGCGGCACCTGGGCCGAGCAACGCGCGAACGCCGCCGTTATCGCCGGCCAGCTCGCCGCGCTGAAGCGCTCGGGGCACGAACTGGTCTTGACACACGGGAACGGGCCGCAGGTCGGCGCGCTCCACGTTCAGCATGCCCGCGCCGGCAACGAGGTTCCCGCGCTGCCGTTTGACGCGCTCGTGGCGATGACTCAGGGGCAGCTCGGCTACCTGCTCCAGACGGCGATCGAGGAAGCCGATCCGGACGTGCACACCGCGACGATCCTGACCCGGGTGTTGGTGCACGAGGACGATCCGTCGTTCGGTAATCCCACCAAGCCGATCGGCCGCTTCTTCGACGATGAGGCCGAGGCGCGCCGGGCCGCGGGCAAAACGCTGACCGTTGCGCCCGATGCCGGCCGCGGCTGGCGGACGGTCGTGCCGAGCCCCCGGCCGCAGGAGATCGTCGAGTTCGAGCAGATCGCGGCGCTGGCGCGGTCCGGCGCGCTCGTGATCGCCGCCGGGGGCGGCGGCATTCCGGTCGTGCGTCGCTCGGGAGGGCTCGCGGGCGCCGAGGCCGTCATCGACAAGGACCGCGCGTCCGCGGTTCTGGCGCGAGCCGTCGGCGCCTCGCTGCTCGTGATGCTTACCGGCGTCGAGTGCGTGGCGCTGGACTTCGGCACGCGGTGGCAGCGGGATATGGCGCGCCTGACCGCCTCCGACGCGAAGCGGCTGCTCGCCGAGGGAGAGTTCCCACCGGGAAGCATGGGTCCCAAGGTCGAGTCTGCCGCGCGATTCGTCCGCGAGACCGGCGGTGCGGCGATCGTCACGTGCGCCGAGCGGCTACTCGACGCGGTGCGCGGCACCGCCGGCACCCGGGTCGTGCCGGATACGGACGGCCCGTCGGCTACCGCGTGGTCCAGTCCGGAGTCGGTCGCCGCGGCGTGAGCGGCTCAAGCCACGGTTTGGACCCCGTCCACCACGGTTTCCGCGCGTGAGCTGGCACGTCCGCGTGATCGCCAACCGCTACGCGGACAGCGTCCGGTTGATGAGCATCGCCCGGTCGGTGCGCGAGCGCGACGGCGTGACTCGCTGCGAGCTCGGGATGGGGACGCCGGCAAACCTCAAGGTGCTCGCGGGCTACGGGGCTTCCGCCGAGGCGACCCCGGGGGATCTAGTGATCGCCGTCGACGCGCAGGACGGCGCGGCGGCGGATGCGCTGGCGTGGGCGGAGCTCGAGCTGTCCTCGCACGAGCGCAGCCCGGTCTCTGAGAGGCCGAGAGCCCGATCGCTGGCCGCGGCCTCACGTGACCTCGACGGCGCCAACGTCGCGCTTATCTCGGTTCCCGGTGAATACGCGGCGCTCGAGGCCCATCGAGCGCTGTCGGCCGGGATGCACGTGTTCCTGTTTTCCGACCACGTCCCGCTCGAGGCCGAGCTCGAGCTCAAGCGCCGCGGGGCCGAGCTCGGTCTGCTTGTGATGGGCCCCGAGTGCGGCACCGCGATGCTCGGCGGGATCGGACTCGGGTTCGCGAACGTTGTCCGCCCCGGCCCTGTCGGGATCGTCGCCGCCGCCGGGACGGGAGCGCAGGAGTCGGCCTGTCTGCTCGACGCCGCCGGCGTGGGCGTGTCCCACATCGTCGGGGTCGGCGGTCGCGACCTGTCGGCGGAGGTCGGAGCGCTGATGTTCCGGGCGGGCATGCACATGGTCGCGGGCGATGCTGGAACCGACACGCTGCTGCTCGTGTCGAAGTCGCCGACGCCTGCGGGTGTCGAGGCGATCGCCGGTGACCTCCCGGACGGCGTCCGGATCGTCGCGGCGTTCGTCGGCTGGGACGGCGCGGCGGCGCCGTTCGAGGTCCACCCCACGCTCGAGGCGGCAGCGGCGGCGGCCGCCGGGACCACGCCGGCCGACGTCGGGGATCTGCAGATCGCGGTCGACGCCCGCGAGGGGATCGCCTCCGGACGAGGCCTCCTCGGTCTCTACTCGGGCGGGTCCCTCGCGCACGAGGCGGTCACGCTGCTCGAGCCCGAGCTCGGGCCGATCGCGGGCAACGCGGGGCACGGCCCGGCTCGGGCGGACGGCGGCCACGCGCTGTTCGATCTCGGCGAGGCCGAGTACACCCAGGGGCGGCCCCACCCGATGGTCGACTTGGAGCTCCGGACCGGGATGCTCGAGCGCGCCGCCGAGGATGACCGGGTCGGATGCGTCCTGCTCGATGTGGTCCTCGGGTTCGCGTCGCATCCTGATCCGGCGGGCGGGCTGAGCGACGCGATTCGCCGGGTCTCTGACGGGGCGATCGTGATCGCCCACGTATGCGGCACGCCCGATGATCCGCAGGACTCGGTCCGCCAGACGGCGACCCTGACCGAAGCGGGCGCGATCGTCGCCCCGTCGAACGCGGCCGCGGCGCGGCTCGCGCTCAGGGCGCTGTCATGAGGCGACTGCGGATCGCGATGCTCACGTACTCGCTTCGGCCGCGCGGGGGGGTCGTACACGCGCTCGAGATCTCCGAGGCGCTCGCGCGCCGCGGTCACGAGGTCGAGCTGATCGCGCTGGGACCGCCCGGGGAGCGTTTCTTCCGAGAGCCGAACGTCCCGTCGCGGATCGTCCGCTACGAGACGATCCGCGACGCACCGTTCGACGAGCGGATCATGGCGATGTGCGCGGCCTACCGGGACGGCCTCGCCGAGCCGCTCTCACAGGGAGGGTTCGACCTGATCCACGCCCAGGACTGCCTGTCGGCGAATGCCGCGCTCGAGCTGCGCGACGCCGGCGTGTTCCCGCACCTGATCCGCACCGTCCATCACATCGATGACTTCACCTCGCCGTCGCTGGTCGAGTGCCAGGCCCGCTCGATCCTCCGGCCCGACGCGCTGCTGTGCGTGTCCGAGCCGTGGGTGGCGCGGCTTGCAAACGAGTTCGGTCTCCCCGCCGAGCTCGTGTCGAACGGCGTCGACACGGATCGGTATCGCCCGCCCCGGGATCCAGCAGAGCGCGGCCGCGCCCGCGAGCGGTTCGAGCTCGGCGATCGGTTCACGGTTCTCACGATCGGCGGGATCGAGCCGCGCAAGGGCTCGCTCACGCTGCTCGAGGGTTTCGCCCGGCTGCGCGAGCTCGTGCCTGATCTTGATGCGCTTCTGGTCGTCGCCGGTGGCGCGACCCTGTTCGACTACCGCCACGAGATCGATCGTTTTCACGCGCGGGTCGCTTCGCTCGGGGTCCAGGAGAGCGTGCGCGTGCTCGGCAGCCTTTCCGACCGGGACATCGAGTCGCTGTACCGGGCCGCCGACGTGTTCGCGTTTCCGTCGACCAAGGAGGGCTTCGGGCTCGCCGCGCTCGAGGCGCTCGCGTCCGGGGTACCGGTCGTCGCCACCGAGCTCGAGGAGTTCGCGACCTACCTCGAGCACGACCGGAGCGCCTTGCTCGTGCCGGTCGGCAACGGCGACGCCCTCGGAGATGCGCTCGCCTGTGTGGCGCGTTCGCGGGAGACTCGTGCGCGGCTGCGCGCGGGGGGTCTGAACGTCGCGGCGGAGTACACGTGGGACCGCGCCGCGGTCGAGCACGAGCGCGTATACAGCGGGCTGCTCGCGTCGCTCGGCGCGGTCGGTAGCGGCCGTGTCTGACGAGTCAACGGAGACGGGGTCACTCGACTTGATAGCTACCGACCATGAGTGAAGTCGCCGCGGTGACCGCCACCTGGCTGCAGGGGTTCCAGGCTCGGGTGCACACGCGCGGACACGAGATCGCAGTCGACGAGCCGGTCGCCGAGGGAGGCAACGACGCCGGCGTCATGCCCACGGACCTTCTGGCGGCGTCGATCGCGAGCTGCTTCTGCCTGGCGCTCGCGTTCACCGCCCGCAAGCGCGACCGCGAGCTGCCCGGCCTCGAAGTCGTGGTCCGGCGCGTGCGCGCGGGGCGCGAGCTCCGGTACGAGCGGTTCGAGATCGATGCTCGTGCCGAAATCCCCGAGGACGAGCTGGCGGCGCTGATGGAGCCGGCGCGCCGCGTGTGCTGGGTCTCGAACACCCTTGCCCACGGGGTGGAGCTCAGCTATGGTTACACTTCGGTAGACGCTCGTACACAAAGGTAGACGCCGTGGTCGAGAATCGGATACAGCTCGAACAGGTTCTTCGCGGGAGGCTCGGCGCGGCTTTCGCCCGCCACGCGTACGGGATGCGGCGGTGGGTCGACCTTTTTGCCGTGCGAATCCCGGAGATCAGGGACGCGTACCTGGCCGAGTTGGTCGCCGAGATCGTCCACAACAACGCGCGCCACGCGAGGCTGTTCCGCGAGCGAGCGATCGAGCACGGCATCGACCCTGACATGTACGTGTGCCCGCCCGAGGGCGAGGCCACCTACGACGGGATGCCACACAACACCGACGAGACGCTCGCCTACGCGCTCGGCTCGCTGGAGCACTTTGGCGACTTGCTCGCCGTGTACGCCGAGGTCGCCGACTCTCTCGCCGACGCCGAGGTGTTGGCCGGGGTCCGCGCCGACAATGACCGCGCGATCGCGCAGCTGCGCGAGCTCGTCGGCCAGGACGGCAGCAGCGCGGCGGCCACCGCTCACGAGCTCTACCGTGTGCGCGAGCTCGCCGAGGCGCCGCTGTATGCCTACCGGCACTGACAGCGCGTACGCCGCGTCGTTCGCCGAGCTTCAGCGCGACCTTCCCGCCTCTTCCCCGCGCGCGTGGCGGTTCCGCGCGCTCGCCGCGGCATCGCGCGCCGGGGCGCTGCTGAGCGAGGGCCTGCGGGTCGGGCACGAGCACGGCTTCGACTCGGGGCCGTTCATGAACCATGTCTATGGCAACGAGCCGCGAGGGCGGACCGCGCTCGGCCGCGAGGTCGACCGCCGGCTGCTCAGCCGCCGCACCTGCCAGGCGTTCCGCGAGATTCGCGTGCTGGCGCGGGACGCTCTCGCCGGCGCCGCCGCGGCCTCCTCGGCCCCTGAGCCGCTGATCGCCGACCTCGCCGCCGGCCCCGCGCCGTACGTGTTCGAGGTCCTCGTCGCGTATCCGGCGGCGCGCGCGCTGTTGGCGGACATCGACCCGGCGGCGCTCGCTCAGGCCCGCGCGCACGCCGTCGCGCTCGGGCTCGCCGATCGAGTGACGTTCACCGAGGCAAGCGCCTTCGACCGCGAGGCGCTCGAACGCATCGACCCCGCCCCGGACATCGTCGCCGAGCTCGGGCTGTACGGCATCTACCACGACGATGCGCTGATCGAGCGCCACTTCGCCGACCTCGCAGAGACGATCGCCCCCGAGCAGATCGTGTTCAACGTCCAGACGCAGAACCCGGAGATCGAGCACATCGCCAGGGTATGGCGCGACCACCGGGGCGAACGGTGCGTGTGGCGCCTGCGCCCGGTCGAGGCGATCTTGCGCTGGGCCGCGGCGGCCGGGTACGAGCCCGCGTCGATACGCAGCGACAGCTTTGGGATCTATCGCGTCGGCCGCTTGGTACGCGCATGAGCGTTCTCACGTGGACCTCAGACGCCGAAGCGCTCGAGGGCGTCCCTGTGAGCGAACGGCTGCGTCGCATCCGCGCGAGCCACCACGGGATGTGGAACTACGTCACCTACCGGGACGCGATCGCGCTGCTCGGCCTCGACCCCGCCGCGATCTACCCCGAGGGATCGACCCGGCTCGATCCGGTGCAGTGGGCAGACCTCGGGTGGCTGACCTGCTTCTGCGGCCCGCCCGCGTCGGCCGTCGACGCGATGCGCGCCGGCGCGGCCGCCGAGTCGCTCAACCAGTACACGCCCGATCTAATCGAGCCACTGCGAGACGCAGCCGCCGCTGCGTTCGGGCGCTCGCGCGACCGCGGGTTCGAGGTCGTCGGCACAGAGGGCACACAGGCCGCGGTCGCGCTCGCTTTGATGGCGGCCGTCGATCCGGGCGACGAGGTGATCCTCTCCGACCCGGGCTACTTCCACATCCCCTCCGCGATCATCGCCGCCGGGGGCGCGCCGGTAGCCGTGCCGATCTCGTCGGATAGCGGCTTCCGGCTCGACCCCGACGACGTGGCCCGCGCGATCACCTCTCGCACGCGCGCGATCACCATCGTCGACCCGCTCAATCCATACGGCACGGTCCAGGCCCGCGACGAGCTAGCTGCGCTCGCCGAGCTGGCCGATCGCCATGGCCTGCTGCTGATCCACGACGTCACTCACGCCCCGATCGCGATCGACCCCGGCGCCGAGTTCGTCTCGCTGCCCGCGCTCGAGCTGACCGACCGGGCGGTCGCGGCGATGTCGGTGTCGCACTGCTACGGGATGGCGGGGGCCCGGATCGGCTTCCTGGGCGGACCGCCGGGCTTCGTCCGCGGCTGCCTGCAGCTGAAGGCCGCGCTCACCCGGCTTAACACAAACCTGATCTCACAGCATGGCGCGCTCGCGGCTTTGGCGGACGATTCGTATCTGACCCGCGCCGAGGCGACGATCCGCGCGAACCTCGCCCATCTGGAGCTGACGCTCGAAGCGATCCCGGGCATGCGGCTGGTCGTGCAGCCGCGCCGCGGGCTCGCGTGCGCGGTCGACGTGTCTGGGATCGGCGCGAGTGCGCAGGAGCTGATGGTGTCGCTGTTCGCCCGGCGCGTCGCCGTGTATCCAGGGGACGGCCTTGGGGAGACCGGCGCGGCCAGCACGATCCGCATCAATCTGTCGCGTCCCGACCCGTGGGCCATGGAGCATCTGCGAAGCGTCCTCGGCGATGCGGTCGACGACGCCGCGTCGGGGCGATGGCGCGAGCCCATGGTTGCGCTGCTCGAGCGCAAGGGCACCGAGCGGGCAGCGCGACTCGCCCGGCAGATCGGCGGACGCGCGTGAGCCACTCGCCCGGGTGGGTGGCCGACGTGGAGCGCTTCAGCTCGAACCTGAACGCCTTCACCGAGGCCTGGCGGGCGGAGTGGCCGCGTACCCGGATCGCGTACTCGTACAAGACCAACCGCCTCGTCGATTTCCTGCACGCGGCCGAGCAAGCGGGCGCCGGCGCCGAGGTCGTGTGCGAGGCCGAATACGAGCTCGCGATCGCGGTCGTCGAGACCGACCCGTGGAAGATCGTCGTCGACGGTCCGGCCAAGCCCGATGCGCTGCTCACGCGCGCGGGTGCCGGCGGGGCGCTCGTGCTGGCGGACTCGATCGAAGAGCTAGATCGCGCCGCCGCGGCTGGCGTGAAGCGGGTCGGCCTGCGGGTTGCGCTGGACAGCTTTACCGGCGCGGTCACGCGGTTCGGAATTGCGCCCGGCGAGATCGGAGCCGCGGCAGGCGCCGCCGCGCGGCTTGGCCTCACCGTCGAGGCGCTCTCGACCCATCTCGTCTCGACCGACTTCGACCCCGCGACGGGACGGGTCGTGGTCAACTGGCCGCGGCCGGCCGCCGAGCACGCCCGTGCCGCTGCCTTGCTCGCCGACCTGGCCCGGTCGCTGAGAGCCGCCGGTCACGGGCTCGCGACCATCGACCTCGGCGGCGGGTTCCCGCCGGCGGCGGCGGTGGCGGACCATGCCCGTGAAGTGGCTCTCGCGCTGCGCGCCGGCGGGTTCGACGGCACGCTGCTCCTCGAGCCCGGGCGGGCGGTCGTCGCTGACGCGGTCGACCTCGTCTTCACGGTGGTCGCGGTCAAGTCGCTCGCGGACGGGACGCGTTGCCTCGTCTGCGACGCGGGCACGAACTTCCTCCCCGGAGCGCTGACCGCGCCCCCACGAATCGAGGCGCTCGGCGCCGGCGGCCCCCTCAGCCCCGCGCTCGTTACCGGGCCGCTGTGCCTGAACGTCGACGTGATCCACCCATGCGCACAGCTGCCGATCCTCGGGCCGGGAGCGCGGCTCGTGGCGCGATCGGTCGGCGCGTACCAGCAGTCGGCGGCGACGGGGTTCGGTGAGGCGCCCCCGCCCGTGGCCGTCCGAAACCACGAAGCACAACCCGTTGCTGTCTGAGAGAGGAGCCTCATGAGCGAACGTCTCATCGTGATCGGCGGCGGTGGCGCGGGAACCGCGGCGTCGACGATCGCCAAGCGGACGAACCCGGACATGCAGGTCGCGGTGTACAGCGAGTTTCCGGACATCGCATACTCGCCGTGCGGAATCCCGTACGCCCACGGCCGCGAGATCCCGGAGTTCGAGAACCTGTTCCTCTCGACCGTCCAGCGCTATGTCGAGGACGGCCTCGAGATGAACATGGAGACGACCGTCACCGACATCGACCTCGACCGCCGCACGGTGACCGCCCGCAACAAGCACGAGGGGTTCGACAAGCTGATCCTGTGCACCGGGTTCCACTGGGAGCAGCCGGCGGTTCCGGGCGCGAACCTCCAGGGGCTCCACTACGTGAAGGACATCCGGCGCGCGATGGAGTTCGACAAGGAACTCGACTCGATGAAGCGCGCGGTGATCATCGGTGGCATGTGGCTCGGCGTCGAGATGTCCGGCGCGCTCGCCCGGCGGGGGCTCGAGGTCCAGTTCATCGACGAGGGGCCGTGGCTCTTATCCGAGCTCGTCGATCCGGACGTCGCCGAACCCGCCCAGGAGTCGCTCGAGAAGCTCGGCGTCAACGTCCGCATGGGCACGAAGCTGCTCGGTTTTGTCGGCGGGTCCGACGGGCGGGTGCAGGCGGTCTCCACCTCCGAGGGCGAGCTCGAATGTGACGTGGCCGTGATCTGCCTGCACAAGCTGCCCAACACGTCACTCGCTTCGTCGATCGGCCTCGAACTGGGCACGACGGGTGCTGTCGTGGTCGACGACCACATGCGGACGTCGGCGCCCGGGGTCTGGGCGGCCGGCGACGTTGTCGAGGTGCCCCACGGACTGTCGATGCTCCCCATCAGCGGCCTCACCGGCTCGCACGCCTACGCGCAGGGCCGACTCGCCGGCGCGAACGCCGCCGGCGAGAACCGGACCTATGACCCGGTGTGGATTCCCTGGGGGTTCATGGCGGGCGACTATACGATCGGCGGGTTCTCGATCGGCGAGACGCTGGCCGAGGCGATGGGGATCCCGTACGTGGTGGCGAAGGGCGTCGGCGTGTCCCGCGCGCGCTACTTCCCGGGTGCCGCTCGCACGCACGTGAAGCTGCTCGCCGAGCCGGGGACGCTGCGGCTGATCGGAGCCCAGCTCCACGGTGGCGAGGGGATCAAGGAGCGGTGCGACTTCCTCGCGTTCGTGGGGAAGCGCGGCGCCACGCTCGAGGACCTGGCGTGGATGGAGAACATCTACTCGCCGCCGATCGGAGCGCTGTACGAGCCGATCCAGATCGCCGCGCAGAACGGCCTAGCCGAGCAGAAGGCATCCCGTCGCGAGGCGGTCCCGGCATGAGCTCTTTCGCGGAACAGAAACGACGGCTGCGAGCGCGGTCAGAGCACGTGTTGCGGATGGCGGCGATGGAAGACGTGGCTCGTCGCTACCCGCGCCGGACCGTCCCGTCCGCGCTGCCCGACGAGGGTCCATTCTGGCGCCGGGTGTTCGTGCCGCTGTACCGGCGGGCGCCGTGGGAACTGAAGCGGAACGCGATGCGCACGCTGAAGCTGACTGCGCAGGGCTGGCCCGAGCAGTCCCGCCAGTTCGGCGAGCCGTGGCGCCCACCCTCGCCACCGCGCGACACCTAACGTCCAACTCGTCCCGTCCCCGCCGGCGAGATTGCAATGCGGGGCCACTAGCGACCCTAACGTCCAACTCGACTGGCGGAGGGTGGTGAGA
>DATJYY010000075.1:0-138113 GCA_035499395.1 Solirubrobacteraceae bacterium
CACGAGCCGCGCCTGGTCCCCGAGCCCGCGCTGCACCACCGACTTGACCGACACATCCAACTGAGCGAGGACCTGCGCGACCCGCGCCAGCACGCCGGACTCGTCCGCGACGTCGAGGTGCAGGTAGAACGCCGAGGTGACCGTGTAGCTAACTCCGCGTTCGGCGACTGGGGGCCAGGCGAGTGAGCCGTTGACCGCAATCCAACGAGTTTCGACGCACTCGTCTACCTAGCGGCCCTCTCGTATCTGCAGCCGGTTGCCGTCGGGGTCGTGGAACTGCGCGACGTAGCCCCACGGGAACTCGAGCACGTCGGACACGAACTCGACCCCGCGCGACTTCAGCTCTTCGGCAGTCTTGAGGCAGTCGTCGGTCTCGATCGTGATCGACGGCGGCGGGTAGCCCATCGCCGGCACGGCCTGGCCTGGTGTTCCGGGCCAGAGAACCAGCTGGAACTCGTCCCCCTTGACGCCGACGGTCAGAAACCGCGGCCCGTCGGGCGTTGGGTTCTCAACCCGCTTCTCCATGCCGAGGATGTTCGTGTAGAAGTCGAGTGCCTTGTCCTGGTCACTGACCAGCACGCTCGTGTAGAAGACCTTTTCGAGCACTGCTGTCCCTCCGAATAGTCGTTGTCATTACTCGCTTGACACCCGGGGAGGGGCAGACGTGACAGCCCTGTTCAGCGGGCTGCGTCGAGTTCGGCCAGAAGCATTGCTCGCGCCGCGTCGTCTAGAAACGACGCTTCGAAGCTGTTGCGGGCGAGCGCGACAATGGTTTCGTCGTCGAGCCGCAATGCCTCCGCGATCCCGGCTAGGTTCTCGCCGACGTAGCCGCCGAAGTAGGCCGGGTCGTCGGAGTTGACGGTGGCGCACAGTCCGTGCTCGAGCATCTTCGCGAGTGGGTGCCGCTCGAGCGTGTCGACGACTCGCAGCTTGACGTTCGAGAACGGGCACACGGTCAGCGGAATCCGATCGGCCCCAAGGCGCTGAACCAGCGAGCGGTCTTCGAGACAACGCACGCCGTGATCGATCCTCTCCGCGCCGAGCACGTCGAGCGCTTGCCAGATGTAATCCGGCGGGCCCTCTTCGCCGGCGTGGGCGACGGTACGGAAGCCGGCACCGATGGCGCGGTCGAAGACGTCCCTGAATTTCTCTGGCGGATTACCGGCTTCGGCGGAATCGAGCCCGACGCCGAAGATCACGTCCCGGTGCGCCAGCGCTTGCTCCAACGTCGCCATCGCGTCATCGGCCGGGCGATCACGGAGGAAGCACATGATCAGGTGTGATGTCGGCCCGCGCTGTCGTGCCTCGTTCAAGGCCCTGCCGATTCCGCGCACGACGGTTTCCAGCTTCACGCCGCGCGCGGTATGAGTCTGCGGGTCGAAGAAAACCTCGACGTGACGAACGCCCTGCGCTCGTGCCCGGGCTAGGTAGGCGGTGGTGAGATCGTAGAAATCCCGTTCGTGGATGAGGACCGAGCATGCCCGGTAATACACGTCGAGGAACGACTGCAGGTTGGTGAACCGGTAGGCGCGTCTGACCGCTTCCGCGTCCGGATACGGGAGGCTGACGCCGTTGCGGCGAGCCAGCTCGAACATCAGCTCGGGCTCGAGCGTTCCCTCGATGTGCAGGTGCAACTCGGCCTTCGGCAACGTGAGCGGATTGATCGACACGCGCTTATTCCTCGGCGAACACAATGTCCTGGGCGCCCTGCCAGAGGGTCATCTCGCCCAGCGGCCGGAGGTGCTCGTTGCCCTGAACCACGGTCAGGAAGTGATTGCCGGCGAGCTGGCCGACGATGCTCGAGAACATGCAGCCGCCGTAGGGCAGAAGGATTTCCGTCTCGCTGTAGCCGCCCGGATAGAGGAGGATCTCGCCGGGGGCGGGGTGGCTGGTGTGGTTCTCGAAGCCGACGCCGACGTCGAAGTCACCGAGCGGGATCCAGGTCGACTCGCCGCTCCACCGCACGTGGATGACCTTCTGCTCGAAGGGCAGCAGCTTCGAGAACGCATCGCACGTCCGCGGTGCTCGCTCCTCCTCGAGGCGGGCGCGGAAGCTGAACGGCCCGGCGGTGATCGACAGCGTCGTCATGGGTTCTCCAGTTCGGTTGCGGGAATCAGCAGGCGTCCTGCGGGCGGGCCGGCGATGCGGCCGTCGGCGAACACCGTCCGGCCGCGCGCGAACGTGCGCACGACTCGGGCCGTGAAGGCGCGGCCGAGGAACGGGCTGTGGCGATGGCGGTAGTACAGGTCTTCGGCCGAGAGCTTCTCCGAACCCGTCAAATCGACGAGCACGAGGTCGGCGTCAGCGCCCGGCTCGAGGCTGCCCTTGCCGGGCAGGCGAAACCTGCGGGCGACGTAACCCGAAGTGATCCGAGCGATCAGGTCGAGTTCAAGGCCGCGGTGGCGATGGCCCTCGGTCAGGAGCAGCGGGAGCATCGTCTGACAACCGGAGATCCCGCCCCACGCGGCAAACGCGTCGTCGCCGCTCTTCAGCGCCCAGGGCGCCGGTGAGTGGTCCGATGCGACCATCGGCAGAGTCCCGTCCTCGAGCGCCTGCCACAGCGCCTCGCGCTCCTCGCGGGGGCGGAGCGGCGGCGCGCACTTCGCGACGTTGCCGAGGACCTCCGCGTCCTCCTCGGTGAGCACCAGGTAGTGCGGGCAGGTCTCACAGGTGACGTCGACGCCGCGGGCTCGTGCGGCGGCGACGAGCGCCACGCCTCGGCCCGTGGAAACGTGCACCACGTGCAGCGAGCAGCCACTCTCGTGCGCCAGCTCGATCGCCCGTGCGACTGCCTGGAGCTCGGCGACCGCCGGGCGCGACTCCAGGAAGTCGCGCATCGCCGTCCGCCCCGCGGCACGTCGGCGCTGTGCGAGGCCGGCGGTGATCACCTCGCTCTCGGCATGAACGGCGACAGGCAGCCCGAGCGACGCCGCGCGGCACATGCCCTCGTACAGGGTGAGGTCGTCGACACCTCCGAAGTCGTCGATTCCGCTGAAGCACATAAACGCCTTGAAGCCGACGACCCCGCGGGCGGCGAGCTCGTCCATTGCCTCGATGCCGCCCGGAACGAGGCCGCCCCACAAGGCGATCTCGATGAGCGCGCTCCGTTCCAGGCAACGCCGCTTCTCGTCGAACGCCGCGCCGCTGACGGTCGGCGGGTGAGCATTCAGCGGCATGTCGATCGCCGCGGTGGCACCGCCTGCGGCGAGCGCCCGCGTGCCAGTCTCAAAGCCCTCCCAGTCTGTGCGACCCGGCTCATTCATGTGGACGTGGGCGTCGATGACCCCGGGGAGCAGGTGCCAGCCGGCGGCGTCGATCTCCTCGGTCGCGGGACCCGCGAGCTCGGGACCGACGGCAGCGATCAGTCCGTCGGCCACGCCAACGTCCAGTTGGCTCTGCGCCCCGGTGCCGACCACCATCGCGCCCCGTATGAGGACGTCGAAGCTCATTCCACGAGCTCGAGGAAGCACGTCGTCGTATCGATCGCCGCCGCGACATCCTCGACCGTCACCGACTCGGCCGGGTTGTGGCTCACGCCGCCGGCGCAGCGCACGAACAGCATCGCGACCGGGGTGATCGTCGAGAGCATCGCGGCGTCGTGGCCTGCGCCGCTCGGTAAGCCGACGACCGGATGCCCGGACGCCGTCACCGCCTCGGCGACGAGCTCGGACAGCTTCGACGAGCAGTCGACCGCCCGAGTCTCCTGCACGACCTGCCAGTCCACCACCAACCCGCGGGTACCGGCGATCGCCTGGGCCCGCTCGCGCAATCGCGCACCGACAAACTCGCGCACCGCATCGGCGGCGTGTCGGACATCGAGGCTGAGCGCGACAACGCCCGGGACCACGTTGCTCGCACCATCACGCACATCGAGCTCGCCGACCGTCGCCACGACGCCGTCCTCACCGCGTGCGACCGCTTCGACCGCGGTCACGAATTCGGCTGCGGCGCACAGAGCGTCGTGTCGCAGCGCCATCGGCACCGTGCCGGCGTGACCCGCTTCGCCGGTGAACGTGACGCGGGCCCGGGTCTGGCCGGCGATCGCGTCGACGACGCCGAGCGGAACGCCGGCGGCCTCGAGCACCGGTCCCTGCTCGATGTGGACCTCGTAGTAGCCGATCAGATCGTCGGGGTCGCGGCGCGCACCGGCCAGTCCGTCGGGATCGCCGCCAAACGCACGCACAGCGTCGGCCAGTCGCACGCCGTCGGCGTCGCGCCGCTCGAGATCCGCGCTATCGAAACGACCGGCGACGACGCTGCTGCCCAGGTAGCCGGTGGCGAATCGGACGCCCTCCTCATCGGCGAACGCCAGCACCTCGACGGCGTATCGCACCGACCGCCGCTGATCGCGCAGGCGTTCGAGACACCCGATCGCGACGAGGACCCCGAGCATGCCGTCGTAGCGGCCCGCGTCGGGGACCGTGTCGAGGTGAGAGCCGATCAGCAAGGTTCGGTGATCGCCGTCGCCGAGTCGGCCGATGACATTGCCGATTGCGTCGCGCCGCACGACCAATCCCGCGGCCTCCATCCACTCGCGCACGGTCTCGCCGGCCTCCCGGAGCGCGGCCGTTCCGAACCGCCGCGTGAGGCGGCCTCCCTCCTCACTGAAGGCGGCGAGTTCGTCGCAGCGCCGGAGGACGGCCGCTGCGTAGGCCATGGAGTCGGTCATCGATGTGCCGTTTGCCCGCGACGGCGGCGGTGAGCGAGACTACCGAGATGGAGGTGCTCCAGACCGATAGCTGGGCGGAGGCGCTCGAGCTCAAAGCCGCGCACCCGGACGCTGTCCCGATCGCCGGGGGTACGGACCTGATGGTCGAGCTCAACTTCGACCGCATCCGTCCGCGCGCGGTGCTCGACCTCACGCGCATCGGAGAGCTGACCGAGTGGGCGCCCGAGAATGGTCACCTGCGCGTCGGGGCCGGCGTGACCTATACGCGGTTGATCGCCGAGCTCGGGGACCGCCTGCCCGGGCTGGCAATCGCGTCGCGCACCGTGGGGTCGCCCCAGATCCGCAACCGGGGGACCGTCGGCGGCAACCTCGGTACCTCGTCTCCCGCCGGGGACGCGCTGCCGCCGCTGTTCGCGTCGGATGCCGAGGTCGAGCTCGCCTCGAGCGGCGGGACCCGGCGGATGTCGGTGGGCGCGTTCATCACAGGGCCGAAGCGAAACTGCCTCGGCGATGACGAGCTGATCGCGGCCTTCCACATTGCGCCCGCCGACGGCCCGCAGCAGTTCGCGAAGATCGGCACCCGCAACGCGATGGTGATCGCGGTCTGCTCGCTCGGGCTGTCGATCTGGCCGGGGCGCCGGGCCGTGGCCGCGTGCATCGGCTCGGCGGGGCCGACGCCGCTCCGTGCGACCCAGGCCGAGCGGTTCATCGCCGACGTGCTGGACGAGCACGACCTGTGGTCCAAGCCCGCACCGATTCCCGAGACGGCTCTAGCCAACTTTGGCGAGCTCGTGGAAAACGCCGCGCGGCCGATCGACGACGTCCGCGGGACAGCTCGCTACCGGCACCACGCACTCGGCGTTCTCGCCCGACGGACGCTCACCTGGGCCTGGGAGGCGTACCGGTGCGCCTGACGGTGACCGTCAATGGCGAGCACCGGGAGGTCGACGGCGTGTGGGAGGGCGCGAGCCTCCTGTACGCGCTCCGCGAACATCTCGATCTCCCCGGATCGAAGAACGCGTGCGAGCAGGGCGAATGCGGATCGTGCTCGGTCTACCTGGATGGACGGGTCGTGTGCTCGTGCCTTGTGCTCGCCGCGCAGGCGCAGGGTGGCGATGTTGTGACCGTCGAGGGGATCGCCGACGGCGACGGTCTGCACGAGGTGCAACGTGCCTTCGTCGAGACGGGTGGTGTGCAGTGCGGTTTCTGCACGCCCGGGCTGATCGTGGCAAGCCACGATTTGCTGCGGCGAAACCCGCGCCCGAGCGACCCGGAGATCCGTGAGGCGCTCGCGGGCAACCTGTGCCGGTGCACGGGCTACGAGAAGATCCTCGACGCCGTGCGGCTGGCCGCCGAGCGCATCGCCTCGGAGACGTGATAGTGCGCACGGTGATCGAGGGCTGCGCGATCGCGACGATCGACCCGACCGGGACCGAGTATCGCGACGGGCACATCGTGATCGAGGACACGAGGATCATCGCCATCGGCGACGGGTCCGCGCCGGCCTTCGTGGGCGGGGCGGACGGGTCCGACAACCGCCGGATCGACGGCCGCGGGCACCTCGCGACGCCCGGCCTCGTCAACTGTCATCACCACCTCTACCAGTGGGCCACCCGCGGGTTCGCTCAGCAGGCGACGCTGTTCGAGTGGCTGGTCGAGCTATATCCGGTGTGGGCACTGATCGACGCCGAGACGTGCTGGGCGGCGGCCCGCGCCGGCCTGGCGGCGCTCGCGCGCTCGGGGTGCTCCGCGTCCACAGATCACCACTACGTCTTCCCCCGTGACGCCGCGGACCTCCTCGAGGTTGAGATCGGCGCCGCCGCATCCGTCGGGCTGCGGTTTCACCCCTGTCGGGGTTCGATGGACCTCGGGCACGCGGACGGAGGGCTCCCACCCGACGAGGTCGTCGAGGACCGGGACGCGATCCTGGCCGCGAGCGAGGACGCGATCAGCCGCTTCCACGACCCCGCGCCGGGCGCGATGTTGCGGATCGCGCTTGCGCCGTGCTCGCCGTTCTCGGTGACGCGCGGACTGATGACCGACGCCGCCGAGCTCGCGCGCCGTCGCGGCGTGCGGCTGCATACGCATCTGGCGGAGACGCTCGACGAGGAGCGCTTCTGTCAGGAGCGCCTCGGCATGCGTCCGGTCGACTACCTCGACGAGCTTGGATGGCTCGGCGATGACGTGTGGCTCGCGCACTGCGTCCACCTCGACGAAGCCGAGATCGGGCGATTCGGCGCGACCGGCACGGGGGTCGCCCACTGCCCGAACTCGAATGCGCGCCTCGGCGCCGGGATCGCACCAGTCGCGGGCCTCGTACGGGCCGGCGTCCCCGTCGGCCTCGGCGTCGACGGGGCCGCCTCGAACGAGGATGGGGGCCTCGCCTCGGAGATGCGCGCGGCGGTGCAGTTCGCCCGCCTCACGGGCGGACCGCAGGCGATGACGGCGCGCGAGGCGCTCGCCCGCGCGACGATCGACGGCGCGCGCTGCCTCGGGCGGGAGGCCGAGCTCGGCTCGCTCGAGGTCGGCAAGCTCGCGGACGTCGCGCTCTGGCGGCTCGACGGGCTCGACGGCGCGGGCATCGAGGATCCGGTTGCCGCGCTCGTGTTCGGCGCGACGCAAGCGGTTGAGCTGCTGCTCATCGGTGGGCGCCCGGTCGTCGAGGGAGCCGAGCTCCGCACCGTCGACGAGGGACAGGTGGCGCTCGACATCGCCCGCGAGAGCCGGCGGCTCGCCGCGAGGGCCGAGGCCCGGGTGTGACAACCGTTCCGACGAGAGACCGGCCCTCCGCACCGATCCAGCGTCCTGGTGTCGTCGGCACGACGACCACCAGGGCCGACGGGATCCCGAAGGTGAAGGGCGAGTTCGAGTACTCCTCGGACATGCGAATGGATGGGATGCTGTGGGGCGCGACCCTGCGCAGCCCGCATCCGCGTGCGGACATCTGGTCGGTCGACGTCGCGCCCGCGCTCGCTATCCCGGGCGTCCGCGCTGTGCTAACCCACGAGGACGTCCCAGGCCACAAGCTCTACGGCATGGGGCGCGCGGACCAGCCGGTGCTCGCCTGGCAGCACGTTCGGTACCACGGCGAGCCGATCGCGATCGTGGCCGCCGACGATCCGGAGACGGCTCGCCGCGCCATCGACGCGATCCAGGTCAACTACGACGTCCTGGAGCCGCTGACCGATCCAGAACGGGCGATGGACCCTGAAGCGCCGCAGCTCCACCTGTCCGGGAACGTGCTGCGCCACGTGCGGATCGTTCATGGCGACCCCGAAGCCGACGCCGACGTCGTCGTCGCCGGTGAGTACGAGGTCGGGATGCAAGACCAGGCCTTCCTCGGACCAGAGTCGGGGCTCGCGGTACCGGATGGAGATGGCGGCGTCGATCTGTACATCGCCACGCAGTGGCTGCATGAGGACCGCGGCCAGCTCGCCCTGAGCCTCGGCCTGCCGCCCGAGAAGGTGCGTCTGACCATGAGCGGCGTCGGGGGCGCGTTCGGGGGCCGCGAGGATCTGTCGATGCAGATCCACGCCTGCATGCTCGCACTGCACACCGGGCGCCCGGTCAGGATGGTCTACAACCGCGAGGAGTCGTTCTTCGGCCACGTGCACCGCCACCCCTGCCGGATGCGCTACGAACACGGCGCCACCGCCGACGGGCGGCTCGTGTACGTGCACGCGCGGATCTTGCTGGACGGCGGTGCCTACGCCTCGAGCTCGACGGCCGTCTGCTCGAACGCGGCGTGCTTCGCGGCCGGCCCGTACGACGTCCCGAACGCACGGATCGACTCGTACGTGACGTACACCAACAACCCGCCGTGTGGCGCGATGCGCGGGTTCGGCGCCGTCCAGGTTGCGGTCGCACACGAGGCACAGATGGACAAGCTCGCGGCCGCGCTGGGCGTCGACCCGGTGGAGTTGCGGATCGCGAACGCGATCCGCCCGGGGTCGCGCCTGCCAACCGGTCAGATAGTCCGCGAGCCGGCGCCGGTCGCCGAGCTGCTCACGCGTGTGCGCACGATGCCGCTGCCACCGGCAGCAGCTAACGGCGGGCGTGACCTGCGCGAGCTCCCCGGTGGCGTCTCCAACACCACCCACGGCGAGGGCGTGCGCCGCGGGATCGGCTACGCGGTGGGCATCAAGAACGTCGGATTCTCGGAGGGGTTCGACGACTACTCGACGGCCCGCGTGCGCCTGTCCATCGACGATGGGGAGCCGTTGGTGGAGGTGCACACGGCGGCCGTGGAGGTCGGCCAGGGTCTCGTCACCGTGCAGGCGCAGATCGCCCGCACCGAGCTGGGCGTCGAGCGCGTCGCCGTGCTCGCGGCCGATACGCGGGTGGGCTCCGCCGGGTCGAGCTCGGCCTCGCGTCAAACGTACGTGACTGGCGGCGCGGTGAAGGCCGCGTGCGAGGCGGTCCGCGACCGGGTCGGGACCGATCCGCGGATGATGACCGCTCGTGAGCTCGCCGAGTTGCTGGGCGAGGACGCGATCGAGGAGACGGTCGAGTGGCGCCACCGTGAGACGTTTCCCCTCGATGAGAACGGTCAGGGCGAGGCTCACGTCCAGTTCGCGTTCTCCGCCCACCGAGCGGTCGTTGACGTCGACGTCGAGCTTGGTCTGGTTCGAGTCGTCGAACTGGCGACCGCGCAGGAGGTGGGCAAGGCAATGAACCCCCAGGCGCTCGAGGGACAGATCGAGGGTGGGACAGCTCAGGGCCTCGGGCTGGCGTTGTTCGAAGAGATCCAGCTCAAGGACGGCAGGGTGCTGAACGCGTCGTTCACCGATTACCTGCTGCCCACGATCCTCGACATGCCGCCGATGCGGATCGACATCATCGAGCATCCCGACCCGGAGGCGCCGTATGGGCTCAAGGGAGTGGGGGAGCCGCCGCACATCTCAACGCCCCCTGCGGTGGTGGCCGCGGTGCGTGCCGCCACCGGTCGACCGCTCTCGCGGATTCCGGTCCGCCCGGAGCACATCGTCGGCCTTGAATCCGGAGACCTGTCTCTCTCGTTGGCTGATCTCGGCTCGCTTTTCGAGCACTCGCCATGGGTCGTCGAGGCGGCGTGGAACCGGCGCCCGTTTCGCATGGTCGCCGAGTTAGAGGCTGCGCTCGAGGCGGCGATGCGCGAGGCGCCCCGCGAGCGCCAGCTCGAGTTGATCCGGGCCCATCCAGAGCTGGCCGGCCGTGAGGCCGCGGAACGCACCCTCACGCGCGAGTCGACGCACGAGCAGGCCTCGGCGGGGCTCGATCGCCTCACCCGGGACGAGCTCGAGGCGCTGCGGAGCCTGAATCGCTCCTACGGCGAGCGATTCGGGTTCCCGATGATCGTGTGCGTGCGCGAACACACGAAGGATTCGATCCTCGCGTGGGGCACCGCTCGGCTGGAGCACTCGCGCGAGCAGGAGATCGACATCGCCCTCGGTGAGATCGCGAAGATCGCGCGTCTGCGCCTGGCCGACCTGCTCGCGGAGGCGTCGTGAACGGAATCACGACGCACGTGCTCGACACCTCGCGGGGGAGTCCGGCGGCGGGGGTGCCCGTGTTACTCGACCGTGCAGTGGATGCGGGCTGGCGGCCGGTCGGCCGCGGCACGACCGACGCCGACGGGCGTGCGCGCGACCTGCTCACGTCGGCGCCGGAGCCCGGACGCTACCGGCTGACGTTTGACACGGATGTGTATTTCCGCGCCGTCGGCGTGTCGGGGTTTTACCCCGAGGTGTCAGTGACCTTCGTCGTCGGTCACGGAGAGGAGCATTACCACGTTCCGCTGCTGCTCAGCCCGTTTGGATACAGCACATATCGAGGGAGCTGACGGATGCCGATCGTTCTGAGTCAGTCCGGATACGGGAAGTCCGAGGTTCGCCTCGTCATGGTCTCACGCCGGCCCGACGGCCACGACCTGCGCGACTTCACAGTCGACGTCGGGCTAAAGGGCGAGTTCGACGCCGCCTACGTCGAGGGAGACAACACGGGTCTGCTCGCCACCGACACCATGCGCAACACCGTCTATGCGCTCGCCAAGGAGCACCCGATCGACGACATCGAGTCGTTCGGACGCCGGCTCGTCGAACACTTCCTCGCGGCTGGGCCCAGTGTTACACGCGCGCGCGTGCACATCGTCGAGCATCCGTGGGCCAGACTCGAGGTGGGGGAGGGCCACCACGAGCACGCCTTTCAGCGGGGAAACGGCGGCAACCGCGTCGCGACCGTGGTCGGCGACGGCGGCGAGCCAGAGATCGAGGCTGGGATCGACGACCTGCTCGTGCTGAAGACGACGGGCTCGGGCTGGGAGGGGTTCCTCCGCGACCGTTACACGACGCTTCCGGAGACGTCCGACAGGATCCTGGCGACGATCATCACCGCGCGATGGTCATATCGCAGGGGCGATGTCGACTATCGGGACGCGTGGCGCGGAGTGCACCAGACGATCCTCGAGGCGTTCGGCGACCACTACAGCCCGTCGGTCCAATTCACCCTCCACCACATGGGCAAGGCCGTTCTCGATGCCCGTCCGGAGGTGGAGCGGATCAGCTTCTCGCTGCCCAACAAGCACCACCTCCTATACGACCTGGCGCGATTCGGGCTCGACAACGAGAACGAGATCTTCCATGCCACCAACGAGCCTTACGGGTTGATCGAGGGTACGGTCGAGCGCAGGCCATCGTGACCGTATCGCGTGGTCAGCCGCTCTTCCAGGCGGGTCTCCGCAGTCGGACCAGCAACACCGGGGGCAGTACGCCGACCGCGAAGACTGCCGCCAGGAGCCCGGCTACATAAAGGGGCGTGTTGGCGCGACCGAGTTGGCTCGGCGGCAGGAACCCGATCACGCACGCACTGAGCGATGCCACCGTCCCGACGACACAGATCGCCGGCAGCGCCGGCGCTCGGTAGCCGCGGGCATGCTCGGGCTGGCGCCGTCGCAGATTGCGCGCCGCCACGAACATCAAGACGTACATGATCAGATAGACCTCAGTGGCCAGGGCCGCGAAGATCCAGTACGCGCGTGAGACGGTAGGGACGAGCGCGTAAAGCAGCCCGATCAAGGTGATGACGACTCCTTGCGCGACCATGATGCGGACCTGGACCCCGTTTGGGTTGACCTTCTGGAAGTACGGCGGCAGATAGCCGCGCTCGCGTCCGATGTCGAGCAGGCCGGTCGATGGGCCAGTGAGCCAGTCCAACAGACCGCTGACCGAGGCGACCACCAACCCGATCCCGACGACCGGGACGAGCACGCCGAGACCGAAGTGATCGAGGAGGTACTTGAACGCCTGCATCACCCCGGCCGTCAGGCTGATGTGCGCCGACGGAATGGCGACCGAGATCGCCAGCGTCGAGAAGATGAACACGAGCAGGATCAGGATCACAGCAACCAGGATTGCCTTCGGGAACTCGCGCGGGGCGTCGCGTAAGTCGTCGACGTGCACCGCGTTCACCTCGACGCCGGCGTACGTGAAGAAGCTGTTGACGATCAGGACGATGCTCGCCAGTCCGTTCCACGGAGGTAGGACGTGGTGGGAACCGAGCGGCGCGGCGGACGGGTTGCCCTGCGCGAGGTAGACGATGGCCAGGACGACGAGCAGCGCTCCGGGGATCAGCGTGCCGATCACGATGCCGTACGAAGCCAGCTTGTCGACGGTGGTCACACCTCGCGCCGATGCGATGACGGCGGCCCAGAACACGACGATGATCACCGCCGCGATGTATACGCCGCTGTGCGCGAGCGACGGCGCGATCACGTACGCCAGCGTGCTCGCCACGTAGGCGAGCACCGCGGGGTAGTAGAACGTCGTCTGGGCGAACTGGCACCACACCGCCGCGAACCCCATCCCCGGGGACAGCCCCTCGCTGACCCAGTTGTAGACGCCTCCCGGCCAACCTGACGCGAGCTCTGCCGAGACGAGCGACGCCGGGACGAGGAACACGATCGCAGGCACCACGTACAGAGCGACCGACGCGAGTCCGAAAACGGCCAGTGCCGGGGCAGTGCCGAGGTCGCCGACCGACCCGAGGGTCAAGAAGGCAACTGCGAGCCACGTGAGCGTGGCCTTCGATCGCACCGGGACCCGCCGCTCGTTCACGTGACGCAGCGTACGCAATCGATGCGACTGAGTTTTCCGCTCCATATCAGTGAAAATCTCAGTCGCGACCCCCGGTTTACTACGCTCTGACTAAGGAACCGGACGAGGAGGAATAGAAATGGCTGAGGCTGAGAAGGCGATCCTTGCTGGTGGGTGCTTCTGGGGTGTGCAGGATCTGATCCGCAAGCTCGACGGCGTGATCAGCACGCGCGTCGGCTACACGGGCGGCGACGTACCGAACGCGACCTACCGCAACCACGGCACGCATGCCGAGGCGATCGAGATCCTGTTCGATCCGGAGCGGATCTCCTACAGGGACCTACTCGAGTTCTTCTTTCAGATCCACGACCCGACGACCAAGAACCGTCAAGGCAACGACGTCGGCATGAGCTACCGCTCCGCGATCTACTACGTCGACGACGAGCAGCGCCGTATCGCCGAGGACACGATCGCCGATGTCGACGCCTCCGGTCTATGGCCCGGCAAGGTCGTGACCGAGGTGGAGCCTGCCGGGCCGTTCTGGGAGGCGGAGCCGGAGCATCAGGATTACCTCGAGCGCTACCCCAACGGCTACACGTGCCATTTCGTCCGTCCGGGCTGGAAGCTGCCGAGACGCGCGCAGGAAGCGGCGCACTGACCCTGCGCGTCGGGATCAGCGGTAGAGCCCGGGATTGACCACGCCGGCGTAGTGGAGGAAGTGCGCGCGGGTGTAGGTGCGGTTGCCCGTGATGCTCGCGTCCAGGTTCGGGCCAAGCGCCAGGTCGGCCCCCAGGAACGGCTGAAACCACGGGTACAGGCTGAGGTAGCTCGTGGGGTCGGTTCGGAGTAGCCCGATCAACGTCTCGGTCACGATTCGCCCTCCCACGGGTCCCAGGTGCACTCCTTCCTCCATGACCTTGGCCTCGGCCAGGATGTAGTACCAGAGCGGTGTGCTGGTCGCGAACCCGCGGTAGACGCCCGCAAGATCGCTCAGGTCACTCGGGCTCAACGCCGGCACGCCCATTGCGCGGGCGATCGCCTGTCCGGAGGGCAATCCCCAGGTGAGCTGCCTCAGCAGGTTTCGCTGCGGCAGGACGGTCGGGCTCGTCTGAGTGTGTGGGGCGATCGCGGGCAGCGGGAGCGTGAACAGGACGCTCGAAATCGTCGTGTCGATCTTCTTGTTGTTCTTGACGTTCCCGTCGCCGAGGTCGAAGAAGGTCTGCCAGCCGATGTATCGACGGCGGGCCGGGTAACCGCCGAGCAGGTCGTCGCGGTCGTAACTCACCGGGCCGGAGAAGTTCGACTCGTTCGCGTCGAACACGAGCGCGAAGAACGGGTCGGCAGTGGCGCTGGTGCTGTCGCCGGTGCCGCTCGTGAAGTTGGCACGGTAGGAGGGACGAACCATGCTGTGACCGAACCGATATGCGGCGGCGCCGAACTCGATCGGCATGAATCCGTCGCCCGCAGGCGGACGATAGAAGCGGTTGCCGCGGGCGAGCACGTCGTTCACCACCGCCTGTCCGGCTATCTGGGGCAAGTGCTCGTTGACCAGTAGCCACTGGTAGTGCCACAGCGTCACCTCGCGAGCCAGGAGGAACGCGACGTAGTTGTTGCCGGCATCGGCGCGGTACGGCCGCGCCGCCGGGAAGCGTGCGAGGTCGTGCTCGGCGAGCTCGTCGAGCACACGGTTGTAGAACAGGATGTGTGCGCAATGCAGCCCTGCGATGACAAGGTTCTCGTCGTTGCGGGGGTCACCGACCAGCGCGGTGTAGGTGCCGTCGCCGTTCGCGATGCGGGGGACGTCCTCGTGCATGCCACCGGTCCCGATCTTCAGCTTGGGGCCAACCGATCCGTCCGGGTTGTCGACGTACAGGTCTGGGCGGCGGCCGGGGCCGCCGCCAAACACCGAGTCCAGGTCGAGCGCCGGCGTGCGGGTGTTCGGCGACACCAGCGGGTTCTGGGGCACGCCGAGCTGCGAGGTCTGATCGAAGGTGATGTCGTGATCGATGAACTGCCCCACGAAGGTCGAGCCGGCCGTCATCGTTGCGTTGTCGGGGTTCGTGCCGTATGGGTTCGTCGCCGTCGGGTTGCCATTGACCGTGGGGTCGACGATGAGCGCCTTCGGGCCGGCAGTCAACTGATCGCGAGCATCCATGATTCCGCCCGCGCTGCCGATCTCGATTAGCGCGGCCCGGACCCTGTCGTTCGCCTCCGCGAACGGCGGCAGGGAAGGGAAGATCCGCCCGAAGTCGACGCTGCTGGCAGGGGCTCCACCGGCGGCCGGCGCGTAGTGTCGAGGGGCGATAGCCCCCGAGACGGGATCCGCAGCCGCCGTTCCCGCCGCTACGGATCCCGCCACGAGTCCAGCCCCCGTGGCGCCGAGCCCTTTCAAGAAGCCTCGCCGTGACGAACGACCACGCCCTGAACCGCTGCTCATCGTCAACCCCCCACGTGTACCTTTTGTCTGAGTCCGTGCCGTGCGTACGAGGCCGCCTGGCTTTGCGCGCGGGCCTCCCTAAGGATGAGGCGCGAGCCTTCAGCCTGATACGTAGAAGTAAGGATCAAGCACGCTTACCCGGGTTATCTGGTCGACCGGCAGTCCATTGCGAGTGGCCGTCGCCCGGATCGCCTCGGGCGTCGGTGCGTCATAAACGCAGAAGGTGTGGGTCATGTCCTCGCTCACGAACGAGGTGATCCAGGTGACATCCTGCTGCGTGTTCTGCTCGATAACCGTTCGGCAAACGTCGACCCCGCCATTCCCGGGCGGTATCTGCAGTCCGTCCGGAAACGTGCGCTGCACGATATAGCGCGGCATGTGACTCCTCCTGTTCGTTCGTCCGCTCCGAACCGAAACCTATTGGCACCAGGGCGAATCAACATCGGGACAACCACCCATGTTGGCCGCCCCAATACCTATTTCGGCAGCTACTCCGCTTCTCGTTGGAGTAGGCCCAAACGGATCGCGGTGGCAGCAGCTTGACCGCGAGTGGGAGCATCGAGCTTGCGTAGGATCGCGGACACGTGGTGGTCGACGGTCTTCTGCGCGACGATGAGCCGCTCAGCGATTTGGGCGTTACGCAGTCCCTCGGCCAATAACGCGAGCACCTCGAATTCGCGGGTCGTGAGCCCGGCCGGGTTCTCTCGCGTGCTCGGCCGTGGGCCGCGCGGCAGCCCACGCGCGCCGAGCGCCCGGAGCCGCCGGGTGACGATCGCGGCGGCCGGGCGCGCCCCGAGGTCGCGCAACTCCTCGAGGGCCTGTCGAAGAGGGGGCTCCTGGTCTGCGCCGGCGAGCGCCAGCGCAGCCTCGTACGGGCAGCCGATCCGTTTCCAGAGGCGGGCGGCCTCCGCCCATTCGCCGGCTATCGAAAGCCGATAGGGCTCCGCGAGGAGGTTGGGAGGGAGGTCGTCGCGAACGCCCGCCTGCCAACGCCAGAATGCAAGTTCGCCGGCCGTCCACACGACCTCGCGCTCGAGCGCAAGGGCGAGCACCGGCTCGGTTATGCGCTGCACCGCGTCGTCGTCGCCGGCGAGCCATGCCAGCTCGGCGCGCGCGGCGGTCTCGGGACCGATCTGTGTCAGCTCGGTCGTGGACTCCGCGTGCTCGTGCGCCTGGGCGAGGGGCGTCTCCGCCTCCGGATCGCCCCGCCGCGTCCTGATCAGACCGCGAACAGTGAGCCCCCACACCCGCGCGACGTGTGCGCTGCGGGGATTGCGCAACACAACCTCGGCTGAATCGGCGGCCGCGTCCCAGGCGCCGCGCATGAGCTCGAGCGCGGCGCGGCACGCGAGGAGGTAAAGCCTCCACGTGTCAAGTCCGCGTTGCTCGCAGAACGCGAGGCCGTCCTCGAGGTGGGTACCGATGTCCCCGAACCGCCGCAGCCGGATCGGCCACATCACCAGCGCGTTGAAGATGCGCCCAGCATGCTCGTCGAGACCGGTGGAGCGCGCCAGCTCGAGCGCTCGCTCGAGCTTTTCTCTGCCGTGAGCGATCCCGATGTCTGCTTCGGTCATCCCGATGTTCGTCAGCGCGTACAACGCCGCCTCGGTGTCCCCGAGCCGCTCAGCCAGCTGTAGCGCCCGAGTGCCCCACTCGATTGCGGCCTCCCGTTCATCGACGACCATGCGTCGCTGCGAGACATTGCAGTAGGCCATCGCCAGCTCGTGGCAGGGCGGTCCTCGCTCGAGCAGTGCAACGGCCTCCACGGCGATCGGCTCGCCTTCCGTCGTGCGCCCAGCGAAGAACATCAGCCGCGACAGTGCCCGGAGCGCGTTCCCCTCGCCGCGCAGGTCGCCGAGGCCGCGGCGGATCTCGACCGCTGCTCGCTGGGCATCGATCGCCTCTTCAACCTGTGCAGTCAGGTAGCACTCCTCGGCGCGCCGTTCAAGCAGAATCGCCCGCTCGTCTGGAGCGACGCTGTTCGCATGACGCAGCGCTCGCGCGTACTGCGCCGCTGCCTCCCGGTGCGCCCCGGACGCGGTAGCCACCTCCGCTGCCCGCGGCGCCCAAACGAGCACAGCCTCGACGTCGCCCGCGAGCTCAGCGTGATGAGCGAGCACAGAAGCGTCTGCTTCGCCCTTTTGGCGCCCGGCGAGCACGGCCAGCGCCCGGCGGTGAAGGGCCCGCTTCCGGTCCGGCGGAAGCGACCCCTCGACCGCGAGACGCGCCAGGTCGTGCCGGAACAGGACCGCTCCGTCCACGGCGACGAGGATCCCCGACGCGACGCACTCGCTCAGATGCTCGACAAGCTCGGCCGCGAGTTCAGCGAGAAGGCCGAGTTCACACCCAACCGGGATCACCGAGGCCGCATCGAGCAGGCCGCGCGCCCCCTCTGAGAGCCGCGCAGTCCGCGCCAACACCGCATCCCTGACCGTTTCGGGGACCTCCTGACGCTCGGTCGCCAGCACCTCGGTAACGAAGAACGGGTTCCCTCCCGTGCGCGCGAAAAGCTCCTCACCGTCGACGTCGTGCGATGCTGCCAGCTCGAGCACGGCCCGCTCCGAAAGCGGGTCGACCCTGACCCTTCCGGGTCCACGGACGACCTCGCCGAGCACCACCCGGAGCTGGTGGGTTCGGTCGAGCTCATCGTCGCGATAGCTGACGAGGACCAGCGCGGTAGTCGTCGCGATGCGGGTACCGAGCAACGCCAGCACATCGATCGTCGCCTCGTCGGCCCACTGGAGATCTTCCAGTACCAGCACGGTCAGAGCCCTCCGGCGCAGCTCCCGAAGAAGCGCGCTCGCGATCTCGTACGGCCGTTCCGCTGCCGTGACGAGCTCCTCGAGTTCACCTCCAGTCGCTTCGGCGACATCGACCAACGGCCCGAGCGGACGCGGTGTTCGCAGCGGCGCGCACGCGCCCCACATCACATGGCTCGAGCCGGCGATGTCGCGGCAGAAACGCCGGAGCAGCGCCGTCTTCCCGGCGCCGGCCTCGCCGGCGAGGACAACCAGCCGTCCGGTGGAGTTCGCGCGGACCTCGCAAAGCGCTTTCTCCAGCTTGGCCAGATGCGGCTCGCGCTCGAGCAGTGTGTCGCCGATCCGCCCCGAACCCGCGTTCGCCATCACGGCCGACAGTCTCTCACTCCCAATGCAGACGCGCCGGGCCGGAGCATCACCCCCGGCCCGGCGGTCGAGTCAGGCGGTCGCGATTCGGTGGGTGCGCCGGCGACGGATCACTGCCGCCGCTCCGGCGCCGGCACCGACAAGCACGATGCCCCCGGCACCACCGATGCCGGCATCGCCCCATTGGAAGCCGGCCGCCCCGTTCACCTCTGGCTCCCGCACGATCCTCACGAGCTGCGCCGGGGGGTTTGCGTGCGGATCGCCGGGCGGATGGAAATACGGAATCGCCTGCGCACCCGCGGGGAACGCGGTCGCGGCAACGGCCAGGAAGGCCAAAACCGAACGCCTGATTGGAAACTGCCTCAACATACTGTCCCTCGCTTTGGAGTTGGGGTACTCGTCGACCCCAACGTAAAGTCAGGCGTCACGGACCGCATCGGGAACACCACCGATATTGAGTGCGCGGCCACCCATTTTGGGAGGTCGAGGGTCGCCGGGCCGGGCGATCAGCTGGGAGTGATGGCCACGACGGGTATCGGCCTCGTCGTCTTCTGCTGGTAGGCGTCGTAGCGGTCGTGGTTGTGCGCGTTGACCACCTTCCAGAGACGCTCGTAGCTCGGATCGGACGGCTCGATGATTCTGGCCGTCGCCGGCCGGCGCTCGCGGCCGATCTGGATCTCGACTTCCGGCTTTGCTCTGAGGTTATGCAACCACGCCGGGGCGCGATCGGAGCCGCCGTTGGAGGCGACGACGAGGTAGTCGTCGCCGTCGCGGGCGTACACGAGGCCGTTGGTTCGAATCGCGCCCGAGCGACGACCGGTCGTGCGAAGCAACAGCGTGGGAACGCCGATCATGCGATGACCGACCCGTCCGTCAGTTCGCTTGTACAGCGCCTCGTGGACGCGTAGCAGCTGACCGGTCAGGCTCACGACGATCGCTCGCGGATGTACTCCAGCGGATCGGCATCATCCGGGCACAGTCTCCAATCGGAGACCTGACCGTATTCGGAGTAAGCCTCGCGCATCGCCTCGTCCATCTCGTCGTGCCGGGTGGTGCCTACTGGCTCTCCGCCCGGAGTGAATCGCTCGAGGAAGAAACCGTCCGGCCGTTGGCCGATCAGAAGGACCTTCACATCGAGCGTGTGGTCCGGTGGGGCGGCGGCGCGCGGCGAGCCGGATTCGCCTGGGGCTTTGCGATCCGGAGCCTCGGCGAGGACTTCGGCACAGTAAATGCTCATAGCGGTGCCGCGAAGGATATCCCGGCCGGACCGTCATGCGAAGCGGCGGCGGTTCCGACTTCGCAGGGCCCCGACGGTTCCCGATTGACAACCTTGTCAAGCTGAGATGTAAGCCTGTTGACAACGTTATCATTTCTTCCGACGGGGGTCGGCTTGGTCTGCATGCCGCGAGCGTCCATCGAGCGCGCGGGCAGGGTCGGTCAGCGCCCGCAGGCTTGATGGATGAGGAGAAGCTGTGAGAGGGAAGCTTTCGAGCCGATTCGTTCGCGGTCTGTGCGTTGGTCAGCCTGGGCGGTGCGTGTGCCCTCGCGGTTGTGGCCGTGCCGGCGATGGCGGGGACGTCGTCCTCGACTCCGACCTCCACGTCTCCGGGCGTGACGACGTCGGCGCCCCGAAGCACGACGACGACGGGCGGCCCGGCCGCGGCACCTCAAACCATGGCGGCGCCTGTCGTCAAGCGGGCCGGCCGCTTTCCGCACCCGGGCTGCGTCGTCACCGTCAGCGGACGTCCCATCCATTGCGCTGAGCCCGCAGCCCCCTCGCGGCGCCCCGCCGGCGACCGCAATCGGAGCACGGTCAGCAGCGCGCCCGCGGCCGGCATCTCCGACGAAAGCAACGTCGGCCAGGCCAACTACGGCGGCGTCGGCTACGGCTACTCGGCCGATGCGCTCGCCGGTGTCGGGTTCACGCCCGGCGCCACCGTCCACGCCGGTGGTCTGAGGTTTACCTGGACGAGCCGGAAGGCGTGCTCCCCGACAACATCCTGGCCGCCGGGCAGACGATGCTCGTCAGCGGGCCGGCGGGTGCCAACACCGGTGCCGGTCGATCCGAACAAGACGGTCAAATCGATCACGTTCCCCGACGTGAGCAACACTACCAGCGGCGGGGCGACCTCGATGCACGTCTGGGCCGTCAGCCTCGGGACGACGTAAGGAGGCCCGGCCGCGGGGCTTCCCTACAGCTGGTCCAGCCGCCCCTGAGGATAGTCCGGGTCCTCGGAGCTGTAGGGATCGTCCTCGCCCCGGACGTCGCGGTAGCGGCGATCGAACAGCTCGAGCACGGCGGTGATGTCAGACGGGCCGTGGATGGAGTGGCTTACCCCGGACGAGCCACCGGTCAAGTCGGCCGGTTCGGCATCCCCGTGCTCGACGAGCAAGTCGTGCTCGCGGTCGGGCACGGGCAGTTCCGCTACGCCCCGTTCGGGATAGAGCACGCCGAGCTCCGAGCGGTCGTAGCTGACGACGGCGGCGCCATCCGGTCGACCTTCGATACGCACGCCCGGCCAGGTCGCGAGTTCGTTGGCGACCTCGGAAACGAATGCGGAGACATCGTGCATGGTCATATCTTACGGTCGGCGCGTGGCCCGATGGTCGCGACCGATCCCCGTCAATGGCGGTTTCAGTCGCTGACAAGCCGGGCTTGGAGCTACCGCGGATTGATGCGTGTTGGCGATCGTCCCGTGGGGTCGGCGAGAGATCGTCACGCGCGAACGGTCAACGAGTCGCTGCGGCCAGCTGCCGTGGATTCTCGTCCAGTGGCGCCCGAGCCAATCCGCGGCCCACCGTCCAAGAACGCCGCATTCTGCGCCGGTACGCCTTCACGGTCTCCGCGTACACCCGCTCGCCGAGGCGGGTCGCCTCGGTTTGCAGCTCGGATCGTCGATGATCGATGAGGTTGACCACCGCATCGACGCCCGCCGTCGCTGGCGTGGTTGTCTGGGTCAGCTCGTGCCGCAGCAGCGCGAGATCATGGTCGTCGCCGAGCAGGTCCGAGAGCAGGTCGAGTTCCTTGGCGTGACCGCGAACCGTCGGGCCGCAGATCTGTGCGAGTAGGCGCTCGTGGTACCAGAGGTCCTTCACTCGCTTTCGCCAGGAGTGGAGATCCTCCATCTCGCTGCTGACGCGCGCCCGGCCGAATGTCTGACGCCCACGCTCGTACGACCGCAAGAGGCCACTCTCGAGTGACTTCCATCCTCCGCCGCGGAGCTGCCATTCGTCGACGCGGGCGCGGACGGCGGCGAGGTGCTGAACGACACGCTCGTCGACGACCGAGCAGTTCCCAAGCTCGGCGGCGGCGGACCGGCGGGCCTCGAGATGCTCCCGGATCCTCTGGAACGCGGTCTCGGGTAGCTGACCCGCGAACCGATCCGACAGCTCGTCGATCGAAGCGATCATCACTTCGGCATCGCGGGCCCCGGAGAGGCTGCGCCCCACCTCGCGGAGAGCAGCGTTCTCGCGCCGGCGCTGCTCGCGGGGCATCGCGCCGCGAACCAGGCGCAACAGCGACCGTTCCTTCTTTATCGCTTTGCGCGCGGAGTGGATCGCCTCCACGGGATCAGTGCCGATCCCATCGCTGAGCTCGGAAACCGATCGATCCAGCTGCTCCCGGGCGCACCGCGTCAGTGCGTGGCGCACCGACTCATCCGGTTCGAACTTGTAGGCCATTCTCGCTCCTCTCGTTCGCGCCCACCGCTACCCGCTACCCAGCCAAGCCGACACCTGAACCAACCGCGCTCGACCTGGGTATTGGCACGGACGCGCCTGCGCGTCGGCGAGGTGCCACGGCGACTTCGCCGGGTAAGGGGATGTGTATGGCGATGCTGGCGTTGACCTTTGATGACGGTCCTGATCCGGAGTGGACCCCGCGCCTGCTCGACGTGCTCCGAGACGCTGGCGCCGTCGCCACGTTCTTCCCGATCGCATCGCGCGCCGCGGCTCACCCGTGCGTGATCTCGCGGATCCTCGCCGACGGGCATGAGGTCGGCTTGCACTGCGAGGACCACGCCCGGCATTCGCGCCGCTCGATCGAGTGGGGTCGCCGCGACACCGCACGTGCGCTCCGCCTGCTGGGTTCGGTGGGTGTACGCCCAACGTTGTGGAGGACCCCGTGGGGCGCAACGGCGCCGTGGTCGCATCTGGTCGCGCGGGAGAACCGGCTGCGCATCGTGCGCTGGACGGTCGACACGCACGACTGGCGAGGCGATGCCGCCGGCCAGATGTTCCGCGCCACTCGACCGAGGTTGCGCCCCGGCGCGATCGTGCTCGCCCATGACGGAATCGGCCCGGGCGCCAAGAGAACGGACGCCCGGGAGACCGTCGCATACACGCGGCTGATAGTCGAGCACGCAAGCGACGCCGGCCTCGAATTGCGACCAGCGGCATGACAACATCGACCGACTTCGCGGCGGCTGACATGACCGACGTGCTCGCCGAGATCGAGGCCGGGGCCTCCGAGCGCGACGGTGAGGCGACGCCGCGTTTTCCTGGTGGCCCGGTCGGACTGCTCGAGCGCGCCGGAATGCTGGCGTGGAACGCGCTCGCGGGAACGGTGCGGCCGTCGGCCGTCGCGGAGCTCGACTTGGTCCGGCAGGTGGCCCGCGCCGACGGGTCGGTCGGCCGGATCTTCGATGGGCACCTGAACGCGGTCGAGCGCCTCGCGGTGCAAGCCCCTGCCGAGGTCCGTGACCGTGAGCTGGCCGCCGTCGCCGCCCGGCGTCTGCGGGCGGGCGTGTGGGGCGGCGACCCGGTCGCCGGGGAGGGGCCGCCCGCGACCGTACTGCCTCTTGACGGTACCGAGGTGCTCCGGGGGGTCAAGACGTTCTGCTCCGGCGCCGGCGGGCTCGATCGCGCCCTGATCATGGCGCGACAGCCGGTCGACGGACCGCCGCTGGCGGTGTGGGTCGACCTCACCGATCGCCGTGTCCAGGTCGATCGAAGCTGGTTCCAGTCCCATGGCCTCCGCGCCTCGGTGTCACACCGGGTCGTGTTCCGGAGCGTTCCGGTGATCGCGCGGCTCGGAGCGCCGGGGTCGCTGTCGGCGCAGCCGTGGTTCTCGCGCGACGCGCTCCGGACCGCGGCCAGCTGGGCGGGGATGGCCGACACCGCCGTCCGCGCCGCGCTGGCCGAACTTGCGGAACGGCCCGGCCGCGGGCCGCTCGAGGCGCTCGCGGCCGGCCGCATCCTGACCGCGCAGCGGACGATCGATCTGTGGATCGAGCGAGGGGCACGGGCGATGGACGAGGGCGAAGAGGAACTGCCGGTGATCGCGGTGCAGGCGAGAGTGGGCATCGCGGATGCGTGCCGCGTCCTGCTCGACGAGGCCGCACGCGCATGTGGGTCAAGGCCGTTCGCGCGCGGCGGGGCGCTCGACCGCGCTCGTCGCGACCTCGAGGTTTTTCTGCTCCAGCACCGTCTCGATCCGCTGCTCGCACGTGTGGGCGAAGTGGCACTCGGGGAGCGCTGAAATGGTGCGGATGTCGCTCGCCGACTTCGAGGCCCGCTATCGGGTGGATCCCGATCCGTGGGGATACTCCACGAGCGACTACGAGAGCGAGAAGTACGCGGCAACGCTTGCTGCCTGCGGCGACGGGCCGTTCTCGGACGCACTCGAACTGGGAGCCTCGATCGGCGTGTTCACGAAGCTGCTCGCGCCCCGGTGCGAGCACTTGACCACGATCGACGGCGCCCCGACGGCGGTCGCGGGGGCGCGGCGTCGGCTCGTCGGCGTTCCGCACCTCGACGTCATCCTGGGCGAGATCCCCGATGCGATCCCCATCCGCCGCTTCGATCTCGTGGTCGCCTCGGAGATCCTCTATTACCTCACCGCATGCGACGTCGCGCGAACGCTCGCTCGGCTCGAGTCGTCGATGATCCCCGGTGGTCGCCTGGTCGCGGCCCACTGGCGTCCACCGGGGCCCGAGCGGCCGCTCGACGCCGACGAGGTTCACGCGATCCTGGGCGAGCTGCCGTGGCTGCAATCGATGACCTCCGGCGGCACCGACGACTATCGGCTCGACGTGCTGGAGCGGGTGTGAGCGACGAGTTCGAGCTACTGGTGCTGGGCGGCGGTCCCGCCGGTCTGTCGGCGACATGGGCGTACCGGGAAGCCGGAGGGCGCGGCGCCGTCGGCATCGTGACCGACGAGCATCGGGTGCCGTACAACCGTCCGCCGCTCACCAAGGAGTTACTCCGCGGCGAGGCGAGCGAGGATGAGCTTCCGATCAAGGCCGAGCGCTGGTTTGTGGAGCGCGGGGTCAGCCTCGTGTCCGGCCGGGCGGTGGGCATCGACCCGACCGAGCGCATCGTGTCGCTGTCGGGCGGCCGCGGGCTTCGCTACCGAAGCTGTGTGCTCGCGACCGGCGCTGAGCCGACTCGGTTGCCGGTGCCTGGCGCCGACCACCCGGCGGTGCGGGTGATCCGCACTCTCGACCACGTTCGCGAGCTGACCTCGCGCCTCGACGACGGAGACCCGGTCGTCGTGATCGGCTCGGGCTTCATCGGCTGCGAGATCGCAGCCTCGCTCAAGCGGCGCGGCCACGAGGTGACGCTGGTCTCCGGCGAAGATGAGCCCAATGCCGCACGCCTCGGTCCCGAGGCGGCCGCGGAGATCCGTCGATGGCTCGAGTCCGACGGCGTCGAGCTCAGCCTCGGAGCGCAGGTCGACGAGATCGCGGCTGGCAACGGCGCGCTCGAGGTCCGCGCCGGCAGGGTCCGTGCGCAAGGCACGGTCATCGTGATGGCCGCCGGGGTGGCGCCTCGAGGCGAGCTCGCCGCCGCCGCCGGCCTCGATCTCTACGAGGGCGCGGTGCCCGTGAACAGCGCGATGCGAGCGTCGCACGATGGGCTTTACGCGGCAGGCGACGTCGCGTACGCCGAGAACGCTCGCGCCGGGCGCCGCCTACGCGTGGAGCATTGGGGCGATGCGCTCGGCCAGGGCGAGGTCGCAGGCCGCAGCGCGGCGGGAGAGCGCGTGCAGTGGGACGCGGTCCCGGGCTTCTGGTCGACGATCGGTAGCCGCGTCCTCAAACACGCCGCCTGGGGGGACGGGTTCGACCGGTCGCGCCTCGAGCGGCACGGCGGCGGCGCGTTCACCGCCTGGTACGCCAGCGACGGAAGGATCGTCGGCGTGCTCACCCATGAGGCCGACGACGACTACGAGCGTGGCCGCTCGCTGATCGCGGACGGCGCATCGTGGCGTTAGCGAGCGTCGTCGTCATCCCGGCGCGCGACGAGGAGGACCAGATCGCCGGGTGCGTGCATGCGCTCGGTGCCCAGACCGTGCCCCGGGACGAGTTCGAGGTGATCCTCGTGCTCGACGCATGTTCCGACCAAACCGGGCAGGTCGCCCAGCGGATCGCGAACGGGCTCGCATTGCATCTCTCGCTCGTCGATGGGCCCGGCGAGGGCGCCGGTGCGGCGCGGCGGATGGGCATGGACGCGGCTGCTGAACGGCTGCTCGCGCTGGGGCTCGACGACGGTCTCGTGGCGTGTACGGACGCCGACTCCCGGCCCGCTGTGGACTGGCTTGCACGCCAACTCGCCCACGTCCGTGCCGGTGCCCGCGCGATCGCCGGGACGATCGAGCTCGCGCCGGACGAATCAAGGCGACTCGCCCCTGACGTCAGGCGGCGTCGGGAACGCGACGCCAGGGCCCGGCTCGCACACGTCCGCAGGACCGATCCACATGCTTCCCACCATCACTTCGCTGGCGCGTCGATCGGCGTCACCGCCGGCGCCTATCGGGCCGTGGGCGGGATTGAGCCGCTGGCCGCTCTCGAGGACGCCGCGTTCGCCGAACGGCTGACACGGGCGGGCATCCCGATCCTCCGCACCGGCGACGTTCGCGTGCGCACCTCGGCGAGATCGACGGGCCGGGCCGCGCGGGGACTGTCGGCCGACCTTGCCGTGTCGCTATGGGCGGCGGAGCGACGGTACTCGTCGAGCGCATTCCCGCCCGAACGGCTGCGCGATTGCAAGCAGACGACGTCGGTGTCGGTCGTGATCCCCACGAAGGAGTGCGCGGACACCGTGGGCGGCGTGCTCACCGGCACCGTCGGTCCGCTGCTCGAGGCTGAAGTGGTCGACGACGTCCTGGTCGTCGATGCTCACTCGGCGGACGGGACCGCGAACATCGCGCGTGCGGCTGGGGCCACGGTGATCGACCAGGACGACGTGCTCATCGACCACGGCCCGGCGCTCGGCAAGGGCGACGCGATGTGGCGGGCGCTCCACGTCTGCGGCGGCGACATCGTCTGCTTCCTCGACGGGGACACGGCGAACCCCGATCCTTCGCACCTCCAGGGACTGATCGGGCCGTTGCTCACCGATCCATCGCTCCAGCTGGTCAAGGGAGCGTTTGATCGGCCGCTGCTGGCAGGCGGCGTCGCGCTGCCCAACGAGGGCGGGCGGGTTACCGAGCTGATGGCCCGACCGTTGCTCAACCTTCACGAGCCGAGGTTGGCCGGGTTCGCTCAACCGCTCGCCGGGGAGTTCGCCGGCCGCCGCCGGCTGTTTGAATCGATCCCGTTTCCGGTCGGATACGGCGTCGAGATCGCAGTACTGATCGACGCGCTTCGTCGGCATGGTCTCGACGCCCTGGCTGAGTGCGACCTCGGTCAGCGCCAGAACCGCCATCAGCCGCTGCGTTCTCTCGGTGAGATGGCCTACGCCGTGCTGGCCGCGGTGGAGAGGCGCATCGACACGGACCGCAGCCCGGTGGGTGGGCCTTACCTGAAGCCCTGGGACGACTACGCGGTGGCGCAGGTGGCAATCATCGAGCGCCCGCCGCTCGCCGGGGTGGCCAATGATGCGAGAGTGGGCGCCGAACGATGAGCGTCGAACGAACGTTCGGTTAGACACGGTTCACTACGCTGCATCGGCGAGAGCCTGAGTGTGAGCCTGGTACGGTCGCGGACGCGGACTCGTTCACTCAGGACTCGATACGAACTACCTGAGCTATTCGCGGGTGTCGTGTCAGAAGAGTGAGCGGATGGCGTATGTGATCGCCGGAGCCTGCATCGCCGGCAGGGCGATTGCGTGCTGGCCAATGCTGGACGGCTGCCAGGTTCGCCTTTGAGATCCGGGGTAGGAGTTGAGTGGAGATCTGACTACTGTCGGAGTGGAGGGAGGTAACCCAATGATCTGGGTGCTGTTGGCCGTTGTGGTTGTGTTACTGGCCGTAATCGGGTGGCTCGTTGCCCGGGAACGGCGTTCGCGCCAGTTGAAGGAGGGATTCGGACCGGAGTATCAGCGTGTGGTGGCGGAGAAGGGCGATCAGCGCGCCGCCGAACGTGAGTTGATCGAGCGTCGCGAACGGCATCAGGAGTTCGAGCTCCGGCCGCTTGACGCCGACATGCGACAGGAGTACGCCAGGCGATGGAAGGCTACGCAGCGGCATTTCGTCGACGAACCGATCGCGGCGGTTGGCGATGCGGAAGCGCTCGTGCGCGATGTCATGCGGAACCGCGGTTATCCGGTTGACGACGATTTCGAGCAGCGGGCGGCCGATATCTCGGTCGATCATCCGGTGGTTGTCGAGAACTACCGGGCAGCGGTCGAGATCTCTGGTCGCGCTACTCGTGGAGAAGCGAGCACCGAGGATCTGCGCCAAGCAATGGTCCATTTTCGTGCGTTGTTCGCCGATCTGCTGGCGTCTTCGGATCAGTCCTCGGACTCCGCCGAGCCGCGCGCCGCCGATGTTCCCGAGACCACTAGGAGCTGACGAACATGGAAAACACCGATCAGTCATTGAGCACACGGGATCTGGCCTCCCCGAGGATTTCCCCCGAGGCGGGAGGCGATCGCCACGACGAGGCCCGAGGCCGACGACCGGTCGCCGATCGCGAAACCGTTGCCAATGCCGAGTACGAAGAAATGGCGGCCGAGCAGGCACGGCCGTCCGCGCAACCGGTCGATCCCGCGCCCGGAGTGCGGGACATGGGGACGGCCGGAGAGGCGCCACGCGCAGAACGGTCTTCGCCGATTGCCGCGACCAGGCAGGCAAGCTCTACGACGACGGCTTCGCCGGGCCTGGCAGCGTCCGACTTGCAGCCCACGCCAGACATCGACGCAGATGGCGACACCACGCTGCTGTCAGCTGAGCTGAGCGCTGACTTTGAGGGGCGTTGGGAAGCGATTCAGACCCAGTTTGTGGATGAGCCGCGTGGCGCGGTGCAGGACGCCGACAAGCTGGTGGCTACCGTGATGCAGAAGCTCGCGGAAGGGTTCGCTCAAGAGCGCGAACGCCTCGAGGCGCAGTGGGACCAAGGTGAGGACATTTCAACCGAGGATCTGAGGGTCGCGCTCCGGCGCTATCGCTCCTTTTTCCAACGTCTGCTGTCGGCCTGAATCCAACCGCGTCCAACACGCGGCCTAGCTCGTGCCAGCAATGGGCGCGATTGCGACGCCGGCTCGCTCGGCATCGCGTTTGTAAATCGGGCGCCGGGTAGCGGCTGTCGTAGCGAAAGGACGGCGACGTCCTGGAAAGCGATCAAGCGCAGCGGGTCCCGGCGTCCGATAAGGATCTCGACGGAACAGGAGAGGTCATGGCTCAACGCTCGACAAAATCCAACAGGTCAACCAATCGACAGCCGGCTGCCAGCCGGTCGCACCGGAATGGGCGCGGCGCGAATGGAGCCAAGAGTGCGAGCTCTCGCGGCCCCGCGCCGCGCGTCCCGCGCGACGCCAACACCGGGACGGCTTCGGGATCGCGGTCTGCTAGACCGACGTCCAACGGGGGCACGCGGAGCAAGGCGGCTAAGCGGAAGGCCGCGAAGCCGGCGTCGACATCCAGGCAGTCGACCGGGCGTTCTGCACGTCGCGACGCCAGCACCCGCCCGGCGTCGTCCGCCAGTCGTGGTGAGTCAACGCGGCCCAACTCAGCGCTGCCCAGCGACGCCGAGACTCGACCGGCTCGGCGACGAGCGCTCCAGAGCATCGCTCGTCGGGCGGCAAAACCGGCCCTGGCCGGAGGCGCGGCGGCTGCGGCGGCAGCCGGCAGCGTTGCCGCCAGAAGGCTCCGCAGAGCGAGGCATCGGAAGCTCGTGCCGAAAATCGAAGCGATTAAGATGCCGGAACTGGATGCGATCGCCCGAGCCATCTCGAGGGCCGGTCAAGAAGTCGGACGCACCGGAGAACAGCTCAGTAGGATCGCTGAGGATATTCAGACGGCCGGCACGGCGACGGAACGCTTCGGCAGGCTCCTATCGAAGTAGTGGGCACTCGAGCTGTGACACATCTGTCGAGAGGGGTGACGATTGTCCGCTCCGGGTCACAGGCATAGTGCCACCGCCCCGAAATCGTAACTGCCCGGCCGCACCGGGCAGGCTCTGCGACCGGGCAGGCTCTGCAGGAGCCACGGATCAGCCCAGCCGGCGGCGCGTGCGTGGCGCCAATGCGCGGGGGCCGCGCACAGCGCGGCCCCGCAACCCCGTTCGCACAGCGCGGCCCCCAAACCCCGTTATGGGGTCAGAAAACCCGAGATAAGAAAACTGCCACCTAGTAATAATGCGATCGGCCGCCGACGGCGCGACCCATCATGCCGAACAGCGCGAGAACCAGGCCGATCACCACCAGGATGATGCCGATCGTCCACAAAATCGCGATCTTCGCGATAAGACCAATAATGAGGAGTATCACTCCGAGTGTTATCACTTCCCCTCCCCGGGGTTTGAGTTATGAGTGGCAATTACCCTTGAATCTGGGCCTTGAAGCTTCTCGGACCGGTCGGCTGTGGCGATAAGTACGCCAGGTGTCAAATGCCGTCGTGCTCCTTCGCGAGATCGCGGTGCTTCTGTGCGTCGGCTCGATCGCTGTGGCGTCGGTCGAGATACGCGATGATGTCGCCGGCGTCGCCGGTGATCGCGCTCCCGTCCTCGAGAAGCAACGCCGGGATCTGGTCGCTGCCGGTCTTACGCCGCAGCTCCTCGCGATCTGCGCGGTCGGCCGGCACAGGGCGGGCGACGAATGAGACGCCCAGTTCCGTGAAGCGCTGGCGCACGCGACGTGAGTGGGGACACCACTCGGCCTGATAGAGCTCATCCATAGGGCTTGGCTACCCGTTGCCGGCGTGCGTATTCATCGTGCTATTGCAGGAGGTGCAGGGCGGGAGACTTCGAACGGGGCGCTCCAAAACGGCGGTCCGGCAGACGCCGCCGGCGACCCTGCGTCAGCTTCTGGGAGCCCGCGCGTGTGCAGTGGTGGCATCGAGGAAGACCTCGGTCGCGTCGGGGACTACTTCGCGGAGCCGACGCTCGATCTCGTCCGATGCCCGCTCGATGCCCGTGTCGTCGAGCTTCCCGTCGAAGTCCACACGCGCGGCGACTAGCAGCGAATTCGGCCCGAGGACCATCGTGAGCACTTCGAGCACATCGTCGATCTCGTCGAAGCTCTCGAGCGCCTGCCTCACCGCGGCGCGTTCGGCCGGGCGGGCCGCGCCGCCAACCAGTAGCTCGGACGTATCCCGTCCCATCAACACGGCCACGGTCGCGAGGAGCAGCCCGACGGCGATCGAGGCGGCTGGATCAAAGATCGAGGATCCTGTGAGCTGGTCGATCAAGATGCCGACGAGCGCAAGCGCCACTCCGCCAAGCGCGACTGTGTCCTCGAACACGACCATCTTCACGTTTGGGTCACGGCTTTCCCGGATGTAGCGCAGCAGCGGGAGCCCGCTGGCCACCGCCTCGACGCGCGTCTGACGGACCGCGCGTACCCATGAGCTCCCCTCCGCCGCCAGTGACACGGCGAGCGCGATGTAGGCCGGGACGTAATCGCTTGCCTGGGCGTGAGAGATCAGCTGATAGCCGCCGTAACCGATGGCAAAGATCGCCCCGGCGAGAAACATCGCGATCGCGGCGATGAAGGTCCATAGAAAGCGAACCCGCCCGAATCCGAATGGCTGATCAGGAGTCGGCTCACGCTCGGCAAGTGAGATCGAGAAGAGCAGAAATCCCTGGTTGACGGTGTCGGCAAGTGAATGGGCGGTCTCGGCGAGCATTGCCGCTGATCCACTGATCACGCCGGCGAACAACTTGGTGAGTGCCACGAGGACGTTGGCCCCAAGTGCTATCAGCACGGTTCGCCGGCTCGCCTGTGCGGTGCGGCGCGACCGCTCGGCGCTCCGGCGACTCGTCCAACCTGGCGATGCGACGGTTTCATTGCTCACACGCGAGGGCTACCCGAGCGCGGCGGAACCAACGCGCTACCTTCGCCAGCGGACCGGCGTTCCGCGGCAAGCGCGCCCGCGCCGGCGTTCTGCAGCACCCGTTTTGCGCTGATCGCGCCGCTTGCCGCCGTGTGGCGACGGGTAGCAGCAAAGCAGTGGCGAACGTAAGCGAGGTCACGGGGCGCCAGGATCCCGGCCAGATCGCGGATCCTCCGGACGAGCCGGATTCCGAGCGCTTGGGGCGCAACGTCACGGACCTCCTGAACGAACTGCGCGTCGCCGGCACCGGAATCCAGGTGATGTTCGCGTTCCTGCTGGTTCTGCCGTTCAACGCCGGCTGGAAGAAGGCCTCAACGTTCGATCGGTGGGATTACTTCGTAACGCTATTGTGCATCGCGATCGCGGCGGTGCTTTTGATTGCACCATCGGTCTACCACAGGATTCTGTTCCGGCAGCGCGAGCGGGAATACCTCGTGCGCGTCGGCACGAGGCTGGCAATAGCGGCGTCGGTGTTTCTCGCCATCGGGTTGACCGGGATCCTCGTGCTGATCTCAAATTACGTGTTTGGAACCGTCGCGGCGGTCACCGTCGGAATCGTTGCCGCGATCGTGGTTGCCTCCGTGTGGTTCGCGGTGCCCCTGATCCGCCGCCGTGATGCTGTCGGAGCATGATGGGGTGAAAGTTCACGGAGGCGTCGCGGGCTCGAGCAGGAATACCTCGGTGGCGAGATCACGGGTCGGATCGGTGCCGCTGACGCAGGCCAGCACGTGCCGGCCAAGGATGCGCTCCACCTCGTAGCGCTTCCTCTCCTCGAGGGCGAGCTGGAGGAACAGCCGTTGCTCGCGAACGCGAAGGTGCTCGCCGAGCGCGACCAGCTGGCGCTCGGCGATGGTCATCATGTCCTCCAGCAGCACCACCAACATGTCCGGCCCCGAGAACAGAGCACGTGCCTTCGTCGGTCCGCGCCCGAACGTGTCCTTGTACAGGTGCACGATCGCATTCGCGATCTCGAGCGACGGGCTCGGCCCCCCCTGCTCATCGCTCGAGCCGATCAACGCGCGCAATATCGGCTGAAGCGCTGGAGCTCAGCGCGAACCGCCGTGACCCGCGCGGCGAAGCCCGCTACCCCGGCCGAGGTTCGAGAACGAAGATCTCGAACGTCCGAGGCGGGTCGAACACGATCTGGCTGTGATAGGTCAGTACCCGTCGGTTCAGAAGCTCCTCCACCGCGGCCTTTACGGTCGGACCCATCGTCTCCTGGAAGCTGAGCCGGTAGCTCCGCACGAGCTCTGCCTTGCCGTCGGCCAGCAGGGTTTCCTCGTTGCGGGTCAGGCCATCCTCCATCGCCACGAACACGTAGTCGTCGAGGACCCACGCCTTCGCCGCCGTCGGCCCGCGGCCGTAAAACTGCTTTTGCATACCGACCATCGCGTTGGCCAGAGCCGTCCGCACCGACCCACCCGGTTCCTGCGGCATCCGCCCGCCGGCCGATTCGACCAGCTCCTGGGCCGAGCTCAGACTCTGAGGATCGGGCGATTCTTCCACGACCGTAAGTTACCGCCACGGGCAGTGCTCCAGCCGTACTGCAGGCCAACCAAACAAAATGTCCCTCCTAAGTGGCGTGACGTACGCCACCGGCGACCCGCCAGACGAGACGCCGATGACGGTCTAAGCTGTCGCGCCTGCCGGGTGCTCCCCTCGGAAAGCACTCGGCCTGCAGTAGCCGGGGATCTTACCTCGCTCGCGGCCATCCGGCCTTCGCTGGCAAACCGTCAGCGGCCGAAGGGATGAGTCAGGCAGCCGTTGCCGGTTCCGCTGAGTCATCCAGATGCTGCAGCGATCGCCGCAGCAGCCTGGACACATGCATTTGCGAGTATCCGATTCGTCGGCTGATCTCGCGCTGTGTGAGCCCGTGCAGCAGCCGCAAGCCGAGCACTTCCTTTTCGGTGTCGCTCAGCGTGTGCCAGTTGGCCACGATCGCCTGGCGCTCGTCGGCGAGGCCGAATCCGTCGTCCTCACCCCCGAGCGTGTCTGCGAGCGCGCTAGCGTCCTCATCCTCGACCACGACGGGAGCATCGAGCGAAACCGGGTGGTAGTTGTGGGTGGCGTCGAGCGCCTCGACTGCCTGCTCGACGGTGCACCGGAGCGCAGCGGACAGCTCGTCGACGGTTGGTGACCGGCCGAGCTCGGAGGAGAGGCGCTCGGTGTGCCGGCTGACCGCCAGAGCTCGCTCCTGGAGGTCCCGGGGGACATGCACGCTCCAGCCCTTGTCGCGAAAGTATCGCTTCAGCTCCCCTACGATCGTCGGCGCCGCGTAGGCGGTGAACTTCTTGCCGCGGCCGGGCTCGAACCGCTCGATCGCGTTGAGCAGTCCGATGCACGCGACCTGAACCAGGTCAGCCATCGGCTCACTCGTGTGGATGTAACGAAGTGCCAGTTTCCGGGCGAACGGCATGAATCGTTCGACCAGTTCGTCACGGGCCCCTAGATCGCGGTCCTCATAGTGCATCTGAAGCAACTGGTCGTCGCTGAGTCGCGCGAGATCGCGCGCGGGAGCAAGCATTAAACTCATGGGACCTCCATTAGGCGGTTGCTAACGCGAGGTCCGTGCGGGGGCCGCTGCGGGGCGTCCCGGGCGTCGTCCGACGCTTGTGCTCGGAACCGGCGTGACGGGTGAGTCACGCCGGAAACCGACTCGACTCCATTCTGTCCTCGCGGCTGACAGCCGAAACTCCGATGTCCGTGTGCGTACGTCCGGCCGCGGACGTCACCGATCGGGGCTGTGCGCTCGCTGGCGGTCAGAACGCACGCTTGGCTGTTAACAGTCGCGCCTGCGGGGTACGCGCCGTTATATGAGGAACTAACGAGCTAGGAGTGAATCGTGAGCAACGGCGACCAGAAGCAGAGAGACATCGAGCGCGATCGCGTCACCAACGAAGGCGCCCACCTGACGACGGATCAGGGCGTCCGGGTAGACCACACCGATGACTCGCTGAGTGCCGGCGACCGCGGCCCCACCCTCATCGAGGACTTTCACTTCCGCGAGAAGCTGACCCGCTTCGATCACGAGCGCATCCCGGAGCGGATCGTCCACGCACGCGGCGCCGGCGCGTACGGCACGTTCATATGCACCGACTCTCTGGCTGACGTGACCCGGGCGGAGTTCCTATCGGAGGCCGGGAAGGAGACGCCGGTGTTCGTGCGCTTCTCCACGGTCGGCGGGTCGCGCGGCTCGGCCGACACTGTACGCGACGTCCGCGGGTTCGCGACGAAGTTCTACACGCGCGAAGGTAACTTCGACATCGTCGGCAACAACATGCCGGTGTTCTTCATCCAGGACGGAATCAAGTTCCCCGACTTCGTGCACGCGGTCAAGCCCGAGCCGCGCAACGAGATCCCGCAAGGCTCCTCGGCGCACGACACGTTCTACGACTTCGTCTCGCTCCAGCCCGAGGCGATGCACATGCTCATGTGGCTGATGTCCGATCGCGCGATCCCCAAGAGCTACCGGACGATGCAGGGATTCGGCGTCCACACGTTCCGGTTCGTCAACGCGGAGGGTAAGGGCACGTTCGTCAAGTTCCACTGGCGGCCGAAGCTCGGCACGCACTCGCTCGTGTGGGACGAGGCTCAGAAGATCATGGGCACCGATCCGGACTTCAACCGGCGCGACCTGTGGGACGCGATCGAGTCGGGCAACGGTCCTGAGTGGGAGCTCGGCGTGCAGCTGGTCGAGGAGGAGCGCGAGCACGACTTCGACTTCGACCTGCTCGACGCGACCAAGATCATCCCCGAGGAAGAGGTCCCGCTTCGGATCGCCGGGCGGATGGTGCTGAACCGCAACCCCGACAACTTCTTCGCCGAGACCGAGCAGGCCGCGTTCCACGTGGCGAACGTGGTACCGGGGATCGACTTCACGAACGACCCCTTGATGCAGGCGCGTCTGTTCTCCTACCTCGACACCCAGCTGATCCGGCTGGGCGGTCCGAACTTCGCGCAGCTGCCAGTGAACCGCCCGATCTCCGACGTCCATCACCACCAGCGGGACGGCTACGGTCAGCACCGGATCGATACCTCGCCGGTGTCGTATCACCCCAACTCGATCGGCGGCGGATGTCCGGCGCTGGCGTCCGTGGACGAGGGCGCGTATCGCCACTACCAGGAGCGCGTCGACGGCACAAAGATCCGTAAGCGCAGCGACAGCTTCAAGGACCACTACACCCAGGCGACGCTGTTCTGGAACTCGATGAGCGAGTGGGAGCAGCAGCACATCGTCGACGCGCTCCAGTTCGAGCTCGGGAAGGTGGAGCGTGAGTACATCCGCGAGCGGATGGTTGAGCAGCTCGCGCACGTGGACCACGGACTGGCGAGCCGGGTCGCCGAAGGGCTCGGCATCGAGCCGCCGCGCGAGACGGAGGCGAACCACGGACGGAGCTCGCCCGCGCTGAGCCAGGCCGAGCAGCCCGGCGCTGTCGAGACGCGCAAGGTCGCGGTACTCGCCGCCGACGGGGTCGACGCCGAGCCGCTCCAGCACGTGCTCGAGTCGCTTCGATCGCGAGGGGCGATCTGTGAGATCCTCGCCCCGCACGGAGGCAGCCTCGATGGCTCGATCGGCGTCGACCGCCCGCTGACGACGATGGCGTCCGTGCTGTACGACGCGGTGCTCGTCGCCGGCGGCGCCGCCAGCGTCGACACGCTCCGCGGCAACGGTGCCGCCGTCCGCTATGTCGCCGAGGCGTACAAGCACGCCAAGCCGGTGGGCGCGATCAGCGATGGAGTCGAGCTGCTGCGCGACGCGCCGCTGAACTGCGCGAAGCTGTCCGACAACGGGCTCCTGGACGAGAACGGCGTGGTCACGCTGGCGTCCCTTGGAAACGGCAACGGGGAGCTCGACGGGTTTATCGAGGCGTTCGCGGACGCGATCGCCGCGCATCGGCATTTCGATCGAGACGTGGCGACCGTTCCAGCCTGAGACTGCCGGCAGCGCGGGGCGCGCCGGCCGGACCCAGGCAGGGGACGGCCGGCCGTGCCGCGGATGTAGCGCGCCGCGTTGCGGCTGTTCCGGGTCCGGCCGACCGGGTCAATCGGCCGGCAGCAGTTTGCCGACCGACAGTGTGGGTAAGCGAGCGGTATGTGGTTGTACCTGGTAGCCGCTTTCCTGCTCGCCGTCGGGGTGATCGGCGCCATCTTTTCCGGTGGCATCTTCACGATCATGGTGCTTCCGCTCGGAGTGCTCGTGCTCCTCGTCGCGCTCGCGGCCGGCATGTGGGCGCGAGGGTCCGGCGCCAGCGCTCACGGCGACATGGCTGATATCGAGCCCCGCCCGCTGCCGCACACGAATCGGCCCCAGCCGGGCACCCACGGAACCACCTCGCCGGAAGAGCTCGTGGACGCTCGGCGCGAGGCTCAGTAGCACTCAATCCGAGGCCTCGCGCCCGGACGTGGTGCCAACCGGTGGCTCCGTCGTCCCTGGTTCGAGCCGGTCGGGACTCTCCACGATCACGTCGACTGCGCCGTCAGGCCGCCGTCGTACGACCTCCCCCTGCCAGGCTCGCAGCGGGTGCGCGCCGCTGCGCTGCAACGATCGGCAGGCGCTCCGGGTGAGCAGGAACACGAGAATCGGGATCACCCAGACCCCTACACGCCACACGTGGATCTGGGTGGTGTAGGAGATGCCGAGGCGGTAGAAGATCCGGTCGGTCGACCCGACCGCAAACACGATCACGACCCAGCTGAGAAACGCGGCTCCGATTGCCGTGCGGATCGGGCGGTCGCGCGGGCGGTCGAGCAGGTCGTGGCGGCGGACGTCTCGGGTGAACCGGCGCTCGATCGCCGGCCAGGCGAACATCACGCCGAAGACCAGGAGCGGAAACGCAGCCCCGCCCCAGAACGGATTCGGGATGATCGTTCGCCCACCGATCACGAGCTCCCAGTTGGGCATCAGGCGCAACGCGCCGATCAGCCAGCCGATGTACCAGTCGGGCTGGGCGCCGTTCTCCGACAGGTACGGGTGGTAGGGCCCCCACTGCCAGATCGGGTTGATCTGGACGAGGCCTCCGAGCAAGAACAGTACGCCGGACACCGCCAGCAACAGCCCGATCGAGCGCAACGCATACGCAGGCCACATCGGGGTCCCCACCACGTTGCGCTCCCGCCGGCCCGGACCGGGGAACTGCGAGTGATGCTGGCGCATGATGATCCCCAGGTGGATCGTCATCAGCGCCGCCAGGGCGACCGGGATCAGCAGCACGTGCACGATCTCCAGGCGCGGCAGGAAGCTGCCGCTCCCCGGGAACGGACCGCCCCAGATCAGGGTGGCAAGCTGGCCTCCGATCAACGGGATCGACATGGCTACGGAGTAGGCGATCGCCAGCCCCATGCCGGAGAGAAGATCGTCGACGAGCGAGTACCCGGCGAAGCCCTCGAGGATCGCAAGCATCAGCATGGTCAACCCGATGAAGTAGTTGAGGTCGCGCGGCTTGCGATAGGCACCTGTGAAGAACACCCGCATCAGGTGGAGCACGATCGCGGCGATGAACACGTCCGCGGCCCAGTGATGGACCTGGCGGAACAGCAGGCCCGCCGGCACGGTGGTCGAGAGGTCGAGAACCGACCGGTAAGCCTCCGACATCTGCTCGCCCTGGAGGAGCGGGTAGGAGCCGTGGTAGATGACCTGTGAAGCGCCGGGAACGTAGTAGAGCGTCAGGAAGATGCCGGTCCCGACGAGCACCATGAACGAGTAGAGCGCGATCTCGCCGAGCAGGAACGACCAGTGGTCGGGGAACACGTAACGCATCGCCCACCTGATCGCGCCCATCGCGCCGAGTCGCTCGTCGCCGGCCCGGGCGGCCCGCTCGAAGCGCCGGTGGACGTGGCGCTCGACCGCGTTCATGACTGCGCCCGGTGGACGCCCCACCACGATGGGCCGATGTCCTCGCGGAACGGTCCGGCGGCGCGCAGGTTGCCATCGGCGTCGATCCTCAACGGCAGCTGCGGCAGCGAGCGCCCGGCGGGACCGAACACCACCCGCCCGCCCTCGCCCGGCAGAAACGTCGAGTAGTGACAGGGGCACGTGAACGCCGGCTGCTGGCTGGTGGGCGCATAGGTGGGGTAGCGATACAGCGAGATCGCGCAGCCGGCGTGAGGGCAGATCTTCGAGTAGGCGAGGATCCCCGAGGGCGCCCAGGCGCGGCGGGCCGCGGGCAGGTGGAGGAAGCTCGCCGGCAGCCGCACGACGAGCAGCCCCGCCCCGAACGCCTCCGGGTCTGAGTGCTCGGGCAACGCGGTGTAGAACGAGCCGATCTCGATCTGGTCGGCCGCGTAGGGACGTCCCTGATCGTCGACCAGGCGGGTCCCGCGCGCCCACGGCGTTTCGTGGAGCCGGCTCAGGGTGGGGCCGAGCGATGCCAGCGGGGTAGCCGCCGCCGTCACCAGCGCGGCTCCGGCGACGCCGCCCGCGCCGATCAGCAGCACACGGCGGGAGACCCCCTCGCCGCCTGCCTCGATCATCTCGACGACGGTGTCGGTCTCCGCCTCGTCGAGCAGCCGCCCGCGCTCCTCCACCGCCGTCTCCTGGGGCACGACCAGCTTCCCCGCGACGATCGCGGCGGCGGCCAGAAGGCACAGGGCGCCGCCGATCGCGATCCCCAGGAGCTGCGTGTCGGCGTCGAACGCTACGTACACGACCGTGAAGCCCAGCCCGAACAGCGCCACCAGCGCGAGCAGCGCCGCGACCGCGGTCTCCGCGCGACGGTTCGCGGGCACGACGCGGCGGCGCGGGTCGAAGTCGGACTGGGTTTCGCTCGCGTCGGGCGGCGCGGTGCGGGTCCGCGCCGCGCGTCTGACGGTCAAGAGCGCGACCAGGAGTCCGAGCGCCTTTCCCAGTCGCGAGACCGGTCCGCGATGCTCGGGGGTCATCGATCGGCCTCCCTCGGGTTTGGTGTTGGTACGGGCTCGTCCATGCGCTCGCCTATGAGGCGCGCCACGATCACGAGCGCAGCCAGACCGATGAACCAGGCGACGATGCCCTCGGGAATCGGCCCTATGTTGTAGATACCCCAACCCCCCGAGTCGGCCGGGTGTCGAGTCCACACGATGTAGCGGGCAATCGAATCGAGGTCGTGCTGGTCGATCTGCGCGGAGTCGAAATGCGGCATCAGGTATGGCCCCATCCGCACCGCCTCGGCGATCTGTTGCGGGGTGGTCTGCTCGAGGTCGGGGACCTGGGCGTCAACCGTGATCCCGCCGCGGGCGACGATCTGGTGGCAGCCGGCGCAGTTCAACGTGAACTCGTGAAAGCCGAGCGCGAGATCGCCGGCGGATGGGTTCGCGGTCGGCGCGGGGGGACCTCCAAACGCGCTGACGAATGCGATCAGCGCGTCGATCTGCGCGCGCGTGAACGCCGGTGGGCTCCGCATCGGCTCTTCGCGCGGCTGCTCGAGCGGCATCCGGCCGGTCGAGAGATAGAAATCGAGCGGGCCGGCACCTACCGCCCGCAGCGACGGCGCTACCCCTGGGATTCCCTGGGCCGCGATTCCGTGGCACGAGGAGCAGCTGCCCTGATACAGGGTGAACCCCTGAGCCCGGAGCGCCGCCGAGTCGGGAAAGGTCTTGGTCGGGTTGTCGGCGCCGGGCGGCTCCGGCGACTTGGTCGGCGGGTTCGGTTCGGGCGCCCGTCCCCCGAAGGTGGTCGCCGCGCCAGTCTCTCCGCGGGAGCTCGGCGCGGCCAGCCCGACGATGGCGATCGTCCCAAGCACGAGCGCGAGGGTCGCTCGGAGGATCCGAGGCACGCGCGAGCGCCGGGTGAGCCAGCGCACGAGCAACGATCTCACGCCGCCGGCCCTCCGTCGCCTGCGGCGAGCGATGCACCGCGGGAGTCGCGCGCGATCTGCCGTCGCTCCTGAGCGACCATCGCCGCGATCGCCGCCCACAGCCCCACCGCGACCATGATCGTGTTACCGACGACCCACATGATCGCCCCGGCCTGGGCCTGATCGTCGAGCGCCGAGATGCCGAGCGCGCGCGCCGGCGGGCCGTAGGCCGAGTACACGAGCGTGGCGTGCCGGTTCAGATATGCGCCCACGAGCGCCATCGGCAGCATCGCCACGATCAGGTAGGCGAGCTTGCCCAGACCACCCAGCCTGCGCCCGGGGGCGGGGTCGGCGTCGAGCAGCGGCGACCACATCAGGAGTCCCGCGAGCAGATAGACGGCATGCTCACAGTCGTGGAGCGCGGCGTGCCGGAGGGTCGCGTCGTAGAACGCGGGAAGATGGGTGAGCACAACGGCCGCGCCGAAGATCGCCACCGCCGGAACCGGGGCCGTGGCGGCGCGAGCGGAATGCACGGCCTTGGCCAGCGAGCTCCGGCGGTGTGGCGGCAGCGCCCGGAGGGCGAGGATCAGCGGCCGTCCTCCCAGAAGCAGCGGCGGCGCGACGAGCAGCAGCAGCATGTGCTGCACCATGTGGACCGAGAGCATCCGGTCGTCGAAGGCGTCGATCCCAGACTGCAGCGCGAGCACGACGCAGCCGATCCCGCCGAGGAAAGATGCGGTCCGGCGAACCGGCCAGCGCGGGCCGGCGCGGCGCACGCCCAGCGCGTACAGGCCGACGGACGCCACCGACATGACGAGCACCGGGGAGCTCGGCGCCCAACGAGAAACCAGGAGCGAGAACAGTGACGGGGCGCTCATCGCCGCTCCCGGTCGGCCGCCGTCCGCTGGCGCGTCGACCGCTCGGAGCGCAGCTCGATCACGAGGCGAGCCAGCGACAGCACGAGCATCGCTGCACCGAAGTACAGGAGGAACTTCGACCAGGCCAAGCCGAACAGCGCGCACCCGACCGACAGGCCGATCACGACCGCGGCCACGCTCGCCTCCGGTACTGATTCGGGTTCGGACGCCGGTCCGGGAGGACCCCGCCGGATCGACTCACGGCGTGCGAGCCAGAGCGCGGCGCCGAACGCGTAGACGGTGATCACGGCGGCGGTGGCGGCAGCCCCGCTGACCGGCTTGTCGTTCCACACCCAGTTGCCGATGCACAGGATCAGCAGAAGCGTGCCCCAGGAGAGGATCGGGATGGCGCCGCCCCTCATCGGGTCGCGTTCACCTCGCCCCGCGGGCTTCGGCGGTCGAGCCCTCTTGGCGAGGGTCGAGCAACGGCGCGTAGGAGCGAATCGGCGGCAGCGGCCGCTCGAAGTTGAGCGGCGGGGGCGGCGAGGACGTGGCCCATTCGAGCGTGTGACCGAGCCAAGGATCATCGCCCGCGACGACACGCCGGCGCAGCGAGACGACCACGTTGACGAGAAAAATGAGCACCCCGAGCGCGATGACTCCCGCGCCGACCGACTCGAGCAGGTTCAGCGTTCCCCACCCCGGGTGCGTCGGATACCGGGAGATCCGGCGCGGCATCCCGTCGTTGCCGAGGAAGAACATCGGGAAGAAAGTCAGGTTCGTCCCGATCACCATCAGCACCAGCTGCAGCTTCCCGAGCGATTCACGCAGCAGCGCTCCGGTGAATTTCGGGAACCAGTGGTAGACCCCCGCGAAGAAGCCGAAGATGCTGCCCGCGAACAGCGTGTAGTGGAAGTGAGCGACGACGATGTACGTGCCGTACGCCTGATAGTCGAGCACCGGCGAAGCGACGAAGATCCCGCTGAGCCCGCCGATCAGGAACTGGATGAAGAACGCCAGCGCGAACAGCATCGAAGTGCGCAGGACGATCGAGCCCCCGATCAGCGTCGCCACCGCGTCGAAGTACTCGATCCCGGCTGGCACCAGAAGGAGCGTCGAGGTGAACGCGAAGTACTGGTTGGTGACCCCCCCGGTCACGTACATGTGGTGTGACCACACTGCCATCGACAACGCGGCAAACGCCATGATCGAGGCGACGAACGGTATGTAACCGAACCAGCGCTTGTTTGAGCACACGGCGATCGTCTCGGCGGCCGCCCCCAGGTACGGAAAGAACATCACGTACACGACTGGGTGCCCGAAGAACCAGAACAGGTCCTGGTAGTCGATCGCCCCGGCGAATCCCGTGTAGATGTGCCCGCCGTGACGGTCGATGTAGAGCAGCACCATCGCGAACACCAGGATCGGGAACGCGGACACGACCATCAGCACGCTGACCAGCGCGGTCCAGGTGAACACCGGCATCCGCAGGAGTGACATGCCAGGGGCGCGGCGGCGGGCGACGGTGGCGAGAACGCACGCGGCGATCACGGTCATGCCCGCGGCCGCGAGGATCACGCCGATCACCCACAGGTCTTGTCCCACACCCGGCGTATTGGTCCCGTTCGACAGCGGCGCGTACGACGACCAGCCGTCACGGCCGGCACCGCCCGACGCGAACCAGCCCTGCTGCATGACCAGCCCGCCGCATAGCCATGTCCAAAGCCCCGCCAGCGCCAGCCGCGCGGCCGACAGGCCCACGGCTCCGATCTGGAGCGGCACGAGATACAGCGCCAGCGCGATCGCCATCGGCGTGACGAACAGGTAGATCATCGTCGAGCCATGCATCGAGAACAGCTGGTTGTAGGAGTTATCCGAGACGAACTGCATATCCGGCTGCGCCAGTTGCGTGCGCATCAGCAGCGCGAACACCCCGCCGAGCAGGAAGAAGAACAGCGAGCAGACGCCGAGGGTCAGGCCCATGCGCTTGTGATCGGTGCTGACGGTTGCGCCGAGCCATCCCGTCATGCGCGGGACCCGCGCCGTCCGGGCGCTGGCGACACTCACGGTCTCGGCCCTCTACCGCGGCTCCGGGCCCATGCGGCAAACGCGGGGGGGGCGACGGCGTGCGCGGTGAAGATCATGTCGGCGTGGCGGAGCCCGCAGAACTCCGCGCACTGCCCCGGAAACACGCCCCTGGAGAACACGAGCGTGAACACTTGGGTCGAGCCCGGTATCGCGTCGTGCTTGTAGCGAAGCGCGGGGATCCAGAACGAATGGATGACGTCGGCCGAGGTGAGGTCGAAGCGAACCGCCTCGCCCGCCGGCACGACCATCGGCTGGCGTCCGACCGCTCCGCTGTGGACACTGAAGCCGTAGGCTGGATACGTGAATGTCCACTCCCACTTCGATGCGGTGACGTCGACGATGAGAGCGGGACGCTCCCGGTCGGCGACCGTGTCCACCCGATGCTCGGTGGTGAACGTCAGGTACAGCAGGAACGCGGCGACACACGCGAGCAACAGGGCATACGCGCCCTCGAGCCGGTTGTGCTCATGCCACCGGGCGGCGCGCTCCACCGGCCGCCGACGGAAGACGATCACGGCCCCGATCATGGCGACCACGATCACGAGGAACACGCCGATCGCAAGTGGAACGTAGATCGAGAACAGACGGTCGTACTCGCCCCTGGTGCTGACCAGCGCTTGCACAACCCGAAGCTGGCTCCACGACCACACGGCTTTTGCGTACCCGCGAAGCCGGCCTGTAACCAGCGGCCAGGCCGCGTTCAGCGCAGCGCCGAGCGGATTGTCAGGAGGCGAACAGCTCCACCGGCGCTGTTGCCGGCGAGCCGCGCGCGGGGTCGGGATTGAGTACCCTCGACTGCCGGCGTGCGGCGCCGCGGGCCTCGCCGGCCTCGATGCCGGCACGCTGAGGCCGGACCACGTACGCTGGGTTTGCCGCCGACCCGAAGCCCGCCTTGAACACGCTCCAGCGGGCGCTGAGCGCGCCCGCGGACAGCAACGCACCCGCGCCGATCGCGGCGCCGCGCGACCGTCCGCCGCGGGTCGCCAGCAACGTCGCTCCCGCCGCGATGCAGGCCTGGCCGATCCGACCGAACCTCGCCGCCGCCCCGTGTCGGTACGGCTCGCCTTGCTTCGCGAGCCGGCGCTCCATCAACTCCTTCACGGCGACCTCGAGCGCGGCGCTCACGAGCGCGAGCCGGCGCGCGGGCGCGGCGTGATTGGGCGGGGCGGCGATCACGCCCGCGGAGCCGGCGCTCAGGGCGGCTCCCGATGCGAACACGAACGGGAGGAGGCGGTGCGAGTCGTGCCACACGGGCACCGCCGTGTTGGCCACGAGCGCCGCGGTGTAGGTCGAGAGCGGGAGGCCGAGCGCCGCCGCCGCCGGTCGTGCGGCTCTGCCGGCGCGGGGGAACCAGCCGGTCCAGACGCTCGCGGTCGCGAGTGCCGTGGTCGCCCCGCTCGCGGTCAGGATCCACGAGCCGACGGACATCGGCGAGGTGACCTTGAACATCCGGAGCATGTTGAGGAATCGGAACGGCCGGCCGAGGTCCGAGGTCAGCAGCGCCGGACTCACGCCGATGCCGAGCATCGCCGCCGACCACGCGCGCCGAGCGAGCACCTCGTTGCCTCGCGACTCCGACAGGTACGCGAGCCCGGCTGACGCGCCGGCCAGGCCCCCGGCGTAGAAGTAGCACGGTATCTCCCAGGTCCAGACCGGCTGCTTGAGCACCGGCTGGCCGTGATATGAGTCGCTCGGGCTCACCTGCTGCCCCCAAACACGGCGGCCGCGAGCCCGGCACCGAGCGCGACCGCGGCCGCACCCGCCGCCGCCCAGATCGAGGCGAGATCCCGGCGCGTGTCGACCGGGTCCGGCGGGAGCCCGTACACCTCGGGCTCGTCGAGCAGCAGGAAGAAGGCGCCGCCGCCGCCGATGCCGTCGTCGGCATCGGCCAAGTACAGCTGCGCCGTGTCTTGCCCGGCGCGTTGCAGTTGGGCGAGCCGATGCTCGGCCCGCGCGCGGAGCGCGTCCAGCTCGCCGAACTGGATCGAGTTCGTCGGGCATGCCGTTGCGCACGCGGGCTCCATGTCGTCTTTGAGCCGGTCATAGCAGAGCGTGCACTTCCACACGCGGCCGTCATCCTCGCGCTGATCGATCACGCCGAACGGGCACGCGGGCACGCAGTAGCCGCAGCCGTTGCAAACGTCCTGTTGGACGACGACCGTCCCGAACTCGGTTCTGAACAGCGCCCCAGTCGGGCAAGCGTCAAGACAGGCAGCATCCGTGCAGTGCTTGCAGACGTCCGAGGCCATGAGCCAGCGAAAACCGTCGCCCTGTTGATAGGTGGCAACGCCGCCGTCGATTGCCTCCCCGCGCGCAGCCGCCTCGACCAGCGACGCGCCGCCGGTGGCGTCCGCGGGCACCCGTTGCTCGATGAACGCCACGTGGCGCCAGGTGTCAGCATCGAGCGCGATCGTGTTGTCGTACGAGTTGCCGGTGAACCCGTGGAGTGACATCGGGATTTGGTTCCACTCCTTGCACGCGACTTCGCACGCCTTACAGCCAATACACACTGATGTGTCGGTGAAGAAGCCCATCCGAGGCTTCGCGAGCTCGCCGTAGGATCCGGGCCACACGTGCGTGTCGAGCTTCACGCTTTCACTCCCGCTCGGCGGCGATAGTCCTCGACGAGCGCTAGCCGCGCGCGCCCGCGAGGGCGCCGGCCAGGCCTGATGTCACACGTGCACACCTTGTACTCGCTGATGTGCACGTTGTTGTCGAGCGCGATCGGGAGCAGTTCGTTGGCGGAGTCGCCGGTCACGATGCCGACGCCGCCCCAGTGATACGGCGTCCCCACTAGGTGCATCTCCCGGCCTTGTACTCGCAGCGGCCTGATGCGGTCGGTGACCATCACACGCGCCTCCACCGCCTGGCGGGCCGTCACGATGGTGACCCACCCGCGGTGCTCGAGACCGCGCAGCCCGGCGAGCGCGGGGGAGACCTCGCAGAAGAACTCCGGCTGCAGCTCCGCGAGATACGGCACGGTTCGAGACATCCCTCCGGCGGTGTGGTGCTCGGTCAGCCGGTACGTGCTGAGCACGAACGGGAACGCATCCGCGCCCGCGTCGCCACGGGCGGGGTGGTAGGGGTTCTCACGGCGGCCGAAAAGCTGACGCGTGGGGTTCTGCTGCTGCGTGTAGAGAAGGTTGGCGAAGGGTGACTCCTCGGGCTCGTAGTGCGCCGGCAGTGGTCCGTCGACGAGCCCAGACGGGGCGTACAGCCAGCCCCGCCCGTCCGGGTGAAGGAGGAACGGCTTGTCGCCGGCGATCGCATCCATCGCCTTGGCGTCATCGTCGGGCTTGAAATCCGGAGCCTTCGTCGGCGGGAAGTCGGGCGGGTCGCCGAGGCTGGTCCACTTGCCCACGGCGGCGTCCCACCAGACGTACCGCTTGCGCTCGGACCACGGGTTGCCCTCGGCGTCGGCGGAGGCGCGGCTGTAGATGATCCGCGTGTCCTTCGGCCACGCCCAGCCCCATTCATGCGCGATCCAGTTCTGGTCGGCGCCGGGCTTCTTGCGCGCTGCCTGGTTGACGCCGTCCTTGTAGACGCCGCAGTGGATCCACGATCCGCACGCGGTCGACCCGTCCTGTTCGAGATCGTCGTAGCTGGATAGGAACGACCCGTCGGCCTTTCGACCCGACACCTCCTGGAGCACGGATTCCGCGTCGGGCTCGTCGTGCGGACCGACGAGCGGGTAGTCCCAGGTCAGATCGAGCACCGGCCGGTCCCTGGCGTCCTCGGATGCCGCCAGCTTCTCGCGGATCGCCTTCCCCAGGTGATAGATCCAGTGCAGCTCGGAGCGGCAGTCCCCTGGCGGCTCGCATGCCTTCTTGTGCCACTGGAGCAGCCGCTGCGTGTTGGTGAACGAGCCGTCCTTCTCGGTGTGCGCCGCGGCGGGCAGGAAAAACACCTCGGTCTGGATGTCCTGGGCGCGGACCTCCCCGGAGTCGTGCTCCGGAGAGTCTTTCCAGAACGTCGCCGACTCGATCGGCTGAAAGTCGCGGACCACGAGCCAGTCGAGCTTGGCCAGCGCGAGGCGCATCAGCTTCGAGTTGGCCGAGCCGACGGTCGGGTTCTGCCCGACGCAGAACATGCCCCGCACGCCCCCGTCGAGCATCCTGAGCATCATCGCGTAGTGCGAGTGGTCGCCGTTTATTCGCGGCAGGTAGTCGAAGCAGAAGTCGTTCGCCTCGGTGGAGGCGTCGCCCCACCACGCCTTCAGCAGCGACACCAGGTACGGCTTCAGGTTGCCCCACGCCCCAGTGCTCGGGCCGTTGAGCTCGACAAACGTCTCGAGCGTCGGATGCGACTGCGGGTGGGGCATCGGTATGTAGCCCGGCAGGATGTCGAACAGCGTCGGGATGTCGGTCGAGCCCTGGATGTTCGCGTGCCCTCGCAGGGCGAGGATGCCGCCACCCGGCCGGCCGATGTTCCCGAGCAGCATCTGCACGATCGATGCAGCTCGGATGTTCTGGACCCCGACCGTGTGCTGCGTCCAGCCGACCGAGTACACGAACGCCGAGGTCCGCTCCCGGCCGGAGTTCTCGCACAGCGCCGCGGCCACCTCGAGGACGTCCTCCGCGGTGCAGCCGCAGATCTGCGAGACCACGTCGGGCGTGTACCGCGAAAAGTGCCGGCGGACGAGTTGGAGCACGCAGCGGTCGTCCCCCATCGAGTTGTCGATGTCCGGAGGGTCGCCGCCCTCGAGGTCGATCCCATGGGCGCCGTGAGCCTGGTCTCCGGACACGTCGGCCTGCTGTTCCGACTTGCCCGCGGCGGCTTCGCCCTCGGTCTTGTTGTAGCTCCAGCTGCTGATGTCATACGCGCTGTGCTCGGGGTCCCAGCCCGAGAAGAACCCGCTCGCGTCTTCGGTGTCCTGGAACCCCGGCTTGATGATCACCGGGCCGTTGGTGAAGTGCATGACGTACTCGCGAAACCACGCCTCGTGCTCGAAGATGTAGTGCACGATTCCGCCGAGGAACGCGACGTCAGTGCCGGGGCGGATCGCAACGTGCCGGTCGGCCATGGCGCTCGTGCGCGTGAACCGGGGGTCGACGTGGATCACCTTGGCGCCGCGCTCCTTGGCCTCGATCACCCACTGGAATCCGACCGGGTGCTGCTCGGCCATGTTCGAGCCCATGATCAGGATGCAGTCTGAGTTCTGCAGATCCTGCTGGAACGTGGTGGCGCCGCCGCGCCCGAACGACGTCCCCAGACCGGGGACCGTCGAGCTGTGTCATATACGCGCCTGGTTCTCGATCGAGAGCGCCCCAAGCGCGGTGAACAGCTTCTTTATCAGGTAGTTCTCCTCGCTGTCGAGCGTCGCGCCGCCGAGGAAGTGGATCCCGAGCGTCCGCTTGAGCGGCTTGCCGTCGTCGGTTTCCTCCTCCCACGTCTGCTCGCGAGCGCGGAGGATGCGCTCGGCGATCATCTCGTTGGCCTGATCGAGGCTCAGGTACTCCCAGTGGGTGCCGCCTGGCCGGCGGTACTTGACGCGTGTCTCGCGCATCGGCGAGTTCACGAGCTGTTCCGACGCCGAGCCCTTCGGACACAACCTTCCGCGCGAAATCGGCGAGTCCGGATCGCCTTCGATCTGGATGACCTTCTCGTCCTTGACATACACGCGCTGGCCGCACCCGACCGCGCAGTACGGGCACACGGACTGCACCACCCGATCCGCATTCTCGGTCCGTGGTCTCAGCCGCTCGGACCGGCGCGACTGCGCCGAGCGCCCGAGGCCGAGCGGATCGCCCGCCAGTTGGCGAAAGAACGGAGCAATCAGTCGGCGGCCGGGCATCCATCGGGTCAGTACCCGAGCGATCTCCCGAAAAACCCGCCGCCGTTTCCCCCGTAACGATGCGGACATCTGATTGCCCAGCCGGTGCTCGGGTACCGGCAAGGGAGGGACCCGCCGCCGTCAGGCGATCGAAGACCCGATGTCGATCGAGCTCGTCCGGACTCTCCGGCGGCGCCGGAGTGGCCCGCCGGAATTGCTCGCCTACCGGGAACGGCGGAGGTGGCGCGACGTGCGCTCGGATGACATCAATGATTACCTGAAGGAGCACCTCGGCGACGAGGTCAGCGCCAAGGACTTCCGGACCTGGAACGCGACGGTGATGGTCGCCGTGACGCTCGCGTCCGATGGACACGAGGCCGAATCGAAGACCGCTCGCAAGCGCGCGATCAACGAGGCGGTCCGGTCGGTGGCGGAGTTGCTCGGCAACACGCCGGCGGTGGCGCGCCGGTCCTACATCGATCCGCGCGTATTTGACCGGTACCTGTCCGGATGGACCATCGCCGGAGCGCTCGAAAGGATCCCCTCGCTCGACGTCGCCGACGACCGCGTGCGGATGCGCGTCGAGCGCGCCGTTCGCGACCTGCTGGACAGGAACACGGAATCGTCCGCGCTCGAACTCAGCGCAGCCGTGTCTCGTCGAGCTTCCGGCAAAGCTCGATGACCGACTCGAACACGGCCGCAGCGCCGGCCTCCTCGAGCTCGGAGATCGCGAACCCGCCGGTGCGCACGGCGAGCGTCGACACGCCGGCACGGCGCGCCGCCTCGACGTCCCACGGCGTGTCGCCGACCATCACCGCGTCGTCGGGCGATCCGCCGGCGCGCTCGAGCGCCGAGCTCACCAGGTCCGGCTCGGGCTTCGTCGACTCGACGTCCGCGGATGTCGTCCAGTCGTCCGCGAGCTCGCGCGCGTCGAGCAGGTCGAGGTAATGGTCGACCTCGTCGGCCTTCGCCGAGCTCGCCAGCACCACCACATGCCCGCGTCGCTTCAGCTCCTCGATCAGCTCGCGCGAGCCCTCCATCGGCCGCACCTCGTCGATCAGCTGGTTGTACAGCGTCGTCTCCGAGGATCGGATGTCGTCGCCCTGCTCCTGCTCGGTCCGATCATCCGTCAGCGCGGCGACCATCTGATCGCCGCCCATCCCGATGTGACGGTGGATCCGCCAGATCGCGAGCACGATGCCGTGCTCGCGAAAGGCCCGGTACCACGCGATCGCGTGGTGATAGTTGGTGTCGACGAGCGTCCCGTCGATGTCGAGCACGGCAACGGTCATGGCCGGGTCCCACTACCCACCCGCACCCCCGCGTACTCGCCCCGATCGTGGGTAAAGAAGCCGATGACCAAATTCGGCTAGATCGTCGCGCAGAAGGCCGCGACCATGGAGATCCTGTCGCGCAACCGTTTTCGCCTCGGTCTCGGAGTGGGCGAGAACCTGAACGAGCACGTGGTCGGCATGCGCTGGCCGTCGCTCGGCGTCCGGCACGAGATGCTCGGCGAGGCGGTCGACATCAGCGGCGGGCTGTTCGAGAACCACAACGGCACGGTCAATTACCGCGGCCGGCATTTCGACGTCGAGTCGGCCAAGCTGTGGGATCTCCCTGACGAGCGCTGCGGTCACTCTGAGCGATTGTGTAGCCGTAGCGAGGGCCGGGTAGGGGAAAGGTCAGCGCTCGAGGGTGGACCGGCACTCCTTGCGCTCATCCCATGCTCTCAGCCCTCGTCCTCGCCGGATTATTCGCCGCCCCTCTCGCGACGGTGGCGCTGTTCGTTCCGATCTCGCGCGCCACCGGCCCTGCCGAGAAGCGATCGCAGCGAGCCGCACGGCTCGCGGCGACGGTCTTGTGGTCCGCGGTCCTGATCGCGGTTGTCGCCGGGCTCCTCGCGACGATCGGCGTGACCACCGGCCACGTCGAGGCCGCGGTCGTAGGGCTGGCGCTGGCCACGGTGTTGTGGCTTCCGGTCACCCGCCGCTGGAATTCACGCGCTCACGTCTGCTGGGCGACGACGACGTACGTGTTCGCGGTCTACCTCGTGTTCATGTTGTGGTGGACGTTCGCCAGCCACCTTGGCGTCGCCGGCGACGTGGGGGGCGTTCTGCTGTGGCTCCTCGAGCTTGTCGCGGCCGGACTCGGCTGCGCGTACCTGTGGGAGCTGTGCGACACGCTCGGCCGCGCGAGCTGGGTCCGCCGCGTCGGGACGCAGGAGCTGGCCGAGCTGCCCGACGGTCCTTATCCGTTCGTTTGTCTCCAGGTTCCCTGTTACAACGAGCCGCCGGACATGGTCATCGAGACGCTGAAGTCGCTGCTCGCATTGGACTACCCGAACTATGAGATCCAGGTGCTCGACGACAACACCGACGACGAGGCGCTGTGGCGGCCGGTCGAGAGCTGGTGCCGACAGCACGACGTGAAGTTCGTCCATCTGAGCGATTGGCCGGGCTACAAGTCCGGGGCGCTCAACTACGCGCTGGAGCACATGGTCGAGGACTCGTGCGAGCTGATCGGAGTGATCGACTCCGACTACCAGATCGAGCCACAGTTCCTGCGCCGGTGCGCGCCGCTGTTCGCCGATCCGAAGGTCGGCTTCATCCAGGCGCCGCAGGACTATCGCGACTGGCAGGGGGCGCCCTTCTACCGCCGCCTCTACTACTCCTATCAATACTTCTTCGCCGTCTCGCAGCCGTCGCGCAATGAGCGCGACGGCGCGATCTTCGCCGGCACGATGGGCCTGATCCGCCGGCGCGCGCTCGAGCGGGCGGGCGGATGGGACGAGTGGTGCATCACCGAGGACGCCGAGCTGTCACTCCGGATCCTGCGCGCCGGATGGTCCGGGCTGCACGTCGACAAATCGTTCGGCAAGGGCATCATGCCGCTCACGTTCGAAGCGCTCAAGGGTCAGCGGTTTCGTTGGTGCTTTGGCGGGATTCAGATCCTGCGCCGCCACTGGCGCTCGATGCTGCCCGGCCCCGAAACGGAGGACAACCGCCTCAGCCTCGGCCAGCGGTGGGCGTACCTGTGTGGCGGTATTCAGTGGTACGGGGACCTGCTCGCGTTGCTGTTCTTCTTCTGCCTGCTTGTCGGGTCGGCGAACATCGTGTTCAGCGGCGGGCTCGTGTTCCGCAAGCTGACGGGGTTCCTGCTCGCCGCGATTCCGCTGCTCGTGGTGCTCGGCCTGCTGCGCGCGGTCGCGCTGCTCCGCCGTGGGACGGGAGCCTCGTGGGGCGATGCGCTCGGCGCGTTCCTGATCTGGCAATCGACGACCCTCACGGTAACGAGCGCGTCGTTGCAGGGGCTGTTCGCCAAGGAGGCCGCCTTCCTGCGGACGCCGAAGACGCACGGCGATCCACGTTGGAGCGATGCGCTCAAGGCAAACTGGCTCGAGTGCCTGTTCGGCGCGCTCGGCATCGCGGCGATCGCCGGCGCCCTGTCGGGCACGTCCGCCGGTGGCCTGCTCCTCGCGGGCCTGCTCGTCTGGCCGACGCTTAGCTTCCTCGCCGCCCCCTACAACAGCCTGAGCGCGCAGCACGCCGCGCTGCCGCCGGACCTCCGGGAGCGTCGCCGGACGGAGTACCTGCGCTACGGACGGCGGCGGCTCACCTACGCGGTCGGAGGCCTCGGGCTCGCGGGCGGGACCGCTGCCGTCGCGCTCGGGTTGTTCGTCCCCGGTACGGCGAACATCGTCGCCCCGCAGCTGGTCGGCCCCGCGAGGGGTCATCCCGTCCACTACGGGCAGGCCACGACCGCGAACTCGACGAACGTAGCGGCGTCGCCTGACCAGTCCGGCCACGGCAGGAAGTCGAAGGGGTCGGTCGGCTCGAAGACGTCGACGACCTCGACGTCCACGACCCCAACGACGACCTCCACGACCACGACGAGTTCGACCACGACGACCGGCACGACATCGACCACGTCCGCGACCCCGACGCCGACGACGACGCCGACGACGAGTTCGACGAGTTCGACGAGCACGACAGTGACGACGTCGACGGCACCCGTGGCCACCTCGACCGCCTCGAGCACCACCTCGACGACGCCGTAGTGAGGTGCGGGTCGGCTGCGTTGGCGCTCTCCTGCTCGCGCTGTCGGTGAGCATGACCGGCTGTAGTGACAGCGGTGGCTCGGGCGGATCGACGGGTGGCGCGCCCACGAGCGTCCCGCCCCGTGCGGCGTCCCCGTCGACGGCGACCGCCGCGAGGCGGTTTCTGGCGCGCTACGTGACCATCGACGGCCGGGTCATCCGGCACGACCAGGGCGGGGACATCGTGAGCGAGGGTCAGGCGTACGCGATGTTGATCGCGCAGGTCGCCGGGCAGCCGGCGCGTGTGCGGACGATCTGGTCCTGGACGTCCGCGCATCTGGGAAGTGCCGACGGCCTGTTCGCGTCACACGCCAGCGGCACGGGACAGATCGAGGACCCGCACTCGGCGACCGACGCCGACATCCTCATCGCCTACGCACTACTCCGCTACAACGGTCCGGATCAGGCAGCGCTCCACCGTGCGGGACAGGACGTCGCGAGGGCGGTGCTGGCGCACGAAACCGAGACCTTGCCGAACGGCGATCCGCTACCGGTGGCGGGGCCGTGGGCGATGTCGACCTCGCCTCCGACCGCCAACCCGTCGTACCTGATGCCCGGCGTGTTCACCGCGCTGGCTCGGCTCACCGGCGACGGTCGCTGGCAGCGGGCCGCAGATGCCGCGGTCGCGGCGATCGACGAAATGACCGGCGGCGGGCATCGCCTCCCGCCCGATTGGGCGCAGCTCTCGAGTGGCCGGTTGGCGCCGATCGCCAACCCCGGGGGAGGAGTCGGCGTGCAATACGGCTTCGACGCCGCACGACTTCCGATCTGGTTCGCGACCGCGTGCAGCGCCGGCGCCCGCGCCATCGCGGCCGCGTGGTGGCGCAACATCCTGGCCTCCGGCGGGCGCTCCGGCCCTCAGGCGCTGACCCTCACCGGAGGCACGATCGACGACGTTCCGTCGCCGCTTCCGATGATCGCGGGAGCCGCGGCGGCCATCGCCGCCGGCGATCGGAGCGCCGCCCGCGACCTGCGGGCGCGCGCGGTCCGGCTTGCGCAGGACGACGCGACGTATTACGGCGACGCCTGGGTCGCACTCGGCCCCGCCCTGCTCGACGGGTCGGTCAACCCGTGTGGCGGGACTTCCTGAGCGTCAGCCGGTGAGCATCGGCGATGGTGGAATCTTGGTGTGGCCCTTGATCTCGGGGATTACCATCGCCACCTCGTCGACGTAGCACCACGTCCAGTCTTCTCCCGGCTCGAGCGAGTGGATCAGCGGGTGACCGGATGAGTGGAAGTGCGCGGTGGCGTGCCGGTGAGGAGAATCGTCGCAGCATCCGACGTGACCGCAGCCCAGGCAGATCCGCAGGTGCAACCAGACCCCGCCCTCTCTCAGGCAGTCCTCGCAGCCCGGCACGGAGTCCGGCAGTTGCAGGACCGTAATCGTGTCGAGGTGAGTGCAGGTGGTCATGTTTATGTCTCCCTTGGTGGCGGGGTGGTGGGCTGGATCGGGAGCCAGACGTGAAAGGTGGTGCCTTGCTCGCTGGTGTCGAACGCGAGCGAGCCGCCGTGCCGCTCCTGAACGATCCTGCGAGCGGTGTCCAGTCCGAGGCCGGTGCCCTTTCCCACGTCCTTGGTCGTGTAGAAGGGCTCGAACACGTGTGAGCGGGCCTCGGCGGGAATGCCCGGCCCGGTGTCGGCAATGTCGACGACGATGCAGCTGCCGTCGCGGCGCGTCCGCAGGGTGATCGTGCCGGTCGAGCCGAGCGCGTCGATGGCGTTGTCGAGCAGGTTGGTCCACACCTGGTTGAGCTCCGAGCCGTAGATAGTCAGCGGGGGCAGGGTGCGGTCGTACTCGCGCTGGATCTCGATCTCGGTGTGCTTGAGCTTGTGGGCCATGACCTTGAGCGTCGTCTCGAGGCCCTCGTGGATGTCGGCCTGCACGACGCCGCCCCGGTCCATGTAGGCGTACGCCTTGACCGCGCCGATCAACGAGCTCATCCGCTCGGTCGACTCGCGCAGGTCGCTGACGAGTCGCTGCGCGCTGAGCGACGCCGCGACCGACCGCACCGCCGCCGGCGTCGCCGGTCCGGCCAGCGAGCGCATCTGGTCGAGCCACTCCACGTCGAGTCCGGCGGCGGCGAGCGGCTCGGCCAGCCGGTACGCATCCGGCACGTCGATGTCCTCGAGTCGGTCGCGCATCTCGTCCTCGGCGTCGGCGGCGTCGAGCGCCGACAGCGCGTCGCGCTCGGCGCACTGACGGAGCGCGAGGTCGCGCAGGTCGGCGATCTTCTCGGCGTCGTCGCGCTCGACGCCGGCCTGGACCAACTCTCTGAGCGTCGCGCCGATCACGTCAAGCGCCTCGGCCAGGTCGGCCGCCGAGCGCCGCGCCGCCGACGCCGGATTGTTCAGCTCGTGCGCGAGTCCGGCAGCCATCGTTCCCAGCGCCGCCAGTCGCTCGCGGTTCTGCTCGATCGCGGTGAACCGGGCGACCACGGGACGGACCTGGCGCATGATCTTGCGGTGCACGGCCGGGTGCGCGAGCGCCAGGCGCCGGAACTCGTCTGCCGGGATCAGTGCCACCCGCGCCGGCGTGAGCGCGGTCATCTGTGCGGCCACGATCGTCTCCGTGAGCGTCGGTACCGCGCCGATCCACGTCGGCGCGGTTTGATGACCGGTGGGCTCGAGCCGCTCGCCGTCCTTGACGAACATCTGGAGACTGCCCTCGATCAGGCAGTGCAGCCCTTCCGGCTGCCGGCCGGCCTCCACCACCAGGTCCCCGACGTCGAATCGCCGGTCCTCCGCCACCGCGACCCACTCGGCGAGCGCGGCGTCGTCGATGTCATCGAACAGGTCAACCGGCCGCAGATCGGCGACCGTTACCGACGTTTCGCCGACGGACGTCATCCCTCGGCAAGGTATTGGTGGATGAGCGACACCGCCATCGACCCCTCTCCGACGGCGCTCGCGACCCGCTTGATCGATCGCGAGCGGACGTCGCCGGCAACGAGCACGCCGGGCACGCTCGTCTCGAGCGGGAACGGATCGCGCTGGAGCGGCCAGCTGTCCTGCTTGGCGTCGAGCCCGGCGAGGATGAAGCCGCGTTCGTCGCGCGCCACGACGCCGGCGAGCCAGTCGGTGAGTGGCATCGCTCCGATGAACACGAAGCAGGCGTCGACCTCCTCGACCGCCTCGCTGCCATCGGGGTTCCGGATCCGCAGAGTGTGAAGCTGGCCGTCTCCCTCGGCCCCGACCGCTTCGGTGCGGGTGCGGACCTCGATGTTGCCGATCGCCTCGATCTGCTCGATCAGGTAATGCGACATCGACTTCGCGAGCGAGTCGCCGCGCACGAGGATCGTGACGCGGCTCGCGTACTGAGAGAAATAGACCGCTGCCTGTCCGGCCGAGTTGGCGCCGCCGATCACGACGACATGCTGGTCGGCGCACGATCGCGCCTCGGTCAACGCAGCGCCGTAGTAGATGCCCTGACCGGTGAGCTCCGAGAACCCGGGCACGTCGAGCTGGCGATACGAGACGCCGGAGGCGACCAGCACGCTCGAGGCGCTGAGGCTGCCCCCGCCCGAGAGCTCGACGATCCGGCCGGACCCCTCGATGCGGAGCCCGGTGGCGTCCTGAAGGCTCAAGAGCTCGGCGCCGAGGCGGCGTGCTTGGTCGGTCGCACGGCGAGCCAGGTCGGACCCGCTCAGGCCCGCCGGGAACCCGAGATAGTTCTCGATCCGGCTCGACTGGCCGGCCTGCCCGCCCGGTGCCTCGCGCTCGACCATGATCGTCTTGAGGCCCTCCGAGGCGCCGTACACCGCCGCCGCGAGACCGGCCGGGCCGCCGCCGACGATCACCAGGTCGTAGTGCTCGGAGGTCGGCTGACCGGCGATCCCGAGCCGCTCGGCGAGCTCGAGCACCGTGGGACGCTCGAGCACGGTTCCGTCCTCGAGCAGCGCCACCGGCAGGCGCTCCTCCTCGACGCCTGCCACCTTCAGCAGCTGGCGAGCCTCCGCCTCGCGCTCGACGTCGAGCCACCGTGCCGGCACACGGTTGCGAGCCAGGAAATCGCGTAGGTCGTGCGTCGCCCTGGAGAAGCGATGGCCAATCAGGCGCACGCCACCCGACTCGAGTGCCGCGCCGGCCTCCCAGGAGCTCAGCAGGTCTTCGACGACCGGGAACAGCTGCTCCTCGGGCGGGTCCCACGGCTTGAGCAGGTAGTAGTCGAGCGAGACCTCGTTGATCGCCTGGATCGCCGCCTCCGTATCCGCGTACGCAGTCAGCAAGACCCGCTTGGCCGTCGGGACGATCTCGCGCGCGCGGACCAGGTAGTCCGTGCCCGACAGCCCCGGCATGCGCTGGTCGGCGACCAGCAGCGCGACCTGCTCGCCGCGGCGGACCAGCTCGCGAAGCACCTCGAGTGCCTCCTCGCCCGACGCGGCGCGAACGATCCGGTAGCGCTCGCCGAACCCGCGACGCAGGTCGCGCGAGACCGCGGCCAGGACCGCAGGCTCATCGTCCACCAACACAATCGCCGGGCGTCGCCGAGGTTGCTCGTTCATGTTGCTAACGGTATCCGCGCTCACCGGGCGACCGGAACTAGGGCGAGCGCTCGCGGTACTGCCAGCCCACGCGCTGGACTCGTGCGCGGTGGCGCACCAGCTCGAACCCGGCCGCCGCGTGGTCGTCGTTACTTAGGTCGAACGCGACGCCAAGGGGATCGCGCTTCGCCGTCTTGTATTCGCCCAGGAGCTTCGAGCGGGTGTCCGCCGGCGCGTACACCACGAGTTGCTGGTGTCGCTCATCGACGCTTGCGATCGTGTCAGGTCCGACCCTCACCTCGGCGCCGCCCGGGGTTCGCTCGATCGACAGGTCAGCGGGCTGGTCCCTTTGCAGCGCGTCGAGCATCGCGTCAATGCGCTCGGTCATGCCGCTCGTCCTGGCCGGATGGTCGCCACTCGGTGGCCGAGTTTAACCGTGCGAGCCGGCGGGGTCAGACGCGGTGGCAAGTCGGCGAGAACGAGCTTCGGACGAATGATCGCGGTGGCGTTGCGAGATGTCGTGGATGTAGCTGGCCACGACCGCGTCAGAAATCAGCCGGACGCTCGGCCGTCGGCCGATTTGCTCTTGAGCGTGTGCCGAGCGGCGGACCGCTCGGCTTGACGCAGGGGTGTAGGTGGGGAAGCGGTTGGTGTTCGTCATGCGGCTTCTCTTTCGATGTCGAAGTTGATGGGAGCGGCGTCGTCCGCAGCGGGCGCGTTGGCAAGCTGCAGTTCGGGCCGCGCGCGGCCGGGGCGCAAGAGCGCGAACGCGAGCACGATGCCGACGGCGATCGTCGATGCGCCGACGAGGAACGCGAGGTGATAGCCGCCGATCAGGGAGGTCGTGAGACCGTCGTGAGCGGTGAGCAGGCCCTTCGTACGGTTCGCGGCGATCGTGCTCAGGACGGCGAGGCCGAAGGCACCGCTGATCTGCTGGGAGACGTTGGTGATCCCGGAGCCGAGGCCAGAGTCAGCCGGGGGAACATCAGCCATGGCGATCGTGAGCAGCGGCATGAACGCGCTGCCGATGCCGAGCCCGATCGCGAAGCAGGCGAAGAAGATGGTCGGGAAGAACGTCGTGGTCGGTCCGACGGTGCTGAACAAGAGCAGGCCGATGACCGCGCTCGCCATGCCCGCGGTGAGCACGCGAAGCTCGCCGAACCGGCCTACCAGCCGGGCGGTTACACCGCGCGACAGGACGGCAACCGTGATCGTCCACGGAAGGAACGCTGCACCGGTCTGCACCGCGCTGTAATGACGGACGTGTTCGAGATAGAGGCTCCCGAGGAAGAACGTCGAGTACATGCCGGTAACGAGGAAGCCCCTGACGAGGCTGGCCTTGACCAGTCCCTGCAGACGCAGAATGCGCATCGGCATGATCGGGTTCTCGATGCGGGCCTCGAGCGCCACGAACGCCGCCATTAGCAGCGCGGCGACGGCACCGACGCCCAGGACCTGAGTCGAGACCCACCCGTGGGTGGTGGCCTGCACGATCGCGTAGATGAAGCCCATCAGAGACGCGGTGACGAGAAACGAGCCGAGCCAGTCGACCCCGTGCTCGAGGCCGAGTCCGCTGTCGGCGCGGATGAACCTCTGACCGAGCGCGAACGTGACCAGGCCGATCGGGAGGTTGACGAAGAAGACCCAGTGCCAGCTCAGGGCTTGGGTGAGAATCCCGCCGGCGAGAAGGCCGAGCGAGCCTCCGGCGACCGACACGAACACGTACGCGCTCATCGCACGCGCGCGCTCACTCGGCTGGGGGAACTCGGTGATGATGATCGCGAGGATCACCGAGGCCTGGGCGGCGGCGCCGACGCCCTGGATGAAGCGGGCGGCAATCAGCGCGCCCTGGCTCGGCGCGATGCCGCACAACAGCGACGCGCCGGTGAAGGTGACGAGGCCGGCGAGGAATACGCGCTTGCGCCCGGCGAGGTCGCCGAGGCGTCCCGCGAGCAGGAGCAAGCTGCCGAACGTGACCAGGAACGCGTTGACCACCCAGGTCAGATTCGACTGGCTGAAATGGAGGTCGCGTTGAATCGAGGGCAGCGCGACGTTCACGATCGTGACGTCGAGCACGATCATCAGCTGCGCCAGGCACACGACCATGAGTGCCGTCCAGCGACGGCTGTCGGAAGGAGAAGCTTGAGAGGAAACTACGTTCATACAGATCCCAACTTGTCGGTGATTCAGTGAGGCGCTAAAATGGAGGCCGCCTCCGAAATAAGTGGAGGAGCCCTCCGGAAACTATATGGAGGCACCCTCCGTTTGTCAAGGAAATTTATGAGCGCGACCAACGTAAGCCCCGAAACGCTGATCTCCCGCCCCAAGCGCGCTGATGCCCGGCGCAACTACGAGAAGGTGCTGACCGCCGCTCGCGAGGCGTTTGCCGAGGGAGGCGAGTCGACGGCGCTCGAGGAGATTGCGCGGCGCGCGGGGGTCGGCATCGGTACCCTCTACCGGCACTTCCCCAATCGCCAGGCTCTCCTAGAGGCTCTTTACGTAAACGAGGTCGAGGAGGTCAGCCGCCGGGCAGCGGAACTCGACGGCGGCGATCCGTGGGAGGCGCTCAACGCCTGGTTCGAGCGGGTGCTGGCCTACCTCGCGACAAAGCAGGCGCTCGCCCAGGAGCTGCTCAACTACTTCGACCGCGACGCCGCTCTGTTCCAGATGTGCCGGGCGTCGCTGTACAGCGCCGGAGAGCCGCTCTTGACCCGCGCACAGGAAGCCGGCGTCGTCCGCCGCGACGTCGAGTTTCCCGAGGTCATGCAGATGGTCATGGGAATCGCGAAGATCCCGGCCGCCGATCCGAGCCAGGTCCAGCACATCCTTCGGATCGCGCTCGACGGTCTGCGCTACCGGTCCGAGTACTAGGCACGCGACCCGTCGCTACGCGGGCCGTCGAGCGACCTCGCAAGCGAAGTCGATCGTCTCGACCAGCTTGCCGCCGGTCGCGTAGCCATCGAGCCCGCGCCGAAGATCGCGTTCGAACTCCCGCGAACGAGCGCCCACCACCGCCCTGGGGAGAGCGGACGTCGAGTACACGAACCCGATCAAGGCGTCGGCCGTCCACGCGTGAGGCGTGGGAAAGCGCGCCGAGTTCGCAGCGTCGAACCCGGCCGCGTCAAGCACCTCTGTGTCGGGCCGCTCGCGGCGCACTCGGTCCCAGCCGGCCGGAACCCGAGCCTCGGCGCCGAGCTTCGTACGCCATCTCTCGAGCACTTCTGACATGGCCCGCTGCCAGTCTGCGTTCCCGGTCCAGGGGCCGGTGGACCAGAGCAGCGCGATGTGTCCATTCGGCTGCAACCAGCGGTACGTGTTTGCCGCAACCGCCTCGCGGCGGAGCCGGTGAAACGCGTTCCCGATCGCCACCAGCTCGAACGTGCTCGACGGTGCGTCGAGCTCCTCCGCCGGGGCGGCTATCGCCCGTACGTGATCGCTTCCCGTGGCCTTGTTCGCCACCAGGTCGATCATGTCTTGCTCCTGATCGACCGCCCATGCCTCGGCGAACCGGTCCGCGAGCGCGAATGTGATCTGACCCGTCCCACACGCCAGATCCATCAGCCGACCGCGTCCGCTTGGTTTCACCAAGCTCACGAGGTGATCGAACAGCGACTGCGGATAAGGAACGCGGAAGCAGTCGTAGTCACCAGCGGTCCCGCGGTACAGCGTCGGGTCGAACTCGATCGCGCCGGACACGCCGGTCAGTTCACGGGGAGCATCACTCGCGATCCCTACGGAGGCTGCGCAGGACGGCCGCACGCTCCACCGTGATGCCCCTGGCGCGTTGCGCGGCGGCCTCATTCGGCGACAGCCCGGCGCCGATCCAGTCCGCTACTTCCTCGAACGGGATGCCGGCCTGCCACCACGCTTTAGCGGTTTGCATCGCGCTCATACCCTGTTCCTGCTGGCGTCCGGCTTCGACCGGCGTGAGGCCAAGTTCCTTCCAGGCGATCGCGTCGCTTGCCTCGATCCCGTGGGTCGCCCACGCGATCGCCTCGTCGTCGACCCATCCACGGTGTATGTAGGAGTGCATGACGCGGGGGTCCCCTGGGTGCACCGCGCGCCTGAACCGGTGTAGCGCCGAGCCTCCCCGATGAAGGGATGAGCTGGAGACGATGGGTTGCGGCCGGGAGGAAGTCGTCGCTGCGGACGGTGGCGGCACCAGCTGCAAACGCAGGGTTCTGCCGTAAGCCTGTATGGGGGTGCGCCCGGCGCGTTTGTGCTTGCGGGCCTCCGCGACGTTGAAGCCGAATTCGGTCCAGGCGACCGCCTCGCGGGCGTCGATCTCGGCGTAGACCCATTCCCGGACCGTGTCGGGGTGGACACCGGCGATCTTCCAGCGCACGGCATCGATCGGTTCCGCGACGCCCGCGCGGCGCCAGCGCAGCGCGTGATCCAGGTCGATGTGGTGTTTCCACCAGACCAGGCCGTCGCGTCTCGGTATCCCTAGCGCCTCCCACTCGATCGGGTCGAACGGCGGTCGGTCGTCCGGCTCGGGTCGTTCGAACGCCGTGCGGGTCATGCCGGCGCACCCGCCGCGTCCCCGACAAGGACCGTCTCCGCCCACTCGGGCGTGGTTCCGCCGCGATCCATCAGCCCGACCACAACCCGGATCCCCGGCGGCGGCGCCGGCCGCCACGGTGTGAACCCGTCGGTCAGGACGACGATCAGATCGGGGCGCGGGCGCAGGGCAGCCGCGGCGTCAAGCCCGGCGCCCATGTCGGTGCCGCCACCCCCCTCGAGCCGGATCGCGCCCAGATCGCGAACCGACTGCGCCTGGTAGGCGCGCGCGTCGCATGCGATCACCCGCAGGTCCCGCCGAGCGACGCCGAGGCTACGAAGCACGCCGGTGACCTCGCCGAGCGCCTGCCCGAGCATTGAGTCACTCATGCTGCCCGAGGTGTCGATCACGAGCGCGACCTTGGGGAGCGGCTGTCGCAGGCTCGGGAGGACGACGTCCGGCACCGCAGCGGCGCGGCGAGAGGGGCGGCGGTATGTGAAGTCGACACGCCCGGTGGTATCCGCCGCGCCACGCCTGACGTGTGCTGCCAGCTGGCGTCTCCAGTTGACGGTCGGCTCGAGCAGCTCGTCGGCCCACCGCTGCCAGCCGGCGGGCGTATCGCCGCGCTCGCGCGTGTGCTCGCGGATCCGACGCGCCGTGTCACGCTCCACCAGGCGAGCGCCGACCGCGCTCAGCCCCGGTTTGTCGCAGTTCCACGAGCGGTCCTGACCGTCGCACCCAGTGCCGCAGTCGTGCTCGCCGGGGATTTCGCGGCGTGCGGACGGACGCTTCTCGGAGGTCTCTGCGGGGTCCAGCGCATCCCAGTACTGCTCGGCAGTCCAGCCTTCGGGCAACCCGAGATGACCGGGATGGATCGCGCCGCCGGGGAGCTCGAGGCTTGACGTATGGAGGTCGTCGTCGATCTCGGCGTCGCCGGCGATGTTCCAGCGCTCCTGCTCGGGGCTCCGCGGGCCGCCCGGGCCGGGCTGCGTCGGCGCCGGCGGACCGGGGTAGCGCCCGGCATGCTCGCGCAGCAGATGGCTCACCTGGTGAAGAAGCCAAAAGCCGAGCTCACTGACGTCCACGGAGGCCAGCCTGTTCGGGTCGACGTACAGGTGCCAAGCGCGATCGGCGGGGAAGGCGTGCAGTTTGACGGACGGATCGCGATCTCCCGCGAGATCGAGCACGACCGGGTCGAGCGCGAGCAGCGCGCTCGCCAGGTAGGGCGCCTCGTGAGCCGCCCATACTCTCCCCGCCGCCCAGCGCCGCCGGAGCTCCGGATCGAGTTGATCTATCGCCAAAAACCGCATCGCGACCACCGGCTCAGGGCAGCAGGCCGGCTGCGCGCAGGACCGGTGCGAGCTCGAGCAGCGCCTCCGGGACCTCCGCCCCGGCCGGACGATGTTTGGCCAGCGTTCGCGCCACGAGGGTGGCCACATCGGGAGCGCCGTCCGCAGCGCGCGCCACCACTCGCCACGCCTGGTCCCAGCGCTCCTGGCTGCCGTCGGCGACCGCGACCGAGGCGACAGCGGTCATCACGGCGAACGCGCGATCGCTGCGCTCCGGGAGCACGAACGAATCGGGGTCGGCGAGGACGGTCTCCGGGTCCGGAAGATCGAGGTGCTCGAGCCATGCCAGGAACTCGAGCGCCGCGCCGTCACCGACCGCGCCCGCGACCAGCGCCGCGCGAGCCGCCTCCGACGCGTGCGCGGCCTCGCACGCTGCCAGCAGTCGGGCGACGGCCTCCCAGCTCCGCGGGCTCGGCCAGCCGCGGCCGGCATCCGCCGCGGACCGTGGCAGCTGGAGCGCGAGCGGCGGCCTGACCTCCAAGAAGGCGCCCACCGCGGCGCGCGCCGCCATCGCCTGGGCGGTGGTCGGCGGGCTCTCGATCCCTGCGAGGACCGGGCGCGGAAAGCCGACCGCCAGACCCTTGGCGATGTGCTTGCCGTCGACCGGCCAGTCGAGATGAACGAGCCGGTTGGCGAGCGGCGCCGCGAGCTCCCACCCGTCCGCCGCCTCATCCGCCGGGTTCGCGGCGGCGACCACGCGCACGCCGGCCGGCAGCCTGGTGTCGCCCACGACGCGCTCGAGCACGACCCGCAGCATCGCCGCCTGCACCGCCGGCGGTGCGGTCGTCAGCTCGTCGAGGAACAGGAGCCCCTCGCCGGCCTGGTTCAAGCGCGTCGCCCACGCCGGCGGCGACAGCATCACCGACCCGTCGACGACGATCGGCAGACCGGCGAAATCGCTCGGCTCCCGGATCGACCCGATGACCGTCTCGACCGGCCACCCGAGCGACTCGCCGAGCGCAAGCACGGCCGAGGTCTTCCCGGTCCCGGGGCTTCCCCATAGCAGCACCGGCACCCTCGCGGATACCGCCACCGCGAGAGCCTCGAGCGCCACCAAGCTATTCATGAGATTCCAGAGTACCGGCCGTCTCCAGGCCGGCAACGTCGTTTGGAAGGACTCGCCGCCAAGCAGCGTCTTACCCGGACGAGCGAAAGGCCAACGTGTATTCGACCGGGCTCGGAGGCGAGCCGCCTCGGCAAACTTCAGCAGCGCCAGCGGCGAACGGTCGCGTCCTGAGCCGGCGCGCGGCGGGATCTCGCGATGCGTTGGCGCTCCAGCGCGCGGCGGGCAACCGCGCCACCCGCGCGCTCCTGCAGCGGGCGGTCGTCACGAGCGAGAAGTTTCCGATGGTCCGATTCACGATTGGCGTGGAGATCGACTCCTCGCTCGCCACGCTGGCCTGGAGCCGCACGACGAATGGACCGCTCGACGAAGCGGCGCTCGCCGACCTGAGGCAGACCGCGTTGCAGACCGACGAGTCGATCGATGACGACGAGGGCATATTCATCGCTGCGCTCCTTGATCCGAGGAACGCCGAGCGCCTGCACGCCATGTTGCCGGACGGTTTCGCGCAAGAGGGCCAGGAGATCTCGTTCCCGGTCCAGTTCATCTCCGCGGAGAACCGTCACAAGGTCAGGGACTTCGGGCGTTCCGTGGCTCCGCCGGCCGAGGGTCGACGCGCACGCCCGAGCGCTCGTCTTCGCGCCGCGGATCAGGCGATGATCACGCGCGCGGGGGCATTTGCCTCGACCGTCCGCAAAGCGCTTGCGCTCGCCGACGCCGCGAGGATCTCGCACGCTGACGTCGACGCGGCGATGATCGCGGCCGCGAGCGACTCGACGGCCGGCGACCGCGCGTTTGCGGCGGCGGTGTTCGTAATCGCAAGGCGCGCCGGCCTTGCCGTTGCGGACGATGTGCGCGACGGACGAATCAAGATCGACGAAGTCCCCGCGGCCTACGTCGGAACCGGTATCGCCGCCAAGTATCAGACCGGTGGCAGCGGGAGAAAGGGCGACACGGTTTATCTCCCGTCGACGTTCGACGTCGACGACCTCGCTCAGCAGGGGACCGTCGTCCACGAACTTACCCACGCGGCCGATGACAAGGCCGTTAGCACCGTCACGACCACTGAAGCGGATCGGATGGAGATGAACGCATTCCGGGCGCAGGCTCGCTACTACCTGCGGTCGATCGGAGAGCTGAGCGGGACGGCGCGCGACCGGGCGATCGACGCCGTCGCCGCGACGGCGGGCGAGGTACGTGTCTACACGATGATCCTCGAGGCGAACGTGGCGCCGATCGACGACTACGACGCGCTCGTCTCGATCATCGAGCAGATCAACATGAGGTCTGGCGCGCTCGGCGCCCGTGCATGGCATCGCGCCGTCAACGCGACGACGGCGGAGATCGAACCGACGGTCCTCGAGGCGATCAGGAGACTCGAGCGACTGCGGCGCGGCGGACGCGGGCAGATCGACGGGTTGTCGGGCGAGAGCGTCCTGGACTGGCGCTTCCGATGACATTCGCTCGCACCCATAGTCGACCCGTCGCGGCCGACCTCGAACGCGCAGACCCTCGCGTCGTCGACTGCCTCAGGCACAGGCGCTATCAGATCCTCCGTCAGGGACGCGACGTTGGGCGGGTCCGGAACGCGCTCCGTCGGCTCGCCCCGGAGAGCCGCTGGCTTGCGCAACGCGCGGCGTGAGCCGCCGCGCGCCGTGCGTGAGGAGCGACCGGACGACCCGCTGGTGGCGGGGCGTGATCGCGGCCCACAGTGCGCGGGCGCCCGGGTTGGTCTGTTGCACGAACGTCGCGAACAGCAGGCCGTCGGGCTCGCTTCGGAACAGCAACTGGCCACGGAGCCCGAGCCACGAGCCGGCGGCGAGGAGCAGGAAATCCGGGTCCGCGTCCTGGATCTTCCAGCCGAGGACGCGGTTCGAGGACCACGGCGGCCCGAGCCTCAGGCCGAGCGCGGTCCACCCGAGGTACAGCTGCAGGCGGACCCTCGGCGGGGCGTCCGACACCACGGCACGCACCCATTGCGCGGGGGTGTGCTCGATGTCCGAGGTGACGGCGAAGGCGTCCGTGTAGTCGAGCCGGGATAGGGTGCTGAGCTGCCGTGCGTCTTCGGGCAGCGGGATCTGGGTGACGACGGGTGTCGCCGAGCGGGGGTGTCGGGTTGCGGTCATCACATCCCTCCATATATACAGGACTGTATATATGGAGGTTAGGCATTATCGAGAGCCATGTCAAGCCGGTGGGGCACGCGATAGCGGTGATGGCGCCGCCGACCAGGACTCCGCGCACCGCCTGGATCGAAGCCGGCCTGCGCGCACTGGCGGAAGGCGGCGGACCCGACGCCGTGCGCGTCGAGACGCTGGCCAAGTCGCTCGGTGTCACGCGGGGCGGGTTCTACGGCCAGTTCAAGGACCGTGGCGCGCTGCTCGACGCGATGCTCGACACCTGGGAGCGAGCCGCCACCGACGAGGTCCTGGAGCAGGTCGAGCGTCGAGGCGGCGATGCCCGGACGAAGGTGCGCCGGGCGGGTGCGCTCACATTCAGCGGTGAGCTTCTGCCGGTCGATCTCGCGATCCGCGACTGGGCGCGGCACGACGATGCGGTGGCCGAGCGCCTGCGACGCGTCGACAACCGGCGCATGGAATACCTGCGGCAGCTGTTTGGGTCGTTCTGTGCCGACGAGGAAGACGTCGAAGCTCGCGCGGTGCTCGCGTTCTCGCTGGCGATCGGCTACCACTTCATCGCCGCCGACCATGGCGCCCGCAAGCGGGCGGACGCGCTCGAGCTCGCGGTCCGGCGGCTTCTCGCCTGAGATCCCGTGTGATGCCGTCGGGTACGTCGTATCCGGGACGATCCGCTTCCACCGGCTTATCGTCATCTTCTTAGCCATCGAAAATCCGTTGGCCAAGCGGGGTTAGTCTTAGCCCCTTGGCTATAACGGTGACGCAGCTGACGGCGTTCCTCGCGGTCGTTCGGGGCGGGTCGGTCACGGCCGCCGCGGACGAGTTGGTGGTCACCCAGCCATCGGTCTCGTCCGCGATTGCGGCGCTCTCTCGCGAGCTCGGCTGCGAGCTGTTTGAGCGGGCCGGCCGCGGCATCCGCCTGACCGAGGCCGGCCGCGCGTTCAGGCCGTACGCCGAGGACGTCGTCGGCCTGCTCGGGGAGGGGCGACACGCCGCGCGAGAAGCAGCCGACATGGCCGCTCGGCGGATGCGAATCGCCGCGGTCACGACCGCCGCCGAATCGTTCGTGCCGCCGCTGATGCGGGCTTTTGCCGCGAGCCACCCGGACGTCGAGCTGACGCTCGACGTGGGCAATCGGGAGTACGTGTTCGATCGTGTTCTGAGTCACCTCGCGGACGTCGCCATCTCCGGCAAGCCTCCGGCCGACGAGCGTCTCGTCGCCGAGCCGCTCACGCAGAACGAGATCGCGTGCATCACGAGCCCGGACGATCCGCTTGCGAAGGCGCGGTCCGTCCGGGCCGAGGAGCTGGCGCACCGGGCATGGCTGCTGCGAGAGCCGGGATCGGGCACGCGTGCGCTAGGCGAGGAGTTCCTGGCCGAGCGGGGCCTGAGCCCGAAGACCCTCACGCTCGGCTCGAACGGCGCGATCAAGCAAGCCGCTCGAGCCGGTCTCGGCGTGTCGCTGTTGTCGCGCGACGCGGTTGAGCCCGAGCTCGCGGCGGGATGGCTGGGTGAGATTCCGCTCGGCGACGGCCCCGAGCCGAGGCAGTGGTTCGTGCTCCGCTCTGCGGTCGGCCCGCTGCGCCCGGCCGCGGCGGCGTTCATCGAGTTTGTCCGCAGCGAGCAGCACTCATAGCCAAGCATCTATGACAGTACGAGAAACTAGAACTTGATCTCTATGGTCTGCGGGCCTAGTCTGCCTCGCCTCAACGGAGGGAAACGATGGCAGTCAGCACCGCAGCAGCACGAAACGGCAAGAAGGATCGCTGGGCGTCCGGGGTCACGCCGTACGCCGAGATGGGTTACTTCAACCCGGATTACGTACCGAAGGACACCGACATCCTCGCCGCGTTCCGGATCACGCCGCAGCCGGGCGTCGATGCCGTGGAGGCCGCGGCCGCGGTCGCGGGCGAGTCCTCGACCGCCACGTGGACGGTGGTGTGGACCGACCGGCTGACCGCGCACGAGCATTACCAGGCGAAGGCATATGACGTCGCGCCGGTCCCGGGGCGCGAAGGCGAGTACATCGCGAAGATCGCCTACGACCTCGACCTGTTCGAGGAGGGGTCGATCGCGAACATGACGAGCTCGATCATCGGCAACGTGTTCGGGTTCAAGGCGCTGAAGGCGCTGCGACTCGAGGATCTCCGGATCCCGACCCAGTACGTGAAGACGTTCCAGGGCCCGCCGCACGGGATCGTGATGGAGCGCGAATACCTCGACAAGTTCGGGCGGCCGCTGCTCGGCGCCACGGTCAAGCCGAAGCTCGGCCTGTCCGCGAAGAACTACGGACGCGTCGTGTTCGAAGCGCTCAGTGGCGGGCTCGACTTCACCAAGGACGACGAGAACATCAACTCTCAGCCGTTCATGCGGTGGCGCGACCGGTACCTGTACGCGATCGAGGGCGTCAGCCGCGCGAGCGCCGCGACGGGCGAGATCAAGGGTCACTACATGAACGTGACCGCCGCGACCATGGAGGACATGTACGAGCGTGCCGAGTTCGCCAAGGAGCTCGGCAGCGTGATCATCATGATGGACCTGACCGTCGGCTACACGGCGATGCAGTCGATGTCGAAGTGGGCGCGCCGGAACGGGATGATCCTCCACCTGCACCGCGCCGGCCACGGCACGTACACCCGCCAGAAGACCCACGGCGTGTCGTTCCGTGTGATCGCAAAGTGGTGCCGGCTGCTCGGGGTTGACCATCTGCATGCCGGCACGGTCGTCGGCAAGCTCGAGGGCGACCCGTCGATGATCGCGGGCTACTACGACACTCTCCGCCTCGACCACGTGCCGGAGAACCTTCAGAACGGCATCTTCTTCGACCAGGACTGGGCGTCGCTCCCAGCCGTGATGCCGGTTGCCTCCGGCGGAATCCACGCGGGCCAGATGCACCAGCTGCTCCGCTATCTCGGCGAGGACGTGATCCTGCAGTTCGGCGGCGGCACGATCGGCCATCCGATGGGGATCGCCGCCGGAGCGACCGCGAACCGCGTCGCGGTCGAGGCGATGATCCAAGCGCGTAACGAAGGGCGCGACTACTTCCAGGAGGGGCCGGACATCCTCGAGAAGGCCGCTAAGGGCTGCCCCGAGCTCGACGCGGCGCTCCAGGTGTGGAAGGACGTCACGTTCGACTTCACGTCCACCGACACCCCGGACTACGTCCTCACGCCGACGCTGTCATGAGCAGGAGAGGAGACGCGATGCGGATCACGCAGGGCACGTTCTCGTTCCTTCCGGACCTGACCGACGACCAGATCGGCGACCAGGTCCGGTACGCGCTCGAGCGCGAGTGGGCGATCTCGGTCGAGTTCACCGACGACCCGCATCCGCGCAACTCGTATTGGGAGATGTGGGGACTGCCGATGTTCGACCTTACGCATGAGGACGTCGGGCTGGTCCTGCGCGAGGTGCGCGCGTGCCGTCATGCCCATCCGCACCACTACATCAAGATCATCGCCTACGACGCGTCGTACGGGCGGCAGACGACGGCACTCAGCTTCATCGTCAACCGGCCCGCCCACGAGCCGGGGTTCCGCCTCGACCGCACGGACGCTCACGATCGGGTCATGCGCTACCGGCTGCACCCATATGCGGCCGACATGCCGGTCGGGAGCCGGTACCTGAACGGGAACGAAGCCGCATGAGCGTCGTCGATGCCGAGCGCCCGGATGTTGGGGCTCTCGTGCGTGAGGCGAACATCGAGGCGGTCCTCGAGGAGCTCGACCGCGATCTGGTGGCGCTGCGCCCGGTGAAGACCCGGATCCGCGAGATCTCGGCGCTGCTGGTGATCGACCAGCTGCGTCGCCAGGCCGGCCTGGCCGCGGGGCGGCCGAGCCTCCACATGTGCTTCACCGGCAACCCGGGCACCGGCAAGACGACGGTGGCGATGCGCATGGCCGACATCCTGCACCGGCTCGGGTACATCGACCGCAACCACGTCGTGGCGGTGACGCGCGACGATCTCGTCGGCCAGTACGTGGGCCACACCGCGCCCAAGACCAAGGAGGTGCTCAAGCGAGCCTTCGGCGGGGTGCTGTTCATCGACGAGGCGTATTACCTCTACCGTCCAGAGAACGAGCGCGACTACGGGGTTGAAGCGATCGAGATACTGCTACAGGTGATGGAGAACGAACGCGACCGGGTGGTGGTGATCCTGGCGGGCTACAAGGACCGGATGGACGAGTTCTTCCGGCTGAACCCGGGCATGTCATCGCGCGTGGCCCATCACATCGACTTCCCCGACTACACGGCGGCGGAGCTGCTGCGGATCGGGCAGCTGATGCTGTCGGCGGAGAACTATGTGCTCTCCGGCGACGCCGAGGAGGCGTTCCGCGAGTACATCGTGCGGCGCATGGGCCGCCCCCGGTTTGCGCACGCTCGGAGCGTCCGCAACGGGATCGAGCGTGCGCGGCTGCGCCACGCCAACCGGGTCTACGCGGCGGTGCGGTCTGGGGCGGAGCCGTCGGTCGAGATGCTCCGGCAGATCGAAGCGCAGGACATCCGCAAGAGCAGCGTGTTCGACGAGGACGAGCAGCCGGCGCCGGAGCGGCAAGCGGCGTGACCTCGCCGGCGAGCGAACGGCGGACGGCTCGGCCCGTGATCCTCGGGGTCGTCGGCGACTCCGCGGCGGGGAAGACGACGATCACGCGCGGTCTCGTGCGGGTGCTCGGCGAGGAGCACGTCGCGCACATCTGCACCGACGACTACCACCGCTACGACCGTCGCCGGCGGGCGGAGCTCGGGATCACGCCACTGCACCCCGACTGCAACTACGTCGACATCATCGCCCAGCACCTCGGGCATCTGCGCCGCGGCGAGGCGATCCTCAAGCCGGTCTACCGGCACAAGGACGGCACGTTCGGGTCGCCGGTGTACGTCGCGCCCGAGCGGTTCACGGTGATCGAGGGGCTGCTCGGCTATCACCTCCCGGAGATGCGCGACGTGTACGACGTACGCGTGTTCCTCAATCCGCCTGAGGAGCTACGGCGCCGGTGGAAGGTCCAACGCGATTGCTCGCGCCGGGGGTACACGACCGACGAGGTGCTCGCCGAGCTCGACCGGCGCGAGGCCGACTCGGAGGCGTTCATCCGCCCCCAGCGGCGCTACGCGGACATGCTCGTGTCGTTCCGGCCGTCCGACGGCGAGGCGTCATCGGATCAGACGCATCTACAGGCGGAACTGACGCTCTGCGACGGGCTGCCGCACCCGGATCTGTCGCCGTTCATCAACGGCAAGCGGGACGGGTTGACGCTGGTCGAGCGCGGCGAGGAGCGCGTGTTGTGGATTCCGGGGCGGATGGACCCGGACCACGCGGCGGCGATCGAAGAGGCGTTGTGGGAGCGGATGCATTTCGCGTCGCACCTGCGCGCCCGCCGCCTCGGCGAGTTCACGATCGGCACCGACCTGCATCGGTCGGAGTCGCTGGCGCTGGTGCAGCTGCTGATCCTCTACCACCTCGTCACGACCAGGGCGGCGGTGGCGCTCGGTGGCGATGGCACGCGGACCCTGTCCGCGGTGGCGGCGTCGGCGTAACCGCCCGCCGAGACTCCGGATCACGCGTAAAACGCGGCAACGCGGGAGTGTGGGCTTGCCTGTGTCGCGTTACGCGCGATTATCGTGCGCGACTCGGCAAGGCGTGGCCCAGTCGCGGCGATTGTCGCGCCATGCATGTCATCGCATGCTTCTGCTGTTCGACATCGACGGAACGCTGCTCGCAGGCACCGAGCCGGCCGTCGGCGAGGCGATGAGCGCCGCGCTGAAGGAGGTGCACGGGGTCGACACCACTCTGATCCGCACCCATATCCCGACGTCCGGCCGCACCGACGGCGAGATCGCGCGCGCGATCCTGCTCGATGCGGGCGTCTCCGCCGAGCGGATCGGCGCCCTCGCCGATCGGGTGCGCGAGCGGTGCTGCGACCACGCCGCTCGCCTGCTCCCGCAAGACCTCTCCGGCGCGGTGCTCCCGGGTGTGCGGCCGTTGCTGGACTGGCTGGTCGAGCAGCCGGATGTAACGCTCGGCCTGCTGACCGGCAACTACGAGGCGATCGCGCGGATGAAGCTCGAGCGGGCGGGGATCGGTGGCGCGTTCGCCGGCGCCCCCGGTGCGTTCGGCTCGGACGCCGACGATCGGGCGGCGTTGCCGGCGATCGCCCGGCGCCGCGCGGGGACGCCTGGAGCGCCGCACCCGCGCGATGACACGATCGTGATCGGCGACACCCCGCAGGACATCGCGTGCGCACGCGTGGACCGGGTCCGGTGTGTCGCGGTGGCGAGCGGGGCAGCCGGTCCCAACCTCCTGGCCGACGCCGACGCGGTCGCACGCGACGCCGAGGAGTTGCAATGCGTATTGACCGGGCTGGGGATCTAGCGTCAGTCGCCGCCCGGGAGGCTGATTCCCATCACCAGGAAGACGCCCATCGCGACGAACGCGATTCCGGTCAACAGGTCGGTGCGAATGCGGGGCACGAAGTGGGCCGCCGTGCGCCCGATCTGGTGCCCGGCGACCGACATCCAAAACGTGGTGACTCCGAACACGATCGGGGCGAGCCAGGGTGAGTATCCGAGGAGGCCGAGACTCGCTCCGGCGGCAACGTTGTCGACGCTCAACGGCAGCGGCAGCCCGCGCGTCGCGAACCGCAGGTCCGGATCCGCGTGCTCGTCTGACACCAGCGCCCGCACGACGATGAACAGACCGTATCCAGCGAGGCCGATCGCCGCGATCGTGTCGGCGGTGCTGTCGACCCTCTTGCTCAGATAGCTGCCGATCACTATCCCGACCGCCGGTGCGATGCCGTCCCAGAGGCCGAAGATGAACGAAGTCTTGACCGACCGAAGCAGGGTCGGCTTTAGCCCACCGAGCACGATCGAGGTGCGGAAATTGTCGAGGCTCAGCGTGAACCCGAGCGACAGCAGCGCGAACATTGCCTCTCTCGAAAGGTCGTCATCGAGGCCTGCGATCTGTCACGGCGGGCCGTGACAGATCGCATAAGGCTTCGTTTGCTTGCTCTACTCCGGCAGTGCGAACGCGAAGATCGCGGATCCACCCGCTTGGGCCAGCGCCCCCGGGTAGAACCCCTCGGTCCATGCGCCGTACCCGACCGGCACGGCGATGTACTGCCGCCCGTCGACCGTGTAGCTGCTGGGGCTCGAGTGGTGTCCGCTTCCGCACTGGAACTCCCACAGGAGCTCTCCGGTGCTGTCGTTGAACGCCCAGTACTTGCCCGCCGGGCCGCCGGCGAATACGAGGCCGCCGGCCGTGGTCAACACGGACGCGGTCATCGGGTGCTCCTGACGGAAGCGCCACTTCTCCTGGCCCGTGGCCGGATCAATCGCGGAGATGTATCCGGCAACGTCCTCCGTGTCGACCGCGACGCCCGCGCCCCAGTACGGGATGCTCTCCTTGAACTCCCGGCGCCGCCGCGTGGCGGTCGCGCCGACGTCCTGCACCGGGCAGTAGAACAGCCCGGTCTTCGGGCTGTAGGCCGCGTGCGTCCACTCCTTGGCGCCGGCCGGGCCGGGCCAGAAGTGAACGGGGTCCCCCTCCTTGTCGGGGAATACTCGCGGCGTCACCTTGCCGTCGGCCGAGATCTCACCCCAGGTGATCCGGTCGACGAAGGGCACGACCCGGATCAGGCTGCAGTCCGTGCGATCCAGGACGAAGAAGTACCCGTTCTTGTCGAAGTGGCCCGAGCACTTCCGCCCGTCCATCTCGAACAGGATGTTCTCCATCGTCGAGTCGTAGTCCCATACGTCGTGCGGTGTGTACTGGTAATGCGCCTTGATCTGGCCGTTGTCAGGATCGACCGCCACGACGCAGTTCGTGTACAGGTTGTCGCCCTCGCGTACTCCACCGTCGAAGTCGGGACACGGATTGCCTGTGTTGAAGTACAGGAGGTTGAGGTCCGGGTCGAACGTCGGCGTGGTCCAGCAGTTGGCGCCTCCGCGCGCCCACGCCTCGCCGTCGGACGGCCACGTCTCGGACCCCGGCTCGCCGGGTGCGGGAATCATGTAGCAGCGCCACACACGCTCGCCGGTCTCCAGCTTGAACGCGTCAGCGTGCCCGCGCACTCCGAACTCGCCGCCGGAGCTACCGACGATCACCATGTCCTTGACGATCAGCGGAGCCACCGTCGCACTCTCGCCGGCCCGCACGTCGCCGTACGTCTGGTCCCAGACAAGCTGGCCGTTGGTCGCGTCGAGCGCGATCACGTGGGCGTTCAGGGTCGTCATGAAGACCTTGCCGTTGGCCACAGCGCACCCGCGGTTGACGTTGCCGCAGCACAGCCGGACGTCGTACGGAGAGGCGCGGTGATAGCGCCACAGCTCCTGCCCGGTCTTGGCATCCAGCGCCCACAGCCAGCCGTCGAAGCCGGTTACGAACATGATGCCGTCGACGACCAGCGGGGAGGCCTCCAACGAGTACGTCGACGCGCCGGAGTGCATGCCTACCGAGCCGCATTGGAACACCCAGGCGGGTTTGAGGTCCTTGACGTTGCCCTGGTTGATCTGATCGAGCGGACTGTGACGCTGGCCGTCGTAGGCGCCGTAGTAGGTGATCCAGTTCTGCGGCTCCGCGTCACGGGCCTTGAGGATCCGGTCGTAGCCCAAGCCCTTGGTCACCGGGGGCGCCTTGCCGGACAAGCCGGGGCTCAGAATCCGGAAGTCGACCGCTGCGCCTGCGTCAACGTACTCAGTCTCAGTTGCCATCAGCTGCTCCTTTCTACGGTCGCGGTTGCGGTGGACGGTCGAGCTTGGCTTCGTCTGGGACCTCGCCTCCTACGACGATCGTCCCGGTGAGGCCGCCGCCCTCGTCATTTCCGGTCCGCGATCCGTACCAGTAGTAGCCCGGGCCGTCGAGGTTGAGGCTGGCCGTTCCCTTCGAGAAGTTCACGAGCCAGATGAACTTCGCGTCGCCGTTATTGGGCAGGACCGCGCAGTGCGAGTTGTTGTCATCGTTGATGATCTCGAGCTCGAGGTCGCCACCGTGCGGCATCACCAGCACCCTGGGCTCGAACACCAACTCATCGAGGGGGATGCGGACGGTGGCGTGCATCTTGCCGTCCGAACCCTCCTCGGCGACCCCTACGGAGCCGCGGCCCAACACCGCCCCGATGCTTGTCCCATTCTGCTTTATCAACCCCTCGATGACAGTCTTATCGGCAGTGGCAGCCACGCGACTCTCTCCTTCCATCCGGAAAATGGGCCAAAAAAACCTAACAGCGAACCGCCGACTACACAACCTGACCGTCAGTCACAAGTCTTTCTGTCTTAGCGGACAGGGTTACTCACTGACCGATCGGATAGGTAGTCACGCTAACCGGGTAGTCAAGTGTCAAGTGACCGACCAGGCGATTCACTGGTCGATCACACGATGGTTACGCCTCTGACCCGGTTAGCCGAGCGAGATCTCCTTGGCGCCGGCAACGCGGAGATGGTCGAGCACGGTCCCGCTCGACTCGCGCAGCCTCAGCAACTCCGCGAGCTGCGCGTGACGGCCGCCGGCCAGCCCGTCCGCGAGCAGCGCGCCACCGCGCGCCGCGGCGCTCGCCCGGCCCGGCACCAGCGCGACCACAGGGGCAAGCGCTGCGAGTGACGAGGCGAGGGCCCCGATCAGCTCCGGCATGCGAGCCAGGCGGCCAGAGACCACGATCTCACGCGGGCTCGGCACGCTGGCGACCAGGGCGCGTACCGCCTTGACGGCTGCCTCGAGCAGCGCGGTCCAGCCCTCCGTGTGGGCGGGCGAGGCCCACAACGCCGCGAGGTCGCTCATGTCCAGGGCGCCGGCCGGATCGAGCGCGCCGCCGCTGTACAGCGTGTTCTTGCGCAGCGCCGGCCCGAGCAAGTAGGCGAGCTCGCCGTCAAGAGCTCCCGGTGCCCGCACGCCCAGCGGTCCCGAGGATCCGCCCATCCCGTCGACGATCTGCCCGCGGTCGATCCCAAGCGCCGCGCTGAACGCACCTCCCAGCTCCAGCATGATCATCGCCGTCTCGTCGAGCGCGGTCGCGTGGCGGCGGGACTGATCGACGATCGCGCACGCCGCCGCGCAGACCTTGTCCGCCGTGCCGAGATCGATCCGGTTGTACTTGCGATGCCGGGGAACCGAGGGGAGGTGCACCACACCGGGGCCGAACACAACCGGCAATCCGCTGCCCGCGAGCGCCCGGAGCAGCGACCGCAGCCCCACGACGCCCGCCTCGACGCGAGCCTCGTCGGGCCTCACCAGCACCATCTCGGACAACTCGCGCTCGCCCACGTCGGCGGCGGCCACGAGCGGAAGGCCGTACCCGCTCGGCCCGTAGACGAGGTCGTACGGTCCGTGGCGGTCGAGCGCCTCGAACAGTGGGGCGTTGTCTTTGCTCAGCGAGCCGGTTTCGAACACCGCCTCGATGACAGGCTCGCCGTTCTCGAGCACGCATAGGTCAAACGAAACGGTGCCTGGATCGACGCCGGCTACCCGGGGCATATCATGGGACCCATGAGCTCAACGAAGGACAAACCACGCACCTACAGCGAGGACGAGATCCCCGCCAAGTTCTCCGAGTACGGCCTCGACGGGTGGTACTACGAGGACAAGTGGATCCGGCGCAAGTACAACACCGACGGCTGGCCGACGACGCTGATGGCGGTAAATGCCGTGGGATACCTGTGCGAGGCCGCCGGCCATCACGCCGACCTCAACGTCACCTGGGGCAAGCTCTGGGTCAAGCTCGCCACGCATTCGGCGGGCGGTATCACCGACAAGGACTTCACCCTGGCGCGCAAGATCGAGGACACGATCCTGTGGCGGCCCGAGGCCGACGGTCCGCTCGACGGGCCGATGGGCAAGTTCGTTTTTTCCAAATAGGGGTCAAAGCGCTTCGAGCGCGACGTCGTACACGCCCTCGAGGTCGAGCACCGTCCCCTTGGTCTCGAACATCTTGCGGATGCAGGCCTTTTGCAGCTTCATCTTAGGGCCGCCGACGCCGAGCGCGCCAAGCTTGAGCACGCCGTCTTCCTCCTCGAGGCCGTCGCCCCGGTCGACGCCCTCGACGCCGACGGGGTCGGCCGCCGAGTAGTCGACGACCACGCGCATACCCTCCTGCGCCCAGCCGCTCCGGCGCAGGATCTGCGTACCCGCCGGGCCGGCCGCAAACACGGCGACTTTGCCGGCGAGCGCCGCGTCGAGCTCGTCGCTCGACTCCGGCTCGACGACGTCGAAGCCGGCCTCCTGCGCGACCGGGATGCCCGACGCGCGGCGATGGCCGCCCTTCATCGCATCCGGCGGGAAGGTGAACATCGTGACCTCGGCGCCCTCGCGCCGGAGTAGCTCCGCGGTGCGCAGTCCAACCGGCCCGACCCCGATCACGGCCGCGCGGGTGCCCTTCAACGACATCGCGCCTCGTACGCGGGCGACCGCCGCGGCCGCCGTCGTGTTCGAGCCGTCCGAGTCGAGCATGATCGACGGGTTGAACGGCTTGAAGAACAGCTTTCTCGCCGCGTCGAACACGGCCTCGCCGTCACGCACCTTCGACCCGCCGACCCAGAACGCGGTGTTCGCGAGGCCGTCGGGACCGCGCGGGAAGATCGCGCCCTGGACCACGTCCGTGAGGTTGTCGGGAGTGATGTCGCCGTACCCGGCGACGACGTCCACGTCGGCGTCGTAAGCGGCGATCGCGTCGAACGCGCTCGGGTGCTGATCGGTATCGAGCTGGATCAGGATCTTCTTCATTGGACGTCCTCGCGTCGGGGTTCGGGAAAGCTCAGGATGCCCCAGTCCAGAGGGCCCTCCTGGCGATAGCTCTTGCGCAGGCCGCGCGCGATCGTGGCCTTCATCAGCTCCTTGCCGAGGTAGAAAGCATGCGACGCGTCGGTGACACCGAGCTGATCGAACACGGCATACATGTTGGTCTCGCGGATGAACCGCTCGGCGTTGAACGCGTAGAGCCAGTCGGCGTCGGCGAACAGTCGGTAGTTGGCATCCGAGATCTGGGCCTGCATCGTGCGCAGCTCTTCCTCGGTCGGCGCGCGCATCGACTCGTCCTTGCTCGTGACCAGGCCGCCGTCGATGTGCTTGGGGGGTCTGGCCTGGCGCCCCGCCAGGTGCATGATCTGGGCCGCCAGTACCGTCTCGCGCACCGCTCCGCGCGCCCATCCGATCACTTCGGTGGTCAGCACCGACCCGATGCGGACCTCCTGACAGAACCCGATCAGGAGCGCGGCGACGCCCGTCGTATCAGCCTCGGTGAGCTCGGTGAGGTTGCCAATCCCCATCAGGATGTCGGCCTTGGGCCGGCGGCGCCGGACCTCGACGTATCGCGCCAGCGACGCGGCAAAGCCCGAGTTGACCGGGGCCAGGATCGAGTCGAGCAGGTACGGCCGGCCCAGCTCGTCCATGCGCGAGGCCATCCGGTCGAGGCCGTCGAGATCATCCGGATCGTCGGTGATCAGCACCGGCGTTGCGCGGAGCCTCTCGGCCAAATCGATCGTGTTCGGCGTGAGGCTGAGCACGAAGTCGACCCCGGCGGCGTCCGCCATCCGAATGTGCTCGGGGTCGAGCGTGTCGATGCTGACCGACAGCCCGCGCTCGCGCAGCGCCGCGATCGTCGGCGGCCCCTCGGTGAGCCACGAGCGATCGAGCGACAGGCCGAGGTCGATCACATCGGCGCCCTCCGCGCGGTAGGCCTCCGCGCGGTCGATCACCTGCTCGGGCGCGAGCGATTGCACGTCGTTGATCTCGGCGAACACGCGGACGTCACGGGGTCCGAGCTGCGCCCTGATCGCTTCCCGGCCGTACCACTCCGGAAGCGCTCTGATGTCGGCCGGGCCCTTCCGAACCGGCAGGCCGGTCGCCTGTTGCAGCGTGTCCGTGTCGCCCTCGCACAGTCCCGGAATCACGATGTTGTCGACCCCCGGCGGCACCTCGAGCCGCCGCGCGATCCAGCGGGTCGTCATCAGCGCCGCGACGCTGATGTTCATCACCGCGATCTGATGGTCGATTTCGAGCTCGAAGGCGATGTTGCGAACCGCCGGCTCGGCCAGACGGCCCGTCACGAACAGCGTGTCAGCCAACGGTGCCGCCGTTGACGTTGACCGCCTGCCCGGTGACGAACGCGGCGGCCGGCGACGCCAGCCACACGGCGGCATCCGCAATGTCCTCGGGTCGGCCCCAGCGACGAAGCGGCGTGCCCACCGCGACCTTGTCGTAGAAGGCGCGGTCGACGCCCGCGCCGTAGGCGGTCTCGACCCATCCGGGGCACACCACGTTCACACGGACGTCGGGCGCCACCGAGCGCGCGAACGACTTGGAGAAGCCGAGCACCCCCGCCTTGACCGCGGCGAACAGCTCGGGATTGTCACCTGCCATCCCGTCGATCGTGGCATGGTCCCAGCCGATGTTGACGATGCTCCCCCCCGCACGCATCCGGGGGGCGACCAGCCGCGAGCACCGAATCGTCGCCTTGAGGTCGACGTCTATCAGGACCTCGAGCTTGCGCTCGTCCGACCAGGATCTGGCCTCGCCGGTGAGCACGTCTGCGCCGGCATTGTTGACCCAGACATCGACGTGCTCGAGCGCGCCAAATGCGTCACGGACGATTCTGCTGCAGCCGTCGAGCGTGCTCAGGTCCGCTTGCAGCAGCGGATGACCGGGGCCGAGCTCAACAGCCAGCGCCTCAGCGGCCTCGGACGAGCGGCAGAAGCCGATGCCGACGCGTGCTCCGGCGGCGGCGAACGCGACCGCGATCGCCCTTCCGATCCCCGAGCTTGCTCCCGTGACGACCGTGCGCAGACCGGCGAGCGGCAGCTCTCCGGTCTGCGCGGTCAATGCCTGCTAACCCTCAGTGCCGCCGGCGAACGGGTGACGCGCGGCCGGCGTCTCGGCGAGCACCTTGTCGACGCTCGGCTCGCCGCCCAGCGCGCGGGCGATCGACATCTTCACCGCGTCGTAGTTGTAGGTGTAGATCTTCTGGTCGTCCTCAGCCTCCCAGTGGATGAACACGCCGACGACGATGACCAGATCGTCGACTTGGTCCCTGGGGATGACCCCCTCGGCGACCGAGTCCACGACCGCACGGGAGACCGCGGCCTGTGCAGGACCGAACAGCTGCACGGCCTGCTTGGCGCCCTTGATCGTCACCTTGTTGGTGATCACCGTGTCCGGCTTCGCCGGCAGGTTGGGGGTGACCACCGCCAGCAGGTTTGTGTGACCTTCGGACTCGTTGACGAAGGCATGAGCGAACGCCTCGCCGACCGGTCCGCTCTTTGACCCGAGCAGAAGGTCGATGTGGGCGACCTCGTTACCTTCGCCTACCAGAGCCTCGCCGGTTGCCAGGGTGATGGCCATGAAGTGAGTCTCCTCTCTCCTATCGTATGGTGACGCTAGTGGACGCAACCCTAGCTCACTCACGACTGAGCCGGGACCTACTTGCACAACACGTCCAACTCGCGTGCCTGCTGGAGGTGTCAGCAGCCAAGCCCGGCAACATCACGCCGACCCACGACTTCTCGGACACGACCTACGCCGACATGGTGCGCTCGGCGCTCGCGCTCGGCCCGGTGTTCGGGCGCCGCCGGGCCCGCCGGAGAGGAGTGGGCGAGCTGATTTCGGACGGGGTGAGCGCGACCGGGCGCGTCACTCGCGCCAACACGAATCTCGGGATCGTTCTCCTGTTCGCGCCGCTGGTCCGCGCCGAGGCGACACGGGAGTCGGACGAGTCGCTGCGGTCGGCGACCGAACGGATTCTGGGCCAGCTCGACATCGGCGACGCCGCCGCCGCGTTCGGGGCGATCGTCCGAGCTCGTCCCGGCGGCCTCGGCGAGGCATCCGAGCACGACGTCGGATCTCCGGCGCGAATCTCGCTCCGCGACGCGATGGCCGCCGCCGCGCACCGCGACAGCATCGCATCGGAGTACGCCAGCGGTTACGCGATCGTGTTCGACGCCGGCCTGCCGTCGCTCGCGCAGGCGCTCGACGACGGCGTCCCGACGCTCGACGCGATCGTGTCACTGCACGTCGCGCTGCTCGCGTCGCACCCGGACACGCTGATCGAGCGCAAGGCCGGCGCCTCGGCGGCGCGCGCCGTCAGCGCGGCGGCGCGCGAGGTCCGCGCCGGGACACGCACGCTCGACGAGTTCGACGCCTCGCTCCGCGGGGCCGACCACCGTCTGAATCCCGGCACGACCGCCGACCTGGTTGCGGGCACTCTGCTCGCCGCGCTGCTGACCGGGGTGACGCTGCCATGAGGGTGCTCGTGGTCGCGGTGAGTGCGCGGATGCTCGCTCAGCTGGCGGCCGCCGACGGGCACGAGGTGACGGCGCTCGATCGATTCGGCGACGTCGACCTGCGCACCGTCGCTTCTGGCGCGACGGCGGACAGCAACGACGCGCTGGTGCAACTTGCCACCGGGCTCGGGACGGACGCCGTCGTGTACGGCGCCGGGTTCGAGAACCGGCCTGATCTGGTGGCGCGGCTGGCGCAGGGCCGCGAGCTGTTGGGAACGCCGCCCGAGCTTCTGCCGGCTGTGCGCGATCCATGGGCGGTCGGCGCGGTGTCGCGGGCGGCGGGCGCGCGCGCACCCGAGAGCCGGTCGGTCGGCGCGGCGCCCGGGGGCGGTCCGTGGCTGCGTAAGCCACGCCAGGGAGGCGGTGGTCGGGGCGTGCGCCGGTGGGCGGGCGGACGGCTCCGGCCCTCAGAGGTTCTGCAGCGCTTCATCGACGGCGTGTCGTGCTCGGCGGTCGCGATCGGCGACGGACAGCGTGCCGCCGTGCTCGGACTCACCGAACAGCTGCACCGCCGGCCGGGTTTCGGGTGGATGGGCAACGTGACGCCGCCGCGGCTGCCCGACGCGGAGCTCGCCGTGCTCGACAGTCAGCTGCGCGCGGTATGCGACGAGGTCGTCGCGCGGTTCGGCGTGCGCGGGGCGTTCGGCGTCGACGCCGTGTGGGACGGGCGCCATGCGTGGGTGCTCGAGGTTAACCCGCGACCGCCTGCCTCGCTCGAGCTGTTCGGATCCGGGTGCTTCGAGGCGCACGTCAGCGGGGCGCGAGGCGTCATCCTTCCTGCCGGCCGCGCACCGTCGGCGACGACGTGTGCCAAGGTGAAGCTCGTGCTGTTCGCGAGCCGAGATCTGTGCGCCCCCGACCCCGGCTGGTGGCCGGCCGGGCTCGTGCGCGACATCCCGCGGGCCGGCGAGACGATCAAGCGGGGCGCGCCCGTGTGCACGCTCGTATCGAGCGCCGCCGATCCTGCCGAGCTCGCCGCGCGCGGGGCTCGGCTACTCGACGCGCTGCCCGAAGCGGTCCCTGCCCATGCCTGAGCTCGGGCCGGTCACGTGCGCCGGCTGCGGGCTGCTGTGCGATGACGTCACCGTCGAGACGGCAAACGACGGCGTACGGCTGTGGCCGGAGTGCCCGCGCGGCGCGCGGTGGTTCTCCGAGCGCATGCGCCGGCGGGACGAAGCCGCGGCCACGATCGACGACGAACCGGCCGATGTCGAGTCGGCGCTTGCCCGCGCCACCGAGCTGCTGCGCGGCGCGCGGCGCCCGCTCGTGCACGGGTTCGAGGGCGCCACGGTGGAGGACGCGCGGGCGGCGGTCGCGCTGGCCGACCGCCTCGGGGCGCTCGTGAGCACCGGGTCGCTCGCGGGCGCGTGGCCGGGCGCGCCGGCGGTGCCGCTGCGGGGCGCGTCGACCGCGACGTTGGGGGAGATCCGCGATCGCTCGCGGCTCGTAGTGATCTGGCGCGAGGATCCCGAGACCACGCACCCGCGCCTGCTCGAGCGGCTGGGGTTCGGTGGCGAGCCGTCGGAGCGCACGCTGTTTGTCGTCGATGACCGAGACACCGCCACCGCGCGACGCGCGGACGTGCGGCTGACCTGGCCACCCGAGCGCGACCTCCAGGCGCTGACGAGCCTGCACGTTTTGCAGCGAGGGCTGCCGGTCGCCGACCTCACGGCCGAGTTGAGCGGCCTGGTCGAGCGCATGCGCCAGGCTCCCCATGCGGCGTTCGTGTACGGGCCGGGCCTGACCGACGGCGCCGGCGGCCAGCGACGAGCACTCGCGCTCCACGAGCTGGTCCGGGCGCTGTGCCACGAGCGCCACGTGGTGACGCTCGAGCTGCCGCGCGCTCCTGGGACGAGGAGCGCCGATGACGTGCTGGCCTGGCAGTCCGGGTACGCCGGGGCCGTGGACTTCGCCAGTGGTCATCCGGAGTTGTTCACGGCCATACAGCCGTTCGACGATGCTGACGTCACGGTGGCCGTTGAGTCTGGGCCGGGTGGCTGCGAGGTGGCCGGAGGCGGTGTCGAGGTGTCTATACGGACGGCGGCGCCCGGCGTCGAGGCGAGCGGCACCGTCCACCGCCTCGACGGGGTACCGCTTGCCCTCCAGGCGCCGCAGCCCGAGGATGCCCCCACCGCGGCCGCGCTGCTCGCGAGGCTGCTCGCGGAGATCGAGCCGTGACCGAGATCCGGATCAGCGGCGGCGCCGTCCACGACCCCGCCAACGACGTCGACGGCGAGGTGCGCGACGTGTGTCTGAAGGACGGCAAGGTCGTAGATGACGTCGACCCCGGCGCGCGTCGGATCGACGCACGCGGGATGGTGGTGATGGCCGGCGGCGTCGACATCCACGCCCACATCGCGGGTCCGAAGGTGAACGCGGCTCGCAAGCTGTCGCCTGAGGACCGCCGCGATGACCCGATCGAGCGAACCGGGGTGCTGCGCTCGGGCAGCGGCGGTCTGGTGCCGTCCACGTTCGCCACCGGCTACCGGTACTCGCTGCTGGGCTACACCACCGTCGTCGAGGCGGCCGCCCCGCCGCTGGCCGCGCGTCACGTCCTCTCGGAGCTGCGCGACACGCCGATGATCGACAAGGCCTTCCTGATCCTCATGGGCAACAACCAGGTGTTGTTCGAGCTGATCCGCGAGTCCGGCGGCGCGGTCTCGGCGCAGCTGCGAGACGCGGTGGCGTGGTGGCTCGAGGCCACTGGCGCCTACGGCGTGAAGCTCGTCAACCCCGGCGGGGTGGAGCTGTGGAAACGGGACAACGGCAACGTCCACTCGCTCGACGATGAGGTGGCGGGCTTGGGGGTGACTCCGCGCCAGGTGCTCTCGGCGATCGGCGGCGCCGTCGATGAGCTCGGGTTGCCCCATCCGGTCCATGTCCATGCCAACAACCTGGGCGTGCCGGGCAACGCCGACACCACGCTCGACACGATGCGTACGCTGGCGGGACGCCGGGCGCACCTCGCCCACCTCCAGTTCCACTGCTACGGCGGCAAGCCCGACGGATTGCCTCGCTCGCGAGCGCCAGAGCTGATCGAGTACCTGTCCGGCCATCCCGAGCTCACGGCCGATGTCGGCCAGGTGATGTTCGGGCCCGCGGTGACGATGACCGCCGATGCATCGGTTTCGGCCGTCCTCCGCGACCTCGATGGCGGCAAGTGGATCAATCACGACACCGAGGTCGAGACCGGGTGCGGGATCGTTCCGTATCGCTATCGGGCGAGCAACTACGTCCACGCGCTCCAGTGGGGGATAGGCCTCGAGCTGTTCCTCTTGGGCCGCGATCCGTGGCAGGTCATGCTGTCCACCGACCACCCCAACGGCGGCTCGTTCCTCTCGTATCCGAAGCTCATCCGTCTGCTGATGGATCGCGCGTTTCGCGAGGATCAGATGGGACGCGCGAACCAGCGAGCGATCCGCCGCACCGCCCTGCTCGACGGGCTCGACCGCGAGTACACCCTGAACGAGATCGCGATCATCACTCGCGCCGGTCCCGCTCGCCGGCTCGGACTGCGCGACAAGGGTCACCTCGGGATCGGGGCGGACGCCGATGTGACGATCTACCACGACCGCGCCGACCGCGAGGAGATGTTCGCCACGCCCCGCTACGTGATCAAGGGAGGGGAGGTGGCCGTTGAGGAAGGGGACCTCCGCCGGTCCGACGACGGCGTTCTCTACTCGAGCCGAGCCGCATTCGACCCCGAGGTGGGCGGCGTGCTGGAGCCGCTGTTCGGGGAGCGCTACACGGTGGTGTTCGAGCACTATCCGGTCCGTGATCCGGCGCTCCGCGAGCCGGCCCGCATCGTCGAGGCGGCGGCGCGATGAGCGGCTACGTGGTCGGGGACACTCAGGTCGACGACACGTTTGCCGAGGCGTTCCCGATGCGGTACGCGCGCGTCGTGATCACGGCCGCCACCGACTCCTGGGCGCTCGAGGCGGCTCGCTCGATGACCGGCTTCGCGACCTCGGTCATCGGCTGCAAGTGCGAGGCGGCGATCGAACGCTCCCTGACCGCGGCGGAGACCCCGGATGGCCGGCCGGGGATCGCCGTGTTGCTGTTCGCGATGGACCGCGAGGGTGTCGGCAAGCGCGTGCTCGAGCGCGTCGGGCAGTGCGTGATGACGTGTCCGACCACCGCGTGCTTCGACGGCGAACCTAGCGCGGAGAGGACGGTGCCGCTCGGCGCGAGCCTGCGCTACTTCGGCGACGGCTTTCAGGCGAGCAAGGTGATCGCGGGCAAGCGGTTCTGGCGCATCCCGGTGATGGAGGGCGAGTTCCTGGTCTGCGAATCGGTCGGCGTCGGTACCGGAGTGGCGGGAGGTAACCTGGTGATCGGAGCCGGCGAGGAGGACGCCGCACTCGCGGCCGCGACGGCGGCGGCCGCGGCGATGCGCGGCGAGGGCATCGCGCTGCCCTTCCCGGGCGGCATCGTCCGCAGCGGCAGCAAGGTCGGCGCGCTCACCTCGAAATCGCTGCCGGCCTCGACCAACCACCAGATGGCGCCCACGCTCCGCGTGCAGGTCGACGACACGCTTGTCCCCGACGGCGTCGGCGCGCTGTTCGAGATCGTGATCGACGGCGCGTCCGAGGACGCCGTGCGCGAGGCAATGCGCCGCGGGCTACACGCCGCCGCGGGCGCCGGCGCTACGCACGTCACCGCTGCAAACTTCGGGGGCAAGCTCGGCCAGTTTCATTTCCCGCTCTCAGAGCTGCGCGATCCGCCGTGACGCTGACGCTCACCCTCCGGGCGCAGCCGCCCGCGCACGTGGATCTGACGCAGCTGATCCCGGAGCGGCTGCGTGGGCGCGGCGCGGGAGACGTCGCCGGCCTGCGGCTGCGTTGCGGTCGCGAGCAGCTCGGGGTGGGTGACCTGTTCGACGTGTCCGGTACCGGCGGGGAGGAGCTGATCCTCGCCGGTGACCTTCGCCGCTTCAACGGGATCGGTGCTCGTATGTCGGGCGGCGCGATCGACGTGCGTGGCGACGTGGGTGCCTGGGCGGGCGGGGAGATGGACGGCGGGGTATTGCGGATTTTCGGAGATGCCGGCGCGCGGCTCGGGGCTGCCTATCCCGGTGCCCGGGCGGGGATGACCGGCGGTGAGATCGTCGTAACCGGCGACGCCGGCGAGGAGGCCGGCGCCGGCATGCGCCGCGGCCTGGTCGCGGTCGGCGGCCGGACGGGGAACGGTGCCGGCCTGCGGATGCTGGCGGGAACCGTGATCGCGCTCGGCGGCATCGGCGCGGAGGCGGGGCTCGGCAACAAGCGCGGCAGCCTGGTCTCCGGCAAGGCAGTCGAGCCGCTGCCGAGCTACGCGTTCGCGACCTGCTTTCATCCACCGGCTCTACGGTTGCAGTTGCTCCGCGTTCGAGAACTCGGGTTGACGGTCCCGGAGTCGCTGCTCAGCGGGAGTTGGGCACGATGGTCGGGCGACCGGACTGAGCTGACGCGGGGCGAGATCCTGATCTTCGACGACAAGGAGGAGGCCGGCCGGTGACCCTGTCGATGAACGAACGCGCCGCCGCGCTGGTGGACGCGATGGCCGCAGATGCCGCGGCGCTGGGGATCGAGGTCCGCACGCTCGACTCGGGGGCGCGGCTGGTCGATTGCGGTGTCACGGCCCGCGGCGGCCTCCAGGCCGGGCTCGGTTTCGCGGCGGTGTGCATGGGTGGGTTGGGCAAGCTCGACGCCGTGCCGGTGACGGTCGGCGAACAAACCTGGCCCGGGGTCGGGGTGGCCACCGACGATCCCGCCGCGGCGTGCCTCGCCTCGCAGTACGCCGGCTGGAAGCTCGAGCACGACGACTTCTTCGCGATGGCCAGTGGCCCGGGGCGCGCGCTCGCGCGGGCAGAGGACCTGTTCGAGGAGCTGGCCTGGCGTGAGCAGGCCGACCGGGCGGTGCTGTGCCTCGAGACGAGGCAGGATCCGCCGGCCGAGATCGTCGCCAGGGTGGCCGAGCGTTGCGGCGTCGAGGCATCCGCAGTCACGTTTCTGATCGCGCCGACCGCGTCGGTATGCGGCTCGGTCCAGGTCAGCGCCCGCGTGGTCGAGACCGCGCTGCACAAACTGCACGAGCTCGGAGTCGACCCTGCTCGCGTGCGCCATGGGTGGGGCTGTTGCCCGATCGCGCCGGTGGCGAAGAAGGATCCGGACGCGATCGGGCGGACCAACGACGCGGTGCTGTACGGCGGCACCGTCCACCTCTGGATCGAGGGCGGCGACGACGAGGTCGCCGACCTCGCGGGAAAGCTGCCCTCATCCGCGTCCGATGCGTTCGGCACTCCGTTCGGGGAGCTGCTCGCCGACGCCGACTGGAACTTCTACGACATCGACCCGATGCTGTTCAGCCCGGCCGCGGCCACGCTCACCAGCACCGAGTCCGGACGAGCGCATCACGGCGGCGTGCACGCGCCCGAGGTGCTCGAGCGCTCGTTCACGTCGTGAACCGATCGCTCCGAGTCGCGGTCCTCGGCGCCTCCGGCTCCTGGCACTCGCGCCGTCTCCTCACGGAGCTCGAGGCGCGAGGACATCATGCGTTCGCGATCCCGGCGACCGGGCTGCGGTCCGAGGCCGAGGGAGGAGAGGTTCACGTGGTCGGCCCGGACGGTGCGCGGCTCGATGCGCTCGACCTCCTGATCGTGCGTGGACTCCCGCGCGGGTCGCTAGAGCAGGTGATCTTCCGCATGGACGCGCTGCACACGCTCGCCGAGCAGGGCGTGCGGTGCGTCAACGGCCCTCGCGCGATCGAACGGACCGTCGACAAGTCGTGGGCGGGGGCGACGCTCGCCATGTCCGGTGTGCCGACGCCGCCGACGATCGTGTGCGAGCGCTACGACGATGCGATGGTCGCGTTCGAGCGGCTGGGCGGCGACGTCGTCGTCAAGCCGCTGTTCGGCGCCATGGGCAACGGGATCGTGCGCGTCGAGGATCGCGACGTGGCGCACCGCGTGTTCCGCGCGCTCGAGCTCGAGCGGGGCGTGTACTACGTCCAGCGCACGGTGGCGCCCGCCGGCCGGCGCGATCTGCGCGTGCTCGTGGTGGGAGGCGAGATCGCAGGCGCGATGGAGCGCGCGACCGACTCGTGGCGGGCCAACATCGCGCGCGGAGCGCGTCCACGGGCGGTGGCGCTCGGCGAGGACGAGCGGGCGCTGGCGCTCGCCGCGGCCGGTGCGGTCGAGGCGGATGTCGCCGGCGTCGACCTGCTGGTCGGACCGGACGGCGAGGCGGTCGTTGTCGAGGTCAACGGGATCCCGGGATGGCAGGCGCTTCAGTCGGTTTGCGACGAGGACCTGACCGCGCGAGTCGTGGGAGCGTGCGAGGCGCTCGTCACGGTGTGAGCCGGCCCTCGTGTAGCGCGGTCGCGACCAGCGCGCCGGCCGCTCCGGCTGATTCGAGCGCCCGCAGGTCGTCGCCGTCGCGGACGCCGCCGCCGGCGTATATGGCAACGCCGGGAAGGGCGGCTGCCAGATCGGCTACCGCGTCGGTCGGCGGGCCGGAGCCGCTGCCGACGCGGGCGAGGTCGATCACGAGGAGTTCGCGTACGTTCAGCGTTCGTGCGAGCGCGGCCGCCGCGGTCGGTTCACGGCCGGCGAGGTCCGGGTCGGGAGAGATCAGCCGTCCGTCGCGGAGATCGACGCTGAGCACGACCGGCGGCTCGACCTCGGCGCCGGGGCGGAGCGACTCGGTGCCGACGACGTTGCGCGCCACGCCCACGCGACGCAGCGCCGCCGCCTGCTCGGGCGTGGTGGCGCCCGCGTCGACCCAGGGCTCCGCCACCGAAGCCAGCGCCGCCAGAGTCGCCTCGTTGACCGGCTCGCCCGCTAGCGCGTCGAGATCGGCGACGTACAGGGTCCTCGTCCGACACACCGCGCACAGCGCGCGCGCGACCGCCACCGGCTCGCACCCGTCGACCAGTGGACTCTCGAGCGGCCTGTACTCAGCGCGCTGCCCGCGGCGAGCATGCACGACGATCCCGCCTTTGAGGTCGATGACCGGCACGATTCGCATCGTCCGCGTCATGATGCCCGGATGCGGCCGGTGATCGGGCTCGACGTTGGCGGCGCCAACACCAAGGCGGCGGTGGTGTACGGCGAAACGCGCGTCCGGATGGTCTCCGAGCCATTCGAGGTGTGGCGTGAGCCGGACGCCCTCCCGGGTGCGATCGCGGACGTCGTCGAGCGACTCGAGCTCGGCGCTGCGCCGGTGGCGATGACCACGACCGCTGAGATCGCCGACGTATTCCCGAGCAAGCGGGAGGGAGTCCTGTTCGTGCTGGACGCCGTGCGGCACGCACTGCCGGCCGGGCGGGTGCGCGTGCTTACGACGAGCGGCGATCTGATCGACCTCGGCGCGGCGCGGGCCGTGCCACTCATGTGCGCGGCGGCGAACTGGATGGCGACCGCGATGCTGGTCGCGCGCTCTCTGCCCGACGCGATCCTCGTCGACTGCGGCGGCACGACCACCGATGTGATCCCGCTCCTCGGCGGCGCGGTCGCCGCGCGGGGGCGCACCGACCTCGAGCGGTTGCTCGCCGGCGAGCTGGTCTACACCGGGGCGTTGCGGACGAACGTCGCGGCGGTCGTGTCGCACGTGCCGATCGAGGGCCGGCCGTGTCCGGTGTCCTCCGAGCTGTTCGCGATCGCCGCCGACGCGCATCTGCTGCGGGGGAGCCTGACTCCGAGCCAATGCACCTGCACCTTCCCGGACCACCGAGGCGCCTCGCCGGGCGAGGTTCGGACCCGGCTCGCGCGCGTCGTGTGCGCCGACCCGGAGCAGCTCGCCGACGGCGACCTCGAGGCGATCGCCGCTTCCGTCGAGAAGGCACAGGTCGGCGCGATCGCCACGGCACTCGAGCGGGTCGCCGCCCGGCTGCCGACCGGCGTGCCGGTCGTCGCGGTCGGGGTGGGCGCGTTTCTCGCCCGAGCCGCGGCGGCGCGCTGCCGGCTGCCGGTCCAGGAAAACGCAGGCCCGTTCGCGGGTCGGGCCGGTGAGGTCGCCGCTGCGGTCGCGCTGTCGGTGCTCGCCCGTGAGTGAGACTCGCCCGCTGGTCGTCAAGGTGGGTGGTGGGCTCCTGCGCGACGAGGGACTCGACGGCCTGCGCCGGGCGTGCGCGGAGGTGACCTCGCTCGCCGCGCGCCGGCCGGTGCTCGTCGTCCCTGGTGGGGGTCCGTTCGCGGACGCTGTTCGCGCCGTCGACGACCAGGTCGGCCTCGCCGACTCGACCGCGCACCGGCTCGCGCTCCACGCGATGGATCAGCTCGGTGTGCTGCTGGTCCCGTTTCTGCCAGGGGCCGAGCTCCTCGATCGGCTGATCGCGCCGGCCTCGCTGGGCTTGCTGCTGGCCTCGCCGGCGTTCGAGGGCCGACCCGACGTGCCAGAGTCGTGGGATGTGACGAGTGACTCGCTGGCGGTGCTGGCGGCGGGCGCGATCGGGGCCGACGAGGCGATCCTGCTAAAGCCGGTGGCCGGCGGCTTGGAGCTCGTCGACCCCTACCTCGTCGACGCCGCCCGGCGCACCGGGGTTACGGTCGTGGTGCGCCCGCCGGGCGGCGTCGGCACGCGCATCACGCTTCGCTAAAGGTCTGCCGATGGCGATCCAGCTACCAAATACGTGACTTCATCGCCATCGGCCGGACCTCGGCGACGGCGGCGGTGACCAGGCCGACGTCCAGGTCGCCTGTGCGCCCGCCGCGGCAGACCGCAGAGCGAACCCCGACGATGTCGGCGTCCACCCGCCGCAGCTCTCCCAGCCGCAACTGCCCCGCCACCCCGAATGTCCCGCCGGCGGCGCGTGTGCGAGCGATCAGGTCGGTGACCGAGGACTCCGACAGCCATCCGTACAGCCCACGACCATCCTTGACGAACGTGTCTACGAGCGCGCCGGCTAGCCCGGTCCGCTCCACGAGCTCGGGGAGCCAGGCGGGCGCGAACGCCGGCGGGTGGAGCGAGTCTGCGTCGGCATAGGCGGCGGCGATCACCGAGACCTCGTCCCCGACCGCGTCGAGGACCGCTCCCATGACGGCGACCGCGCGATCGAGCCGCCGCACGCCGCGCAGCCCCACCTTGACGAATGAAGCGCCGGCGACCGCGGCCCCGCGCGCGGCGAGCGCCGCAGTGTGCGGCAGGTCCGGCAGGTCGCCGATCGCGACGCTCACCGGCGCCGCCGAGCCGACCACCCGTACCACCTCCGACAGGACGCGCGGCGACGGGGCACCGAGCGCCCCCTCGCGCGGATCCTTGACGTCGACGATGTCGGCTCCCCCGGCGACCGCAAACTCCGCCTCGACGGCCGAGGCGACGCTGACGAGCAACTTCATCCCGGGCCCTTCCGCGTGACCGACGCGCCGCGGCGATCGAAGTCGACGACACGGACGTCGGCCTCAGCGCCGACCGTGGCCCGAAGCCGGTCGGCGACGTCAGCCGCTCGCTCGGGGCTGTCGACGATTCCGTACACCGACGGACCCCAAGAGCTCTGACCGACCGCGCCGACCCCGAGGGCCAGCAGCGCGTCAACGACCTGGCTCGCCCGCGGATGGAACACGCCACCCTGCCTGGAGGCGAACATCGCTCCGATCTCCCGCTGGATCTCGGTGAGCGCGGCGCCGAACTCGCCGATGTCCTCCGTCACGAGGCCCGGAAGCAGCGCGGTGAGCACCAACCGCGACACCGGTGGCTCGATGGCGGCACGCTCCTCCTGCAGCAAACTGAAAAATCTATCCTCAGCATTGCCGGACAGACCCTCGACCCCGAGGGGCATGGCGAGGACGCACCGCCAACGTTCAGGCATCGGATGGCGCGCCACCAACGGACTAATCGAGTCGCCCGCGGAAAGGCCCGCCTCGACTACGAGCCCCGGCGCGGCGAACGTCCAGGAGCCGACGCTGGAGCGCGCTCCCCGCCCCGTCGCGCGAGCGAGCTCGACCGGCCCGGCCGAGACGCCGGCGAGGTCAGCCACTCCGAGCGCGACCGCCAGGCCGAGCTTGGTGCCCGACCCGAGCCCGCCGTGCGGTGCGATCGCCTCGCGCACCTCGATCTCGACGCCCCCGGACCGGCCGAACGCCTCACGCGCCCGGCGAGCGAACTCGGCAGCCCGCTCGGCCTGCGGTCCGCGCGCGACGACGTCCTCGCCGGAGCTGGGCCGGATCGAAACCACCACGCGAGGAGACTCCACTGCCACGCCGACGCCCCCGAACCGGCGCGCCCCGATCCCGGCCGGATCGAGCATTCCAAAGTGCAGCCGCGCCGGCGCGGTGACGACGACCTCGGTCACGTTCGCTCGGCGACGTACCGTCGCACGTAGTCCATCGCCTCCCGCTCGCGCACGCCGGCCGTCTTGTCGACGAGCTCCTGGAGACGCCCGAGCTCGGCCGACACGTGCTCCGCGCCGAGCCACCGCAGGCGCGAGGCGAGGATCGACGCCTCCACGGCGGCGTGGCGGGCGCGGCACAGGCCGAGCGGCTGCCGGGTACCCACGCCCGAGGCCACAACCCGGGCCCGCACCCGCGATCGAGGCAATTCGGGCGTGATCTCGGTCACGACCACCTCACGCCACGAAAGAACGTCCTCGATCACCGACCCATCGATCGCGCTCGCGGGTCGCATCGGCGGGCGCGGAGAGCCGAGTGCTGCCTCGACGAACAGGAGCGCGTCGTCGGTGAGGTGCACGACCGCCTCGCCGTGACCGCGCAGGTTGCGGAGCGTGCGCGTGGCGTCGAACGGCCAGAACACGAGCTCGTCCTCGCCCCAGCGCACCCCCATCGCCGCGCAGTTGACCACACCGTCGCTTCCGGTTGTGGTCACCACGGTTTCGATCAGAGGCGTCGGCTCGTCAGCCGACAAGGCTGAAGAACTCCTGGCGAGTGCGCGCGTCGTCGCGCAGCGAGCCCCGCAACGCCGAGGTGACGGTGCGCGCCCCCGGCTTGCGGACGCCGCGGATCGTCATGCACATGTGCTCGGCGCTGAGCACGACGCCGACACCTCGCGGGGCCAGCTCCTGCTCGAGCCAGTCGGCGATCTGCACGGTCATGCGCTCCTGGAGCTGCAGGTCGCGGGCGAAGAATTCGACGACGCGCGCGAGCTTCGACAGGCCGATGATGCTGTCCCCCGGAAGGTAGGCGACGTGGGCCACACCGTGGAACGGCAACAGGTGGTGCATGCACAGCGTCTGGAACGCGATGTCCCGGACCAGCACGAGCTCGTCGTAACCCTCGTTGGGAAACACGGTCGCCCCGAACTCGGCGGGCGTGAGCAGCTCGGCGAACGAGGCGGCGACCCGGCGCGGCGTCTCGAGCAGATCGGGCGCGTCGGCATCGGCGCCGACCGCGCGCAGCAGGTCCCGCGTGGCTCGCTCGGCGGCGGCGAGATCGAGCTTCGAGGCGTCGACGACGCGACCGGGCGTCGCCGGGGCAACGGCCCTCACGTCGCCATCGTCGCGTTGGTCCATCAATCCAGCGTAACGCTCACGCGTGTGGCAAGCTCGACAAGCATGCGGACGCCGTAGCCCGACCCGCCGGCGCCGAGTGCGTCGCCCCGGTCCTCGTCGAGCAGCGCCGGGCCGAGCATGTCGACATGCGCCCACGGCCCGTCGCCCGCGAACTGCTGAAGGAAGGTCGCGGCGACGATCGGGAACCCGAAGCTCCGGCCGGCGTTGTTGCGAAGGTCGGCCACGGTCGAGTCGATCAGCCTCCGGTAGCGGGGGTGGAGCGGCCACGGCCAGGCGAGGTCACCGCTGGCGTTGCCCGCCTCGACGACACTGTCGCGCCACGCCTCGTCGGTTCCGAACACGCCGGCATAGACGTCGCCCATGCCCGCGCGCATTGCGCCGGTCAGCGTCGCCAGGTCGACGATGTGGGTCGCGCCGTCGCGGCGTGCGTACCACAGCGCGTCGGCCAGAATCAGGCGCCCCTCGGCGTCCGGGTTCATCACCTCGACGGTGAGCCCGGAGGCGGTCGTGATCACGTCCGTGGGCCGGATCGCGGTGCCGCTCAGCATGTTCTCGCAGGCCGGCACGATTCCGGTGACTGACAGCGGTAGCCCCAGTTCGGCGATCGCGCCGAGCGCCGCGACGACAGCCGCGCCACCCGCCATGTCCGCTTTCTGACGGACGATGTCCGACTGCGGCTTCAGAAAGTAACCGCCCGTGTCGAAGGTGACCGCCTTGCCGATCAGCGCCAGCCGCGGAGTGTCAGGTGCATGTGGCGGAGAGTGCCGAAGGACGATGAGACGGGGCGGGATCGGGCTGCTGCCGCCGACCGCGACCAGTGCCCCGAGCCCGGCACTGACCGGATCGACACACTCACTGACCAGGTGGTCAAACTTGACTACCCGTTCGGACAGTCCAATCGGCGTGATCACGTTCGCCGGCGCGTCGACCAACTCGCGCGCGGTGTTCGTCCAACGCGCCACGAGCGCCGCGCGGGCCGCGACCGGCGCGAGCGTCTCGCCGCACTCGCAGATCACGAACCGCTCGACCGCTGGTGGCGGGTCACCGCTCCGCCAGCGGCGGGCGTCGTAGCCACCGAGGACGGCGCCCTCAGCCAGCGCCCGCACCTGCTCCTCGATCGCGAGAGGCAGCAATTCATCGAGGATCCAAGCGACCGTGCCACCACGTCGGCACGCGCGCACGGCCCGCGACGCGGCCGTCCGCAGGCCCTCAACGGTCGGTTCGAGCGCGACGACCGCGAGCGGCGCGCCCGGCTCCCGATACACGACCGTGACCGGGTCGGCGTCTGCCACCGCGCGCTCAGGAACGCCGAGCGCCAACGCCCGCTCGCCCGCCGCGACCGCTACAAGATCGGCGCCGACCGAGTCCGGTCCCGCCGCGGTTACCTCAATGACCATCGACCGGGGGCCTTTTCAGCGACTTGCACTCGATGTGTAAGATGCGGGCGGACCGTTGAACTCTAAGAGGAGAGCATCCTATGACTTGGAGCAAGCCGAAGTTTGAGTTCATCGAGATGTGCTCGGAGGTCACTTCCTACCTCTATCACCGGTAGGAGTGTGAAGCTGGCGTGGCCTCTGGCGACAGCCTGAGGCTGCGCACCGCTTCACTCTGACGCGTGCGCGTTCGGATCCTCGGCTCGGCCGCCGGTGGGGGCTTTCCGCAGTGGAACTGCAGATGCCCGACGTGTGAGGCCGCCCGCGCGGGCGTGCGGGCTACGCCCCGGACGCAGTCGTCGCTCGCGATCCGCGGCGGCGACGGTCCGTGGTTTCTCGTAAACGCGTCGCCGGACGCGCGCCAGCAACTCGAGGGCATCACCGACCCGCTCCTCGACGGCGTCCGGTCACCGCCGATCGCGGGCGTGCTGCTGACCGACGCCGAGATCGACCACACCGCTGGGCTCCTCCTCCTGCGCGAGTCGGCGACTCCGGTGCACGTTTACGGCGCGCCGGGCGTTGAGCGCGCGCTGAGGCAGGGTTACCCCGTGCTGTCGATGCTCGAGCATTACAGCGGCGCCGAGTGGCATACGCTCGAGCCCGAGCGGGCCCAGCCGCTGGACGGGTCGAGCCTCACGGTCGAACCGTTCGCCGTCGGCGGGGACGCGCCGCGCTACCTCGACGGATCCGGCCTCGAGCTCGAAGCGAGCGGGTTCGTGTTCGGTGACCGCTCGGGCGGGGGGGTTCTCACATACGTCCCCGGACTGGCTCGGCTTGACGATCGGGTACTGGGCCGGTTCGCCGCGAGCGACCTGGTGCTCGTCGACGGAACGTTCTGGCGCGACGACGAGCTGGCGCGGCTCGGTATCTCGACGCGCAGCGCGCGCGACATGGGACACCTGCCGCTGTCGGGCCCGGGCGGGACGCTCGAAGCGCTGGCCGCACTCGAGCGACCGCGCAAGGCGCTCGTCCACATCAACAACACCAACCCGATCTTGCTGGAGGACTCGCCCGAGCGGGCGGACGTCGTGCGCGTTGGCGTTGAGGTCGCTTACGATGGGCTAGAGGTCGAGCTGTGACTGAGGAGTTCGTAGCCGAGCTGCGTGCCCAGGGCACGCGGTACCACAACCTCCACCCGTTCCATCAGCGGATGGATGCCGGCGAGCTGACCCGCGAGGAGCTTCAGCGGTGGGTCGCCAACCGCTTCTACTACCAGAAGTGCATTCCGCTGAAGGACGCCGCCATCATGTCCAACTGCCCCGAGGTGGCGGTGCGGCGCGAATGGATCCAGCGGATCATCGACCACGACGGGACGGCCGAGGGGACCGGTGGCATCGAGTCGTGGCTGCGGCTCGGCGAGGCGCTCGACGTCTCGCGGCAACAGCTCGAGTCCGAGCGGGGGGTGCTCCCCGGGGTGCGCTTCGCCGTCGACGCGTACGTGAACTTCGCGCGCCAGAAGCCCTGGGTCGAGGCCGTAGCGTCGTCGCTGACCGAGCTGTTCGGGCCCGCCGCGATCCGGGTGCGGCTCGACGCGCTCGAGCGCCACTACCCGTGGATCGATCCCGCCGGGCTCGAATACTTCCGACGGCGGCTCGAGCAAGCGCCGCGCGACGCGAACTACGCGCTCGAGCTGGTGGTCGATCGGTGTCGCACGCGCGAGCAGAAGGACGCCGCGGTGGCGGCTTTGAGATTTAAGACCGAGGTGCTGTGGGCGCAGCTGGACTCCATCGAGCGCGGCGAATCGCAGCCGCCAGGTCCATCGGTATGACGGCAATGGCGCACCCCCGCCTCGTCACCGGTGCCCGGTTGCGCTACGACGACGTGCGCGAGGAGCACCTGTTGCTCGTGCCCGAGGGCGCGGTGCGGCTCAACTCGAGCGCGGCCGAGGTGCTCGAGCTCTGCGACGGGGAGCGTTCTGTCGATGACATCGTCGGCGTCTTGAGCGCACGGTACGACGGCGCCGATCTGGGTGACGATGTTCGCGAGCTGGTCGACGGGATGGCCGAGCGAGGGTTACTGGTCGATGCCTCCGCCTAAGCCGTTCACGCTGATCGCCGAGCTCTCCTACCAGTGCCCGCTCCACTGCCCGTACTGCTCGAACCCGCTCGACATCGGTCATCCGAGGTACCGCCACGAGCTCGAGACCGGGCACTGGGTCCGGGCGTTTGAACAGGCGCGCCGCCTGGGTGTCCTTCAGCTCGCGTTGACGGGCGGCGAGCCGATGCTTCGCCGGGATCTGGACGAGCTGTGCGCGGCGTCCCGCGACGCGGGTCTGTACTCGTCGCTGATTACCGCCGGAACCTTGTTCACCCGCGAGCGCGCGCAGGATCTCAAGGCAGCCGGGCTCGACCACGTGCAGATTTCGATCCAGAGCCCGAACCCCGAGGAGAACGACCGCATCGCGGGGAACCGATCGTTCGAGAAGAAGCTCGTGGCCGCACGCGCCGCTCGAGAGCTCGATTTCCCGTTGACAATCAACTGCGTGCTGCACCGGCAGAACCTCGACCGAATTGAGGAGCTGCTCGATCTGACGCTCGAATTAGGAGCTCAGCGACTCGAGCTCGCCAACACCCAGTACTACGGGTGGGCGGTGGTCAATCAGGACGCGTTGTTGCCCACGTGGGGCCAGTTGCGGCGTGGAGAGGAGGCCGTCAAGCAGTTCCGCGAGCGCGTCGGGCCCAAGGTCGACGTTCTCTGGGTGCTTCCTGACTACTACGAGGATCTGCCCAAGCCGTGCATGGGCGGTTGGGGGCGGACCGCGATCGTCGTCGCGCCGAACGGCGACGTGCTGCCCTGTCAGGCGGCGTCGACGATCCCGGGACTCGAGTTCGCCAACGTCCGCGAGCGCTCGCTCGATTGGATCTGGAACGAATCCGATGCGTTCACTCGGTTCCGCGGCACGGATTGGATGCAGGAGCCGTGCCGCTCGTGCCCGCTCGGGCGCCAGGAGGTGGACTGGGGCGGCTGCCGCTGTCAGGCGCTGCGGCTGGCGGGTGACCCGGCCGCCACCGATCCGGTGTGCCAGTTCTCGCCGCATCACGACCAGGTCGTATCTGTCCGCGAGTCGGCACAAACCGACGAATTCGTCTACCGCGCGATAAAGCCGACGGCGCGGGTGTAAATGGGCTCGGGCGCCAATTCGGCAAACTATTTCTGAAGATGATCGAAGACCCGTACATCCCCGCCGGCGCAGGTGGTCTCAGCGTGCCGCTTGCCGACCGCTCGGAGCTGTCGATCTTCCCGCGGCTGTCGACGTATTCGCAGATCGTGGCCAAGCTTCAGTGGGAACCAGCCGGGATCGATCTCGCCGCCGACGCGCGCGCGTGGCCGGAGCTGCCGGATGAGCGGCGCCGCCGGCTCACCACCCTGCTCGCCGGCTTCCGTGTGGCCGAGGACGCCGTCGCCGAGCACCTGACGCCGTTCGCCGACCGGGCCGAGCATGTGGACACGATGATGATGTGGATCTTCTTCCTCCAGCGCCGCGACGAGGACCGGCACGCCCTGTTCTTCGACCGGGTCGCCGCCGAGGTGCTGAAGCTGCCCGGAGACACGCCGGCCGAGCGACTGGCCGCGGCGCGGGAGCTCGTCGCGCCCGAGTTCCTCGAGCTATTCGAGGTGCGGCTGCCGGCGATGGCCGCCGAGCTCGCGGCAGGGCGAACCGGCATCCTCAACGGCGTCGGGCTCTATCACATGGTGCTCGAGGGGGCGGTGTTCACGGCCGGCCAGCGTGCGTTGCTGGATGACCTCGAGGACGACGCTCTGCCCGGCGTGCGCGAGGGTGTGGGCCATGTCGAGCTCGACGAGCGCTGGCATGTCGGGTTCGGCGTCCGCTGCCTCACCGAGGCCGCGGATCCCGGGATCCTCCTCGACGACGTACTGGCCCGCGCCACCGAGGCGGCCGGCGCCTGGGGGGACGCGGTTCCCGCCGTCACGTGCGAGTTCGCGGTGACCCTGTGCCGGCGTCGGCTGTCGATCGCCGGTCTGGGCGAGGCGCTGCCCGCGGCCTGAACGGCCGTCGCGCCTTTGTACTCCCGGCCATAGACCGCGCTCGGCTTCGGTTGGTATCCAACCGGGACGGTGTAAAGCCCCGTACTGCGGGTAAAAAACGGAATGCCGCACGAATCTACGGTTGCGTAGGTTCGTGCGGCGACCGACACGAGCGAGAAGGAAACCATGAGGTATCTCACCGATGGCGTTCACCTCTATGAGGTAGTGGCACGGCGCACGGTCCAGAACTACGGGCTGCGGCGAGGCAGCATTCGCTACGTGGTCATTCGTGATTGCGTCAGCGAGGCGACCGCGACCATCGACGACCTGCAATTGGCCGCCCTGTCGGAGGTCGGATGACCGCAAATTGCGGAAATCTGAACGCGTCAAATTCGTTATTTAGTGCAGAACCGCACTTGCCGATAAGGCATGTGAACGTGTGACCGAAGGCAGGGGAAATGGGACAGAAGTACCTCACGGATGGAGTTCACCTATACGAGATCGCGGCCCAGCGGACGGTCCAGAACTTCGGGCTCAGGCGCGGCACGATCCGCTACACGATCCTCAGGGATTGCGTGAGCGAGGCCGTCGCGGCGATGGGCGAGCTGGACTTGGCGGCGCTCTCCGAGGTGAACGTGAACGGCGGTCCCCTCGTGTGAGGGGTCGCGTCTACCGCTGAGTTCACGTCGAGACGGCGATCGCGGCAGCGACGTAGGTCACGTACAGGCCGGTCAGCGTGGCACCCTCGATCCGGCCGAGCCGCTTGCGTACGACGAGCACGAGGGCGAGAATCGCGGGGCTGGCGACCGCGACGGGAAGGTAGAAGCGGGTCGTCTGCGGCCCCAGCACCAGCGGCTTGACCAGGGCGATGATGCCCGCGTTGAGCGCAGCGAAGTGGACGACGGTCCCGGCAATGCTTCCGAGGCCGATTTCGGGTCGGCCGCGCCGAGCCGGGATCGCGAAGCGAGCGAGCTCCTCGGCTTCCACGGTCGCCGCCAGCGCGGTGTTGCCGAGCAGGGTCTGCGGGACGCCGAACTGGCGCACGGTCGTCCGAAGGCCCTGGCCGATCAGCCACCCTCCACCGGTCAGAAGCACCAGCCCGACCAACAGCCGCAGCCCGGGCCGCCGGACGTGCTCATCGTCGTCGTCGACGAGCAGCGCGCGGCCGGAGCGAGCCAGGCCAACCAGCGCCACGACCGACCAGACCACGAGCAGTCCACCCTCGACTCGCGAGATGCGTCCGTCGACCGCGAAGGCGAACAGCGGCAGGGGCGAGATCGCCGTCCACACGGCGAAGCGGATTGGCAGGTTGACGCGGATCGGCGCGATCAGCCCGCCGAGTCCGGCCACCCCGAACGCCAGGAACGTAACGCCGCCCAGGAACGTGCCGGCCGCCGCTCCGGGCAGTCCCTTCGCGTTGGCCGCGATCCCGACCGCCAGGTTCTCGGTCTCGAACCCGGAGAGAAACACAGACAGCACGAAGGGCGCGATGCCCAGCGCGAGCGCGACACCCAACAGCCCATCGACGAACACGTCGGCGGCGAACACGACCACGCCGATTCCTACGACCAGGAAGGTGAGACCGGCGGCTCCTGACACGCCGCATGTGATCGTCGCAGAACACGGGGGTGCGGCGCTGCGGCGAGGCCTATTCCCGGCCGGCGCCCTCGCGCCGGAAGGTGCGCAGCTCGATCGATGCGGTCACGAGCACGGGCTCCGGCAGTGCCGCGAGTCGCCGGGCGAGGTCGGGCTTGAGGTGCCTGCCTGAGGGACCCATCCGAAGCACCACCTCGACATCGTCCCGCGTGAGCTCGAGCGTCCACGTGATCCGTCGCGCGCTCGTCGGACGCAACGCCGGGGTGAGCTGGCGCCGCAGGCGTGCGAGCTTGCTCGGGTCGACCCGGATCGCGTGCAGCGCGGCGAGCTCGTGGAGATGCTCCGATGTTGGGGTCGCGACCAGGACCGCGCCTCCGGGTCGGACGACCCGAATGAGCTCCGGGCCGTTGCGGGGCGCAAACACACTGAGGGCCAGATCGACGGTGCCCTCGCCGAGCGGGATCTGCTGCCAGACATCGGCTCGTACCGCCGCGGTCCTCGGGTGGCTCCGCGCCGCACGACCGGACGCGTAACGCGACGCGTCGATCGCGATGCCGGTGGCGTGGGGTAGCGCGCCGAGCAGCGCCGCCAGGTGGTGGCCAGTCCCGGCTCCGAGATCCACGATCACCGGCGAGTCCGAGCCGCAGGCCGTGCGCGCGGTTTCGGCGAGCGCTCCGGTCAGCCGTTCGAAATAGCCCGCTCCTTGGACCGCGGCGCGCGCCGCGACCATGTCGGCGTCGTCACCGGTGGCAGGCCGCCCGGTCGATGTACGGAGGGTGACGTAACCCTGCCGCGCCACGTCGTGGGTGTGGCCGTCTCGACAGACCAGCGACGTCCGGGCGGGCGCGAGCGGCTGCAGGCAAACGGGACAGCGCAACCGCTTCGAGATACCTGCCAACGGGGCCGGAACGGCGGTCGGCACTATGACTCCTCTCGACCGAGGTCGCCGGCCCAGACGAAAGGTACCGACTCCCACGCACGCGGCGCCCCCGTGCCAGCATGGATTCGTGGAGCCGGAACTCGTGACGAAGGCGGACTTCGACGAGATCGTCGACGGGCTTGCGGCGTTTTGGGGCGACCGCGACCTAACGGCGCTGCACCATCCGATGTTCGTCCACGAGTTCGGAGACGGCGCGTTTCTGATCCGCGACGAGGGCGGGCGCGTGGCGGCGTACTTGTTCGGGTTTGTTGTACCGGCGCAGGCGCTGGCATACGTCCATCTGGTCGCGGTGCGGGACGATCAGCGGGGTAGAGGACTGGCTCGCTCACTGTACGAGCGGTTCCACCGGCTCGCCCGTGAACGCGGGTGTGAGTCGATAAAAGCGATCACGACGCCCGGCAACGCCGAGTCGATCGCCTTTCACCGCGCGATGGGGATGGAGGCAGTCGAGGTTCCGGATTACTCCGGGCCAGGCCGGACGCGAGTCGTGTTCAGCGGGCGGTTGCGGGACTGACAAGCCCCGACAGACTCGCCGCGCCGACTCTAGCTGTTGAGAATCTTCGCCTTCTCGGCGGCGAACTCCTCGTCGGTCAGGATTCCCTGGTTGTGCAGGTCGCCCAGCTGCTGGAGCTTCGCAATGCGATCGTCGCCAGCGGACGCCGGCGCGGCCGCCGGAGGCGCCGGTTCGCTGGGCGCCGGGACCTGTGCGGCCTGCTGCTGCTCATCCTGCTGCGACCACCGGTTGTACTGGCGTCGGCTGACGCGGTTGGACACGGACGTCGCCGTGCCCGCGATGACCGCGGTGCGGGCCATTCCACGAATCAGTCCAGGCATGTTTCGCTTCCTTTCAGCTGATCGCCGCGGCCTCGGCGGCGTCGAGGGCATCGATCAGATCCTGAGTGCTTATGCGGTCGCTCGCAATCAGCCGGCCGCCATTCCGGCGAACGGCGGCGGCGAACGGCGCCGCCCAGCGGTTCTCGTAGACGATCGTCATGGCCGCGCTCCCGGGCTCCATCTCGGCCGCGACCTGAGCGACGTCGTCGTCGCTGATCAGCCCGCTCGTGGCTCCCGCGAACACGGTCAGATCGCCCGCGCGGTCGGCGTCGAGGTTGGCGAGGTCGACGCCCGAGAACGTCCCGTCCTCTTCCTTGATCACGAACAGGGCGTCGAGCACGCGGACGATTCCCCGGTCGACGAGGTCGAGCATGATCGGGACCGCTTCGCCGGTCATCGGCGCTCCCGGCGGATAGCCGATAACGATGATGTCAATCGGGCCAAGTTCTTCTTCGTTCTCGTCCATCGCGATACCTCCGTTGACTCAGGCAGCGCGCGGGGTTGTGGCCGCCTAACGGGACTCTGGTCGTCCCTGGCGCGAACGCATCACCCGTTGTGGATGACGGCATCGACGGGTGAGCGCCGGACACTCCTCGCGGAGGCGCGAAAGGAGCAGCACATGGGATTTCTACGCAGGCACAACGACAAGCCCGCCGGCACTCGTTATCAGATGCGCGAGAAGCTGTTCGCGATCGGCGACGACTTCTGGGTCGAGACCGACGGCGGGGACCGAGCGTTCAAGGTCGACGGCAAGGCACTCCGAGTCCGGGACACGTTCATCCTTGAGAGCCCGTCCGGGGAGGAGCTGTTCAAGATTCAGGAGAAGAAGCTCCGGGTCCGAGACACGATGGAGATCGAGCACGACGGGGACACGGTGGCGACGATCAAGAAGGCGTTGATCACGCCGCTTCGAGATCGCTTCGCGATCGAGCTCGAGGCCGGTGGCGAGCTCAGCGCCAAGGGCAACATCGTCGATCACGAGTACGAGATCGAGCGCGACGGCGAGAAGATCGCCGAGATCTCCAAGCGGTGGTTCCGGATCCGGGACACGTATGGGATCGAGGTCGAACCCGGTCAGAACGATGCGCTGATCGTGGCTGCGGTGGCCTGCATCGACGAGATGGCCGGGCGGTAGCGATGTCGGAGGCGTCGGCCCGCTCGACTACGCCACGCGCTCGCGGAGGACGCTGCCTGGCTGGCCACCCGAGACCCGTCCGAGCTCGCCGCCCGCGAGCCGATCGGGGCGCTCACGTTCGGCGACGGTTGGCCGCTACTCGGTCGGCGTTGCACGCGCGGCGCGCTCGAACATCTCCGCCGCCGCCTCGTGAAAGCCGGCGGGGAGCCCCACCGACTCGAACGTCGCCGCGATCTCGTTCATCTCTCCGACCCAGCGCCAGCCCTTGGCGATTGCCGACTCTGCTGCGCTTTGCCAGCGAGCGCCGAGCTGTGGTAGCGAACGGCTCCATTCGACCCGAAGAGCGTCCTCGACGCCGTTCTTGCGCGCGCTCTCGAGCGCGGCGAGAAGCAGCGCCGCGGACCCTTTCGTCCAAGCCGCGTACGCCATCTTGAGAGATGACGCGGCCACCGACGAGCCGTCGAGGACGACCGGCTCGAGGCGCGTCCCGGCAAACAGCTCCGATCCTTCGGTCGCGTGCTTGCCGGACAGGTACAGCCGCGTGGTTCCCTCGCGTCGGGGCGGCGGACCGACGATCCCTCCGTCCGCCCATCGTCCGCCGATGACCTCGCCCACCTGGCGGGCCGTCATCGGGGACACGGCGTTCGCGTCGATCACGAGCGCCCGCGTGCCCCGCACCGAGCGGGCGACCTCAAGCGCGGCATGGGGAGGGCACACCGACATGATCACCTCGGCGTCTGTGACGTCGTCGGTTCTCGTCAAGTTCGCGGCAGCCGCTCGCTGTGCGGTCGCTTCACTTCTGCCGTCTGGGCGCCAGAGAACCTCGTGGCCCCGCTCGACCAGCACTTCGCCGATCGCCGCGCCCATCTCTCCCGGATGCAGCAGGCCGACCCGCACCGGCACTAAATGACTCCAAGCAGAACGAGCAGGCCGATGACGCCGAGCACCGCCGCGGTGAAGACGTTGCCCCATCGCTCGAGCCAGTTGCCCTGTATCTGATACCCGCCTCGGGCGGCGGCGAGCGTCAGTCCGACGATCGTGCCGATCGTGACGGCGGCGAAGATCACCAGGGATCCGACCGCGGTGGCGATGCCGGCGGTGGTCGCGGCGAGGAACACGGGCAGGATCGTCAGATCGGGTGAGGCGGCGGCGCCGAACGGAACCATGACCGCGGCGAGTCCGCTGGTCCGCCGTGCGTGCGTGTGGGGACGGGCGTGGTCGTGATGGTGATCGTGATCGTGATCGTGCTCGTGGTGGTGGCCGTGGCCAGTCAGCTCGAGTACGAGGAAGCCGATCCCGGTGGCGATCAGGATGCAGCCGATGATCGTGTCCTGGGCGTGCTCGATCGTCGAGCGGAACTGCAGCCCGATGGCGATGATCACCGCTCCCAGCACGATTGAGACGAGGACGTGAGCGACCCCGGCCAGGCTGGAGAGGCGGGCGATCTTGGACAGCGGGTAGCGCCGTGTCCTCCCCACCACGGCGAGCGGGACCCAGTGATCGGGCAGGACCGCGTGCCCGAATCCGACGCCCGCGGCGGCGGCGAGCAGAGCCGGCCCGGCGGCACTCATGCCGTCAGCGCCTGGTCGGTGGGGCGAACGGCGAGGCCGAGGCGCAGGTGCTCGGTATGCGAGATGGCCTCGCTCAACAGTGACCGGACGTGCTCGTCGTACAGCGCGTAGATCACCTGACGGCCGTCGCGCTCCCCGACGACCAGCCCCAGGTGCCGGAGCACCCGAAGCTGCTGGGAGACGGCGGGCTGTGTCATGTCCAGGTCGTCGGCGAGGGTGCCGACCGAGCAGGCGCCGGCTCCCAGGCGGCTGAGGATCCGCACGCGGCTCGGGGTAGCGAGCGCCTGCATCGTCTCGGCGACCGACCGTGCGGTGATGGACGAGACGAAGGCCAGGTCGGGTTCCGTGCCATGGGTCATGCACACATCATTGCATGCATAGCTGTGAATAAGTGCCGCTTACGCGTTTAGCGGCATCGCGGAGGCGGATCGGACGGTCGAGCGCGGGCGGGATCAGCCGCGTCGGAGAAGCCGGCCGACGGCGGCCATCATCTCTTCGGTCCGCTCGTCCTGTTGCTCGGGCTCGGCACCGATCACGCATGTGTGCGCGTGACCGTCGAGGAGGCCGAGCGCGACCTTGTCGAGCGCGGCCTGGGCAGCGCTGATCTGGGTGAGGATGTCGATGCAGTACCGGTCGTCCTCGACCATCCCTTCGATCCCGCGGATCTGACCTTCGATCCGCTTGAGCCGCGCGAGCAACTGATCCTTGCTAGCCGTGTACCCCCGAGTGGGCGGCTGTGCCTTTGCCATGACACAAACTCTAGCACTACCTCTACCCCCTAGGGGTATCTGTTAGCGTATACCTCATGGACGTGTTGGATGTTGTCTGGGATGGCATCAGGGATGCGTTCCTGATGGCGTGGGAGGTGTGGTGGGCGCTCGTGCTCGGGTTCGCGATCTCGGCGATCGTGCAGGCGTGGGTGCCCAGAGAGCGCGTGGAGGCGCTGATGAGCGGCTCGAGCGCGCGCTCGGTCGGCTGGGCCACCGGACTCGGCGCGGCCTCGTCGTCCTGCTCCTACGCGGCGATCGCCATCGCCAAGTCTCTGTTCCAGAAGGGCGCGAGCGCGGCGTCCACCCTCGCGTTCCAGCTCGCGTCCACGAACCTGGTGTGGGAGCTCGGGCTCGTGCTGTGGGTGCTGATCGGATGGCAGTTCACGGTGGGCGAGTACCTCGGCGGGATCGTGATGATCGTGCTGATGACCGTGCTCCTGCGGCTGTTCGTTTCTCGCCGGCTCGAGGAGCAGGCGCGCGCGCATGCTGTGGACGCCGACACCGGCCACCAGCACCAAACGGCGAATGAGCGGGTGTCGTGGCGGGAGCGGGTGACCTCGATGAGGGCGTGGTCCGACGTCGCTCACAACTTTCGCGGCGACTGGCAGATGCTGTGGAAGGAGATCGGGATCGGCTTCCTGCTCGCGGGCTTCATTGCGCAGTTCGGCAACGGCTTCTTCGAGCACCTGTTCATCCGCAACGCCCCGGCGCCGCTACCGACGATCGAGAACGCGCTGATCGGTCCGCTCATCGCGGTCGTCAGCTTCGTCTGCTCGGTCGGGAACGTTCCCCTCGCGGCGGTCCTGTGGTCCGGGGGCATCTCATTCGGCGGGGTCCTCGCGTTCCTCTTCGCCGACCTGATCGTGCTCCCGATCCTGCTGATCTATCGCAAGTACTACGGGATCAAGTTCACCGTGCGTATCACCGCGCTGATGTTCGTCACGATGGTCATCGCCGCGCTGATCGTCGACGGCATCTTCAGCGCGCTCGGACTGATCCCGAGCGGCCCGCGGCCGACTCGCGCGGACATCTTCGGTCAGGTCCAGCTCAACTACAAGCTCGCGCTCAACCTGCTCGGCCTGGCGATCTTCGCCGCGCTGTTCTGGCTCACCAGGTGCCGCGGCGCGAAGGACCCCGTATGTGGGATGACCGTGGACCGCGACAAGGCGGTCACGCTGCCGGTCGGGGATGAGACCTACTACTTCTGCTCGGCGGACTGCCGCGATGCGTTCGAGGTAAACGAAGTCACGGACGCGCGCGCGAGCCTGCCGGTTGTCAGGTGACTTACAGTACGAACGGGATGAGCATCTTGGTGTGCTCTTTATAACCGGGGTAGTCGGCCGGGAACGAGGTCGTCATCGTTCGTTCCTCGACGGTGGCGCTGTAGATGAAGTACGCACCGACGAGCACCAGCGCAAGCAGAAAATAGAGGTTGGTGGCGAGCGCGGTGCCGAGCAGCGCCAGCAGGAGACCCGAGTAGATCGGATGGCGGACGAAACGGTACGGTCCCGAGGTGACGAGCTCCGGTTCGGCCCGCTGGGTCATTGGCATCCCCCAATTCCGCCCCAGGTAGATCCGGGCCCATACGGCGAGCGCCAGGCCGGACCCGAACAGAACCAGCCCCACGACCTTCAGCACCGGACTGTGTACGGCCAGCGTGCCGGTGTGGAACACACGCAACAGCACGAGCCCGATGATCAACACCAGCCCCGGCGGGCGGCATCGCCCCGTCCGCACGCTCCGGTTGGCGGTGACTGCAGCGATCAGCCAGTAGATCCAGAACAGGCCCCACACCGAGAACACAACGGTCGTCAGTGTGGTGTTCGTGGACCCGGTTTGGAACTGGACTGCGAGCATGACTGTCAGCGTACGCCGCGCCCGCGCCGAACGTAAGTGGCGTCCGGCCGAAATCGACCGTGACGTTTGTCACTGGCGGTCGCCCGGCTCAGGCGTCTTCGCCGGACGGCAGCGCGCGGCGGTTCACAACCAGGTCGAACGCGTCGGCGACGTGCCACTCGTGCGAGAGCATCACCGGACGACCGCGTTCGTCGTAGTCGACCTGGTCGATGTGCAGCAGCGGCGCGCCCCGCTTGACCATGAGCAGCCTTGACAGCTTCGCGTTGGCGAGCGTGGGGATCAGGTGCGCGGTGGCGTTGACCACCGGGTGCCCGGCGCGCGCGAGGATCGCGTACAGCGACTCGTCGAGTGCATCGTCGGAGTAGTCGCCCAGGAGCCCGACGGGAATGCGATCGCGCGAGTAGATCACCGGACGGCGACCGGCGAAGCGGACGCGCTCGACGTCGATGAGCGGCTCGCTGCCGGTCAGCCCGAGAAGCTCGCGCTCGCCCGGCTCCGGTTCGCGAACGGCCTTGCTGACGACGGTCTCGGCCGGCTTTTGCCCTGAGGCGCGGATCATGGCCGTGTAGCTCACCGTCGTCTCGAGCGGGTGGCGGGTGCGCGGCGTGGCGGTGACGTAGGTCCCCGAGCCGTGGCGCCGCGCCAGGTAGCCGGCGTCCATCAGGCCTCCGACTGCCTCACGGATGGTCGACCGGCTGACCGAGAAGCGCTCGGCGAGCTCGTTCTCGTTCGCGAGCTTCGCTCCCGGCTCGAGCCTGCCGGAGGTGAGGTCCCCGAGCAGGCTGTCACGGACCTGCTCGACGAGCGACGGGCGTTTGCGCGACGTCATACCGCGCTCAATGTTCACAGACCGCGGAGAGGTCGGCGCCGAGCACGGCGCCCGCCCGCCGCAGCTGGAGCGGGCGCCGCCTCGCGAGCCACACTGCGCCCAGTGCAACCGCGCCGACCCAGGCGACGATCGCCCACGGCAGCCAGGTGTAAGGCGCCACGGTCTGCTCGACGATCTGGCCGACGAGGAGTGCCACCATCAAGCCCGCGCCGCAGAGCGGAAGCAACCCGTGGCGCACCACCCGGAACCGGCCGAGGCGGGCGAAGTATCGGGCTGCCGCCAGGTTTGTGAGCGCGTACACGGGCAATACGCCCAGCGTCAGCAGGAACCCGAGGTAGCCGTACACGTTCGACCCGCCGGCCGGGTCGTCGAGCCCGCCGCTGACGGCTCCGACGGCCAGAGCACACCCGACCGCGAACACGCCCGTGGCCAGCGTCGCTCTCGTGGGCGTCAGGCGCCTTTGGTCGACCGCCGCGAGTGACCTCGGCAGCAGCCCCTCGCGCGCCATCGTGTTGAGGATCCTCGCGATCCCGTTGGCGGAGTTGATCATCACCGCGAACATGCTCGAGACCGACGCGACGATCACGGGCCACTTGAGCCACGACGCGTACGTGGACGCGAGGTCGTTCCAGGGCGTCGAAGCACCGTTCAGCCGGTTGGTCGCCGCCGGGCCGAGGCCGTTGACCTCGGCCCAGACGCAGAACACGTAGATGAGCCCGACCAGCGCCGAGCTCGCGAGGATCGCGCGCGGGACCAGGCGCCGCGGATCGCGCACCTCGTCGCCGAGCGTGGCCGCCGCCTCGAACCCGACGAAGCTGAGTGCCGCGAACACGAAGCCCGTGGCCAACCCCTGAAAGCCGTGGGGCGAGGCGGTCGGACTGAGCGGATGCAGCGACAGCCCGTTCCGGCCACCATGGCCGACGACGATGAGCGCCAGCAGCGCGACGACGGCCACCTCGGTGCCGAACAGAATCAGAGCGGTGCGAAGCGACGCCCGGATGCCCTCGAGCGCGAGCACGATCATCACGCCGGCCGGCACGACCCCGATCAGCCACCACGGCACATCCACATGTGCCTCGGTGCGCAGCGTGCTCTGGAGGTAGGAGCCGATCAGCCCGAGCTCCGCCGGCGGCAACAATGCGTAGGCGACGAACATCAGCCCGCCGGTGATGAAGCCGGCACGCGGGCCGAGTCCGCGCGTGACGTACGTGTAGAAGGCGCCGGCGCTCGGCAACTCGCGCGCCATCTCGACGATGCCGGTGGACACGACGAGGATCGCGAGCAGGCATGCGAGGTACACGAACGGCGTCGCCTCACCCGAGAACGGCGTGGAGAACTGCGGATTGAAGAACGTCGAGACGGCCGGCCCCATGATCGCGGCCGACATCACGACGGCCCCGGTCAGGCCGACGGCATCACGCCGGAGCCGCGGTTGCCCCGTGGCGCCCCACGTCGATTGAGTCATCGGACGTGTGACGCGGTCGGAAGCCAAATCCTTCCCGAACCTCGCGGCGCGCTCAGATCAATGCGCTATGTGGCGCTCACGGCTCCTGGCGGGCCACCCTCACGATGTGCTCTCCCGATGCGATCAGCTCGTCGGCTGCCAGCGCGATCTGTCGCCCGGCCGGTTTTGCCGCGCGCTCGCCCGTGCGCAGGTCGAGTTCGTACACCCGCAGGATCCTCACCGACTCGACGCCGGTCACGGCGTGGACGATCGAGTACAGCTCGCCCTGGTTGAGCGCGCGCCCGAATGGCCAGCCCGTTGCGGAGTGTCCGCCGGTGAACGGATTCAGGTGGGCATACAGCGCGTCGCCCACGCGTCGTTCGATCTCATCGGCATCGGCGCGCGGCGACGCCTCGAGGTTGACCACCACCGAGACACCGCGGAAGCGCACGGGGACGAGTCGCACCGGGCAGCCCGCGACCTTGCGCGCGTCCAGGTGGCGCGCGACGTCCGCGATGAGGTGGGGATCCGGGATGAGCTCATCGATCGTCAGCCTCCGGTCGGCTGGGTCGAGCCGCGGGAGGATGCCGAGCGTAACGCCCGGCTCGCCGTCCTCGATGCGTACCGCCCGGGCGACGCGCGGGGAGGCAGCGGCGGCGAGGAACTCGTAGTCCTGGGCCGTCACGGCACGGTGGCGCGTTCGTATCTCGAGCGCGGCCCGGGCCCGCGCCTCCGACACACTCTGGGTATCGACCCCGCCGCGCGCCGGAGCGGGGTTGGTCACGGATGCGACTCCGGGAATCGCGCTGCGGAGCGTGATCAGGCTGTCCGCTCCGACGTTGCCGATCTTCCCACCGCCGTGGCGGTAGCGCGACATCCTCAGAGCGGCTCCCTTGGGCGCGCTCGCGCCGCGCCGGAGGACTCCACCCTGCGGGTCGTGCAACTCCGGGCCGAGCCGGATCATGCCGCCGACCAGGTCGATCGTGAAATGGCGGTCCTCGGGGCCCGAGTCGGCGAACGAGTCAACTTCGTCCCACGGCTCCCAGTCGCCCTGCGGCGTCTGGACCTCCAACGTCTCGCCGGCGGCGAGCTTGACGACTGGCGCGAACCGGAGCGCGAACGTTTCGCCGGGCGTGCCGGCGCTAATTCCCAGGGGCTCGGCGCGCTCAGTGGACGAGTGCTCGCCGGCGAGCAGTGCGCCGACCGGGGCAGCGGTGATCTGATGGATCTCGGGCGCGTGCTGATAGGCGGCTGCCCGGCCGTCGATCAGCGTCGTGTCGGCAATCCGGCAGCGGAGCCAGTGCAGCCGCCGGCCCGCGATCGGCTCCACGCCCGAGCCCGGCGGACACTGGAGCTCGATCGTGCCCGAGCCGTAGTTGAAGCCTCCGGTCCGGTCCTCGAGCACCTCGGCCTCTGCCCACGCCCCGTGGCCCTGGCTCGTCTCCCACCGCAGCGGCGGATCCTCGGGTCTGACACCCGCGCCCCGTGCCATCGACGCCTCGATCGAGACGGTCATGACGAGGCGGTCGATGCCTTCCTCGAACCCGAGGTACAGGGCGTCTCCGACCACGGGCGGTTCCGCGAACGGGAGCCGGTCGGGGCCGTGCGGGTACGCGATACCGTCGGCGACGCCGATCTCCCTGACCGCGCCGGCGCGCTGCACCGCGTAGGCCGCCGGGCGCAGGGGCGGGATCGTGAACGGGTCGATGAGTTGAAACACGATCGAATTCTCGGCGGCGGTGCGGACCGTGCCGACCTCGGTACCCGCGCGGATGTTGACCGGCCGCTGCGCCGGCGCGCTGAGCTTCAACCGCACGTCGGTGCGCGCGGGCGCGGGACCGTCGAGCTCGATCCCGAGCATGTCGAGCAGCGCGAGATGGAGCTTGTCGGGCACCCGGGCCAGCCGTTCGACCGCCAGCCCGGTCATCCAGGCGAACAGCTCGATCAGCGTCAGCGCCGGATCGCCGTCCGCGACGGCGCGCAGCTCGGGACAGGTCGCCGAGATGCGATCTCGCGCCTCGGCGGCGAGATCGTGTTCGCTGCGACCGTCGAGCCGTGGGCTCATCCGAGCTCCTCCGCCGGTATCACGTAGAACGGGTACACGAGGTTGTACAGCGCGCTCGTTTCGCGGACGCGGTACGTGATCGTTACCAGCAGCTTGCCGGCGTCCGTCTCGGAGCTCTCGACGTCGAGATCGGTCACCTCGATCCGCGGCTCCCAACGCTCGAGCGCCTCGTGCACCGCGGTCTGCACCTTTCCGATCAGCGCGGCGTCGATCGTGTCGAACACGAAATCGTGAACGGTGCATCCGAACTCGGGCCGCATCGGCCGCTCCCCGGGCGCGGTGCCCAGGATCAGTGCGATCGCCTGCTCGATGTCCTCGACGCCACGCGTCAGCGCGAGCGCACCGCGCTGGTCCGCGTGCAGCGGAAAGGCGAGCCCGGATCCGATCAGGTCGCTCATCCCAGGTTGATCATCGGGCCGCTGACCGTGACGCCACCGCTGCTCAGCTGGATCTGGCTCGGCCCGCATTTGAGCGTGAGCTTCGTGCCCGCTTCGATCGTGATCTCGACGTCGCCGTCGACGGCGAGTTTCTGGCCTTTGATCGCCAGGTCGTCTTGCGCGGTGAGTCGTGCGCTGCCCTGTGCGTCGAAGCTGAGAGCGTTGTCGGTGTGCAGGGTCATCTCTTCTCTTGAGGCGATGTGCACCTTGTGGTCGCTGCTCAGCGCGAACGAACCGTCGTAGTTCTGGATCAGATCGTCGCCAGGTTTGTCAACGCCGTTGAACAGTGAGCCGAGCACATAGGGGCGTGTCGTGTCGTCGTGCTCGAAGCCGATCAACACTTCCTCGCCGACCACCGGCAGCATCAAAATCCCGCGCGCGTTGCCGGCGCTCGGCGTGAGCACTCGCGCCCACGCGCCCTCGGCGTCCGCCCCGAGCGAGGGATGCTGAACGCGCACGCGCCCCATCTCGTCGGGGTCGCGATTGTTCGTGACGACGCCGATCACGAGTTGGGCCCCGAATCTGGGAGCTGTGTTGTTGCCGCCCGATTGGACCGTGTCCAGGAGCGTGTGTGCGGCGGTGGTCGCGAACCTTGTTTCGTACGTGCCCCCACCACGGAGCACGTGGGTGGCGGCCGCGACGCGATAGGTGCCGCCGAACTTTTGTCCCACTCCGGTCACGTCGAGCGTCGCGCCGGCCTTGATCCGCGGGTCGCCGTCGCAGACGCCCTCGGCGGCGACGTAGCCGTTCGCGAGCTTGTCGAGCAGCGCTTGGACGACCGCCTGTCCCTCGGTGTTGCTTTCGACCGGCTCGGTCGCTATGTGGAAGGTCGCACCGTCGAACGCCTCCTGCACCGTGTCGCGATCGATGCCGATGCTCGCGATCTGATTGGGGGTCGTGGCGCTTGTGTGGATCGCGTCCTTTGTCTTGGGGTCCTGGGTGGCGAGGGTGACCTCCTTGACCTGCTGGATCGCGGTGACCCTGGGGCTGAACGACCACAGCTTGTCCGGCCACTCGAGCTGAACGGGGTTGGCGTCCGACGCCTGCCGGCGGAAATGAGCGACCCCGTCCTCGACGACGAACTCGAAGCCGATCCGCTCGGCGAGCCGCCAGATGAAGTCCCAGTCGGTCTCGTTGTCCTGCTGCATGAACGCGTGCGGATCGCCGCTCGCGTCGGTATCGGGTTCGAAGCCCGCCTCCCTGACGATGCTCTCGACGATGTCGCTCGAGGTCTGGTTCTGGAACGTGCGAACGCGTCGCGACCGCTGCAGGGCGTGGGAGCGGTCGAAGCCGCGGACGAGGAGCTCGACGCTCCCGGGGCCGAAGTCGGCGTCGAGAGAGACGATGTCGCCCTTGAACAGCGTCTTCGTGGTCAGCTCTGCGCGGGCACCGAGCCTGATCTCGAGGCGGCCGCCGATCGCGAACGGATGCTGATCGATGGGCTGGGGCGTCCCGTCGGTCTGCTTGGCGAACGTGGCGGTGAACGTGCACACGTCGGGGAGGCGCAGGTAGTTGAGAATCCGCACCTCGCGGACGCGGTTCGCGAGGGGCTCATCGATTTCATTGCCGTCGACGAGGATGCTGTAGAGCGCGACGTGTCTCTCGGGAGTGCTGGTGGCCATCTATTGATCGATCCTCGGGATGGTCAGAGCGGTGCCGCGTTTGAGGTGAAGCGGATCGTCGATGTCGTTGGCGGTCGCGATCGCCCGCCACTTCGTGGGATCGCGGTAGGTGTCGTACGCGATCGACTGGAGCGAGTCGCCAGTGTGGACCACGTGCGACCGGAGGCCGGCCGTCCCGCGCGTCGTCGGGTTCTGCGCCTGACCGACCGGCGAGGTCGGCTCGGCCTGCGCAAGCTCGAGTTCGACGAACGCGCGCACGGGTTCGCCGTTTGGATGGAACATCGCGTACTGGATCGAGATCGACATCGGCGCCGCCTTCGGCAGCTTCACCGACCCCCAGCTGAACGTGATGAACTTCGGCGCGCTGCCGTTTCCGTGCATCGCCTGCATCAGCTTGTTGGCGTCGCTCTTGACCGACGCATCCGGGCCGTCGAGCGAGGAGTCGAGCAGGAGCGCGACCTTGTAGGTCATCGGCATCCCCCCGCCGAACTCTGGGTCGGGGAAGTCGCGGCCCTGCGTCGGCTTGTACGTCCACACATTCGCCTTCGACACCGTGTAGGTCTCGGGGTTGAACCCACACTCGATCGAGTCGCCACCGTCGATCTCGAGTCTGGCCTTCTGGAAGCCGTTTGGAATCGCCATTTACGCGGGGAGGACGAGGCCGGAATGGGCGATCTCGAGCGTCTCGGTTCCGAACACAGCAGCCGAGTTGGCGTCGAACGACGGGCCGGTCCAGCGAACGGGAAACGCGTCGTGGAACGCGAACGTGCGTGTCTGGTTGGCGCCCTGGACGGTCAGCGTGAGGTCGCCTTGCTGTGCCTTCGTCTTGGTCTGGGCGAACCACATGAGCAACGCGTCCGAATCGGTGAGGCCGCGGGAGAGCACGAGGTTCGGGTGCCTGAGCCGGCCGGGGAGCTTGTGCGAGAACTCGTTGTTGCCACCCTCGGCGTACTCGAACACCTCGAACGACAGCTCGAGCCCCGAGCAGTGCGAGAAGTGCCCGACGGTGACCGAGCCCGGGAGCTCGATCTTGAAGATGTCGTTGGTGAACAGTTCCTCGCCGCGCATCTTTGGGGGCATCAGAAGGGGTGGGAGATCAGGCGGCCGAGCTGCTCGCGCTCCTCACGGGCGCGCAGCAGGACGTCGCGGTAGGCCGCGTCCGCATCGGGAGCGCGGTTGTGTGTCGGTGGCGGGTTGTGGTTGCGGTTATGCGGCGTCGCGGGTTGGGGCGCGACGGACGGGGCTGCGGGCGCCCGCGCGAGCGGCTTTGTCGCGAAGTCGTCGGCGGGCGCCCACAGAGGGGGCGGTTCCGGCGCCGAGGGGGCGCCTGCTGCGGGGCTGAGGGGTGCCGGGCGTTCGACGCGGTTGAGAGGCCGCGGTGGGGTCGGTGGCGCGGGTGGCGTCGGTGGCGCGGTTGGGGTCGGTGGTGCGGCGGCCAGGGTGACGCGTGGGAGCACGGCCGATGGCGCTGGAGCTACGTATTTGGTAGTTGGAACGCCATCGGCGGTCGGCGTTCGCGTTGGGGCGGGCGCGGGTGTGGGCTTGAGCGCCGCGATGGCGCGCCGGAGCAGCGAGGTCTTCCGGGGTGCCGGCGGGGTCGGGGCAGCGTCCCGGGGTGCCGGCGGGGTCGCGGCCGCGGCGAACGGTGGCGCTGACCGGGGTGCGCGCTGGATCGCCGGACGCGTCGGTGTGACCGTGTGTGTCGCGGCGGGCGGGCGCCGATGCGAGATCGCCGGGCGCACCGGCTGCGGCGCTCTCCTCGCGCCGACTGCGCGCGGCGTTTGGGAAGAAACCTCAGCATGGACGGGGTTTCTTCCCATTCGTACGGCCGGGGGCGCCAGATCGGGCGCGTCGGCGGGCGCGATCTCGCGCGGTTCGCTCGCCGCGGGCCGCGGGCCGGGGGCGAGGCGCTGACGTGCGGGGGGCGCCGGCGGGGATGCCGGCGCGGGGTCGCGGCGCTGACGTGCGGGGGGCGCCGGCGGGGATGCCGGCGCCGGGTCGCGGCGCATGCGCTGCAGTTGGCGCTGGACGGCTTCGATGGGAGGTGGCGGCTCGCGATGCGCCGGGGTGTGCGCGGAGGGCGGGGGAGCGGTGGCAGGTCGACTTGTTGTCTGCGGCGGCGGGGAGGCCGGCGGCGGCATCGCGGTGGACGCTGGGGCAGCAGTCGACTGTTGCGTCGCTGCCGGCGGTTCGGCGATACGCTGGACGGTACGCGCGATCGGCGCCACCGGGTTGGGCGGCGAGGCGGCACCCTCCCTGATCTCGGCGCCACGTCCGTACGCGGAGCCGCCGCGCGCGGTCAACCGGGCCACCCGTCGCGCCGTCCGCGCCGCCGACGACATCGGCGGCAGCGAGGCGAGCGGACCGGGGGTCACGTCCGGATGGGACAGCGCCTTTTCCGGATCGCCGAACAGCCACTCGAAGCTCGCCGGGCCGAGCCCGAGACTCTCGGGCGTGATCGCCGGCGCCGGTGGCGCGCCCGCAGCCTCGCGTGGCGCTTGGTTCTCGGCCACCGGGGCAGGCGCCACCGCGCGGGCGAGCCGAACACGCTGCGATTCGAGCGGCGCCACCGCGCGCTGCGGGGACGGTGGCGCCGGGGACTGTGTCACCGAGGACGGTGGCGAAGGGGACGACGTTGGGCCCGTGGGACGAAGGTCGGGATAGTTGCGACGAATCTCCCAGGCGCCTCCGAGGGCGGACGCCTGCGGCGAGTCCGACGGTGCCCGCAACACGCGCCGCCGCGCGGCAGCGAGGCGCGTCGCGGACCGCAAGAGCTTCGGCTCGCGCGCGGCCAAAACCCGTGACGCCATTCGGTGGCGGCGCGCCGGCGCGGCGCGCTGCCCGGCGCGGTCGGCCACGACCAGGAGCCGCTGGATGCCGGCGGGGAGGCTTGCCGATGTCACGTCCACGCTTCAGCCCTCAACGGACAGGCTGTCCGCCTCGGCGAGGAACAACCGCCGGTCGCGGTGCTCGAGGTCGAGGATCGTGTCGAGAGGCCAGTGAAAGTGATGGGCCAGACGGGCCGTCTCCGCGAGCAGGTCTCGCGGCGACGGCCCGGTCATTCCCCCAGGCGCTCGTCCTCGATCTCGGTCATATCGACCTCGAATCGCTGGGCGCACTGCGGACAGCTCACGATGCCGACGGCGTCGCCGTCCGAGTTCACGCGCTCGTAGAGCCGTTGCAGGTGGTCGAAGTCGGCAGCGAACAACCGCTCCATCAGCGAGGGCGTGATGTCGGTGACCGAGCCGATCCGCGTCACCGTACGGGCGAGGAGCAGGACGGAAAGATAGGCCGCGTTCGCACGCACGCTCGGATCGCGCAGCGGCTCGATCTCGTCCCGCGCCGTCGCGAGGCGCATCGTCCCTTGACGGTGTGTCTCGCCGTGCTCGTCCACATACCCCAAAGGGAGTGTGAAGCTGATCTCGGTCTGCATTCATCACTCACTGTGTGAGGTCGATTTCCTCGGAATAGAGCCGGACGGACTCGGTCAGCAGCGCGTTCGAGTTGGCGTCGACGCCCGAGGCGGCGTAGCTCAGGATCGAGGTCTTCTGTAGCGACCATGTTCTGAGGATCGAGCCGTCGAGGTTTAGGTAATAGATCTTGCAGTCCTTCTTGGAGTCGGGATCCGATCGACCCTTCTCATTCGTGTCCTTGAACCATTGGAACAGGACGCCCTGATCGTCGACGGCACGTTCGATCCCCCACTCGCCCGAGAGTGGATTCTTCCCGCCTCCCGAGCTGGGCTGGAGGTTCCCGTTTTCGTCCCATGTGTTGTGTGTGACGTTGTTCAGCGACATGCTGGGCGGATCGAACTTGTGGAACATCAGCGCCTCGGACACGCCGTCGATCTCCAACTTCAATAGATTTCCAACCTGTATATCGGCCATGACCGGCTCTCCTCAGTTGTGATTACTCAGCACCTTCTGCCGCCTCCGGGGCGCCACCTCCGGTGAACTGGCTCAGGCGGAACACCACGAATTCGGCGGGCTTGACCGGGGCGATCCCGACCTCGCAGACCACACGTCCCGCCTCGACGACCTCGGGCGGGTTCGTCTCGGCATCACACTTGACGTAGAAGGCTTCAGCGGGCGTGGCTCCGAACAGCGCCCCGCTCCGCCACACGTTCTTGAGGAAGTTGCCGACGCTGATCGACAGGCTCGTCCACAGGAACGGATCGTTGGGCTCGAACACGCTCCACTGCGTTCCGCTGATGATCGACTCCGAGACGAAGTTGAACAGGCGCCGGACGTTGATGTACCGCCACTCGGGGTCGCTCGAGAGCGTCCGTGCACCCCAGATCCGGATTCCCCGGCCAGGGAACGCCCGGACGCAGTTGACCCCGTTCTTGTTGAGGCTTCCCTGTTCGGCGTGGGTCACCTGGAACCCAAGGCCGTTGGCTCCCATCACGACTTCGTTGGCCGGCGCTTTGTGCACTCCCCGCTGTTCGTCGACGCGGGCCCAAACGCCCGCGATGTGACCCGAGGGGGGGATCGTCACCATCCGCCGCGTCAGCGGATCCATGACCTCGATCCACGGGTAGTACAGGGCGGCCATCTTCGAGTCGTAACCGGCCGCGTTCATCCGCCACTCATAGACCTCCTGGGGGCTGAGGTCCGGCGGGCAGTCGAGGATCGCCATCCGCTCGCCGGCGCCCTCACAGTGCGCGATCAGCTTGCCCTGCAGATCGCGCACACGGGCGCCGTCGCCCGCGGTGGCGAACTGCATGATGTCGGGCATCGCGATCATCGTGATCTCGTCGATCGCGGCCAGCCCGCCCATGCCCCGTCGCTTGGCCACGTCGCCGGCGAAGTCATCCGGTTGCACCTCGGAGGGCGCGGCCGACGGCACCTGCAGCGAGTACTTACCCGGCGCCAGCCGGACATCGGGCAGCGCCGCCCCCGTGTCCTCGAGCTTGATCAGCTTCGACTCGGCGTTCACCTTCGTGGCGATGTAACTGCGGCCCTTGCGTAGTGACACGCCCGGGTACTCCTCGCGGGTGGCACCCGTGCTGATCACGATCTTGTAAGTCGGGTCGCCCTCCGGAGGCGTCTCCTCCTCGCTGACCTCGACGTCGACCGAGCCGTCGGCGCCGTCGACGGCAACGGCGCGCAGCGCTTCAAGGCTCCTGTCGGTCGCGGCCGGCAGCGCCGCGCGCGCGGTCGCGTTGCCGTTCTCCTCGGCGCCGACGCGAACGACCCAGCACAGGCTGCCGCCGTTCTGGAAATAACCGTAGACCGAGTGGGCGAGATAGGCGCCCTCCATGAACGGACCGTTGTCGGGGTTCGTGGGGTCGCCATAGACCCGAGCGAACTGACTCCAGTTCGCGATCCGCATCGGCACGTTCACCGGACCACCGGGCGCGAGTCCGACGAACGCGGCCACCGCGGTACCGACTCCTTCGATTGGCTTCTTTCCGCTCGAGACCTCCTCGACGTACACGCCAGGGGTCAGATATGTGGGCATGATGCTCCTTCGAGTGTGTTACGTGAGAGGGAGGGTTGAAAACGGTTCATGCGGCGCTCCGGCGGCGCGTTCGCGCATTGGGCACGACGACATCTGCGCCGGCGCCCGGGACCGTGACCGTCGCCTCGGCCTCGTGGCCGGCGATCGTTCGCACGATCACCCGATGGGTTCCCGGCACGACCCGAGCGAACCGGAAGCGGCCGGCCAGGTCGCTGGCGGCCCATGCTCCGAGGTCCGGCATCGCGATCCACGCATGAGCGATCGGCTCGCCCCGCTCGTCGCGTACGGTCCCGCCAACTCCGTGCAGCTCCTCGATGTCCGTCCTGCGGCCGTCGGACCTCCGCATGCGGATCGTGTGCGTCCGCACCTCCGGTCCGCGCTCGAACCTGGCTCCAGACTCGATCGCGATCTGGACGACGTAATCGATCGACGCCTTGTACTGGCCTCCGACGGCGCTCCAGAAGTCCGCCTTGTCCTCACGCGGGCGTCCGACCGACGCTTCGAGCGGGCCTCGCACTCCGCTCGCCCGCTCGCCGAGCAGATCGTCGGGCAGGCGGGCGTTCGAGAACAGGATCGCGAGCACCTGTGAGAGCAGCCGATGCTCATCCTCGACCGCCTTCGTCCACGCGGTCACCGCGTACGTGAGTGCCAGTCGCAGCGGCGGCGAGACCAGCGCTCCGGCACGCACCTCGGGGCTGGTCGTCGCACGGTCGCGCGCCTCGCGGATGTCGTAGAGGAACAGGTTGACGGCGGGTCCGCTGAGCTTTCCCGACCACTCCCGCGACGGAGCATCGAACGAGATCTCAACGCCATCGAAGCCGTGTCGCCGCAGGTCCGAACGCAACAGGCCGCGCAGACCCTCGTCGAGATCCGCGATCGCGGTGCTCAAAGGGACGTCGACGATTGCGCTCATTGCTCGACCTGCACTCGGCTGAAGACCAGGCGCACGGACTCGTAGTTCTCGTGGACCGCGTACTGGTCGACCATGCACTCGGCCATCGCCACCGTCAGCCGGCGGATCCAGCCCAGGGGTGTGAGCTTGCGCACCACGAGCGTTCCGGAGATCCCGGGAGCGCCGTCGAACAGGGCCTTGGCGAGGACCGGCGAGTTGGCGTCGATCGGACGCGTGAGCTCAAGCGCGGTCGTCGTGCCCCGCAGGTCGCGCTCGAGGTTCCACGCGGACACGGCGGCGCCGTCCACCAGGCCCTGAAGCGTGAGCGCGACCGGCGGCTCATCTTCGATCTTGCGAGCGCGGCGCAGCAGAGCCAGGGTCGACGCATTGCCGGCGACGCGCTGGAGCGCGAACATCGACGCGGGGCCGGACGCACAAGCAGCACGACCTGCGACCCCGGAGCGAGTACGCGTCGTGGACGACCTTGGGGATCCCCTCGTCGCGCTCATCGTCCCGAGACGCACTTGGCCGGTCGGCTCGCCCCGGGCGGTAGGCATTGGTGGAGGACTATCGGTTGCTGGCCGCCACGGATCGCGAACGTCTCGACGTTGGCGACGCGGTTGGCCGCGCTCACCTCGATCCGGAGCGACGCGCCCGGCCGAAGCGGGGCATGCTGGAACGTCGACGCCAGAACCACCTGGCGATGGCGAGGCGCGAACGCGCGCTCACCGAACGGGCAACCGCCGCCGCGGCAGGTGACTGTCACCTTCCCGCCGCGGGGTACACCCGTGACCGTCAGCTCGCTGAAGACGGTCGAGCTGCCGCTGAAGCTGGCGGTGAAGGGGATTCCAGCCTTGATCCGTGGGTACCTGAACGTCACTCCTCGAGTCACATGGCTCGTCCCGCGCAGTGACAGAGTGCTCGAGAGGGAATAGTGCTCGGTGAGCAGTCTCCGTCCGGCCTGGTTGAGCCCGACCCTGACGGTCACGCGGCTTCCTGAGTGCACCGAGTACGAGCCGGCGGCAACCTTGACTGCGCGACGGTGCTTTGCCGCCACGCGCGAGGTGAGGCCGATCGTTCCGGCGCACGTACCGGGGCCGGATCCTCCGCCGCAAGCGATCGTCAGCGACAGCGCCGGACCGGTCGTCGACGCCCGCGCGATCGAGGCCGTCAGCGGCGGCAGGGTGATGAACGCGCCGTCGGCGGATGTCGTCTGCCCGTCGCGATTCGTCGCCACGACGTCGAAGTGGTAGGTCTTGTTCGGCTGCAGACCCGTGAGCGCTGAGGTGAACGGCGCCGGGGCGTTTCCGGCCCCGAGGTCCTGTGGCGACGTGCTCGAGCCGTAGCTCGGCGTCAGGCCGTAGTTGACGACGACGGTGGCGTCTTGGAGATTGGGGTTCACCGCACCGGTGATCGCGGCGGTCGTCGTGGTGATCCCGCCGGCCGAAATCCCGCTCGGAGAGGGAGGCGCTACCTGATAGGCGCCTGAATCACAGGCCGATCCGACAGGCCTAGCCGCGCCGCGCTGATCGCTACCGAACACGCATGTGCGGACGTGATGGATCGCGGCGCTGCCGGGCTGGAGTGCGATCGTCTCGGTTGGGCCGCCGTTGTTCGCCAGTGGCGCCAACCTCGGATCTGCCCGCAGGAATCCAGCGGGGCAGGAGTTGCCGCCGAACTCGACGTTGCCGCCCTGGTCGGTAACCACGCCCGTGCAGTTCTGGTTGGGAGAGGCGCCCGCGTTCGACGCGACGATCGAATTCGCGGCGGTGACGGTGCCGCCGTCGCCGGCGATTCCGCCGCCCAGTCCGGGCGCGCTATTGGATGCGATCGTCACGTGGGTGAGCGTGGTGCCCATCCCACTCTGCTCGATGCCTCCGCCGTTGCCTGGCTTGGTCGGACCCGGGGTGAGGCCTTGCGGGATGCCGCCGCCGCCGGGGGCGCCGGACGATGCGGCTGCGTTGCCCGTGATCGTCGAGTTCGAGATGGTCATATTGGTGTTCGAGTCGATGGCGCCGCCCGAGCCGCCGGGGCCGCCAAGCCCACCGGTGCCGCCTCGGCCCGTGCCGCTGCCATTACCGCCGGCTCCACCATCGCCGCCTGCGCCGGTCCTGTTGGCGGCGATCGTGCTCGTAGAGATGACAAGCGGACCCGTGCTCTCGATCGCGCCGCCCGCGCCCCCGAACCCGCCGTCAGAACCCTGGCCACCATCGGTGCCGCCGGGCGTGTCTCCGCCCCGCGCGCCGGTCGCTCCACGGCCGGTGGTGTTGCCGCTGATCGTCGAGCCGATGATCGTCAACGTCCCGAGGTTGCTGATCGCGCCGCCGCTCCCGCCGCTGCCCGAGATGCCACCGCCGTTGCCTGCCTTGCCGGGTGTTCCGGACGCTCCGTCACCGGTTGTGTTACCGGTGATCGTCGAACTCGCGATGGTGAGCGTGCCGGTGTTGCTGATTCCTCCTCCGCCGCCACCGTCCCCGCCCTCGCAGCCTCCGGGATTGTTGTTCGTGCAGTTGGAGCTGGTCGCACCCGCGCTCGTGCGGTTTCCGGTCACGATCACGCGTGTCAACGCGAGCGTTCCGGCGTTGGCGATGCCACCTCCGGGGACCCCGTCGAGGCCCAGGCCGAGGCCGCACATCTCGATGCAGACCTGGCCGGATAGACCGCCGGTGATCGCCACGTCGCTGATCGACGCGCGCACACCTGCGGCGACGACAACCACCTGGGACATCCCGCCGCCGGTGATCGTCGTCGTCCCGGCGCCGGCACCGGCGATCGCGGCATTGCCGGTCAGCGACAACGGACCGCCGGTCAGAACGTAAACCCCGGTGGGGACGTCGATCGTCGTGGTCCCGGAGGCCGTCGTCGGCGCGCAGTCGGGCTCGGGTGTGCCGTTGGCGTACAGCGTGGCCTCACGGAGCGAGCAGGTCCCGTTGCCGGGTTGCGCCTCGTCGAGCGTGGTGTTGACCCTGACGGTGGAGTCGGCGGCCGCCACGGGCGGACCGGCAGCGGCCAGCGCCATCGCCACGGTCCCGGCCGAGAGCAAAGTCATCAGATGTCTGGCAGCTTTCATTTGCGACGCAAGACGCGTTCGCGCCGGCAAACCTTCCAGACTTCTATTCGCCTCTCACGTCGGCGTAGAACCGCTCGAAGTCGGCCTCGAGCGTCAGCCGACCCTGCTTGCCGTATTCCTGGGCCACCGCGCGCACCAGGTGGCGCATCTCGATTTGCGTGTCCTCGTCGGCGGCGCTGAACGCTGCGGCGAGCGAGCAGTTTCGGATTGCGCCGCCCGAGAGCTTGAATCGGGTGGCCAGGAAATCCAGGTCGACATCGTCGGCGATCGGCGCCGCCGGGGGGAGCACACGTGCCCAGATGCGCCGCCGGTCGTCGGGCTCCGGGAACGGGAAGTCGATCACGAAGTCGAGCCGGCGGACGAACGCATCGTCGAGGTTGCGACGGAAGTTCGTGGCGAGGATCACCGCTCCCGGATATGCCTCCATCCGCTGGAGCAGATAGGCGACCTCGATGTTCGCGTAGCGGTCGTGCGCATCCGAGACCTCCGAACGCTTGCCGAACAGGGCGTCGGCCTCATCGAAGAACAGGATCGCGTTTGAGCCGTCGGCGGCGCTGAAGATCCGCTCGAGGTTCTTCTCGGTCTCGCCGATGTACTTCGATACGGTGCCCGCGAGGTCTACGCGGAACATCTCGAGCCCGAGCTCGGCGCCGAGCACCTGCGCCGCCATCGTCTTGCCGGTGCCGGACTCGCCGGCGAACAGGACCTTGATGCCCTGAGTCCGGGAGACGGTCGCCTCGTAACCCCACTCCGACAGCACACGGTCGCGGTGACGAAGGTAGGCGGAGACCGATCGCAGGACTTCGAGTGGGCGCTCCGCGAGCACGAGGTCGCTCCAGGCGTACGCAGGCTCAAGCCGCGTCGCGAGCTCCCCCAGGCTCGACGAGGAGGCGTGTCTGGCTCCCATGTCGAGATCGGAAGGCAGAGGCGCCGGCTCACCGCGGGAGCGGGCGGCGATGACGCTCACCTCGCCGGCCGCCCGGATCTGCTCGATCGAGAGCCTGAACTTCGCCGCCACCTCGCGAGCGTCGTCCGTGCCGGTGAAGTGCAACCACGCGCGACGGCGCTCGGCGAAGGCAGGCCCGGGAACCTCGACGACGAGCGTGGTGCGCTCGCTTAGCGCGAGGGCATCGCGTCGCGACCCGGCGATCAAGACGAGCCGATCCGGACTCTCGTCGATCGTGCGCAGCAGGCGCCCGCGCTCGGCGGGGGACAGGTCCTCGAGGCCGTCGATGGCGAGCAGTGCGTGCTCGAGTGCGCCCGCGAGACGCGCGTCGGCGAGCGCGTCGGGTCGATCCAGCTCGCGGGCGGCCAGCAGGACCACCGGGCGCCCGGCCGCCGCGGCGAGGACCGCCCCGGCATCCGGGCCATACGCCACCAGGGGCAATCGCGTCTCGGCCGCGAGCAGCACACTGAGCCGCTCGGTCGCCGCGGGCCGGCCGGTCAGATCGTCCGGCGAGATGTGGCGCAGAGACGTGCCGGCCGCCGCGTCCGCGAGCTCCACGGCGCCGAGCAGAAAGGCCGCGAGACGGTCGGCGACCTTCACCTGCCGGTCGGCCAGGGTGGTTGCCGATTCGGCAGCGAGCAGGCGGATCGCGCCGCGGCGCAAGAGCGGCGCTCCGGGTGAGAAGCGCGCCAGCACCTCGTCGGCGGACAGGCTCTCGTCCGAGAGCAGGTCGGCCGCCAAGCGCGGGCTCGCCAGCTTGCGCGTGACGTCGTCGTGGAGATACGCGTACAACCGGCCGAAACGCGGCTCGAGCTCGGGCGCCGCACACAGCGCGAGGACGATGTGGTCGATCGGCCCGAGACCCAAGCGTTCCGCGGCGAGCACCAGCGCCGGCGTCGCGGGCGGTTCGCCGCCGTCGGCCGCCAGGGCGAGCGCGTGCTCGTCGGAGATGTACAGCCCGCGCAACGCGTCGTGGGGATCGGCGCCGCGCGCGACCGCGGCGTGCACCGCCTCCCGGAGGCGCGCGTCCAGGAACGTGAAGCAGTCGTTAGATGCCGCGAGCGACGTCTTCGGCCTCCCGCTCGAGTGAGTCCCCGGGTTGCGACACCGTCAGCGGTCCGTCGCTCGACGCACCGCGCTGCTGGACGACGTGGACCAACTCGTGGGCGAGGAGTTCACGCCCGCCTCGCGTCCCCGGTTGGTACTCGCCGGGTCCGAAGAAGATGTCGCTGCCTACGGTGAATGCGCGGGCCGACACCGATCGGGCGAGCGCGGCCGCATCCGCGTCCTGGTGGATTCGAACGTCGCGCAGCGAATCACCGAGTGCGGCGCCCACATCGCCGGTGACCGCCCGGTCCGCGGGCCGGCCGCCGCCGCGCGCCGCGGCGATCGCGGCTTCGACGTCAGGGTGCACGACGCCACCGGGGAGGATCCCGTCGCCGTCGCGCATGCGTGCGATCGTCCTCGTGAAGCCACGATTGCCTACCGCCGACGCGATCCGCGCCAGCGGCTGGGCGCGCTCCGGTTGGCGAGGCGGCGAGGGAGCGCGCTCGCGCTCGGACGCTGAGTCATGAAGGTTCTCGGACGACATCGTGCGGGTTAAGACGCACCGGGAAGGTTCGGCCTTCCAGGCTCGTCTCCTCAGATGTCTGACGACTGATGATTTATGTGGGGATTTCGATCAGCTGACCTGGACCTTGCCCGTGTTACCGGGGGTCGAGATCGTGATCAGGCCGCCCCAGGCGCACATCGCCTGGCATCCCTGATGCAACGCCGGACGGCCGCCGATCTTGACCTTGGTGGCGCCCGGCGTCCATGGCGTGTTGACCGCCGGCGTGCATGGCGCTGGGGTGAACGTTCCGGCCTTGGCCGCGGTGGCAGCGGCGACGGCCGGATTGGCGATCGCTCCGCACATACCGAACGACGGGATGTTCGCCAGCGGGACGTAGTCGTCGATCGTTCCGGCCGGGGCGTCGGCGTTGACCGGAGTCCCTTTCGGAGTGGTCCCGAGCGGCACGGAGACAGGTGGCATGGCCATCGAGCACGAGATCGTCGCGGTGGAACTGACCAGCGGCGGCATCGCGGGCCACTGTACCCCCGGCGGGGAACGGGCGCAAACGTCCGGGCTAGGAGTGGCTGACGTGTTCGGCGAGATGGTGCTCGACGACCTGCGGTTCCAGGAGCTCGTCGGCGAGGCGCGGACGCGGATCGCCCGTCACTCGCCGGAATGGACCGAGCACAACGTGTCCGACCCCGGGATCACGTTGATCGAACTATTCGCATGGTTCACCGATGTCCTCGCGTACCGCATCGACCGGATCCCGGAGCGGCTGCACCTCGCGCTGCTCGACCTGATCGGGATCACGCCCGCGCCGCCCCGGCTCGCTCGTACTCGTATTCGCCTGATGCTCGAACGGCCCGCCGCTGGAATGACGATTCCGGCGGGCACCGAGGTTGCCGCCCCTCGGACGGCCGGCCAGGACGCGATCGTGTTCGGCACGACGGAATCGGTCACGTTCCCGGCCGACGAACTGTCGGTGCACGCGCTCGACCCGCCCGCTCCCGACCAGCCGTTGCTCGTCGGGTTCGATCGCGCACTGTCCGGTTTCGTGATCCGCATCGAGGTCGACGGGCCGCCTGCCGACGGGCTCGCACCGCCGCCCGTTTGGGAGGCGTCGGGCCCGGCCGGCACATGGTCAGAGGCGGCCGTGGTGGACGACGAGACGGACGGTCTGCTGCTCGGGAGCGGCGCGATCACGCTCGACATCCCGGAGCAGGCCGCGCCCGCGGTCCTCGACGGACACGAGCTGCACTGGATTCGATGCCGCGGCGTCGGCCGTTCGGGGCTCGTGGCGGCGCGGGCGTTCGTCGTCGGCGTCACCGTTCCGGCCGCGCACAGCGGTGCGGTCATCGATGAGTCGCTCGGCGTCAGCGAGGGAGTTCCCGGCGTCGCGTATGCGCTGCGGCACCGGCCCGTGCTGGCGCTGGAGCCGGGGGAGACGCTCGAGGTCCGCGAGCCCGGTAGCGACACCTGGACCCACTGGCAGCCGGTGAGCACTTTCGCGTCGAGCGGCAACCAGGACCGCCACTTCATGCTCGATCGAATCCGGGGCGAGATCCGCTTCGGGCCCGCGATCCGTCAGCCCGAGGGCGGCTGGCGCCGGTTCGGCGCGGTGCCGCCGGCGGGCTCGGCGCTTCGCTTCAGCCGGTACCGCTACGGCGGCAGTGCGGCCGGCAACGTCGCCGCCGGCGCGCTGAGTCTGCTCGCGTCGCCGATCGCCGGCGTGGCCAGCGTCACGAACCCGCAGGCCGCGGGAGGCGGCTCCGACGCAGAATCGCCAGACAGCGCACGACGGCGCGCGGCGCTGGAGCTCCGCACTCGGTCGCGAGCGGTGACGGCGGAGGATCTTGAGCGCCTGACGCTCGGGGCTTCAACGCGGGTGGCCCGCGCGCTCTGTGTCGCGCCGCGCGGCGACGGTCCCGTCCGCGTCAACGTGCTCCCGCGCGTCGAGCCGGCAGACCGCCTGCTAGCGATCGAGGAGCTCATGCCCGACCAGGGGTTGATGGAGCGGCTCGCCGAGAAGCTCGAGGAGCGTCGCCTTATCGGCACGAGCGTGCTGCTGACGCCAGCGCGCATAAGAGGCGTGAGCGTGGCCGTCGAGGTGCGCGTCACGCCACTCGCCGACCTCGAGCGTGTGCGACAGGACGTGGAGCACGCGCTGTACACGTACCTGAATCCGCTGATCGGCGGATCACCCGACGGACCGGGAGCGGGCTGGCCGGTCGGGCGCGCGGTAAATCAGGGCGAGCTGTTCGGGATCGTGTACGGCATCAGCGGCGTCGAGTCGGTGGTCGTCCTGCGCATGTACGAGACCGACCTGCGCACCGGCGAGCAGGCGGCGCAGCCGACGGACAGCCGGATGCAAATCGAACCGGACGAGCTGGTCGCGTCCGGCCGGCACTTCGTGCGTGCGGTCGCGGGGAGCTAGATCGTGGCCGACGAGATCCACGCGAACGGCGCCGGGACCGGTGCCTTTGTCACATTCGCGGGTGGCGGCTTCGGCACGCTCCAGATCGAGCGGGCAATCGGGGCCGACCCGGCTCCCGAGCCTGTTACCGGCCGCGGATACCTGCGCGGGCATCTGCCGGCGATCTACACCGAAGGCGACTTCGCGACGCGGCTCGTGTCGGCGTTCGAGTCCGTACTCGACCCATTGGTGGCGACGCTCGACAACCTTCCCGAGCATTTCGACGCCGCGTACGCGCCGCGCGACGTGCTCGAGCTGATGACCGACTGGCTCGCGCTCGAGCGCGACGAGCTTCGCTCGGGAGAAGAGCGTCGCCGCATCCTCCAGAGGGCGCCGGAGCTCATGCGCCTGCGCGGGACGAAAGCGGGCATCGAGCTCGCGCTCGAGCTGGCGTTCCCGGCCGTGCCGTTCAGGGTGGAGGACTCGGGTCGGGTGAGCTGGTCGCTCGACCCCGACGGCGACTGGAAGGGCGCGCCTGCGGCCTTCGTCATCTACTGCGACATGCCGCTCCCCGAGGACAGGCAGGCCGCGGTCGCGCGCCTCATAGATCAGGCCAAACCGGCGCACGTCGCTTATCGGCTGCGCGTACGGTCGGCCGAGTCGTCGGAGGGAGGGGGCGCGTGAGGGTGTGCAACGCGTGCGGGCGGGAGAACCCGGACGACTCGGACTTCTGCGTCTGCGGCGAGTACCTGCGCTGGGAGCCGACGAGCCACGTGCGGGCGGTTCCGCCGGCCGGCGCCGGCCGTGCCGCGGTGGCGGATCGGCACGAGACCGTCGACGTGGCGGACGCGGTCGATCGCGACGAGTCCGGCGACATGCGCCGAGCCGTCGGCCCGGTCGATCCGAACGTGACACTCCCGCCGATCGCGGTGCCGGAGGCGGACGGACGTGCCCACGGCGCCGCCGCGCTAACCCTACGCCCGCCCGACGGGGACGACGCCTCGTCCGAGGCCGTCGCGGTCCGGGTCGAGCCAGGCGCGCGGTCGACGATCGTCGGACTGATCCGCAACCAGTCCGACGTGGTCGACAACTTCGATCTGAGCGTCAGAGGGCTGCCGGATGGCTGGTGGACGGTCACTCCCGCCACCGCCTACCTCGTCCCGTATGGGACCAGCGGAACCTACGAGCAGCAAATCGAGATCCACCTACACCCGCCGCGAGCGCCCGAGGCGCACGCACGAGCGTGGCCGTTCGAGGTCGTCGCGGTATCACGCGCCCACGGCGGGGAGGCCGCGGCCGCGCCGGCGAGCGTCGGCGTCAGCCCGTACGTTGACATCGCCGCCGAGCTGCATCCGGAACGTCGTTCGGGACGGCTCAAAGCGCGCTACACACTGACCGTCCGCAACCGCGCGAACGCGCGCGCCGAGGTTGCGGTCGGCGCCGAGGACACCGACGGCGAGTGCGAGTTCCGCTTTGCTCAGCCGAGCGTCGCGATCGAGCCGGGGAATGCGATCGAGTGTCCGTTCACGTGTCTTCCGCCACGCCAGATCTGGCTCGGTCGCGCGCTCGAACGCCGCTTCCAGGTGTCCGCCACGCCGGTGGGAGTCGAATTGCCGGCGCCGCTGCCGCCGCGAAACGGCATCTTCCGGCAGCGGCCGTGGTTGCCGTGGTGGCTCGCGATCGTCGTCCCGGTCGCGGTCGCGGCGGCTGTCGCGCTCCTGTCGTTGCTGCCCAAGCAAGCTGCGGTGCCGAACGTGAAGGGCGCTGCCAACGTATTCGCAGCCCAGAAGCTGCTGAACAACGCGGGATTCCAACTCGCGCCGCGGACCACCGCGATCGTCGACGCGACCAAGCGGCCAGGCACCGTCGCCGATCAGTCCCCCCGCGCCGGCGCGAAGGCCAAGCGAGGGTCGGTCGTCACGGTGGCGGTCTACACGGGCTCGGGCAAGGTGGCCGTCCCGTCGGTGGTGGGGGCGACCCCGGGCCTCGCCGACCAGGCGCTCCGGGCTTCCCAGCTGACTCTCGGCGCGGTCAATCCGCAGCCGCTCAACCCGACCGGCAAGATCCGCTCTCAGATTCCACTGGCCGGTACGAAGGTCGCGGCGGGCACCGCGGTCGCCGTGTTCATGTCGCCGGGCGGCGCCGTCAAAGCGGCGCACGGGAATCGCGGTGCCGCGTCCACCGCCGCGGTCGCCGCCACGGCGGCCGGGGCGGCGACGCCAGCCGCGCTGGCTGCGGTCGCGGCGCAGGCCGGCAAGGGTCCGATCGCGATCCCGCCACTGCGCGGTGACCCCACCGCCGCCGCGGGCAAGCTCTCGCAACTCGGGCTCGTGCCGGTCCCGACCAAACGCCTGGCGACCGTCCCCATCGGAGCGCTTGCGGGAACGGTGCCGCCCGCGGGTGCGAAGGTGCCAAAGGGAGCCCAGGTCGACCTCCTGATCTCGAGCGGGTCGCCCCAGCTCGCGTACGACGACGGCAACGCCGTTCACGTGATCGACCCGACGACCGGCAAGGCTACGGGCAGCGTGGCGGCCGGCCCTGGCCCTGCCGTCGAGGCATCATGGAGCCCTGACGGCACGCACCTCGTCGAGTCGGAGGCCGGCCGTCTCGTCCTAATCCAGCCGAACGCACGCGGCGCGGCGCCGTTTGAGCTGACCCCGCCGATGCCCGGAGTCGAGGACCTCAATCCTTCGTTCGCGCCGACGACGAAGGCGCTGATCCTCGCGTTCGTCCAGCGGAGCTCCAACGGCGCGCGGCTGTGTTTCGCGACGATCGGCAGGTTCGCGCTGAACTCGGACTGCACCGCCGCACCCGGCTGGGATCTTGGGGGCCAGGTCGTGTGGTCGCCGGACGGCTCGACGATTCTCGTGCTCGGAACACGCAACCACGGTGCGAACTTCGGCCTGCTCGCGTTCACGAGCAACGTGCCGTTCTCGACGCACGCCGCCGACTGGGGCCACGGGAACCTGCAGACGAACGCGTCGGTGGCAGGACAGGGGGTGTTCGCGGGAGCGTTCTCGCCCGACGGGAAACGGATGGCGCTGGTCTCGAACATCGGGAGCACCGACTTTCATCTGTACGTCGTTCCCGCGGGAACGTTTTCACCATCGCCGGCCCAGCAACTGCCGGTACGCGCGTGTCAGGTGAGCTGGCGGTCCGACGGGCAGGAGCTCGCGGTGATGCAGCCCGACGGCCTGTGCGGCCCGACCGCGACCGGCACGATCGTCGGCGTCGATCTGTCGAGTCCGCGGATGCCGACCACGCTCGCCACGCGTGCCGCCCATCCGGAATGGCAACCGGTGGCCAATGGTGGCTGACTCTGAGCCGCGGACCGGGCAGCTCGTGCTCGTTCTCCCTGACGGCGGTCGTGTGCCGGTCGAGGATCACATGACGATCGGGCGCAGCGCCGAGGCGACGATCAGGCTTGACGATTCGACGGTTTCCCGCCGTCATGCGCGTATCGCGGTCGGGTCCGGAGGTGCGGTGATCGAGGACGCCGGATCGCGGTTTGGCGTGTTTGTCGATGACGAGGCGCTGTCCGGGCCGCGCCGGCTGGCGCCGGGGAGCACCATCAGGCTTGGCAACGCGGTGCTGCGGGTCGAGGCGGCGGGGCCCGCGCCGTGGAGCGGCGAGCGCGGCGAAGAGTCCGGGGCGAATCCGAACGCGACGATCGTCGTCCCGGTCGGCGCCACGCGTGACGGGCTCAGAGCAGCACCCTCGGCGGCCGACGGATCGATCCGCCCACGGCTCCGCTCGGGCTGGGCGCTCAAGCGGATCGCCGACGATCCACACGACGCGCGATACGTGCTGCGCGATCTGCGCACCAACGCGTTCCTGCGCGTCGACGATGAGGATGCGGGGCTTCTTCGCATGCTCGACGGTCGCCGGACGATCGGCGAGCTACTGGCCGAGGCGACCACGCTGCTCGGACCGGCAGGCGCCGGAAGGCTCGCCCGCCTGATCGCCGACCTCGGCGATCGCGGGATGCTCGACGGCGTCGCAGCGACCCCGAGGGTCGAGGCCGAACCGAGCCTCGTGCGACGCGTGCTCACGCCGCGCGAATGGACATACGAGTGGGTCGGCGGATGGTTCGAGCGTGCTTACGCGGGCTGGGGCCGCGTGTGGTTCTCGCCGCTGTCGGTGACCGGGCTGATCCTCCTGTCGCTCGCCGGGCTGGTCACGTTCTCCTACCTGATCGGCGCGCGCTACGGGACGCCGCTGGTCGTGGCGCATCGTCTCCTGCTCGGCGGGCTCGTGTTCATCGCCGGGCGCTTCCTCCTGGTGGCGCTCCACGAGACCGCGCACGGAGTGACGCTCGCACATTACGGACGCCGGACGCAGCGCGCGGGCTTGCGGCTGGTGATGATCTTCCCCTACGCGTTCGTCGACACGAGCGAGGCGTACTTCGAGCCCCGCGCCCACCGGATCGCGGTCAGCGCGGCCGGCCCGCTGTCGGACTTCTCCTGCGGCGCCGCGTTCGCGATCGCGTGCGCGCTTGCGCCCAGGGGCAACGTCCGCGACGTCTTCTTCCAGCTCGCATTCGCGGCGTACGTCGGTGCGTTCTTCAACGCGAACCCGTTCCTCGATCGCGACGGGTACCAGATCCTCAGCGACTGGCTCGGTCAGCCACGGCTGCGCGAGCAGGCGCGGGCCCAGCTGTCCGCGCGCCTGTCGGGACGCGCATCGGAGGCGGACGGGTCATCGCTGCTCGCGCGGTACGGGATCGCCGGTCTGGTGTGGTCGCTGATCGGAGCCGGCTTCGTGCTGGTGCTCTCGCTGCGGTACTACGACCGTCTGTCCGCGCTCGCGCCGCACAGCCTCGTGGTGGCGGGCTTCATCGGGTTCTTCGCGTTGCTGCTGATGCCGGTGGCGGTGGCGCTGGGCGTGCCCCTGTTCCGGCGAGCGCGATTCGGGACCGCGGAGGTGAACCGTGTCGTCCGGTGATTCTGAGAACCCCGCCGCCGGCAAGCTGATCGAGCGACTCCTGGTAGACCCGCAGTTTCGCGCCGAGTTCCGTCGCGATCCGGCTGCGGCCTGCGAAGTGGCCGGGTTGCCCGACCTCGCCGCCGAGTTCGGCGGATCCGTGAAGTCGATGGACACGCTCACCGTTCGCGAATCGAGGTCGAGTCTGGCCGGCGTCGTGATGGCGGTCGCGGTCGAGGGGATGAGCGTGGCCGAGGCCCATGCGCTGATGCAGCACGGGCTGACCGGTGCCCCACGCGGAGCCCGCAGCCTCCTGCACGGACGGCTCCCGCACAGTCCGCTCGGGCACGTGCATCAAGCGGGCGCGCCGCGGGCGCTCGAACGCGAGTTGCGCGGGCTCAGTCATGGTTCGGCCCGCGGAGGTGCGACCGGGCTGGGGACTGGCGGCGGAGGCGCCTCGGGGACCGCCGCCGCCAGTGCTTCCGCTGCGGGTGCCGCCGGTGACGTGGGCGGGACGGCGCCTGCAGAGGCAAGTGCGGCCACATCACCGGTTGCTGCCTCGGGACCGGTTGAGCACGCACCGGCGGCCGGGACCGCGCCGGCGGCCGAGCCCGGGCCTCGGCCTGCGGCCGGGACCGCGCCGGCCGCCGAGCCCGCGCCGGCTGGCGCCCCGGCGGCGGACGCGACGCCGGCCCCGCCCGACCCCGGCGCCCAGCCCGCTCACGGCGGTGTCACCCCGGTCTGGCCCGACCAGCCGAACGATGGCGCGGGCGCAGGAGCGGGGACGGTTGCGGAGGGAGCGGGCGCCGCCGGAGGCGCCGCTGATCCGAACGCGCTGATAGCGCTGCTGCAGAGCCCGAGGCTGTCGGCCACGCCGAACGTGCGCGCCTTCCTGACCGGTGGTGGCGCGGATCCGCGGATGGTGTCGATGCTCAGCTCAGCGCTGGCCAATCACACGATCGGACTCGGGCAGGTGGAGGCCGTGACCGATCCGGTGCACGCTCAGTCGGTCGACATCGTGTCCGTCGACGGGCAGCCCGTCAGTCCGGACAACCTTGCAGCCCGCGATCTGGTCACCGAAATCGCGGCGCTGGACCCAAGCGAACGGCCGAGCGAGATCGGCACTCCATGGCCGATCCGCTCGCCCGGTTTCTTCTCCGATCCCAGCGCCGCGAATCGATTGCACCTGGCATTCGAGATGCCGGGCACGGCCACTCCGCCGTCCGGCCAGGTCGAGCCTGCGGCGGTCTCCGGCGCGCAGGCGCCCGCGGGCAGCGTCGCCGCCACCCCGGAGCCGGTGGCGCCGGCCGCGTCGGTTTCACCCGAACCATCGCCGGCGGCGACTCCGCTTTCGTCGGTCGTTCCGGCGCCGGTCGCGGCGTCGACGCCGGGGTCGGGGGTCGACGCGGCCCTCGCCTACGCCCACGCCATGATCGGCAAGCTTCCCGAAAGCGCCGGCAGCAACCTCGGCTCTCAGCTCGACAAGTTCGAGGCCGACTTCGGCTTTCATGGCGCTCCGTGGTGCGGCATCTTCGCCGGGCACGTGCTGGAGGCGGCCGGACTCAAGCCTCCCCACAGCGTCGCCGCCGTGGCGTCGATATTGGACCTCGCTCGCAACGGCGACCCACCGTTCGTTAAGGGCGTGCTGCCGGTGAGCGAAGCGAGGCCGGGCGACCTCGTCACCTTCGGCGGAACCGAGCACGTAGCGGTGGTCGTGAAGGTCGACGGTGCCGGGGTTCACACGATCGCCGGCAACACGTCTCAGTCGAACGTGAGCGAGACGACGTATTCGCCGAGCTCTGTCACCGGCGTCGTCCGGCCCGACTACGCCGCGGGTAAGCCCGGCTCGATCCCAGGTGTGTGGAACTACGCCGGCGTCCAGCCGCCCGCTGATGCCGCCGCCAGCGTATCGCCCCCCGTCGTCCCTGCCGCGAACGCCGAGATCCCCGCGCAGCAGGCGACGACCCCGCAGCCTGGGGCCGTCGCGTTCAACGCATCGGCATCTCACACGCCGGGCCGGAACACGGTTCAGTTCCTCCCCGCGGTGCAGCCGAGCCCGGGTTCGCCGCTGTTTGCGCAAGCCCCGCCGCAGGCCGCGGCGGACGTAGTCCAGACCGGCGCAGCGCCCCAGCCGGTGGAGGGCGTGGGAGCGGTGCCGCAGCCAGCCTCAGGGGCGCTGGTCGAGCAAGCTGCTGCTGGTGCGACGCCCGGTGGGGCGATCTCGGTGCACTCGTCGCTGCTGACACCCGGCCAGGAGAGGTTCGCCGGCCGGCTGGCGCAGCTGACCGGTCTCGATCCGCGCGTGGTGGCGGCGTGGGAGCTGGCCGAGGAGTCTGGCGGCGCTGCGCAGGGACGCGAGGCCGCTTCGAACTTCAACTGGCTGAACATCGGCTACTTCGACAGCGGCGCCGGAAAGATCGCATTCGACAAGGAGTTCGGTGATCCGATCAGCGCGGCCGAGCAGAGCGCCAAGTTCCTCAAGGGGGAGTGGGGGGGAGCCAGTTCCAGTATCCGCGCGATCCTCAGCACGGTCGGGCACAGCCCCGCCGAGCAGATGGCTGCGATCGCCAACAGCGACTGGGCCAGCAGCCATTACGGCGGCGGCGCAAACCTGAGAGGCACGTACAACGAGTTGGGGGACATTCACATTGAGACGAACGCTGTCGCATAGATCCGCCGTGATGGCCGCCGCCGCTGCGGCCGCCGCGTTCGCCGCTGCATTCGCGCTCGGGATGACGACGAAGTCGAGTTCGAGCCAGCCGACCGCGGCGTCACTCGCTCCACCGATCTCCATCCCGGCCCCGCAGGCATCGGTACCCGCGCTACAGCGGGCGGTCACGGTGCCGTCCCTGAAGCCGCGCGTCACGCCCATCGCCCGGCCGCGAACCACGCCCGCCGTCCCTGCGGCGTCGGCTTCGACTCCGACCACCTCGAGCGTCACCCCACCGTCCACAGGCGTCACGCACAGCCCAACGACCGGCGTCGTGCATAGCCCGTCAGGCGTCGTCCACAGCTCCGGCGGCGGCACCTCAGGCGTCGTCCACGGCAACTGAGCGGCTCAGCCGATCGAGTAGCCGTCCTGGCGCAGGCGCGCAAACCCCGCGTCGAGCGCGGCGTCGGCCTGGGTGATCACGGTTGTCGCCGCCGTGTAGCGGCGTTTGTCGTTGGCCTGCGCAGCGCGCGCGAGCGAGGCATAGCCGGCACTCAGCTTGTGCAGCGCAGCGACGATTGCGAGGTTCCCGTCCGCACCGATCGGGCCGGGTGTCAGCCGCGCCGCGGCCGCCGCGGCGGCGGCATGAGCAGAGGAGAGCCGGCGCGCAGCCGCGGCTTGGGCAGCGGGCCGCTTGGCCGTGTCGAGACTGCGTGCGTCAGTCGTTCGCGCCGAGTTGAGGGCCCCGATGATCGTGCCGAGCGATCGTGCGAACGCGGGGTTCGCCGTCAGCGACAAGGCAGCCGCCGACCTGAGCCGCAGTGACGCGACCGCATGCTCGCACGCGGACGCGAACCGCGGCGCATCCGCCGACGGCGCCACGCACGAAGCGATAACGGTGCCCGCGTTGGTGGGCAGCGCGTAAACCGTCTCGGTCGTCGCGGCACCCCTCGGCAGCAGGTTGAGGTACCGCCGGAAGGTCTGTGCGCCCAATCTGACATCGGCCCCCTGCGGCCCGGTGAGCAGCGTAGCTCCGAAGCCCTTGGGCAGGAGGGTCGAGTCCACCGCGGCGGTCGTGCCGACGATCAGGGCACCTCCGCCGCCCCCTCTCGGCGCCAGAACGACAGGGCTAGACAGCTTCAGTGATGCCGCCACGGGCTGTGCGGTCGTCGCCTGGCGCCAGGAGACCGGGTACGAGATCGAGAGCCGGTCGGTGGACGCGGTCTGCGACAAGGAGAGAGATTGGGCGGGCGCGCGATCCGAGCCCGGTGCCACCACGAACCCGACCGCTGCTGCCACCGCCGCCACAAGCGCAGCGACGGCAATGCGCGGACCGCGCCGCTCAG
>DATJYY010000076.1:0-26764 GCA_035499395.1 Solirubrobacteraceae bacterium
AGCCCTCTGTCGGACTCGAACCGACGACCCCTTCCTTACCATGGAAGTGCTCTACCAGCTGAGCTAAGAGGGCGACGCTGCCAGCGTACCGCGTCGGCGCGGGCAGTAGCTTGGTTAGTGCTGTGCCAGACGTGTCATGGCGACGACCGCCGGAGGACTCAGCGCTCTTCCTGGATGCGGATCAGGTTGCCCGCGGGATCGCGGAACGCGCAGTCTCGAACCCCGTACGGCTGGTCGGTCGGCTCCTGGACGACCTCGGCGTCGCCGGCCTGGAGCCGCTCGAAGGTGGCATCGATGTCCTTGGTGGCGAGGTTGATGCTGGCGTAGGTGCCCTTCGCCATCATCTCGGCGATCGTGCGTCGCTCGTCGTCGGTCACGCCGGGGGCGGCGGCCGGCGGGTACAGGACGATCGAGGTACCGGGCTGGTTGGGCGGACCAACGGTGATCCAGTGCATCCCGCCGAATTCGACGTCGTTGCGGACCTCGAAGCCGAGCGTGTCGCGGTAGAAGGCGAGGGACGCATCTGGGTCGTCGTGCGGAAGCATCGCGGCGAAAATGGTGATGTCCATGGCCGTCATGCTAAGTGCGGCCTGCGACCGGCGCTTCGCGATTCCTGATCGGCCGGGTCACCTGCTTGGCCACGCACGGCGGCATCCCCTCGGTAGCGTGCGTCTCCTCGCGCCGGTACTCGCTTGGCGGCATGCCGACCAGCTCGGTGAAGCGAGTGCTGAACGTGCCGAGCGATGCGCAGCCGACCTCGAAGCAGACCTCGGTGACGCTCATGTCGCCACGGCGCAGGAGCGCCATCGCGCGCTCGATCCGTCGCGTCATCAGATAGCTGTACGGCGACTCGCCGTATGCGAGCCGGAACTGGCGGCTGAGGTGTCCGGCCGACATGTGCGCGCCGCGGGCGAGCGCCTCGACGTCGAGCGGCTGCGCGTACTCGCGGTCGATCCGGTCGCGAACACGCCGCAGTGCCGCGAGGTCGCGCAGGTGTTGCTCCGTGACGGGTCGGCCGGCCACGTACAGGATCCTGCCAGGTCCAGGCAATCGTGGCCGGCACATGATCAACCGAGACGTCGGCGCCGACGGCGCGGGCGACTTAGCGCCCCGCGTCGGGCAACGCTCATCGATCCTGAATCAGCCCGAGCACATTGCCGTCGGGATCCGTGAAGCTGCCCACGAGCCGGCCGCCGCCGACGTCGTGCGGCGACTCACTCACGGTGGCGCCGGCGGCGGTCACCTCGGCGAGCTTCGCCTCGATGTCGGCAACGTGCCAGTAGGCCACCGGCGACGTCATGCCCTGTGGTCCACCGCCGGGCACGAGCCCGATGTGCTGGCCCTCGACGTCGTAGCCGACGTAGTAGTCAGCCTCGTGCTGCGGCGGGACGCCGAGCAGCGCGGTGTACACCGCCTTGGCTGCCGCCACATCGGTCACGGGATGCAGCACGGTCTTGATTCCCTGCGTGGATGAGCCGGTCATGGTCGCTCCTGTCGTCGTAGGTCGTCACGTTGGCCAGGCTAACCGTGGCCTGGTGACAGCGCTTCTCGATTCCTGACCGGTTCGCTCAGGGTGTCAAGCGTGTAAGCGCCACTAACCCTAGTACGCAGCGCGCAGCAGCGAGAGCATCGTGCCTGCGGTCTGGTCGCCGATCGGCGAGCCGCTCGAGTCCGCAAACCCGATCTCGAGATGCGGGCCGGATGAGAGCCCGACGATTCCGGGCCCGATCGAGCTCATCACCTGGCCCGCGCCGACGTGCGTGCCGATCGGGAGCTGGTACAGGGGACCGGCATGTCCGTAGTAGACGTAGCTGTAGCCGTCGAGCGAGCCGTCGCAGTGGATCACGGGCGCCCAGGGTCCGAAGCCGCCGATGCCGTGCAGCACGATCGTGCCGGAGCACACGGCGTACTCGGGCGTGTTGCCGGGCGCGGAGATGTCGACGCCCTGATCGGGTGACCATTCACTCGGCGGGGCAGCGGCGCTCTTGGGCAGCGGGAACGTGAAGCCTCCGCCCCCGACCGGACCAGAGCCCGGCGTCGGTGTAAGCGCAGGCGTGGAGCCATTCGACCGCGGGGCAGACTGCCGCGCCGCGAGCGCGGCTTGTGCTGCCCGGAGCCGAGACAGCTCGTGCTGCAGCCGGCCGACCTCGGCGCGCGCGCCGGCGAGCTCGCTCGCCTTGGCGTTGCGGAACCGGGCTATTGCAGATCGCTGCCGTTGCAGGCTCGCGCCTGTCTGCGCCAGCTGATTTCGCTGAGCGACGACCGCTCGGGTGAGAGCCTGCTCGCGGGCCTCGAGCCCGCCGAGGCGTGTGGCCTGCGCCGCGACTGCGCGACGGGCGGCGCGGACCTGGCCGACGACGCTGACATCCTGCTTCCTCACCCGCTGCATGAATGCCAGGCGGTTCAGGAGGTCCTGGAAGCCGGTGGCGGTGATCACGACGCTCACGATGTTTGGAGCGTCGGTCTCGTAGGTGGCCACGAGTTGCTGTGCGAGGACATGCTCCGCGTGGCCCTCGAACGCCTCCAGTTGCGCCAGACGGGTGTGGGCGGCGACCAGCTGCACTCGGAGTTTGTCTAGCTCGGCGTTCTTCGCATCGATGTCGGCCTGGATGCGCGCAAGCCGGTGCGCGAGAACCGAAATACTCGCGTCGAGCTGTTGGATACGGCCCGACGCAGATCGCACCGCGCCCGCGAGTGACGAGACGCGTCCCTGTCCGGTCGTGATCCGTTGCTGGAGCCGCCCGACGCTTGCCGCCCTGGCTAGCGGCGCGCTCGAGCTCAGTCCCACGGCTAGGGCCCAGACGCACAGCGTCGCCAGCATGGCGGACGCGGCGTAGATGAATGGCCTCCGTCGACTGTGCATGGTCATGCCGGCGCAACGCCTCGCGGGCTGGACGCGCCGCCAAACGGCTGGATCAGGCCGCGGCCACGCTAACACCCGACCAGCCAGCTAGCCGCGCTGGAGGCTCACTGCAAGAAAATATGCAACAGCAGGACTTCGTCGCGCAGCGTCTACGCGCGGCTCACCGAGACTACGCGTAGACCCGAGGGGCGAGGTGATCACGTGCTCGACCGCGGAGCCGACCTCGCGCAGAAGTTCGAGCACCGCGATGTCACCGGCGGCCAGCGCCCACGACGAGAACCCGACGAGGTCGGTGAACAACAACGCCATCTCGAGGTCGCCGCGGCCACGGCCGGCTGCCTGCGACAGCGATTGCCACACGTGCAGAGCGGACAGGCTGAGTTCCTTGGCCACGCTCGCACGCCCGGGCTGGAGCGCCGTGACCCCACGGGCGATCACCTCCACCGGGGCGCGTCCCGCCGTGGACAGCGGATCGCCGACCCTTTCGTCCCCGGGCAGCCTCCGGCGGAACCGGCGCGCGGCCGAAATCAGCGCCGGCTCGTGGCCGATACGCGTGACGGCGCCGCGCAACCGGGCGAGCCGGTCCGCGGGCTCCTCGCCATCGTCCGCGCGGTCCTGGATTGCCTCGCGGACCCGAGCCTGATCCGAGTCCATCGGTGGCTGAGGATAGTGGCCAACGGTCCGGGCCGATGCGGCCGGGCACGATTCTCACCCGCCTCTGGCTCCGCGTGATCGTCACCTACGACAGCCGACAAGACCCGAGGTCAGCCTCCGGAGACCGGGAGCACCGGCGTGCACGCGGGATGCTGCGGATGTGCGGGATCAAGCGCGGTCAGCACGTCGGCGTCGGCGATGTGGTCATAAGGCATCGACAGGTGCTCGCCCTGATCGACCGAGCACTGGCTCTGCAGCAGGATGTTGGTGACGTTCGGCGCCGGTGCCAGGAACGCCGAGGTGTACGGCGTCACGACCTCGTCGTTGTCCGACTCGATCACCGTGTAGTTCACCCCTGGCGTGGTTTCGCCGCCGGCGTTCAGGTTCGTGATGAAGGACGATCCCGCCTCCTGCTCCTGGCACGCCGGACAGTCGGCACCCGGGAGCGAACTGCCGCCGTGGAAGTAGCTCGCGAGCGTGAACAGGCCGTTGAGCGTCGTGCCGCGGTTGGACGGCGCCAGACCCACGAGCGTGTCTACCTTCGAGGCGCCACCCAGGAACTTGATGTAGTAACGCGGCATCATCCCGCCTTGCGAGTGACCGACGATGTCGACCCTGCGCGCCCCCGTGGCGGCGAGGACGCGGTCGGCGAAGCTCGAGAGTTGCGCGGCGGAGTCCTCGATCTTCCCTGTCGCGTATACGCCTACCGAGCCGCTTCCGTCGTACGGCCCGTAGTTGAGCGCGAACACGCAGTACCCGTTGTCGTACAAGAGCGGCGACAACGCCTGCCAGCTGTCGGACATGTCACCGAACGTGCCGTGCACGAGGATCACCGGCGCCGGGTGGAGCGCCGTGGGCTTGCAGGACCAGTCGTTGGCGCCGGGCGGGCTCGCCGTCGGACTCGCGTGCGCATAGCCGAGCACGCCGTTGTAGACAACCGGCAGCGGCGCCGCGGCCGCCGACGACGCGGTCATGGCGAATGTGAACACGGCAAACGCGATCGCAACGGCACGGCGGCGCATATCTGACTTCCTCCCGCGGGTCTGGGCGTCCTGGATGAGCGACATATACCCGCGACTGCGAGGTTCAGATCCAAGCGCGAACCCTGGCAGGACGCACGGGCGGCATCCCGGACCGCTCGTGGGCGAGGCCCCGCGACGATCGTCCCGTGCGGTTACGACGCGCGCCGCGAGCCCATGCAGCGCACGCGGCGAGGCCGCGTTCTGAGGGCCAGTGGCGGGACCAGGATTCGAACCTGGGAAGGCGTAGCCGCGTGATTTACAGTCACGTCCCTTTGACCGCTCGGGAATCCCGCCGAGCGACCTGAGTCTAACGTCGCAACTTCGATTCGGACGCCCCGGACGCCGGAGGCGGCCGAGCCTGGAGCGGCTGACCTGGCTCGAGCTCGCAGCCGCGTACTTCGAGCCTCCGAGCAGAATTCCGCTGTTCCCGCCAAGCTCGGACGCATGGGGCGCGCCCTCGGTGAAGACAGCGGGCTAGGAAGCGTCGCGCAAGCGCTGCGCCTCGGGCAGCGCCTCGAGCTTCTTCAGTGTGTGGTTCTCGATCTGCCGGATGCGCTCGCGCGTCACGTTGAACGCTCGCCCGACCTCTTCGAGCGTGTACGGACGCTCGCCGGTCAGCCCGAAGCGCATCTCGATCACCTCGCGCTCGCGCTCCGGCAAGGCAGCCAGAGCGCGCCGTAGGTTTTCGCGCCGCAGCCGTTCCGAAGCCAGCTCGAACGGGGACTCGGCCGTCTGGTCCTCGACGAAGTCGCCGAGCTCGGACTCCTCCTCCTCGCCGATCGGCTTCTCGAGCGACACCGGCTGCTGGGCCATCCGCAGGACGTCGCGAACCTCGCGGACGTTGGTCTCGAGCTCGGCGGCGATCTCCTCGGAGGTCGGCTCGCGCCCGAGCTGCTGGACGAGCTGGCGCTCGACGTGAACGACCTTGTTGAGCTTCTCGACCATGTGGACAGGGATCCGGATCGTGCGGCCCTTGTCGGCAATCGCGCGCGTCACTGCCTGGCGGATCCACCACGTGGCGTAGGTCGAGAACTTGTATCCGCGCCGGTAGTCGAACTTCTCGACCGCGCGGATCAGCCCCATCGACCCCTCCTGAATGAGGTCCAGGAAGGTCAATCCCCGCCCGAGGTACGACTTCGCAATGGAGACGACCAATCTCAGATTCGCCTCGATCATCCGCTGCTTGGCCAGCATGTCGCCGCGCTCGATCCGGCGCGCGAGCGCCACCTCCTGCTCGGCGGTCAGCAGCTGCACACGGCCGATCGAGCGCAGGTACAACCGCAGCGAGTCGAGGCTCGGCTCGACCGTCAGGTCGATCTCGACCTTCTTCGAAGACTGCTCGGGTCGCGGCTCGCTCGCTGCCTCCGCGGTCGCCTCGACGCTCGAGCCTTCGGACTTCGCCGGGCGGCCGTCGCCGTCGACGACGTCGATGCCCTGGTCATCGAGATACGCGTGGAGCTCCTGAACCTGCTCCTTGCTGACCTCGGACTCCTCGAGCCACGTCTGGATCTCGTCGATGGTCAGGTAGCCACGCTCCTGGCCCTCGGCGATCAGCGGACGCAGCTCCTCGAGTTCCGCGATCGGAGCGTCATCGCTCAAAAGGATCGTCGACTTCTCGCTCACTCGCCCCTGAGCTCCTCCCTAAAGACGCCGTCAGATGCCCCGGGCCCGGGGGGCTTCTGCCAGCCCTCTCTCTCGATGTCTCCCAAATGCGCCGGGAAGGAGTGATACCACAATCCCCGACGATGTCCAGGGAATCAACGACTGCGGGCACCGCGGATGTGCACGCGCCGGCTCGGAGTAAGACTCGCGCGGCGCCGCGCACAAACCGATGACGCGCTGGCGCACACCCGAGACGAACGCAGTCCGAGGCCCGGATCGTCGCGATCTCTACCCTGTGAGTGACGTAATGACTGCGAACCCCACCTCGAGCGTCTCCCTGACCGACGTGCAGGCCCGCCGGCCGGCGGTCGAGCTGAGCCTCTCGCGCGTCGGCGTGACGGGCGTCGAGAAGGTGATCCGGATCAAGCAGAACGGCTCCGAGCAGCTGTTCTCGGCGCGGTTCGAGTGCGTGGTCGAGCTCGGGCCCGATCAGAAGGGCGCGCACATGTCGCGGTTCGAGGAGGTCGTCAACGACGCGATCGGCGAAGTCGTCCTCGGCGAGTCGACGTTCAAGGCCGAGACGCTCGCCGAGCACATCGCACAGCTCGTACGCAGCCGCCAGCACGCCCGCCGCGCCGAGGTGAGCATCGAGGCTCGCTTTCCCGAGCACAAGCCCGCGCCGCTGTCGGGCATCCAGACCCAGGAGCTGTACACCCTCCACGCCTCGGCCGTGACCACCGAGCTCGGCACTCGCCGGCTGATCGGCGTGACCGCGCAGGGCATAACCGCGTGCCCCTGCGCCCAGGAGCTGGTCGCCGGCAACGCTCGCGCCCGCCTGCAAGCCCAAGGCTTCGACGACGACGACGTCGAGAAGATCCTCGAGACCGTGCCCGTCGCGACTCACAACCAGCGAGGCCTGGGAACGCTCCACATCGGTTGCACCGAGCTGTGCGACGACGAGATCGAAGCCGGAACACTCCTCCAAATCGTCGAGCACGCGATGTCGTCCGAGATCTACGAGCTGATGAAGCGCTCGGACGAGGCGCACGTCGTGGAGAAGGCGCACCGCCGCCCGCGGTTCGTCGAAGACTGCGTACGCGAGATGATCCGCGGCGTGGTCGACGCGTTCCCTGACCTCAACGACGCGGCGTTCGTGTCCGCTCGCCAGGTCAACCTCGAGACTATTCACCAGCACAACGTGGTCGCGGAGCGCTTCGGCACGCTCGGCGAGGTGCGCAGAGAGCTCGCCGACGGAACTCCTCCGGCGCTCCACACCACCCGCCAGGCCTGGCTCGACGCGGTCGTCCTCTAAGACACAGACCACAGCGCCGACAAGCGATGCGCGCCGTCATCCTCGAACGCCAGGGCGAGCCGCTCAAGGTCACGACGCTCCCCGACCCCGAGCCAGCCCCGGGCCAGCTGCGCCTCAAGATCGGCGCCTGTGCGGTGTGCCGCACAGATCTGCATCTCCGCGATCACGAAATCGAAGCGACCAAGCTGCCGGTCGTGCTCGGCCATCAGATCGTCGGGACCACCGACGACGGGCGTCGTGTCGGCGTGCCGTGGCTCGGCTGGACCGACGGAACGTGCAGGTACTGCACGAGCGACCGCGAGAACCTGTGCCTCAACGCACGCTTCACCGGGCGCGACATCGACGGCGGGTACGCCGAACTCACCGTCGCCGACGAGCGCTACTGCCTGCCGCTGCCCGACGACCTGACCGACGAGCAGGCCTCGCCGCTCCTGTGCGGCGGTCTGATCGGCTACCGCTCGCTGAAACTGGCCGGGGACGCGGAGCGGCTCGGGCTCTACGGGTTCGGATCGGCCGCGCACATGATCTGCCAGGCGGCCGTCCACCAGGGTCGCGAGGTATTCGCCTTCACGCGGCCGCACGACGAGCGGACCCAGGCGTTCGCGCTCGAGCAAGGCGCCACGTGGGCCGGCGGCTCCGACGAACGACCGCCCGAGCTGCTCGACGCCGCGATCATCTTCGCCGCGGCCGGCGAGCTCGTGCCACAGGCGCTCAAGGTCCTCGACCGTGACGGCACGGTCGTGTGCGCCGGGATCCACATGACCGACATCCCGTCGTTCCCGTACGACGACCTGTACTGGGAGCACAAGATCCGCTCGGTCGCGAACTTGACCCGCGAGGACGGTTACGAGTGGCTCGCGCTCGCCCGCGAGGTCCCGATCAGGACGAGCATCACGAAGTACCCACTTGACAACGCCGAGGACGCGCTGGGCGACCTGCGCGCCGGCCGCTTTGAAGGCACCGCAGTGCTCGTTCCGTAGTGCCCACCGCGCCGCAGTCCACTACCTACTACGCTCCAGAATATGCCCCTGATTCCGATGGTGATTGAACGGACCGCGCGCGGGGAGCGCGAGTTCGACATCTACAGCCGCCTGCTGAACGAGCGGATCGTGTTCCTCGGCACCCCGATTGACGACACGATCGCGAACCTGACGGTGGCGCAGCTCCTGCACCTTGAGTCGCAGGACCCCGACAAGGACATCTCGATCTACATCAACTGTCCCGGCGGCTCGATCTACTCGGGCCTCGCGATCTACGACACGATGCAGTTCATCAAGCCCGACATCCAGACGATCTGCGTCGGGATCGCGATGTCGATGGGCTCGCTGCTGCTGACGGGCGGCACGAAGGGGAAGCGCTTCTCGCTGCCGAACAGCCGCATCCTGATCCATCAGCCGTCGGCCGGGTTCGAGGGCCAGTCGACGGACATCGAGATCCACGCCCGCGAGATCCTCAACATTCGCCAGCGGATCGATGAGATCTACGCGCACCACACCGGGCAGTCATTCGACCAGGTGCATTCCGACATGGAACGTGACCGCTTCTTCAAGGCCAGCGAGGCCGTCGAGTACGGACTCATCGACCGCGTGATCGAACACCACTAGGAGGAACAAGACATGCCGATGGCTGAGCGGACCGCGACGACCGGCTGGGACGGTGACCTCGCGCACGGCAACGGAGTCCTCAACGGGGCCAGTGGCGCGCTGAGCAACATGAGCGTCACCTGGGCGTCAAGAACACAGCGCTCGGAGGGAAAGACCAGCCCGGAAGAGCTGATCGCCGCAGCGCACTCGAGTTGCTTCTCGATGGCGCTCGCGCACGGCCTCACCGAATCCGGCCACACACCCGAGCATCTCGAGGTCACATCCAAGGTGACGCTTGACGAGCGCGATGGCGCGCCCACTGTCACCACCTCCGAACTGACAGTGAAAGGCCGCGTCCCCGGGATCGATCAGGCGCAGTTCGAGCAGGCCGCCGCCGATGCGGGCACGGGCTGCCCGATCTCCCGCGCGCTAGCCGGCGTCGACATAACCGTCAACGCCACGCTCGAGTAATCAAGTCGCCGGCGCCCGCCGGATCCGCCCCGACCCCTGCCCACGCGTCTCGGGCGGCTCGGGCATGACCGGACGGCTCAGCGCCCAGAAGATCATCAGCACGCCGAACAGGAGCATCCCCAGGCCGGTCCACAGATCGACGTTGATCCCATCCGCCTTGTTCTTGACCGTGTGTGAACCGAACACGCCGAGCGCGATCAGGATCACCGCGTAGAGGCAGAACAACCCGCCGATCAACCGGCGAATGTCGAACTTGTTCGCCGCGCGCGCCGCCTCCGCCTCGTCCTCGTCGCTCTTGCCGGTCGGCATCATGGGCTCGGTACGCGACGACGGACGTGGCCAGCGAATTCGCTTCGACGGGGTTGATGACACTGAGAGCTCCTACCTAGATGAAGATGATGTTCAGCGCGATCACGATCGCGAGGGCAACACCGCCGAGCAGTGCCGGCGAGCGCCACCACAGCCGGTCGCGCGGGTCGGGGTTGAGCTCGCGCTCGTCCTTGCGTGTGAGGCCCCAGACGAGCCCCCGCAGTTCTTCGCGCGGCTTCGGCTTGGTAACGAGTGACACTGCCACCAATACCACGGTGCCGACGATGAAAGCCCAGATCGACTGCCAGAAGCTGGCGCTCAGGGCGGAGCCGAAGTGGAAGATCACATGGTACGCGGCCAGGCGGTTGACCCCGTAGGCGGTGGCGGTCCCCGCGACCAGGCTCCAGAAGCCGCCCCACGCCGTCGCGCGCTTCCAGAACATCGCGATGATGAACGTCGTGAACAGCGGCACATTGAAGATCGAGAACAGCGTCTGGATGTAATTCATCATGTTCGAATAGCCCTTGGCGATGAACGCCGTGGCGATCGAGATGAGAATTCCGGCGAGAGTCATCAGACGGCCCCAGCGCACGTAGAACTCGGGCTCGCGGTCCTTCCAGACGTAGTCCTGGAGGAGGTCATATGTGACCACCGTGTTGAACGCAGTGACATTCGCGGCCACACCCGCCATGAACGCCGCGATCAGCGCGACGATCGCGATCCCGAGCATCCCCTGCGGGAAGAACTGGGCTATCAGATGCGGGATCGCGGTGTTGTACTGCACCGAAAGATCCTTGCCGACTCCCAATCCGTGCACCGTGGCGACCGCGATCAGGCCGGGAAGGATGATGATCGCGGGCAGAAAGATCTTCGGATAGGCGGCGATCAGCGGCGTCCGTCGCGCGGCCGACAGGTTCTTGGCCGACAGGGCACGTTGTACCTCGGCGAAGTTCGTCGTCCAGTAGCCGAAGCTGACGACGAAGCCGAGGCCGAACACCACCCCGATCCAGTTCGACTTGAGCGGGTTGGTCTGATGGTGGATGCCCAGGCCCTTCCACGCGTGGAGCCCGGGATTGCCCAGCGCGGGAAGCGCCTTGATCCGGTGCTCGAGCCCGGATACCCCGCCGACCGAATGCAGCGCGACCAGCGTGAGCGGTATCAGCGCGGCGCAGATCACGAAGAACTGGAGGACCTCGTTGTAGATCGCGGAGGTAAGTCCGCCCAGCGTGATGTAGATGAGCACGATCGCCCCGGCCGCCAGGATCGAGCCCCCGACCGGCCACCCGAGCAGCAGGTGGATGATCAGTGCGAGCGCGAACAGGTTCACACCGCCGATCAGCACCGTGGCGACCGCGAACGTGAGGGCGTTGAAGATGTGCGCGGCATTCCCGAAGCGCAGCCGCAGGTACTCGGGCACCGAACGGACCTTGGCGCCGTAGTAGAACGGCATCATCACCAGCCCCAGGAAAACCATCGCCGGCACCGCCCCGATCCAGTAATAGTGGACCGCTGACACGCCGTACTGGGCGCCGTTAGCGGACTGGCCGAGAATCTCCAGCGCGCCGAGGTTGGCCGCAATGAAGGCAAGGCCCGTGATCCAGGCCGGCAGCGATCGCCCGGACAGGAAGAAATCGAGATCGGTCTTGATCGAGAGCCTGGCGACGAACCCGATCCCGAGCACCACCGCGAAGTAGATCGCGATGATCACATAGTCGATTGCGCTCGGGTGCAGTCGCAGCATGACTTCTCCTCGGCCATACCGCTACCCAGCCCGAAGCCGGATAACACACAACTTAGATTTTCGGTGGCGCTACGCGGTCGCGCCGGCGGCGACCTTGCTCGGTGCCTCCACGTGAGTCACCGGGAGGCCCAGACCCTTCGCCTTACTCACCAGATCGAGCCTCAACCAGCGTGAGATTCCGAGCGGCAGCGTTGAGATGATGATCTCGTCGTAGTCGCCGAGGTTGATCGCGTCGTGGATCGCCATGAGCGGCTCGGCATCGCCGATGCTCCCGGTCACCTCCCCCCCGGCGGCGTCGGACAGTTTGGGTAGCGCCACCGCGAGCACCTGGTGGGCCTCGTCCGCGCTCGCATCCTGCGGATCGACCACCTTGTGCATGCCGTGGGCCTGGCGTGGCACCACCAGATGAAAACGGGCCGGACTGCGCTGCGCCCGCTCTCGGACCGCATCGAGCAGTCCGGGGGTCGCCGCCGTCTGATGGGCGACGACGAGGACGTTGGCCGGCTCTGACATGCGTCACCTCCGAAAGAGATGGACCGGTCTTCCGAGTATTCCACCGCGCCTCGATATGGACAAGGGGGGCCGCCTACGGCGGCGTCCGTGGGGCCGTTCCGCCAGGCATCCCTGCCCGGCGGCCGCTACTCGAGCCGGTACTCGCCGCGCGCGACGATTACCGCCGAGCCGCCGACGAACACGCGCTCGACGCTATCCCCAGTGCCTTCGACGCGGGCGCGCAGGACCGAGCGCCGGCCGATCTCGACCCCCTGCACGATCTCGATCTCGGTCCCGAACGGCACCCGTCCGTACCGAGCGAGATGCACCGCCAGCGGCCCCGCCGCCGACCCCGTCGCCGGGTCCTCGGCCACGCCCAGCGCCGGCCCGAACATCCGTGTCTTCCAGTGCGTGCCGGAGCCCGCGAAGCAGTTGATGCCGTAGACGCCGAGCCGCTCGAGCGCGCCGATGTCGGGTCGCAACGCCGCGACCGCATCCTTGGTCGGGAACTCCACGTACACGTGCACCGGCCCGTTCCGGTACCCCTGGATCGGGAGCGAACCATGCTCCGGACCCGCGCCGAGCGCGGCGACCAGTTCGTCGACCGCCTCAAACGGCTCGACCGGCGGCACGTACTGCTCCATCTCGCCGTAATGCGGCGGTCCGCCCTCGCTGCGCGAGAGCGTCACCGGCACCACGCCCAATCCGGTCTCAAGCCGAACGACGTTGGACCCCATCGCCCGGCCGACCACGAACGCCGTGCCGAGGACGGGATGGCCGGCAAACGGGAGCTCGGTGGCAGGCGTGAAGATCCGCACGCGCAGGTGGGCATTCGGATCCTCCGCGCGGAACACGAACACGGTCTCGGACAGGTTCATCTCGCGCGCGGCGCGCTGCATGGTCTCCGCGCTCAGGCCCGAGGCGTCCGTGAACACCGCGACCTGGTTGCCCAGCAGGGGAACATCCGTGAACACGTCGGCGATCGTGTAGCGGCGCATGCTCACTGTCCGCCCGCCATCTCCAGCAGCGTGGTCACGGTCGTCCAGTTGCGCGCGGTGGCGCGGACGCCGAGTCCCGAGCCGGCGAGCTTCGTCCACATCTTCGAGCGCCCGACCCCGTTCGGGTGCCACGCGTACAGCTCTCGCCCGATCGCCACAAGCCGCTCGCCGGGAGCCCCGGCCGCGGCGGCGCGCTCAACGGCCGCGGCGGCGGGCTCGCCGTCGCAGAAGCTGACCTGGTAGCGCTTGGGGTTGTCGGCCACGTCCGACAGCGGATTCAGCCGCACGACCTCGGCCAGCTCGCCGGCCGTCCGGACGATCACGTCCACGTCGAACCCGAACCGCTCGGCGATCAGCTCCTCGGCGCGAGCGGCGACCTTCGCCGGCTTCGCACTCGACCTCAGCACGACGTTGCCGCTCTGGACGTACGTCTGGACGTCCTCGAACCCCGCGTCGCTGAGGAGAGCGCGCAGCTCCGGCATCGCGATCCGCTTGTTCGGGCCGATGTTGATGCCACGTAAGAGGAGGATTTGTGAGCTCTTGCCGGGCACGTTGCGGGTAACTACGGACCGGGGTTGCGGGCCGGCGCGGATGCATATAGACGCGCTTTAGCCGATGTCATTCCCGCAAGCCGGAACTTGAGCCCGGCCCCCAATTTCCCTCGAGAATACGGAGTCCTGTAAATGCGTAAGGCGAAGGACAAGAGCGGCCGGATGTCGGCGCAGGAGACGCTCGAACTTTGGCAGGAGTACAAGCGGACCGGCGACGCGCGGATTCGCGACCGCCTGGTCCTGACGTTCGCGCCGATGGTCAAGTACATCGTCTACAAGAAGGCGCGCGAAATTCCGGCCCGCTGCGAGGTGGAGGATTTCATCTCGTGCGGCCTGGAGGCGTTGATCCGGTCGATCGACCGCTATGACCCGAACAAGGGCGCCACGATCGAGCAGTTCGCGTGGACCCGGATTCACGGTGCCGTCCTCGACGAGCTTCGTCGCAACGACTGGGCCCCCCGCTCGCTGCGCCGCTGGGATCGCGACATCACGAAGGCCAACGAGCAGTTCGTCGGCCTGTACGGTCGCAAGCCCTCGCGCGAGGAGCTGAGCGAGTCCCTCGGGATCTCGGCCAAGGAGCTGATTACCCGCCAGGACGACATCGCCCGCTCGCACGTCGGGTCGCTGAACACCGTGGTCCTCGCCGAGGACGACACGACGATCGAGCGGATCGACACGCTCCACTCGGACGACCTCGACGCCAATCCGGAGCACTCTGCGATGCGCGACGAGGCCAAGGCCCGCTTCCGCAAGGCGTTCGAGCGCCTGCCCGAGCGCGAGCGCAAGGTCGCGGTGCTCCTCTATGTCTACAACCTGACCCTGCGGGAGATCGGCGAGATCCTCGGTGTCACCGAGAGCCGCGTCTGCCAGATCCACGGGCAGATCACGAAGAAGCTCCGGGTCGAGCTCGAGGCCGACGAGGCGCTCTTCAGCGAGGTGGCGTAACCGGATCCGGCTCTGGGCCGGCGCACGCTCCGCCTCAGGAGTGAGAGGAGACCGCTCCGCCCGGGCCGGGAGTCACCACGGCCCAGCATCCAGCTGGGGCCACGGGTCACCCCTCCTGCGAGCCGAACCGCCCCTGTACGTCGGGCAGCTTCGCGGTCGCCGCCGCCTCGGCGGCGGCCTGGTTCTCGCGCTTGACCTCTAGCCAGATCTCCTCGCGGTAGACCGGCACCGCCCGCGGGGCGTCGATCCCGATCCGCACCGTCTGGCCCCGAACTTCGAGCACCTCGATGATCGTGTCGTCGCCGAGCATAATCCGCTCGCCGGCGCGCCGGCTAATTCTCAGCATGCCCGTCGGCGTCCGGCGCGCTGTCCCCGTCGGGGGCCACGAACAGGGGCGCGCGGAGATCACAGCCAGGCGCCTGGTTGATCACCTGGTAGGCCTGACCGGCCCGGACCAGGATCGGCGCCTTGAGATTTGCCGTGAAGTCCTCCAGCGCCGGCGCGGCGCGCACAGTCACATAGACGTCCATCGCGCTCGACCCGTCGAAGCCGAGACGCTCGGCGTCTTCGTCGATCACCTCGACCTCGAACCCCTGGAAGAACCGGTGCGGATTGGTCACCGGCAGGGCCAGCGTCGGATCCTCGAGCGACTGAAGCCACAGGAACGGCGCGTCCGGGTCGTTCGCCAGCAACGCATAGCGCGACCCGCCGAGGCCGATCAGGCCCTCGGGAAACTCGATGACCGTGTCCGGGTCGATCTGCACGCGCCCGAAGCGCGAGCTCTCGATCGTGAGCGACAAAGCGGCGCTTACTCTAGTGGTTCGAGCGGAGCGGCTAGCCGTTGCCGAGGAAGTTCATCAGCGACTGCTGCACGATGTTCGCGCCGGCCTGCAGCGCCGCCTGTAGCGCCGCCTGCTGGGTCGAGAAGCTGATCTCGGTCGACGCCATGTCGGCGTCCTGCGTGTTCGAGAGGACCTGCGTGTCGCTGGTTTGGAGCGTCTGGATGCGGGAGGCGGCCATCGTAAGCCGGTCCTGGACCGCCCCGACGTTGGCCGCCACGCCGTTCAGCGAGTTGAGGTTCGTGTCCAGCGAGGTAAGGTCGGACTGGACCGCGGAGCTGTTGCCGGACTGCATGTCGTCGGCGATGTTGCGAAGCGAGTTGAGCAGCAGGCCGTCGCCGGCGGGCTGACCGGACACGGTCTGGCCGCTCCCGAGGACTCCTGAGAGGTTCGCGCTGATGTTCAGCGAGGTATTCGGCCCGATCGTCCGCGTCACGGTGCCGGTGTTGCCGGCATACGTGTCCGAGCCTGAGGGGTACGGCTGAGTCGCCGTCGCCGAGCCCGAGAACACGTACTGACCGTTGTACTGGGTGTTGGCGTCCTGCTTGATCTGGTCGATCAGCTGGTTGACCTCCTGGGCGGAGGCCTGCATGTCGGCCGCTGTCTGGGTGCCGTTGGACGCCTCGACCGTCAGCGACCGGATGCGCTGAACGCAGTTCGTGATGTCGGTCATCGCGGAGCTCTGCGCCGTGGCCCAGCCCGTGCCGTCAGTGACGTTGTTCGAGTAGCTCGTTAGGTTCGACAGGTCCGTGTTGAGCTGGAGCGCGAGCGCGGTGCCGGACGGGTTGTCGGATGGCTGGTTGATCGACTTGCCGGTCGAGAGCTCCTGCTGGGTGGTGTCCAGCCGATCGAGTGCGGTCTCGATCCCGGCCAGCGTCATCTGGGCGGACATCTGGTTGGTGATGCGTCCGATCATCTAGATCACCCGGCGACCATGTTCAACAGCGAGGTGAACGTGTCGTTGATCGTGCTCATTACGCGAGCCGAGGCCTGATAGGCCTGCTGGAACTGGATGAGGTTCGTCATCTCCTCGTCGAGCGAGACGCCGGAGATGCTCTGGCGCTGGTTGCCGATCGCGGTGAGCAGCGCCTGCGAGGTCTGCTGGGCGTTCTGGGCCGACTGGACGTCGCTGCCGACCCCGGTGACGAACGCGTTGTACGCCTGCTGCGCCTGGCCACCGCTCAGAGCGGCGACCGCGTTCGCCTCGTCCTGCGTGTACGGCGGGGTGGTGCCGTTCGAGGTCAGGCTCGAGTTGACGGCAATCGTGGCAGCGGTGGTGCCGGTCGGATCGAAGAACGGCGTGGCACTCGGCCCGCTCGCATCGGCGCCCGAGATCGCCCCGTTGACCGTTGTCACCAGGTCGTTGGCGATGTTGTCGAGCGAGGTCATGTAGTTGGCGATCTGGCCAGTGCCGGGGGAGGTGGACCCGTCGTACAGAGCCAGAAGCGACCCGAGCGTGCCCCCGCCGCCGCTGATGTTCGCGTCGGTGAGGTTGTCGGTGAGATCGACGCTGGTCCCGCTGACGAGCGGGGTCGCGTCGGCGGTGCCCTTCTGGGCCGCGAGGGCGGCGTTACCGAAGCTGACATTGACCATCCCGTTCGACTGGGTGCTGACGTAGACGTTCGAGTACTGCGAGAGGTCGTCGATCACGTTGTCGCGTTGATCCTCGAGGCCGTTGGCGTCGATCCCGGCGGCCTGCGCCTGGGCGATCTGACCGTTGAGCTGGGCGATCTCGTTGGCGTCATTGGCGACCTGACCATTGGTGGGGTCGGTCAGCGTGTTGTACTGCTGCGTGACCTGCGACTCGAGCGTGGACAGCTGTCCCGAGAGCGTGTTGAGCTGGTCGGCGACGGCGGCACCGTCACCCATCACCGCCTGCTGGGCGCCCTGGTCCCCCGGGGTCGACGCAAGGGTGTTCCAGTCCTTGAAGAACTGGTCGAGCGCGCCCGACAGACCGTTCGCGCTCGGCTCGTTCAGACCAGCCTGGACCTGGCTGAGGAGCGTCGAGGACGTGTTCTGGCCGCTCTCGTTGCTGTTCTGGGCGCGGTATTGGCTGTCGAGAAATTGATCGCGGATACGCGTGATCGAGGTGATATCGACCCCGGTCCCGAACTGCGAGCCGTCGCCGGTGACGCTGGACAGGGCCGGGATCGTCAGCGCGCTGCGCTCGGTCAGGTTGACCACCTGGCGCGAGTAGCCGGGCGTGCTGGCGTTGGCGATGTTCTGGCCCGTGGTGTTGATCGCCGCCTGCGCCGCCTCCAGACCGCTGAGCGCGGTCTGCAACCCCATGTAGCTCGGAATCGTCATCGCTCAGACCTCGAGATCGAATACGCGGTGGCCGGTCGTCTGCGCGGCGGTGGTGGCCAGTCGGTCGCCGCCCGCGTTGTAGCTCTCGTCACCGGCGATGCCCGCCAGCTTGAGGAGGTGATCGAGGAACGCCAGCTCCTGGCTCATCAGCGCTCGGTTGACGTGGTGCTCGCGCTGGACGACCTCGAGCAGCCCGCGCAGCTCGGCGCTGCGGGCGCCGGCAAGGAGCGCGGACTCCGGCGCCATCAAGGTCTCGAGTAGCGCCATGGTCACGGACGCGCCGGCGACGCCGAGCCTCGCGCCGGCCCGCTCGAGCAGCGCGATGCGCTCGGTCTCGAGCTGGCGGCGGTGCTGGAGCTCGGCGTGGAGTACGCCGGTCAGCGCCACGACGCCTTTGACGTCGCGGTTGCGGATCGCGACACCCTGCTCGAGCACTACCTGGAGCAGACGCCTGGCGGCGACCAGCTGGGCCTCGAGGTGCGCGATCACCTCTGTGGTCAGGGCGGCGTCGGCCCGTGCCTGAAGCTCGGCCGTCGCCATCACTGCGCCCCCTGCGAAGTCGTCGCCTCACCCTGCGGCGTACCGATCGCGGGATCGATCGCCTGCGCGAGTTGCTCGGCGATCCCAGTCCCGCCGCTCGACATGATGCTCTGGGTCAGAGCCGTCGGGATCATGCTCGCGAATGCGCTCGTGCTCGGGTCCGAGCCGAGGATGCCGCCGCTCGAGTCGCTCGAGCTGTCGCCGGAGCCGTCGTCGCCCGAGCCGTCGCCGCCCGGGCTGGTCACGGTCGACGCCAGCTCTTGCGTGAGCTGCTGGACGAGGATGTCCTCGAATCCGAGCGCCTCCTGGTAGGCCTTCTGCGCGGCGGAGTTGCCGTTGCGGATGTCCGCCGGCTCGTTCGCGGCATCGATCGGCGGCAGCGTGCTGTTGAACCCGATCGCGCTCATGGCTTGATCTCGTTCGCGATCTGGAGCATCTGTGCCTGGTACTGGACCGCCTGGCTGCCCATCGCGTACTGCTGCTGGGCGGCCATCATCTTGCTCATCTCATCGCCGAGGTTGACGTTCGAGCCCTCGAGCGCGCCCTGCTGGAGCGAGGCGGCCTTGGCGGCCTTGAGCGCGCCGCTCGCGGCGGTCGCGCTGAACACGCTGTCGCCGTCGGCGACCAGGCCGTCGGGCGCCGGCACGTCGACGAGCGAAAGCTTGCCCAGGGTCTGCTTGCCGATGGAAACGGTCCCGTTCGAGGCGATCGACACCTGGCTCGGGTCGACGCCGGCCGGGACCGTGATCGGCGGCTGCACGAGCATCCCGGTCTGAGTGGTGAGCTGGCGCTTGTCGTTGAGCTGAAGCGCGCCGTTGCGCGTGAGGCCGATCGAGCCATCCTGGCGGCGGACCTCGAGGTAACCCTGCCCCTGGATCGCCACGTCGAGCGGCTGGCCGGTCTTCTGGATCGCTCCCTGGGTCTGGTCACGGCCCAGCTGCTCGGCCTGTGCACCGGCGCCGGTCGCGACGTTCGAGCCGTAGTCGCCACTCGAGTACAGCAGGTCGTGGAAGCCCATGATCGTCGACTGGTAGCCGGGCGTGTCGAGATTCGCCATGTCGTTGGAGATGGCGTCGAACTGCTGCTGCTGGGCCTCCATGCCAGAAGCGGCTGAGTAAAGACCTTCGAGCATTTATCAGCCTCCCAGCGAGCCCACGGACTGCGAGCTCTCCTGCATCGTTGAGTCGATGGTCTGGATCGCGTTCTCGCCGGCCTGGTAGGTCTGGGTCGCGCTGATCATGTGGACCATCGTGTTGATGGGGTCGACCTGCGACTCCTCGAGCTCGCCCTGCTTGACGATCCCGCTGCCGCGGCCGGCGGGCGAACCGGTGAAGTAGTTGTAGCCCTGCTTGGTCGGGTTGGTCACGTTGAAGACACCGACCGAGGAGGCGGGAACCGTCCCCTGGGCGCTGACCTGGATCGGGGCGCCGTTCTGCGAGAGCACGTCGTTGCCCTGGCCGTCGACCAGGAGACCCTGCGCCGATTCCTGAAACTGCCCGTCGCGCGTGTACTGCACGCCCTGCGGGGTGCGCACGGCGAAGAAGCCGTCACCGGCGATCCCGAAGTCGAGCGGCTGGCCGGTCGAGTGGAGCGAGGCCGGCGACAGGTCGGTCACCGGCTTGCCGAGCTGCACGCCGGTGTTGACCTGACCGATCTGCTGGCCGGTCGCCGTGTTGGCGAGCAGCATCGAGCCGAAGTCCGATTGGACCGAGGCGTCCGTCTTGTACCCCGGTGTGGAGGCGTTCGAGAGATCGTTGGCCAGCTGATCTTCCCTGACCTGCTGGGCCAGCATCCCGGACGCTGCGATGTAGAGGCCGGTATCCATCGCCCCGGGTAGTCGCCCGTCCTTCATCATCCTTGAGGCATGGACCCGATCAGCGTGGACATTCGTCTGATCAAGGCCGTGCTCGGTGCGGAGCTCCGGATCGCGCCTGGCCGCGCGCTGATGGCGCGAGTGGTGACCGCGGACGGTCTGGGACGGGGCTCGCTGAACATCGCCGGCGCGGTCATCGACGCGGCGCTGCCCAAGGATGTGCAGGCAGGCCAGGAGCTGCGCCTGACCGTCCGCCACGTGAGTCCCGACCGGGTCGAGCTGAGCATGTCCGACCAGACGCCACCGTCAGCGACGGGCGCCGAGGCCGTCCCGCTTCCGGGCGGAGGGACGGTCCAGGTCGCCGAGCGCGACGGCGGCGGAAGCGGAGCGGACAGGGGCGGCGGCGGCGATGCCGATCGGCACACGCTGAGCATTCGCTACGACGCCCCGGCGCTCGGCGCGGTCGACCTCCGGTTCGAGCTTGACCCGGAGAACGTCCGCGTCGCAGCGACGCTCGCGGCGGGCCGGCCGTTCGATCTCGCCGTCAATGGCGCCGGCAAGCTCGGCGACGACCTAACCGAGGCGCTCGGTCGGCCGGTCACGGTCGAGGTGACCCCGCGGCGCGAGCCACTCGACGTGTATGCCTGAGCCGGAGAAGCGCCGGCGCGCCACCGCGCTCAGCTACGAGCAGGGGCAGCACGCCCCGCGGGTCACCGCCACCGGCGTCGGCCTCGTGGCCGACCGGATCGTCGCGGCCGCTCGCGAGGCCGGCGTGCCGGTGCGCCACGACCCCGCGCTCGCCGAGGCCCTTGCCGCGCTCGACCTTGGCGACGACGTGCCCCAGGCGCTGTGGACCGCGGTCGCCGAGACCCTCGCGTGGGCGTACCTGCTCGACGCCAAGGCGTCGCGGCGCTAACCCCAGAAACCTGACACTCGGCCGCGTGCCAGGGCCGAGCGCATCGCAATCGTTGCCATAGCGGGACGAATATGCATTCGGCCCCCCGAGGGTGGCGAGTGCGTGGTTATTGGGGCGGCTCAACCTTTCGGCCGGCCTGCCGATCAAACCGAAAGCCCTCCCCCCCTCGGAAGGTGGTTCCCTCGAATGGCACTACGCCTCACTGGCATATCCACGCCTGCTGACGCTGCCGGCACGCCGGCTCCCGTCGCCCTGCCCGGCCACGGACATACCGAGTCCGGTGGCGCCTTCGGCACCCGTCTCAGCATCCAGGCACGCATGCGCCTGACGGCGAACGACCTCGACGGCTACAAGGCGCTGTTCGCCCAGGCCGCCGAGCACGACGATCCTCACGCCCGCTATCACGCTCGCGTGAGGCTGGTGGAGGAGGGACTGTCCGCCGCCGGCCAGGCCGCCTCGTCGACCCAGGCGACCCAGCGGTTCGTGGCCGTCGCCAGCGGAGCGATCGGCGCGCTCGAGGCCAATCCGCGCGAACCGATCCTGCTCAACTACGCGGGCGTCGCGCTGTACGAGCTGTGGAGCCTCGACGCCGCCCACGTGATCTTCAAGGCAGCGCACGGCCTCGATCCGGCGCTGCCGCATCTCAAGCGCAACCTCGACGAGCTCGCGCGACGCCGCCGCGAGGCCAGCCGGAGCGGCCGCTCGCTCAAGCCCCTCCATGCGCAGGTCCCGGCACTCGCCGCCAAGGCCCGGACCATCGCCAAGCATGCCCGCCCTGCCACCGGCCTCAAGCTGAGCCTGTGCATGATCGTCAAGGACGAAGAGGCGATGCTCCCGCGGTGCCTGGCCGCGGTCGCGCCGGCCGTCGACGAGATCGTGATCGTCGACACGGGATCGACCGATCGCACGATCGAGATCGCCCGTGAATACGCCGCGACGGTGATCGAAAAGGAGTGGACCGGCTCGTTCTCGGACGCGCGCAACGCCTCGTTCGAGGCCGCCACCGGCGACTGGATCATCTACCTCGACGCCGACGAGGTCCTCGTCGCGGACGACATCCAAAAACTCAGGAGCCTTACCGGGCGCACGTGGCGCGAGGCCTTCTACCTGGTCGAGACCAGCTTCACCGGCGAGCTCGGCGACGGCGCCGCGATCACGAACAACGCTCTCCGGGTATTCCGCAACCGCCCGCAGTACCGCTTCGAAGGCCGGCTGCACGAGCAGATCGCGCAGAACCTGCCGCTGTACGCCGCCGGGCGGATCGAGCAGAGCTCGGTTCGGATCGACCACTACGGCTACCTCGGCGCCGTCCGGGATGCCAAGGAGAAGTCGCGCCGCAACCTCGATCTACTCAAGGCCCAGCAAGCCGAGAGCCCGACCGACGCGTTCCTGTACTTCAACCTCGGCACCGAGTACTCGGTGATCGGCGACTACAGCGCGGCGTTGTCGGAGTTCGAACGGGCGTGGGGCCTCGTGAAGAGCCAAGGCCAGGAGGACCGCGATTACGTGCCCTCCCTGCTGCAGCGGCTGGTCACCGCGCTGCGTCACTGCGGCCGCCCGGCCGAGGCGATCGCCCGCGCCGACGAGGCGCTCGAGCGGTTCCCCGGTTTCACCGACATGGTGTTCGCCCAGGGCCTCGCCGCGCTCGCGCTGAACCGCGAGGACGCGGCGGTCGGCTATTGGCAGCGCTGCATCGAGATGGGTGACGCGCCGGCGCGGTTCGGAGCGTCGGTCGGCGCCGGCACCTACCTGCCCCGGATCTCGCTGGCCGAGCTGTCCGCACGCCGCGGCGACCTCGAGACCGCCAAGGAGCTCCTCGACTGGTGCATCGCCATGCATCCGGACGTGATCGCCGTGATCGCCCCGTACGCGTCGGTGATGCTGAGAACCGGCACCTCCGCCGAGGCGCTCGCCGAAGACGTCGAGTCCCGGATCGAACAGCTGACGCCGGCGGCCCGCTTCGTGCTCGCGACCGCGTTCTTCGGAAGCGGCGCGATGGCGCCCGCCGAGCGGCAGTATCGCGCGGTCCTCGACGCCCGCCCGAACAGCTCCCAGGTTCGGGTCCAGCTCGCCGAAACGCTGCTCAACCTGGGCCGGTACGCCGAGGCCGCCACCGCCGCGGCCGCGATCGCCGACGACGACCCGTTCGCGGGGCTGGCCTGCCGGATCGAGCTGTGGGGCCTGATCGCGTCCGGCAACCTGGCGGGCGCGCAGGACGCCATGCCCCGGGCCGCAGGTGCCGGGGTACCGAACGCCGAGCTCCGCACATTCGCGGGCTGGTTCGCCGCCGCCAAGGGCACGCCCGACGATGAGCTCCCCAGCCTCCCCGTCGCCGCCACGCCGCTGCTCGGCGTGATCCTCGAGTCGCTCCTCGGCGCACACGACTTCGAGCAGTTCGAGAAGCTGGTCGGCCTGCTCAACCGCTCCGCCCTTCCACTGCGCGAGCAGCGCGAGTTGCTCGCCACCATGTACCTGAAGCATGGGTTCCTCCAGTCGGCCGCCAGGGAATGGATGGCCATCTGCGAGACCAGCCCGGACGTGCGCGCGCTCTTGGGTCTGGCGCGCGTCGCCCAGGCAAACGGGCAGCTCGAGGACGCCGCCGTGTTCGCCGGCGAGGTCCTCAAGGCCGACCCGACCAGCGCCGACGCACGGCAGGTCCTCGCTCACTGCTGACCCGGACGACTAAACGGAAAGACGAAGGAGGCGCTCAAGTTCTCAGCGGTGCGCTCGATTACCCCACCTGAGCGGGACGGATTCCCGCGCTAAAGGTAGGAACCGACGCATCCAAGGAGGAATGCAATGAGCTTCGACATCGGTTCGGTGGGCGGGACGCCCGCCGCGGCGGCCGCGGCCAAGAGCCAGCGCACGACTGCCGTGCCGTCATCTTCCGTGGACTCCACGGACGCGGTGGCGGTCGACACGATCCCGGCGAGCCCGCCCGACGAGGTGCATGACGCGATCGGCGTCGCCAACCAGGCGTACCACAACCTGAAGGCGGCCGGCAGCGAGTTGCGCTTCAAGGTCAATGAGGCGACCGGAAAGCTGTCCGTCGAGGTCCACGACGTCCACGGGAACCTGTTGTTCACGGTCCCGGCGAGCACTGTGCTCGACGTCGCCTCGGGCAGCTCGCTCCCCCTGAGCTAGCGGACAAGCCACAGCGCCAAGAGACAAGCAACAGCGCCAGAGAGGTCCACGCAATGTCAACCCAATCCATCGGCTCGAGCTCCGGCTCGGCCACCAGCTCCGGTCAATACGCGAGCGGCGATCAGCTGCAGTCGCTCGGGTCCGGGACGCCGCTGCAGGTCACCGGTCTGGCCTCCGGCCTGGACACGAACGCGATCGTCAACGCGCTGATGGCCTCTCAGCAGCAGCAGGTGACGAACCTCACCAACCAGCAGTCGGGCCTGACCGCGATGAACACGCAGCTGCAGGCCATCCAGGCGGCGCTGACCAAGGTCGCCAACGACGCCCGGGCCCTCGGGAACCCGTCGCTGTTCGCAAACACACAGACGATCACCTCGACCAACCCGACCCTGGTCGGCGCCACGGCGACCTCCAGCAACGGCGCGGTCGTGGGCGGCTACCAGGTGTCAGTGACCGCGCTCGCGAGCGCCTCCCAGAAGACCTTCTCGTTTACGAGTCAGAGTTCGGCGGACACGGTCACGATCGACGGACAGTCGATCTCGCTGGCCGCCGGCGCCTCGGCCGACGATCTCGTCAACTCGATCAACTCGAACTCGAACCTGAGCGTGTGGGCGACCGTCACCCAGGAGTCCACGAACGGCGGACCGGCCACCGTGGTCCTGTCCGACCGCCAGACCGGCGTGCCCGCCGGCAACTACATCCAGGTCTCCGACACCGCCAACGCGCTCGCCGACACCGGCCACGACGTGCCCGGGACCGACGCCGAGTACACGATCAACAACGGGGCGACGCAGTACTCGTCCTCGAACACCATCAGCGGCGCTTCGCTCGGTGGGAGCACCCCGCCCACCCAGGGCCAGGGCGCCACGCAAACGATCCCGGGCGTGTCGCTGAGCCTCAACGGCATCACCGGATCGACGCCCGTGACGGTGACCGTGGGCGCGCCGGGGCCGAGCACGCAGAACATCCAGACCGCGGTGCAGCAGTTCGTCACCGACTACAACGCCGCGCTCACCGCAATCCAGACGCAGCTCACCCAGACGCCGTCGAGCTCCGACCCCACACAGGGGACCCTGTTCGGCGACCAGGACCTGCAGCAACTGCTCTCGACCATGCGCGAGCAGATGGACGCGACCGTCGGCGGTCTGACCGGCAGCATCACGAGCATGCTCAACATCGGCGTCAGCACGGGAGCCGCATCGGGAACTGGCGCCCCGTCCCAGAGCTCCATCAGCGGGCAGCTGACGCTCGACGCAACCGCCCTGACCCAGGCGCTCACGAGCAACGGGAGCGCGGTCAAGTCGATGCTCCAGAGCTGGTCGATCCACTTCTCGTTCATGGTGGACAACGAAGCCTCCCCAGGGGGCACGATCGACTCGCGAATCCAGGGCGACGACAGCCAGATCAGCTATCTGGCCAATCAGATCTCGAACCTGCAGTCGGCCAACGCCGCCAAGCAGCAGCAGCTGGTGAACGAGTTCGCGCAGATGGAGGCGATGCTCTCGTCCAATCAGTCGACGAGCAGCTGGCTCACCAGCCAGATCGCCGCCCTGCCGACGCCGTAGGACCGGCTCTGGGCAAAGCGGCCAGAGCGGCTCAAGAGCCCGCGTTCGCTGCCGAGCATCTGGACAGAACGGACTCGCAGTTCCCACCCCCAGGAGACCCCCTCACGATGACGCCGCCGATCGCAACGCCAACGCCCAACGCCTACCGTGAAAGCGCGGTGCTGAGCGCCCCGCCGGAGGTCCTCGTCGTGATGCTCTACGACGGAGCCCGTAGGTTCCTGTTCCAGGCGGCCATCGCGATGCGCGACCGGCAGATCGAGCTCTCGCACCGCAAGCTCCGTCGCGCCGAGGACATCATCCGCCACCTGCTCGACACGCTCGACATGGACCAGGGCGAGATCTCGCAGCGCCTCGAGGCAATCTACCTCTTCTGCCTGCGCCATCTCCAGCAGGCCCGCTTCGACCGCGACGCGAACAAGCTCGACCAGGTGAGCAACCTGCTCGGTGAGCTTCGCGAGGCATGGGCGACCATCGCCGGGCGATGAGCTCGGCCGAGACAGCGCCGTACGAGGCGCTCGCTCGGATGATCGAGCGAGAGCTCGAGCTCATCGGGACGGGCGACCACGACGCACTGGCGGCGCTGCGGTCAGAGCGCGACTCGCTCACATCGACCCTTCCCGACATCCCACCGGCCTCCGCCCGCCCGGCGCTGCAACGTGCGGCGCTGATGAACAAGCGTGTGGAGATCGAGATCCTGCGCATTCGCGAAGCGCTGCTGCTCGAGTTCGCGAACGTCGAGCGCGTGAGCCGCACCGCTCGCGGCTACGCGCCGCCGCGACAGGATCCCCGGCACGTTGAGGCGACTGCCTAGTCAGCAGTAATACACACCTAGTGCAGGTGCATTAAAGGTTCGGAATCTCCTGCCGATTTGCCGGGCCATGAGGCTCGTCGCAATATCGGACCTTCAAGAAGACTCCACGCTCGCGCGCGACATTCTGACCGGACGCGACGCGGCCCCCCTGCTCCGGGCGGGCGCGACGCTCAACGCGCGCTATATCGAGCACCTGCACCGCGCCGGCATTCTCGGCGTGTACGTCGAGGATCAGTACAGCCAGGGCATCGACTCGCAGCCGGTCATCAGCGCTCAGACCCGCGGG
>DATJYY010000077.1:0-84532 GCA_035499395.1 Solirubrobacteraceae bacterium
GTGGGATCGGGAATGAATCGCACACGCGCGTACGCCGCGAATCCGGCCGGTCCGAAAGTCACCAGCCGAATCCACGGAACGTCGCTCATCACGATCCAGTCGGCCGGCGAAAGGTCTGAGCAGATAGCGAGAGACACCCCAGCAATCTATAGCCGAATGCTTGCGGCGCTGGGCGTCCGTGAGCGCCCACACAACACGGCCCCCGGTGCTTCTGCTCCGTTCGCCGTTCAGCTCCCCGGGTCGGACAGCTGTTTCTCCGCGGCATGAGGTCGAGGCTCACGATCTCGGGCGCGCTCGCTCGCGTCAGGCTCCACTGACCATCCGAACGCAATCTCAGAATCGGTGTGGTAACGCCGTAGATCGCGTCCGGTCCGCTCGAGCACGTCGATCGTGGCCAGCGAGAGCGCGGGCGCCGCCCATGCTGCCGCGGAGTGCCAGCGCGTCTTCAGACCAGGCGTAGTACGTGCCGAGAGTCCGAACGCGTGTCAGCTCGTCGTCCGTGATCGACGACGCCCGCGCGGCGAGATCATGTTCACCATGGCTTCGTAGCATCTCGGCCAGTGTGCCGCGCCCGACTCGGATCTGGGCCATCTGAGGAACCTACCTCGGTGGCTCCCGCTTTTCGCGATGCTGGCGCGTGAATCCCCGTCCCGCCCGACGGGGACGTCCGAGCACGCGAAAACAGGCCCGCCTGAGTGAGCGTGCTCGGTTTCAGGTGCGGCCGGCGATCTCCTTGGTTGACGCGGCGATAGCGGCCGCCGGGAGGAGCCTCCCAGAGATGAGTCTGGCTTTCGCGCTCATGGCAGCAATCAACGGTTCCACAGGCTCCCTGGGTCACGCTGTCGCACGGGCTCTCACTACCGCACCAAGCCTCGCCGGCGCCGGCCCGGCGGCCGAGGAAGACTCTCATCCATCAGGGGTGGCGGCACACACGCCGCCCGCGACGCTGTCGCGGAAGCGATTGGCGTTTGTGGTCGGCTCACAAGGTCGCGAGGGGCTGTGGCCGACCACCCCCGGTCAATGGCGTTTTACCCCACATTTTTGGGGGGTAAAACGCCAAACTTCGGCGAGCGCCTCCGTGACGCGCCCGGGTGCGTTATGGCCTCGACACAACGGATCCCACACTCGCCGGGCTTGTGCGACAGCGCGACAGCGGGGTTTTTCTTGTTGTCGGGGACGGTGGCGGTCCTGAAACATGTCCCCAATATGTCCCGTGTCAACGAGACGGGCATACGATCCGCGCCGTGCTGAATCGACCGAGCGGTCATGTGTTGCGCGTCCAGCGCGCGCGCGGACCCGCCTGGTACATGAAGTACCGGGCGCCCTACGGCGCCAGGTGCAGAAGCACTCGGGCCCGCGTGGACGGAGCGAGGCCGGCCGCCAGCGGGATATCTCACCAAGCGCCTAGCCAAGGTCGCGCTGCGTCGGACGCTCTGTCAACGCTCGACGTCGTCCTCGGATGGCTGGCACGAGCCTTGGCCGGTAGGTTAACGACCTAACGCAGCGTCTCTGCGAAACATCGTGGGTGCACCGCTCAAGGGGGTGGCACAAGTGACGGCGACCTTTGATGGGCAACCGAGCAGCCAAGCCTCGACGATCCCGCCGGAGGCCCGGCTGGCCGAGATGTTGAGCGGGTTGTGGCTGTGGTGGATGTTGTACGTCGTGGTCGAGAGGGGTGTTGCCGATCTGCTCGCCGACGGGCCGCAGACGAGCGTCGAACTGGCAAAGGTCACGGGGTTGCACGAACCCTCGCTCTACCGGCTATTGCGGTCGCTTACGGGCTACGGGGTGTTTACCGAGGAGTCGCCACGCCGCTTCGCGTTGACGCCGCTCAGCTCGACGCTCAAGACAGGTGATCCAAGCGCCGGGCGGGAACTGGTGCTGACCCAGCAGTGGGTCTCGCGCGCGGTGGCGGAATTTCCGCGGGTCGTGGCGAGCGGGGAGACCGGGATGCAGCTCGCCTTCGGGATGCCGGTTTTCGAGTACCTCACGCAACATCCCCAGGAGAGCGCCGACTTCAACCGCACGATGATCGCGTTCGCCGTCGCCGAGCTGCGTGCGGTGGCTGAGGCGTATGACTTCTCGGGCGTGCATCGAATCGTCGACGTGGGCGGCGGGACGGGAGCCCTCTTGGCCACGGTGCTGGGTCGCTATCCGCTCGTCAGTGGTGTGTTGTTCGACCGCCCGGACGTGATCGACGAGGCCCAAGCGACGCTCACCGAACACGGTGTCACGGACCGCTGCGAGGTGGTCGGCGGCGACTTCTTCGAGTCAACCCTGCCGAGCGGCGACGTTTACCTCATGTCGCACATCGTTCACGACTGGGACGATGACCGGTGCGTCGCGATACTGCGCAACTGCCGCAAGACGATCGACCCAGAGGGGCGGCTGCTGCTCATAGAAATGGTCCTCCCACCCGGCGACGAGCCCCACCCCGCCAAGATCTTCGACATGTACATGCTCGTACTGACCGGGGGCATGGAGCGGACCGCTGAGGAGTACGGCGAGCTGCTGCACAGCGGGGGGTTCCGGCTCACACGAATCGTTCCGACACAGTCCGCTGTGAGCGTGATCGAGGCGCTACCTGATCTCGACAGCGCGTAGCACCGGCACCAGCAGGGTTCGTGCATAGACCGAAGATGTCTGGATCCGAGATATCGATAACCAGCACAGCCTGAGACGTTCCGCGGGAGCGTTTGAGGACGGAACGATCGCGGGGGAGGCGCTGCTCCTCTTCGATTAAAGGGGGCAGCTGGCCGACTCCCTCCCCGTACCGACATAGCCCCGGGATGCGACGTGGGAAGGGAGCGTCACGCGCCGCTGCCGTTCGCCGGCACCATTCTGCGGCGAAGCCTCTCGAGCTCCCTGTCGCGGAGTCCGTGAGCGGCCAGCCACGCTGCTGATCCGCCGAAGCCTTCGTCGAGGAGCTCGAACACCCGCTCCATCGTGCCCGGAACGGGGGCGTGTCGCTGCGGATCGTGGCCCTCGAGCTCGGACCGGTAGGTTGGGGAGCTGACGAGTCGCGCCATGATCGCTTCGATGCGGTGAGCCGTGGCCATGTAGTCGGCGACGATCGCGTTCCGATCCACTCCGGCGGCGTCGAGCGCGAGCGCCACCACTACACCGGTGCGATCCTTGCCGGCGGCGCAGTGCACCAGGGCCGCTCCGCGAGCGGTAGCGATCGTGCGAATCGATCCGACGATCGAGTCAGGACGGGTGGTCAGGTAGCTCAGGTAGGCCTGGACGACCCGTGGCTCACCCGGCCAGTGGCTCCGGTCGATCGATGGCCACACGCTGGCGGAGGCGGCATCGAGATCCGTCGTACTCGCGGACCGTGGGTACAGCGAGCGATGCTCGATACGAATGCGCGGTTCGCGGGTGATCGGGCCAGGCCCCTCGAGCTCCACCTCGAGGTCGGTGCGCAAGTCGAGCACCACCTCGAGCCCCTCTTGCTCGACTAGGAATCGGATGTCGCGCGCGGTGAGCGATTGCAGGTTGTCGGAGCGCAGCAGCACGCCGGGCACGACCACGCGAGGGTTGGCGGCCCCCTCGAGCGCGATCCAGCGCACGTTCCCGTTCTCGATGTTCATGACCTGATCGTGGCAGGTCGGATCCGCGCTCACCGGATCGCAACAAGTCCCACTGGGAGCCTGTGACAATCGCAGGCGGTGGGAGACTCGAACGCAACCCTGCCATTTGGGTCAGACCAGCAGCCACGACGGTCTCGATACACGATCGTTCAGGTCTCCGATCCGCACGTTCCGGCTGATGGCTTCCTGTTCGATCGCGTTGACGCCTGCGCGCGGGTACAGGCTTCGATCGAGATGGTCGCCGCGGCGGACTGCTCTCCCGATGTGCTCGTGCTCTCCGGCGACGTGGCAAATCGGGGTGAGGCTGAGGCGTACGTCCGGCCGCGTCCGGTGACCACGCCGCGCTGCACCGATTCGGCGCCAAGCTTCCGGTCGCTCCCGGCGATCACGACGATGTCGCGCTCCTGCGCATGCATCTGCTCGGACAGGAGCCCGAACGCGACCCGCTCGACACGGTGGTACGCGTCGGCGGGCTCCGGCTCATCGGCATGTACTCGAGCGTCCCGGATGAGGTCTACGGCGAGCTGCACGACGCGCAGCTCCACGCACTGGCCGTCGAGCTCGCCGAACCCGCTCCCGACGGAACCGTGCTCGTCGTCCATCATCCGCCGATCTGGTCGACGACTCGGCAGTCGGAGCTTGTCGCCCTGCGCGACCCTCAGCGGTTGGCTGCCGCGATTCGCGGCACCGACGTTCGACTGGTTCTCAGTGGTCACACTCATCGTGTCAGCGCCGGAACCTTCGCCGGCGTTCCTGTGTGGGTAGGTCCATCCACCGGCAGCCACGCCGACGTGCTCGCACAGAACGGCTTTCACGGGCACGCCGGAGGTGGCTTCAGCCGCGTCGACGTCCTCGACGACGGCGAGATCGTCGCGACCTTCGTCCCACTGACCGGCCGCGAGGAGATTCTCTACGAGGTGCACGTCGACGAAACGCAACGGCGACCCGTGGTCTGAGACCACCGACTTCATTCGCCCCCACCGCCTGTTCTACCGGCCGCGCACGTGTGGGTGACGCTCAGCTCGATGCCTTCAGGACTGCGGCGATGGCGCATCCCGCATGGTGCCCATCGGCGAATGGAGCCTCCGAGCCGCCGCATTCGGGGCATGCGCCATATGACTTCGTCGGTGTCAGGCCGCTCCACTGGTGCTTCTCGAGCAAACGCCTGAGCTCGCCGTTCAACGCGCGAAGTTGCGCTAGCTCGCGATCGGTCGGTTTCCTGTCACTACCAGGTGACTCCCCATCGGGCATCGTGAGGCAAGGATACTTTTGCCAGCCGGTTCGTCGATGCGACCGCGCGCGTCGAGCTACCCGTGCGCTTGTCGATGTGACGATCCTGGTCGCGAGAAAGGTCGCTCGTTGGTTCAGCTCCGGCGCGACGGCGTCCCGCCCATTGCCGGCGGACCGCTTCGGCTCAGCGGGCGATCAACTCGACGGATCGGCCGCCTCGGCGAAGTGCCGCACGTCTGCTCCTCCCGGTGCCCGGTGGGGGATAGCGTCGCCGATGGGGCGGCGCGGCGTCGGTGCCTCGGGCGTTCGAGCTGTGCCGCGGCCGGGGGACCGCGGTCGCCGAGACCCCTATGCGATCACGCCAGCGCGAGCAATGTCGTCGGGTCGGACATCACTCGCTCGATTGCGTGGATTGCGCCGCCCTGGGCGGCCGCGGTGAACCCGAGAGTCGACGTGGCCAGTTGCGGTGTGTGGGCGGCGCCGGCGAGCGTCCCGGATTCGAGGGACCGCAGGGCGGCGGGGAGGATCCAGTCGCCGAGGTAGGCGAAGTAGCCGCCGAGGATGATCACCTCGGGGTCGAACAGGTTGGCGAGGTTGGCGGCACCGAGCCCGATCCATCTCCCGAGCTCAGCCAGGACATCGAGAGTGCGCGTGTCCCCGGCCCTCGCCCGCTTCACGAGCGGCTCGATCTTGCCCTCCGGAGGGGCGTCACCACGTGGGCGTTGCCGCGCCGACTGCAGCAGCGCGTTCAAGCCGACGCATGCCTCCCAGCAGCCACGCCGGCCGCACCCGCACAGCGGCCCGTCGGGCATGACGTTCATGTGCCCGACCTCACCGCCGTATCCCCGCGTGCCGAGCAGCGGCTGGCCGCCGACGATGATGCCGCCGCCGATCCCGACCTCGCCGGTGACGTACACCAGGTTCGGGGTCCCTGCCCACTCGCCGGATCGATACTCGGCGATCGCCGCAAGGTTCGCGTCGTTGCCGACGTGGATGGGAGTGGCTCGAAGGCGCAATGCCCGGCGGAGCGGCGCGGCGACGCCAACGTCGCGCCACCTCAGGTTGGGCGCCTCGGCCACTACCCCGGCGGCGACGTCGACGAGCCCGGGCACCGCGACGGTGAGCCCGGCCACGACCGGCGCCGGGACGCCACGTCGCGAGGTGAGGCGCCGGCGCGTCTGGCGGCACAGGTTGGCCAGCGCGGCTATGCATGCGTCGGGACCCACGCTGGCATCGAAAGCGCTCCGCTCGCGCAGCACTTCACGGCCGGCGAGATCGATGACCAGCACCGACAGGTAGTCGACGTTCACCTCGGTACCGATCGCGACCACGCCGCTTCCGAGCTCCAACCGGGTGCTCGGCCGCCCGGCGCGTCCGCCCCCGTTGCGTCCGGTCTCCTGCACGACCCCGAGCGCGATCAACTCCGCGACCAGGCGCGACACCGTGGCCCGGGTCAGGCCGGCTCGGGCGGCGATGCCGGCGCGGGAATCGGGGCCGACGGTCGCCAGGTGGCGGAGCACCAGCTCGAGGTTGTTGCGGCGGATGTCGTTGTGACCCGCGCGGCGTGGGATCACCGATTCTCTTGACACGGGATGTGACGCTGGATATATGTTTTGCATCGCATCAAAACATTTCGGCGGCCGCGTCAGTCTAACCGCGTTGCGGTCGGCCAACGGAGGGATCGGGTCTCGAGCTCCATCGGGTGACCGTGGGTCACTCTAAAACCAGAATGCGCACGCTTGAATACGCACCGAGGGCGGCGCCGCGTCCGGCCGCAAGTGACCACACGCAGACGATCGGTGTGCTCAGCCTTGGTCCGATCCAATCGGCCAAGCCATCCGCGTTGCTGGCCATCCATCAGGCTACGCGCAATTCGGATCACGTCGTCAGCACCGTCACCGTGCCGGTGCGGGACCACGATGCCCTGCGGAGTGCCGTCGCTCGTCTGCGGCGCGTGTATGTCGACGGAATCCTCGCGGTCGCTCCGCCGTCGGGCGCGATCGACGTGCTCGTCGAGCTATCGGGCGACATTCCGCTCGTGGCCGTCGCGACGGGTCCGCAGGAAGGCGTGTCCGCGGTGGCGATCGATCAGTACGCGGGTGGAGCTGCGGCTACAAGCCATCTGCTCGAGCTCGGCCACCGGACCGTGTTCCACATCGCAGGCCCCGCCGAGGGTCGGGACCCCGGGCGGGGCCTCTCCGGGTGGCGCGACACGCTGGTCAGGGCAGGAGCGGAGATCCCTCTGCCGATGGTGGGCGACTCGAGCCCGGAAGCGGGGTACGAGCTCGGATGCCGCCTCGGCTCCAGACCGGACGTCACGGCGATCTTCGTCGCCGGGGACCAGATGGCGTTGGGCGTGCTGCGCGCGCTCCACGAAGCGGGGCGGCGGGTGCCGGAGGAGGTGAGCGTCGTCGGGTGCGACGGCGCACCGGAGGCGGAGTTCTTCAACCCGCCACTGACGACGATTCGACACGACTACGCCGAGCTCGGCCGGCGCAGCCTCGAGCTGCTCCTCGAGGAGATCGAGGTCGGCGCGCATGCCAACGTCCACGAGACGATCCCGGCCGAGTTGATCGTCCGCGCCAGCACCGCCGCCGTTCACGCCCGGACCCAGCGCGGCGTCCTCTGAGGACGCGCTCAGCGTCTCTCGCTCTGCCGCGGTGAGCCGGGTGCTCCGAGGGTGCCTGCCGCTCACGAGCCCGATCTGCGCAGCCGGCTCGCCCGACCTGATTCTTATGGAGTTGTGTGGATTCCTCGAACTTCCTCTTCGGCGGAGGCGAGATCCTGTCGGCGTCTCGGAAAGGAACCTCGCCATGACCACGATCCTTCTCCTCAACGCGGCGTCATCTCTTCTGGCCCTGCTGGGCATCGCCGGCGTCTTCGCGGTTCGGGAGCGCCGCGCCCCTCGCCGGCCCGTCGTACAGGTGCTCTACGTGACCACGGGCACGGCTCGCAGGCTGCCGCACAGCTGAGCGAGCGCCCGAAACAAGTCTCCGGCACGGGAAACGCCGGGGCTGCCGGCTAGGACGTACGCCGGCAAAGGACACGCCCAGGTCCGAGCTCGTGGCGACGTTTGCCACGAGCTCGGACCGATCGCTTAGCGTTGCGCCGTAACCGAGCTTGGAGGTCGCACCGCATGGCGCGCACGCATCACCTGCCCGACGAGCAGGTCCATTTCACGTGGGACACGGGGAACGAGCCGCGGTTGGTCGTCGACTCGGGCGACACGGTTGTCGTCTGGACGCGTGACGTCAGCGACAACCAGATCGGCCCGGATTCGGATGTGAGCGTGATCGCGGGTCTCGATTGGGACCGGGTGTACCCGTTGCTCGGCCCGATCGGTGTCAACCGCGCTGAGCCCGGAGACACGCTCGCAATCGAGGTGCTCGACATCCACACCCAGGGGTGGGGCTGGACGGCGATCCTCCCCGGGCTGGGCCTGCTGCCCGACGATTTTCCGGACGCCTACCTTCGGATCTTCGACCTCTCGCACGGCGACCTCGCGTACCTGCGCGAGGACATCACGATTCCCGTCGAGCCGTTCTTCGGCACGATGGGCGTCTGTCCCGCCGGCGCGTCTGCCCAGCCGGTGATGCCGCCCGGCGTATTCGGCGGCAACATGGATATGCGCCAGCTCGTGCGCGGCTCGACGCTCTATCTCCCGGTCCAGGTCGAGCAGGCGCTGTTCTCGTGCGGCGACGCGCACGGCGCCCAGGGCGACGGCGAGGTTTGTGTCACCGGCCTCGAAGCGCCGATGTTCGCCGCGCTGCGTTTCACGCTCGAGAAGGGCCGGTCGATTCCGGCCCCCCAATACCGTACCCCGGGGCCGGTCACCCCGCGCGTCGATTCTGCGCCGTTCTACGGCACCACCGGCGTGGGGGGAGACCTGTACGTGGCCGCCCAGGACGCCGTCCGGGCGATGGTCGAGCACATCGCCGTGACCTATTCGCTCGGGCGCGAGGATGCCTACCTGCTCTGCAGCCTCGCCGTCGATCTCAAGATCTCCGAGATCGTCGACGCGGGTCAATACATCGTCAGCGCACTGCTGCCGGAGGCGATCTTCACCGGGTGACGTGGACCCCGGTTTCCCGGGTAGCCTCGATGCCGTGCGGCGCCGGCTGCGGTCGCGGCTGTCGTGGGCGCGCCGGCGTCAGGCCCTTGCGGCCGACGGCTCGAGTTGCGGGATGACGTCGGTGATCAGCAGCTCGAGCGTGCGCCTCGACTCCTCGAACGTCATGTCGCCGGTCGGGAACATGAAGCAGATGTAGTCGACCATCCCGTCGTCGAGTAGCGCCCCGACCCGCTCGACGATCTGCGGTGGTGTCCCTGAACCGATCTCGATCGCCGGCTCCATGTTCGCGTGGATCGCTCGCAGTGCCCCCTGGGCGTCGTAGCACTCCTGCTCTGAGAGCTTGAGGTGGTCGAAGCGGTGGGCGTCGCGGGTGCGGCGTACGAGCCCCTCCATGCCCCGCCGGGCGACGTCACGCGCCTCGGCCTCGGTCGGCGCGATCGACAACAGCATGCTGTAACCCACACGCGGCTCGGAGTCCGGACCGTCGAAGCGAATCTCATCGTCCCTGTGGTCGTGCCAAGCCTTGAGGTAGTGCTCGTAAGCCTCCTCGCTGATCTTCCCGGGCCACATCAGGCTCATCCCGTGCTGGCCAGCGGTCTGCGGGCTGCCGGGGTACCAGAACGGAATCCGCTCCTGGAGCGGTTTGGTCGACATCGGCATTGTCGGGAAGTCGAAGAACGTGCTGTGCTCGCTCGAGATCTCGCCGGTGGCGAGTGCCTGCCTGATGATCCCGAGCACGTCGGTGAAACGGTCGCGGGACTCCCACCAGTCCTTGCTGAACCAGTAGTGCTCGATCGGAACGGCGCCACGGCCGACGCCGTACTCGAGCCGCCCGCCCGTGAGCTGATCGAGCACGCACATGTCCTCAATGATCCGCACGGGGTGGTGCATCGGCAGCAACTTCACCATCGGCCCCAGCCGGATGTTCTCGGTCACCTGGGAGGCAGCGGCGATGAACAGCTCCTGGCCCGGGGCCATGCACAGCCCGCTGCCATGATGCTCGGCCAGGTGGTAGCCGGTGAATCCGGCATCGTCGGCCATCTGGATCAGCGTGAGGCGGTCCTTGAACAGCTGGCCGGTGGCTGTGCCGGGAATATCCTCGATGTGGTCGAAGATGCCGAACTTGTTTGCGATCACGGGCGGGACCCTAACGTTTTTACGCAACGAGGCGCAGGAGCGCGGCGGTGGCGGCCGCGGCGAACGCCACGACAACGAACGGCGCTTTACGCCAGACCAGCACCGCGGCAACCAGCAGCGCGGGTGTCCGTGCGTCGAGCACGAACCGATGACCGCTGCTGAACGTCTGAACGACGATCAACGCCGCCAGCACCGGGACGACGACGATCTCGAGCGACCAGCGCTCGGACGTCTCCCGATCGAGTCGCTCTCCGATCGCGAGTCCGAGCACCTTCAGCGCGTAGGCCGCGCCGCACAGGGCGAGAACCGGCCACCAGCTCATCGGCCGGCCTCCGGTGCCTGTCCCATCCGAACGCGGGCCCGGCGGCGGCTCGAGGCGAGCAGCAGTGGGACCGCGGCCAGCGCGGACGCGATGATCGGTACGCCGGCCGGCGTAATCGGCAACAGCGCGAGCGCGATCAGCGCACCCGCCACCGCCGCACGCGTCGCATCCGGCCCGCGCAACTGCGGGACGAGCAGCGCCAGGAACACCGCCGGGAAGACCGCGTCGAGGCCATAGTCGCGAGGGTCGCCGAGACCGCGCCCGGCGATCGCGCCGACCAGCGTCCCGATGTTCCAGGCGGTGAACAGGCACAGCGCGGTCAGGTCGAACGCACGGCGCCTGGCCGCGAGCGTCGGCTGCGCGTGGGCCATCGCGGTGGTCTCGTCGACGACGACCTGCGCCCGCAGCGCGCGTTTGGGGGCGGTGCCCGACAGGATGCCCTTCAGGCTGAGCGCGTACAGAGCGTTGCGTCCGGCGAGCAGCAGCGCGGGCGCGAGCGCGCCGGCGACGCCACCGCCCGCCCCGACCACCGACACGAACGTCAGCTGCGAGGCGCCGGTAAAGCACGCGACTGACATCACGCACGTCTGGGCGATGCTGAAGCCGGCCGCGACCGACAACACGCCGAAGGACACCGCATAGACCGCGGTCGCGAGCCCGATCGAGAGCGCGTTCCGGAGGATGGGATCGTTGGAGGCCATGCAGGAGGCATTGTCTCGCGATCTCATCGGCATATGGCTGCGAATTCGCCCGACTAGCCGCCGTAACTGGCAACATTCAGCCATGGATTCGATCGATCGCGCAATCATCGACGAGCTGAGCCGGGACGGGCGCCTCTCCAACGTCGAGCTGGCCGCCCGAGTGAACCTGTCTCCATCCCCGTGCCTGCGTCGCGTCCGCGCGCTCGAAGAGTCGGGCGTGATCCGTGGATACCACGCGGACATCGAGCCGAGTGCGATCGGACGCGGCCTCGAGGTGTCGGTGCTCGTCGAGCTCTCGCTCAAGGATCGCGAAACCGTCGAGGCCTTCGAGGAGCAGATAGGCGAGATCGACGAGGTGCTCGAATGCCGTCGAATGTTCGGCATCCCGGACTACATCATCCGCGTCGGGGTCGCCGACACCGACGACTACGAGCGGTTCTACATGAACAAGCTCGCGGAGCTACCCGGCGTCACCCGCGTCAATTCCCAGTTCACGATGAAGCTGGTGAAGGCCGCAACAGCGGGCCAGGCTCGGCGGAAGCCGCCGGATCTCCGGCGGTAGCGCGTCACTTACTGCCGAACACACGCTCCATCATCGCGGTGTCGCCGGCGCTCTGGAACTTGACCAGCTTGCCGTCGCGGAACGTGAGCACGTCGCACGAGTCCGCCTCGCCCCCCTCGAGCGTGATGTGGGTCAGCACAACGACGCGCTCGTCGTCGGAGAACCAGAACTGCGGCGTGGTCGTGAAACCCTTTCCGGCCAGCTGTCCCCACAGGGCTCCGACCGCCTGCTTACCGTGGATCGTGCCGCCGATCGCGCTGTTGCCCGGCGTGATCCACTCGATGTCGTCGGCCATCGGCTCCATCGCCGCAGCCGCGTCGCCGGCCGAGAACGCGGCGTACGCGCGCTTTGCCGTCTCGACGTTCTGCTCGCCCGCCATCCGTCACCCCTTTCCTGTCTTCGCGACGCGCCAGCGTCGCCCGTCCAGGCGACCCTAACACCTGAGATCGGTCACCAGGAAGACACTCGTTCGGGCCGCTTTCTCCATCCTTTATTCTCGTTTGCGTGGGTGGTAAGCGTTCGCGTATTTGGTTGGCTCGCGTAGTGCCGCTGATCGCGTTCGCGGGGGTGGTGGTCGCCGGCGCGACACACCACCGCGAGTTCCTGCAGCCGCTGCTGCTCGTGATGGTGTTGCTGGCGCCCACGTTCCTGCCGCCGGAGAAGCTGTACCCGCCGCCGGCGCCTCCGTCGAGCGGTATCGACGATAACGACGGCGGGGGAGGACGCGGCCCCAGGAATCCGCCGAAGTCGCCTGAGGGTCCTCGCGGAGGCGTTCCGCTGCCCGATGCCGACCCGGCGCGGGTTCGCATCCGTGACCATCGCCGCCCGGCGATGCCCTTGTTCCGCGCCCGACGCCCCGCGCACGAGCCCGGGCGCGCCCCGGCGCGGACCCCGCACGGGTCCGCGCCCGCCTGATCAAGAGCCGTCCGGCTTAGCCCGGGTTAGGGGCCGAAGGAGCGGAGAAACGCCTTCAGGTTCGTGACGTGCTGAGAGTTGACCGAGGCCGTGCAATCGGCATCGACGACGCCCGCCTCGGTCCCGCCTTCGAACACGTCCGAGGCGCTTATGCAGTACGCGTGACGGTACGCGAGCCAGGCGTTGTGTCCTGCGATGAACCGGCGCTTCGCCGCGGTGTCGAACAGATTCCCGAAGATCGCTTGATCCAGCCCGTCGATCCGCTTGTCGCTGCTCAGGATCTGCTGCTCGGCGCACCCCTCCATCTGAAGCGTGGTGCGGTGACCCGGCACGCCGGTGCAGGGCAGCGGGGTGAACGACTCGTGGATCACTGGCGCCACGAGCTTCGCCGGACGGGCCGAGCCGCCCGGGTCCGCGGCGTCCGCGAGGGCGGAAGTCGCGACCAGGACGGTCGCGGCTGTGATGCCTAGGAGCAAGGGAAACCTCATGCGCATGTTCTCTCCAGCAGGTGTGAGTTCTGGGCGGCGGCCAACGTAGCGTGTCTCACCTCTTGATTCCTTCCTCGCGCAGCCCGGTACCGTCTCGTGAGCATGAGCGATTCGAGCATCCATCGTGTGGTCGTGATCGGCGGAGGCTTCGGCGGCCTCCAGGCTGCGCTGAAGCTGCGCTCGGCCCCAGTCGAGGTGACGCTGATCGACCGCCGAAACTTCCACCTGTTCCAGCCTCTGACCTACCAGGTCGCGACTGGCGCGTTGTCGCCGGGAGAGATCGCCTATCCGTTGCGGGGGATCTTCAAGCGCCATCGCAACGTCCGCGTGCTGCTGGCGGAGGTCTCCGACTTAGATCTCGACGCGCGGACCGTCCACCTCAACTCGGTCGGCGAGGTTCCCGCGCCCCCGTCGGTCACTTACGACACGCTGATCATTGCCGGCGGCTCGAGCTACTCCTACTTCGGCCACGACGACTGGACCGAGTTCGCCGGCGAGGTCAAGTCACTCGAGAGCGCGCTGACGATGCGCAGCCGGATCCTGAGCGCGTTCGAGGCTGCTGAATCGGAGGCCGACCCCGACGTGCGGGCGTCGTGGCTGACGTTCGCCGTAGTCGGGGCCGGGCCCACGGGCGTGGAGATGGCCGGCCAGATCGGCGAGCTGGCCAGCGACACGCTCCATCTCGACTACGACGCGTTCGATCCCCAGTCGTGCCGCATCCTCCTGATCGAGGCCGCCGACCGGGTGCTCACGAGCTTCCCGCCGTCGCTCTCGGCGAAGGCACAGCGGTCGCTAGAGCGGCTCGGGGTGACGCCGATGCTGCGCTCGACGGTGGTTGGGGTCGACTCCGAGTCGGTCAGCATCGCCGACTCCGCCGGCAACACGCAGCGCATCCCGGCGCGCACAGTCGTGTGGGCTGCAGGGGTGACCGCCTCGAAGCTCGGCGCGAAGCTGAGCGAGCTGACTGGAGCCGAGCTCGACCGCGCCGGACGGGTTGCGGTCGAATCGGACCTGACCCTCCCGGGCCATCCCGAGGTGTTCGCACTCGGCGACATGGTCCGCGTCCGCGGTGCGGACGGATCCCCCGTAACGCTTCCGGGCGTCGCTCCCGTGGCAATGCAGCAGGGGCGCTACGCCGCACGCGCGGTGCGCGCGAGGCTCGACTCAAAGGAACTCCCGCCCTTTCATTACCACGACAAGGGCAACCTGGCCACGATCGGGCGCGGTGCGGCCGTGGCCGAGATCAAGCCACTGCGCCTCAGCGGTTTCGTCGCATGGGTGACCTGGCTGGTGGTTCACCTCTGGTACCTGGTCGGGTTCGAGAACCGCGTCCTCGTGTTCACTCGCTGGGGGTTCAGCTTCGTCACCCGGGGACGCGGCGCGCGGCTGATCACGGGAGCTGCCGCCGAGAAAGCGCCCGAGAAGGCCACTTGATCCAAGGGTGTGCGGCGGATCAGCCGTTAGGGGACGGAGCCGCGCCGCGATTGCAGGCGATGAGCGCGGACCGGATGATGCTCGGTAGCGCGACCGCCGGGCACTTCGGGCTCGTCGCCTCGAGCATCAGCCGCCACACGCCGTTGTCCCGGCCCAGAACCGCGGTCACATAGACGCCGTAGTGCCAGCAAGGGCTCTGGCCCCCGACCGCCGAGCCTTGATCGGGCGACAGCGTCAGCCCCAGGCATCCAAGCGGGTACCGGTACGCGGTCTCGATCCTGGCCAGGCCCTCGATCGTTGCCGGTGTGGCCCGGCTGTGCGTTGCGCTTGTCGCCGCCTTCGCCCGGTCGGCGCGATCGCCGCCCGCCCTCGCGGCACCGCCGGTCCCCACCGCGACGGCGACGAGGCCGGCGGCGATGATCAGAACGATCGAAGCGACGAGGACCGGCAAGCCGACGGTTACTCGCACCGCGGCGCCGCGGTCCCGGACCGGATGGACGCGCGGCCCCGGCTCTACCGTGACACGCACGACCGATGGCGCATCCCCTGACGGACGCCAACTATCGGGCGGCCTGCGCTGCGCCATCAGCGGAGTATCCCGCCCCCCGGGGTGCACGCCGCGAAAATCGGAACGCTCACGCGGAGCGCATGAACCGAGCGCCGGCTTCCGCCGGGTGTGAGCCGTCCGTCGCTGCGGTCGACAAGTGATCGACGGGCACCGTGAACCAGTGCCGTGCCACGCACACGAGCTTGACGTGCTCGACCGGGTCTGGCGCGCCGCCGAGTGTGAAGCGGTCGGCGATCTCGGCGGGGAGGCCGCAGGCCGGGCACTCCAACAGCGATTCGGCGGGAATCTGGATTTTGACGTTGCTCATTGCGTTCGTCCCCTGGCGTCGTTCCTGTTCGTGTGGGGTACGAACGCGGGCAGACTTTGGTTCGTGAGGTTCGCCGACCTGGCGGGCTCGTCGCAACGGTCGTCCCCGCCCTGGACCATCAGCGTCGGCGTGTCGATGCACTCGACGTCGGCGATGCGCGCCGCCGGCGCGGCTGATACGCAAGCGCCAGCGTCACGATCGCCGTCACCCGCTCGAGACCGATGGCGTCGAGCAGATCGAGCGCGTCCGCGGCGAGCGCGATGCCGCGGTCGTCGCGCACCGCGTCTGACGAGCGGAACCCCGTGGCTCCCGACCCGCGGAGCGCCTCGACCTCGATCTCGAGCACGAGGGTCTCGTTCATGCTCGCGCGCTAGCTTAGTCGGCGTGCCTCTCGCGGTGCGAGGTGTTCTGGCGCTCCTGGCCCTGCTGTCGATGACTGGGCAGCGATTGTCCGCGGTGAGCGCCCAGGCGCGCACGCGAGCGGTCGCGTCTGCACCGCGCCGGCCGCCGATCGTGTGGGACCCGATCCCGTTCGGCCCGCAACGCAAAGCCCAGATGGTGGCGTACGTTCGTCGCCATTACGGCAGCTTCATGCGCCCCACGTGGCGACTGATCGATCCTCATGTGATCGTGATCCACTACACCGAGTCACCGACGTTCCAGTCCACCTGGAACACGTTCGCCTCGGATGTGCCCGACCCAGAGCTGCACGAGCTGCCGAACACGTGCGCCCACTTCGTGATCGATCGTGACGGCAGGATCTACCAGCTCGTCTCGCTCGGGACGATGTGCCGGCACACCGTCGGCCTCAACTGGACTGCAATCGGGATCGAGAACGTCGGCTTCAGCGACGCCGACGTGATGGGCGACCGCGCGCAGATGTCCTCGAACCTGCATCTCGTGCGATGGCTGCGCTGCCGGTTCCACGTCGAAATCGAGAATGTGATCGGCCACAACGAGAGCTTGTCGAGTCCCTACCACCACGAGGACGTCGTCTCCCTCCGCGCTCAGACCCACAGTGACTTCAACCACGCCGACATGCAGGTGTACCGGCGCCGCCTCCGCGCGCTCGGCGGCTGCCCGCCGACCCAAGGCCCGCGATGAACTACGAGCGAGAGCTGACCGCCCTGTACACCGCGTTCAACGCACGCGACATCGGCGCCGTGCTGGACGCGATGACCGAAGACGTCGATTGGCCGAACGCCTGGGAGGGCGGGCGGTTGCTCGGCAAGGAGGCCATCCGGGATTACTGGACCCGCCAATGGGCAGAGATCGACCCGAGCGTCGAGCCGGTGTCGTTCGCTCGCAGACCCGATGGGCGTATCGCGGTCGAGGTTCAGCAGGTCGTGCGCGCCATCGACGGCAGCCTGGTCAGCGAGGCGCGGGTCGTGCACGTTTACACGCTGCGCGGAGGGCTCGTGTGCGGCATGGACGTCGAGTGAGCCGGGCGCCGGCTGGCTGGCGGCGATCACGCCGACTCGAGTAGGACAACCGGGATGACGCGGTCGCCCGCCCGCCCCTGGTATGTCGAGTAGCCCGTGTAGTTGTCGTTGACGAGCGCCCACAGTTCCGCACGCTCGGCGCCCTCGGCCACTCGTGGGCGGACCAGGGTGCGCCGACCGCCGACCTCGACAGCGACGGAATCAGGATGTGCGCGCAGGTTGTCGTACCAGGCCGGATTGTGGGCTGCGCCGGCTTTGGACGCCACGACTACAAAGTCGTTGCCGGGACGCTATCAGCGGTTGATCTCACGCGATCGGTCCGCGGGCCGTTCCACTCAGACATCCGCGCATCAGGAGGAATCGACGATGACCACCATGACCGACGTCGGCACCGACATACGCGCCCGGGTCGACGGCCTCGACTGGGAGCGACTGGAAATCGAGCTCGACGACATGGGCTATGCCGTCACGGTCCCGGTGCTGAACGGAGATGAGTGCGACGAGCTGTCGGACCTGTTCAACAGCGGCTGTTTCCGTTCCACGGTCGAGATGGCCCGGTACCGATTCGGCGACGGGCGCTACCGGTACTTCGACCATCCGCTGCCGGAGACGATTGCGGCGCTGCGCGTGTCGTTCTACCGGCATCTCGCGCCGATCGCGAACCATTGGGCCGAGCTGCTCGGCGATGACGGGCCCGCGTTCCCGCTCGAGCACGACGGGCTGCTTCGACGTTGCCATGCCGCCGGGCAGAAGCGCCCGACGCCGTTGATCCTGCGGTACGGCGAGGGCGACTGGAACGCGCTGCACCAGGATCTCTATGGCGAGGTGTTCTTTCCGTTCCAGGTGCTGACGATCCTGGCCCGCCCGGGCGAGGACTTCGATGGTGGGCAGTTCGTGCTGCTCGAGCAGCGCCCCCGCGCCCAGAGCCGGGCTCACGTGCTCGAGCCCGCGCAGGGCGCCTTCGTCATCTTCCCGACTGCGGTCCGGCCGAACCTGGGCAAGCGCGGGTATCACCGGGTCGGGATGCGCCACGGCGTCTCGACGGTGACCCGAGGGCAGCGAACCGCCCTCGGCGTGATCTTCCACGACGCTACCTGAGGTCGACCAGCTGGCCGTCGCGGAGCGTTACGGGGATCGGATCGACGACTTCGAGCTTCGCCGGCGCATCGGGCTCGACGTTCCGGAACCCGAGCAGCGCCCAGCTTCCGTCCCGCCGCTCGACGAGCGGAGCGGCGGACAGCGTCGGCTCGCCTTTGAATGGCCGCGCGTGCTCTACCGCCCACGGTCCGGTCAGCGAGTCGCCCGCCACCGACCACGTACAGAACCGGCCGAACCGCGACAGTTGCTCGGCGCTCTGCTGGTCGGAGTGGCAGGTGAACACGAGCGTCGGCTGGCCGTCGACGAGCCTCACCTGTGACACCTCGAGCTCGCCAAAGCCTGCCGATCCCGGCTCGGTCACCGGCGGTCCGAGCTCCCAGGTGCGCATGTCGGCGCTGCGGGCATGCCCCAAGACCCCGTCCCGAAGCCGCGGCGCGCCTACCGCGCGGGCCGTGATCAGCATGTGCCAGCCGTCGCCGGCCGGGTCCCGGAACACGAACGGGTCGCGCCACGTCCCGCTCACGTACCACCGCGGATCCGGGGCGACGAGCGGCCGATCTCCCACGCGCCGCCACCTCGCCAGATCTTCGGACTCGGCCATGCCAATCCGCTGATCGCGGACGCCAAGCCCGCGCGAGGTCGACAGCGCGCTGTAGTAGAGGCGCCACACGCCGTCGTCGCCGTGCGCCACCGATCCGGTCCACAGCGCCAGGTCGTCCCAGCGCCCCGGCTCGGGCACGAGCGCGTCCCGCTCGACCTCCCAAACAACGAGCTCGGCCGAGGTCGCGTGGCCGATCCGGGCCGCGGTGTGCCGGAGTCCAGTGTCGCCCAGCGCGCGCGGCGCTTTCAGGAAGAACAGGTGATAGCGGTCGCCGTCGTCGGCGACCCAGCTGTCCCACACCCAATCGTCGGGCAGCCTCAGCATCGGCGAAATCGTTTCAGTTGAGGTTTCGCGAACCGCGGCCACATCCGCGCCAATCTGCGCGGGATCACGATGGTCTCGCTCGGACTCGTGCTCGTGACCATGACGGCGGTGGCGATTGTCGCCCACGCGCTCATCGGATTCCCGTGGGCGGCGGCGTTCGCGCTCGGCGACGACGGTGCGGCCGAGACCGAGGAGCCCAAGGCTTCGGCGCCAGGGGACGATCTCGAACTAGACTAGACATGAACCGCGTGATCCAGGAGCTCGACCTCGAGGAGGTCCCGGCTCGAGATCTAGGTTTTGGCGCGGTACTGGCGCAGCGTGATCCCGAACCAGCGGTCGGTCGCGCCCTCGTCGAGCATGCCCAGCCGGAGCGCGACGCGCTGGGACGGCTCGTTGTCGAGATCGATTAGCGCGAGTACGTTCTCGATGCCTGCGCTGGCCGCCGCGTCTAGAACCGCCTGGGCGGCCTCGGTCGCGTAACCGTGTCCCTGCGAATCAGGGCGCAGATGCCAGCCGATCTCGACCAGGTCGGTCGGGCCGTCCGAGTCTGCGAGCGGCATCAGCAGTACGGTGCCGATGGGTCCGCCAGGCTCGCCGTCGAGCGGGACGATCGCCCACAGTCCGAGCGGCGGTGCCATGCCTGCCACGAGCTCGTTCCCTCGGCATAGCCGGTCGCGCGCCGCCTCGAGCGTGGTCACGCTGCGGCGTGGCTTCGGCCCGAGCCAGCGCGTCACCTCGTCCCGGGAATAGATGTCGAAGAAGGCCGGCGCGTCCTCCTCGCGCCACCGCCGAAGCGCTAGTCGAGGGGTCCGCAGCAGCTCCACGAGCGCTACTGTCGGAGGATCAGCACCCTGGCCTGCCCTCCGGGGCTGATCCCGAGCTTGACGATCGCGTCACCGACCTGAACCGCGTCGAGCCACACGCTGTCGTGGTCGTTCGCGAGTCCGAGCGCCGCCACCTGCTGCATCGACCGCGCGAGATGAGCCATCTCGTCGGGGCTGCCCACCAGTCGCTCGATCCCGTGCTCGGTTCCGAACGTCACCGTCAATCCCTCGTCGGTCTGGTGAGCGGAAAGCAGTTCCAGGCTCATGGATCCCTCCAGTCTAGGTACGAGAGGAACGCGCTCCAGGCACGGGCGCTTGCGCCAACCCGGTAACGGCACACCCGCAGCCGGCTACGCCTGGAGACCGCGGGCGAGAGCCCGCAACGCCGCCATCCCCGGCATGAACAGGTACTCGCCACCGCGCGTGGTCACGAACGGGGCCTGGGGCGAGAGCATGAAAGGAGGATCGCCCTGGACGGTCATCTTTCCCGTCCCGAGCGGGCTGCCGAGCAGGAAGTCGCTGTCGTGGCCGAGGTGGAAGCCGTTGCCGTCATTCAGCCACTGGAGCTGAACGCTTTCGAACTGGCGCGAGATGCTCGCGTTGAAGCACACGAACACGAGGCCGCGATCGACGCCGTCGTCCTCCAGAGCGTCGGCCGCCAGTGGCGGGCCGTACGGCACGCCGCGCCGGATGATCCGGTGGCGGAAGCTCAGCAGCCCGGCGTCATCGAGCCCCGGCCAGCCGAGCGAGTCGCGCGGGTTCGAGCGGCGGATGTGGGCCCCGAGCGGGCACAGCTTGCCGGCGACGTCCGCGGAGAGGTAACGGAAGTCATTGCTCCCCACCGCGGTGGCCGAAAATGAAGGATCCGGCCGGTCTGGCGACCTAACCAGCGGCGAGCCGTTGCGCCACCGCCCGACAATCTTGGCCGCGAGCAGCTCCTCGTCGCCCCCCGAGAACCGAGCCGCCCCAGCGCGCAATACTCGGCGGAACAGCGCCACATCCTGGCGGAGCTTGCGGTAGACCATGTACGTCCCCGACCGACCGAGCGGGTCCGACGGCGCGCTCGGCAGCCGCTTCTGCGGATCGACGAGCGTGTCCTCGTCGGGATAGCCGAGCACGAACTCGCCGAGCGCGAGCGGCCGCCACGCCCCGCCGGCGAGCGCCACCCCGCCGCCCGCGGCGTCGTCGTCGGACACCCCCGCGATCGCCGGCTGGGCGGCGCCGTCGGCGAACCCGAAATGCTCGCGCGCCGGCGCCGTTGCATCGGGCGGGCCTAGCCGCAACATCTCCGCGTACTGCTCGTGCACGATCGAGATGCCGGACGCGTGCGCGATCTCGTCGCGCAGGCTCGCGAGCTCCGCCTCGATCTCCTCTCGCGCCCGCCCGTTCAAGATCACGAGCACGTGGGCAGCGCCCGTGCCGAGACCGCTGTCCCAGTGCGAACGATCGCTAACCCCGAGGTCGCCCAGCATCCCGCTGCGCGCGGCCATACCCTGACGGAACTCAGCGGAGAAGGTCCCGATCACCGCGTCCGGGACGCCCAGGGCCCGGAGCCCCGCACACGTCACCGCCACGTTTCGGTGCCACGCTGGCTTCGCGTCGGTCCACTCCTCGTCGGTTGAGACCAGATCCGCCACCAGGCCCAGCCACGCGCGTCCGCCCGCGACATCTGAGACCTCAACGAACACGTACGCCGTGCACGGGTAGGTGCTCCCGTACGCTCGCAACACGTTGCCCTGAATATCCGAGCGATCGATGAGCATCAGAACTCGGCCAGGAACGCGCTCTGAAGGTCGGCCGCGGGCATCGCCTGTGCCATCACCGCAAACGAGATCAACCGCTCGCGGGCGTCGAGTGCGGCTTTCACCTGGGCCACGGTCGCGTGCGGATAGGCGGCGACGAAAAACCCCGTGTCGATCTTGTTGTGAAGCAGGTACGCCTTGAGCTGCGGCCCGGTGGCGTCGGGCGGGCAGCCGACGCAGCGCCCCCAGATCTCCCTTGCCTCGGGCGCGAGCTTCATGCAGAGCTCGTCGAGGTAGGGGTCGAGCGGGCCGTCGAAGTTGCTCGTGAAGATCAGGTACGGACTCTCGAGATGATCCTCGCGCGGCTGCGCGGGGTCGTTGACCCAGTCCCGAACGATCATCCAGCGCGCGAAGTGGGTGCCGGCCAGCCGCGCGAGCGGACTGCCGGCCTGAGGCAGCGCCTCGAGATACGACCGCAAACTCCCCTCGGAGCCGGGCCGGATTGGCGTCAGCGCCATGAACGCGGTGGCCTGACCCGAGGTGTTGCTCACAGGCAGTCCTGCACTTCGGCGAGGAACTGCGGCCACTGCTCGGCGAAAGCCTCGGCGCTCATGTTCCGCGCGCGCGACTTGAACTCCTCGAGCTTGGGGGCGAGCTCGAGCGAGGACAGGATCATCGTCGTGGTGGCCTCGGGATAGGCCCCGTAGAAGTGGCTGGCGACGATCTCGTTGCGCTTGATGTAGGTCTTGAAAGGCCCGGTAGGGAGCGGCTGCGGGAACCCGTACGACGTCCCCCAGAACACCTTCATGCCGCGGGTGAGGATGTGGGAGAAGGCATCGATGTACTCCTCCCAGCCGCCGTTGAAGTTGCTCTCGAAGTACAGGTGCGGATAGTTCAGCTTCTCCTGTCGCTGCGGCGCTCCGTTATAAGGAATATGGCGGACCATGGTCCACCGAGCGAAGTGGATGAACGACAGCCTCGCGAGGGTTCCGCTCGCCCGAGGGAACGTCGTGGCGAACCAGAACACGAGCGGCAGCCACAGCCGACCGATCCATTTGACCGTGCTGAACACGGTGATCGCGATCGCCTGGCCGTCGACGTTCGCGGGGTCGGTGCCGGTGGCCGTGACCGGGCCTGGCGGAGCGGCGGGTTCGCTCACTGCCTACGAAGATATTCGCGGGCGTCCGTGCGAGTCAAGGCGATCAGCACGTCGGTCAGCCGTGCAGGATCGGCAAGCATCGGCGAGTGGCCGCCCGGCAGCTCGATCGGCTCCACCCCGAGTCGACGGCGCGCGACCGCCCGCGACCACTCCGGCCGGATCATCCGATCGTCCCGCATCACGAAGTAGCTCGTCGGCACATCCGGGAAGCCCGGCAGCGGGCACGGCTCGTCGTGGGGGGTCCTTGCCTGGGGCCGCAGTCTCGCCGCTGCGACCTCGGCCAACGCCGGATCGCAGTCGTGGTACATCACCTCGATCGCGGCTTGCGCGGACGTCCAATACGAGCGTCCATACGCGTCTCGCGCCACCGCGCTGGTGTCGCCGAGCACGTGCTCATCAGCCTGCACCGAGGCCATCGTCCGCCCGGGCGCGGGGATCAGCGCCCCCAGAAACACGAGTCTCCGGACCGGCACGAGCGCAGGCACCAGCGGGATGGCGATGCCCGACATCGAGTGGCCGACGATCACCGGCGGCTCGCCGTCGGCGCTGAGCTCAGAGGCTGCGTCCGCGATCAACCGCGCGTACCCTGACGCGTCGACCGCGACGTCATCGATCGGCAGATCGACCGCGACCGAGCGCAGCCCGCGCCCGCCCAACGATGAGCGAAGCTGGTCCCAGGCGCTGGCGTCATGCCACGCGCCATGGACCAGGACAAAACTCGGAAGCAGCATCTACGCGGCCGCGCCGTACTCGACCGGCCGCGCCCGATCTGCGCTCCACTCGTTGAAAGAGCCGTCGTAGACCCCATCGCAGTGGACTCCGATGCGCTCGAGCGCGAGCATTGCGACGGTCGCCGAGATGCCGCTGCCGCAGGTCGCGATCAGCTCCCGCGGCGGCCGGTCGGGATCGATGCCGGCGTCGCGGGCGAGCCTCGCGACCGCCGACGGTGCCGCCCACAACCCAGTCGCGCCGTCGACGAGCTCCTGGTAGGGAAGGCAGCGCGCGCCCGGGATGTGCCCGGTGTTGGCCGCGCCCTCCTCGCCGAGGAACAGGTGGCGGGGCCTCGCGTCGACGAACACCGCGCCACGGTCGCCGGCCTCGAGCACCTCGGGCAGAGTTCGCCGCAGGCGACGCCGCGGCCGCGGAGTGAACCGGGCCGCAGCACGGTCGACGATCCCGCTGCTGACGGCCCGCCCCTGTTCGCTCCAGGTCAGCCAACCGCCGTCGAGGACGCGCGACTCTGCGCCGTAGTAGCGGAACGCCCACGCGACGCGGGCGGCGAAGATGCCGTAGTAGTCGTCGTACGTCACCACCAGATCGCCATCGCCGACCCCGAGCTCGCCCGCACGACGAGCGAACGCGTCAGCGTGAGCGACCTGAACCGGCACCGGGTCGCTCACGTCGATGAAGTCGCGCTCCCAATCGACGAACACCGCCCCGCGGACATGCCCGGCCGAGTACTCGGCGAGCTTGGCGTGCGGTAACGCCGAGCTCGGGTGGCGTCCGCGAACGTCGAGCACGCGCACACGCGGATCATCGAGATGACGCTCGAGCCAGTCAGCATCGACGAGCGGCCCCGCAGGAATTTCCAGCATTGAAATCACGTCCCCTTTCGCGCGCCGCCGCCCGCGAACCGAGGTGGCGGCCTACGCTTCTTCGGCCATCGCGATCAAGTCCTCCCGAGTGACCTTGCCGACCAGCTCCGGGTGATCGGAGCGCATGTGCGCCTCGATCTCGGTGGCTGCCTCCTCGACGGTCTGACCCCGCCCGAGAAATCCGCACTGGCACCGGATGACCTTCGCCATGACTTGTCTCCTTCGATTACGGGCGCGAGACTAAGACCGCCGGTTTGCAAAGTTCTTCGATTCTCCTTGCACCAACCTTGACCGACAAGGGGCCGACCCGGATCCAGCTTTGCGGTCGACTCGCGGTCGAGCTAGCGGGCCGCGACCTGACATCGAAGGTCCCCGGGGGCCAGGCCCGCGTCCTGTTCACCTACTTGACCGTGCATCGCGCCCTCCCCCCCCGGCGCGATCAGATGATCGAGGCGCTGTGGCCGTGGCGCGCGCCCGACGGCGCCGACGCGTCGCTGAGTGCGCTCCTGTCCCGGCTGCGTAACGCGCTCGGTGGCGAGGTGCTCGTCGGACGCACCGAGATCAGCGTCAATCTGCCGCCAGATGCGTGGATCGACCTCGAGGCGGCCGACGAGGCGATCCATCGCGCGGAGGCTGCGGTTGCCCAGGAAGACTGGGCGCGCGGTTGGGGTCCGTCGCTCGTGGCGCTGTTCACCGCCCGGCGTGGCTTCCTGCCCGGCGAGGATCTCCCGTGGGCCGAGGAGTACCGGCGCCGGCTTGAAGAGATCCGCGTCGCGGCACTGGAGTGCTACGCCGCGGTCGCGCTCGGCGTCGGCGGCAGCGAGCTTGCGCCCGGCGAGCGGTCCGCGCGCGAGCTGGTCGCCGCCGCGCCATACAGCGAACGCGCGCACGCGCTGCTGATGCAGATACTCGTCGCGCGCGGCAACGGCGCGGAGGCCCTGCGCGTGTACGAGGCGCTGCGCGAGCGGCTCCGCGACGACCTCGGTGCCGCCCCGGCACCCGAGTTGCGTGAGCTCCAGGCCGAGCTGCTCCGGCGCTGATCCGCACAGATGAATTAGCCTTGCGCCGCGCAGCACTAGCGAGCAAAGGAGAGGCGATGAGCGAGGAGCGGGTCAAGTTCGTACTGGACGAGCCGGAGATCCCGAGTCACTGGGTCAACCTGATGGCCGACCTGCCCGGCGACGCGCCGCCGCCGCTGCATCCGGGGACCAAGCAGCCCGCCGGCCCCGACGACCTGACGCCGATCTTCCCGATGGCGCTGATCCTCCAGGAGGTCTCGGCCGAGCCGGAGATCGAGATCCCCGAGCCCGTGCGCGACGTATACAAGCTGTGGCGGCCGACGCCGCTCTACCGCGCGCGGAGGCTCGAGCGCGCGCTCGACACCCCCGCCCACATCTACTACAAGTACGAGGGCGTCTCGGCCGCCGGCTCGCACAAGCCCAACACGGCCGTCGCCCAGGCGTACGAGAACGCGCAGGCCGGGATCAAAAAGCTGACGACCGAGACCGGCGCGGGCCAGTGGGGATCCGCGCTCGCGTTCGCGTGCCAGCTGTTCGGGCTCGAGTGCGAGGTGTGGATGGTCGGCTCCAGCTACGACCAGAAGCCGTACCGCCGCTCGATGATGGAGACGTGGGGCGCCACCGTTCACCGCTCGCCCTCCGACGTGACCGAGGCTGGCCGCTCGCAGAGCGCGCACCCGACCGGTTCGCTCGGTATCGCGATCTCGGAGGCGGTCGAGGTCGCGGCGCAGAACGAGGACACGAACTACTCGCTCGGGTCGGTGCTCAACCACGTGCTGCTGCACCAGACCGTGATCGGGCAGGAGGCGCTCGCACAGATGGCGATGGCCGGCGAGGAGCCCGACACCGTGATCGCGTGCGTCGGCGGCGGCTCGAACTTCGGCGGGCTGACGTTCCCGTTCCTGCGCCGCGTGATCCGCGGCGAGGCCAAGACCAGATTCATCGCGGCCGAGCCGGCCGCCTGTCCGACGCTGACCCGCGGCGTATACGCATACGACTTCGGCGACACCGTCGGGATGACCCCGCTGATGCCGATGTACACGCTCGGGCACGGCTTCGTCCCGCCGCCTGTGCACGCAGGTGGCCTCCGCTACCACGGCGACGCGCCGCTCGTGTGCGGGTTGGTCAAGCAGGGCCTTGTCGAGCCGCGCGCGTACCGGCAGAACGAGACGTTCGATGCCGCGGTCCGGTTCGCTCGGGCCGAGGGCATAATCCCGGCGCCCGAGCCGGCGCACGCGATCCGGGCCGCGATCCAGGAAGCCGAAGCGGCGCGCGAGGCCGGCGAATCCAGAGTGATCCTGTTCGGCCTGTGCGGACATGGCCACTTTGACCTCAGCGCGTACGACGCCTACCTTGCGGGCCGCCTCGAGGACCCCGAGTTCTCCGAGGACGACCTCGCCGCGGCGCTGGCGAGCCTCCCGGAGGCGCCCGCGCTCGCCTGAATGCACCCGGTAAGGTGAAGGGTGGTCATGACCGCGACGGAGACGCCCGCACCTCCGGCAGACCTGGCCAATCCGCATCACGATCGGCGGTGGCTGATCCTCGCACTGCTCGGGACGGCCCAGCTGATGGTGGTGCTCGATGCGACGGTCGTGAACATCGCGCTCCCGTCGGCGCAGAAGGCGCTTGGCTTCTCCGACGGGAACCGCCAGTGGATCGTCACCGCGTACTCGCTCACGTTCGGAAGCCTGCTGCTTCTGTTCGGTCGCTTCGGAGACCTGTTCGGGCGCAAGCGCACGCTGATGATCGGGCTGGTCGCCTTCGGGGTCGTGTCGGCGATCGGGGGCGCGGCCCAGAGCTTCGGCATGCTGGTCACCGCGCGCGCATTCCAGGGCGCGGCCGGCGCACTGCTGGCGCCGTCGGCTCTGGGGCTACTGACGACCACGTTCACCGAGCCGCGCGAGCGCGGAATCGCGTTCGGCGTCTACGGCGCGACCGCGGGCGCGGGCGGCGCCGTGGGCTTGCTGCTCGGCGGCGTGCTCACTGAGTACCTGTCGTGGCGTTGGTGCCTGTACGTGAACGTGATCATCGCGGTGCCCGCGCTGTTCGCGGCGATGGTGCTGCTGACCAACAGCGTTCCGGCTGAGCGGCCGAGGCTCGACGTCCCCGGCGCCGTGACCGTGTCGCTCGGGCTGTTCCTGATCGTCTACGGCTTCTCGCAGGCCGAGCCGCGTGGCTGGACCGACTGGGAGACACTCGGATCGCTGATCGCGGGTGTGATCCTGCTGATCGTGTTCGCGATGATCGAGCGCCGGGCCAGTCATCCGCTGCTCCCGCCGCGGGTCGTCCTCGACCGCAACCGCGGCGGCTCCTACCTGTCGGTGTTGATCTCTGGCGCCGGCCTGTTCGGGGTGTTTCTGTTCCTGACCTACTACCTGCAGCAGACTTTGCGGTACAGCCCGGTGGTCACGGGTCTGGCGTTCCTGCCGATGGTGGCGATGATCATCGTTGCCTCGACGACGTCGAACGCCGTGCTGCTGCCCCGCTTCGGGCCGAAGCCGCTTGTGCCGACCGGGATGCTGCTGGCGGCGGCTGGGATGGTGCTGCTCGCCCAGCTCGGCGTGCACTCGAGCTACGCCGCGAACATCCTCCCGGCGCTGCTCATCATCGGCCTCGGGCTCGGGCTGATTTTCGCGCCGTCGATCAACACCGCGACGTTAGGCGTGGAACAGGAGGACGCCGGCGTGGCCTCCGCCACCGTCAACAGCTGCCAGCAGGTCGGCGGTTCGATCGGCACCGCGTTCCTGAACACGATCGCCACCACCGCCGTGACCAGTTTCCTTGTCGGCAAGGCGGTCAGCCCGCTGGTGGCGGCGCAGGCCGCCGTGCACGGCTACACGGTTGCGTTCTGGTGGGCGGCGGGGATCTTCCTGCTCGGCGCGCTGGTCTCCGGGACCTTGCTCCGGCCCGGCACGGCCGTGGCGATGGCCGGCGAGGCTCAGCCGGTGGTGGCGTGAGCACGGTCGTCACGATCTCCGCCTCGTACGGAGCCGGCGGCAGCTGGATCGGCCCCGAGGTGGCCGAGCGCCTCGGGTTCCGGTTCATCGATCGCGCGATCCCCGTGCAGGTGGCCGAGCGCCTCTCGGTTCCGGTCGAACATGCCCATGTCCACGACGAAGCCGCCGCACCACGCTTTACGCGGCTGCTTGCCCGCCTGCCCAACACGAGCGGCATGGTCGTGCCCGAAGCCACCACCGACGCGTTCTGCCGCGAGACCGAACGGGTGATGATCGAGGCCGCGGACGAGGGCGACGTGGTCGTACTCGGACGCGCCGGCGCGATCGTGCTTGGCGACCGGCCCGGCGTGCTCCGTGTTCGCCTCGACGGTCCCGGGGAGGCGCGCGTGTTCCAGGCGATGCGCGTCGAGGAGATCGAAGAGGACGAGGCCAGGCGCCGGCAGCGCAACTCCGATCGTGCCCGGATGGACTACGTCAAGCACTTCTATAACGCCGACCCGCGCGATCCGCGCCACTACCACCTGGTCCTCGACTCGACGGCGGTGGCGCTCCCTACCTGTGTCGATTTGATCGTGGCGGCCGCGCGGGCGCACGGTTCTTAGGGACCTCGCTGCGGAATCCGGCGCGACAGGGGTCGCAGCTCGAGGTCCGGCCGAGCCGAATTCCCCGCGTCCGTGCCCGGCGTCCCTGGGTCCGGCGCCGGGCGGCGGGCCGGTCGGGGTCAGCGGCGGGGCATCTGAGGGGGGGTAGGCAGATACTTCGCGGATCGACCGCCCGGAGGGGACCTGCGTGGTCTGCCAATCGGGACCGAGATCGCGGACCACGGCAGGGCGTGCACGTGGGGAGGCGGTCGCACAGACCCGGCGAGTGTGCGATCCGTTGTGTCGAGGTCATAACGCACCAGCCGCGTCATGGACGCGGCTCGCCGAAGTTTGGCGATTTACCTGCCAAAAATGAGGGGTAGATCGCCATCGACCGGGGGTCACACCATCGCGGGTCGGTCACAGCCCCTCGCGACCTTGTGAGCCGATCACAAAGCCAATCGGTTACGCGACAGCGTCGGGGCATGCGTCGAATGCCACGCTCGGGGCGCTGAGTGCCGAATGGCAGCTTGCGCATGAGAGGCCCGCGGGAAGGAACGCCGCACCCACCCTTCAGATGCCCGTCTTTTGCCCTCGCCGACCTTGCGCCTACCGCGATCAGAGCGCCCCGAACTCTTCGAACAGCGCCCGCGCCGTTGCGATCCCGCGCGGCACGTACTCGGCGAGCAGGCGCTCGTTCGGCGAGTGGAGGTTGGCGTTGGGCAGCGCGAAGCCGGTGATCACGGTCGCGATCCCCTTGTCTGCGAACGCCGCCGCGATCGGCAGGCTGCCCCCGGACCGGATCAGCAGCGGACGCACGCCGAGAGCGCGCTCGAACGCGGCCAACCCGAGCTGAATCGGCTTGGCCTGCGGAGGCATGATCGCCGGCGGAGCCGCGGCGAGCAGCTGCACATCTAACGAGGCCCCGTCGGGCGCCGCCTCGCGCAGCAGCGTCTCGAACGCGTCGACCAGCGGCTCGACGTTCTGGCCCGGCGCCAACCGGATCGAGACGTTCGCGTCGGCGCGCACCGGGAGCACGGTCTTCTGGATGTGGGGTGAGCCGCTCTCGATTCCGTTGACGTCTAGCGACGGCTCGGCGAACGTCCGCACGTAGAACTCCTCGGCCGCGCGCGCGTCCGCCGGCCGCGCACCCTGGTCGGACAGCTCGCCGGCGCCGGCCGGGAGCTCGCGCCAGCTCGCGAGCTCCTCCTCGCCCGGCGGAGCGATCCCCTGCCGGAGCGGCTCCGGCAGGCGGCCGTCGACGGCGACGACCGCGCCGAGTGTCCGCATCAACGCGTGGGCGGCATTCAAAGCCCCGCCGCCGTACAGCCCCGAGTGCAGATCGCGCTCGCCGGAACGCAGGGTCACGTGGAAGTAGGCGATCCCGCGGGTCGCGACGTCGAAAGCCGGCCGGTCGCGAGCGATCATGCCGCTGTCGAAGATCACCGCTGCGTCCGCGCCCCGCTCGTCCGCCGCCAGGAAGTCGACGATCGAATGGCCTCCGGATTCCTCCTCGCCGTCGCACGCGAAGCGGACGTTGACTCCGAGCTCGCCCGCCTGCGCGAGCTCGCGTGCGGCGCTCAGCAGCATGTACAGCTGCCCCTTGTCGTCCGCGACGCCGCGGCCGTACAGGTACTCCCCGCGAATCTCGGGCTCGAACGGCGGCGACTCCCACAGGTCGAGCGGATCGGGCGGCTGCACGTCGAAGTGGCCGTAGCAGAGCACTGTCGGCGCGCGCCCGGGGCCGCGCGACGCGCGGATCTCGCCGATCGCCAGCGGCGCTCCGTGCCAGTCCACGAGCTCGCACTCCCCGCCGGCGCGCCGGATCAGCTCGCATACCCACTCGCCGGCCAGCCGCACCTCGGACGCGCGCGCCGCGTCAGCGCTGATCGACTCGATCCTCAGGAACTCCGAAAGCTCGTCGAACCAGGCCGGCATCGCCGGCGAGCGTATCGATTCGGCTCAGTAAACCTCTGGCACGAACGTCTGCTCTTCGATCGGCGGCCGGATGTACGCGTCCTCGGCGCGGGGCGGCAGCTCGAGCGGCGGCGGCGTCATGTCCTCGTAAGGGACCATTGAGAGCAGGTGGGCGATGCAGTTCAACCGCGCGCGGCGCTTGTCGTCGGCCTGCACGACGTACCACGGCGCGAGCTTGATGTCGGTGTAGCGGAACATCTCGTCCTTGGCCCGGGAGTACGCCACCCAGCGGGCGCGAGACTCGAGGTCCATCGGGCTGAGCTTCCACCGCCGCATCGGGTCTTGCACGCGGGCCTGGAAGCGGCGCTCCTGCTCCTCGTCAGAGACCGAGAACCAGTACTTGATCAGCTGGATCCCCGAGCGCAGCAGCATGTGCTCGAATTCCGGGCACGTACGCATGAACTCCTGGTACTCGGACTCGTTGCAGAAGCCCATCACGCGCTCGACGCCGGCGCGGTTGTACCAGGAGCGGTCGAACAGGACGATCTCGCCGGCGGCCGGGAGGTGCGCGACGTAGCGCTGGAAGTACCACTGGGTCTTCTCGCGCTCGGTCGGCGCGGGCAGGGCCACCACTCGGCACACCCGCGGGCTGGTCCGCTCGGTGATGCGCTTGATCACGCCGCCCTTGCCGGCGGCATCGCGCCCCTCGAAGACCACCACGACCTTCATGCCGTTCGCCCGCACGTACTCCTGCATGATCACGAGTTCGCGCTGCAGCCGGAGCAGCTCCTTGTCGAACCGCTTGCGGGTCAGCTTCTCGGGCTCTTGTGCCTTTGCCATGCGCTCCTCTCCTCTCGAGCTTGCCCGCCATCTAAGGAAGCAAGTGCGATTCTCCCGATATCTGCGGGCCGTCGTCAACGTGGAGCTCGACCGACAGCGTGCCGGGCTCGATGCCTCTCCGCAGGACACCGACCGTCGCCGACCCGGTGACGGTGGCCCGCCCAAGCGAGCCAGAGCCCGGCCGGCGATCGAGCACACTCGTCCACACGTGGCACGGCGTCGAGCAGCGCACGCTCGCGACCAGCACCCGCCCGGCGTGGAACCGTGCGCTCCGAAGGATCGTCACGACCGGCCGGGGAGGGCCCGTCACCGGGCCGACCGGCACCGACCGCGTCGCGATCTGGCTGACCGGCCACGGCGGGACCGCGCCGGGGTAGGAATACCCGACGCCGGCGCACGCGCCGTCGCGCGGGACGCGCAGGTCGAACGCGAACAGGTACATCCCGGGCAGCCAGCCGCCAACGGTGGCGCCCGAGGGCTGGCCCGGGCAGCCATACTGGCCGCCGCTCAGCACCACGCACTCGGTCCCCCGTCGCGTCTGGCAGGCCTCGACGCCGAGCTGATCGAACTCGCTTCCCCAGCCACCCATCCAGCGGCCGGCGACGGCCGTCACATGAGCTCCGAACCGCGGCGTGCCGGCGACGCGGGGAGGGGCAAGGGCGCTCACCCTTCCCCGCCACGTCACGCGCGCGCCATAGGTGTGCCCGCCCGCGGTATCGGTGGCAACGAACACGGTCCCGGCCGGCTCGTGGCCGGGGTTGAGAATCGCACGCTTGGTCCTCGGCAGAGCGCGGCACGCGCTTGCCGGCGCCGGCGAGCAGATCGACCATTGCGGCGTCGGGCCGGCCGCGCCTGAGTTCGCGATCAGCGACGGATTTCCGGCGCGGTCGAACACGGCCTGGATCTGCACCGAGTCCCGGACCGCGAGGGACTGAGGCTTCGGTGCCCCGCGTCCGCCGCCCGGCGCGCTGGTGACCGCGAAGAGCAGCGCGCCGACGGCGAGCGCGAGGACCAGCAGGATCCGCCACCGCCTCGGGCGGCGTGCCATCGGTTCAGCCCGCGTCCCGGGACGCCGCGAACTGCGCCTCGAGCTGCGCCTCGAGCGGCCGCGTCGCGGTCACCGGCTCGCGCCCCGGCACCAGCAGCCCGGCGACCACGCACACGACCAGGAACGCCGTCGCCATCACGAAGGTCTCGGTGAAGCCCGTCACCGTCGGGAGTCCGCGAGCCTGATGATCGACGATGAACGTCGCCGACAGCTGACCCCCGAGCGCTCCTCCGAGCGTCCGCATCACCGTGTTCATGCCGGTGGCGACGCCCGTCTGCCTCGGTGGCACGGCCTGAACGATCAGGTTCCCGAGTGCGGCGAACGCGAGCCCGATGCCAATTCCGAGCAGTCCCGCGGAGATGAGCATGTCGATTGGGCGGTGATGGTTCACCGCGATCCAGATGAACGCGACCGCCGTGGTCGCGGTGCCGGCGATCAGTGCGGACTTCGAGCCGAACCGATACGCGATGCGGCCCGCGACGGCACCGAGCACGCCCATGCACAAGGCCGCCGGCAGCAGGTACAGGCTCGAGACGACCACCGACGAACCGAACCCGAAGCCGGTGCTCTTCGGCAGCTGCGCGAACTGCGGAAAGACGATGAACGACGCGTACATGCCGGCGCCGAGCAGAAACGCCACGAGGTTCGTCGTCCACACCCCGCGGATTCGCATCATCGTCATGTCGACAAGCGGCTCGCGGCTGTGGACCTCGACCCAGATCCAGGCCGCGATCGTCACCGCCCCGGCCGCGAGCAGCGCGATCGTCCGCGTCCCGCCCCAGCCCCACACCGTCGTCTGGGCGATTGCGATCAGCACGCAGCAGATACCGACGCTCATCAACGCCGCGGCCAGCCAGTTCACGTGGCCGGGGGAGCGGACCGGAGACTCGGGCACGAACCGCCACGTGCACACTGCGGCAACCACGGTCACCACGAGCGGCAGCCAGAACAGCCAGTGCCAGCTGAGGTGCTCGACGATCAGCCCGCCGACGACCAGTCCGAAGCCGCTCCCGATCCCGAGAATCGCCGAGATGATGCCGATGCTGCCCGCGACCTTGTCGGATGGGAACTCGTCGCGGGCGATCGAGAACGACAGCGGGAAGATCCCGCCTGCGACGCCCTGGATCACGCGCGCGACGATCAGTACGGCCAGCGAGTTCGCGAGCGCGGCGAGCAGCGTCCCGACCGCGAGCACCAGCAGCGTCCACAGCAGCAGTCGCTCCTTGCCGTACATATCGCCAAGCCGGCCGATGATCGAAGTGCCGACCGAGGCGGACACGAGGAATCCGGTCAGGACCCAGGCGACGCCGGTCTCTGTCGTATGCAGCTCGTGCTGGATCGTCGGCAGCGCCGGGATCACCGCCGATGCGAGCACGGCGTAAGCGAGCCCCGCCACCAGCAACACGCTGAGGATCACGTTTGCGTGCACGCCACCTGACTGCGCCGATCCCCGGGTCACGCCTAGGAGCTTAGGTGGTCGACGGAGCGGGGGCGGCCGTGCTGGTCAGGCGGTCGCCGGCGCCGAGTCGATCAGGGCGAGTAGCTGATCGCGGTCGGGCCCGGCCAGCGGCGGTCGCTCGCTGCCCCGGGCCAAGTCGAAGACGCGCTCCATGAGGCCCGTGTCCTCGAAGATCTCCCGGTTGAGCGACAGGCAGCAGCGGTTCGCGAGGAACGCCCGGAACGCATCGGGGTCCTGCGGCACTGCCGCCAGCAGCGCGCCCTGCAGCCAGGGCATCGAGCCCGGCTCGGGCGCCGCCTGCAGGCCGTGGCGGAGCGCCTCCATCTCGTTCAAACGGGCCCGGTCCTCCTCGACGGTCTCGCGATACCACGGCGTCAGCTCGGCCTCGGTGACCGCGTCCCAAGCCTCCGCGAAGTCGTCGGGATCGTCGAGGTGCGCGTGGACCGTCTCGGCCAGCCGCAAAGCGTGGAGCAGCCCGAGCGTCATGCCGCGCCCGAGTGAGGGGTTCGTGCATGTCGAAGCGTCGCCGAGCAGTGCCACTCCGGTCGCCATCGGCTTGCCGTCGACGATCAGCCGCCGGTAGCGGTCGAGGATCCCGCCCAGCGCGACCATGTCGCTGATCGGCTCGCCCTCGAGCCAATGCGCGTGTAGCGGACAGGCCCGCACCAGCGCCGTCCAGGGCCCGACGTCGCGCAGCCGCTTCAGCGGTCGGTCGCCGGCGGAGGTGTACACGGTCACCGACCAGGTGTTGTTGTCGGACGGCAGCGTGAGCAGCGAGAACCCGCCGATCGGCATCAGCAACGGAGCACGGTAGTCAGGCATTCCTGCGCCCGCGGCCCGGAAGAACCGCCCGTAGTAGATGAACCCTGAGTCCTCGGCCTCCTCGTGGACCGGCCTGGTGCCGGCCGCCTCGAGCCAGCGCGGAAGCTGCGAGCGCCTGCCCATCGCATCGACGACCAGGTCGGCGTCGAGTTGTTCGCCGGTGTCAGTGCGAACGCCCGACACGTGGGGCGGCTTGCCGTTGCCTGCGCGTGTGACGAGGCCGGCGACGGTCACGCCGCGACGGATCTCGAGCCCCGGCTCGGCATCGGCGGCGCCGGCGAGCACCTGCTCGAACACCGGGCGGCGAGCGGTGAGCGTTCGAAACCGATCATCTCCGGCGCGCGGCGTCCGGTCTGTGATCGACGGGGGCATCAGCGGCACCGGGTCGAATGCGGCGCCGCCCGCCGCCTCGAGACCGGCGAGGACATCGGGGAGCGCCTGCTCGAGCACCATGCGGCCCCTCGGGGTCATGTAGTGAGCCAGTCGGAACTGGCTGACGCTGTCGCGCGACCAGCGCTCCCATGCTTCCTCAGGTGAGCTCGGCACCGGGTCGGAGTCTCGCTCGAGCACGGTCACGTCGTGCCCGTCGCGGCGCAGCAGTATCCCGGCCGCGAGTCCGCATACGCCTCCACCGAGCACTACGATCTTCGACACGGTCCTCACCCCTCGTTCGGTAGGAAATCGACCAGCAGGCGGCTGACCTCATCGGGCGCCTCGAGCAGCATCCAGTGGCCGGGCCCGTCGAGCCGCTCGTATCGCCACGGGCCGGCGACGTTCTCGGCCGAGTTCGTCATCTGGCGCTCGGTCAGCGCGATGTCGCCCGAGCTCCACACGCCCATCGTCGGGGCCTGGATCGGCGGCAGCTCCCGCCCGGCGCTGAGCCAGGACTCGGGCGGGATGTTCGCGCGGTAGTAGTTGAGCGCCGGCGTCAGCGAGTCGTTGGCCTCGAGTTCGGAGATGACCGCGTCGGCGTCGGGATGGTGGGCCCACGCCCGGAAGTGGGCCCAGTCGTCGTTCGACAGCCACTTCTCCGCGATCCCCTTGAACTGGAACAGCAGCATGTACCACGACTTCTGATACTGCTCGAAGCCGCCCTTGCGGAACGTTGCCGGATGCCCAACCGACAGGACCGCCAGGTGGTCGACGTGGTCGGGCACGAACCCGGCGATCGCCCAAGCGAGCGCCGCGCCCCAGTCGTGTCCGACGACGTGAGCCTTCGCGGCGCCGGCGTCGTGCATCACCGACACCACGTCGCCCACGAGCGCCTGCATCGAATAGGCCTCGACCTCGGCCGGCTTGTCCGAGCGGCCGTACCCGCGCAAATCGGGGACGATCACCTTGAACCCCGCGTCGGCCAGCGCCGGAACCTGGTGGCGCCACAGCCGCCCCGAGTCGGGAAAGCCGTGAAGCAGCACGACCGGACGGCCGTCGCCCGTCACTTCGTATTCGATTCCGACGCCACCCGAGTCAACGCGCATTCGGCCCCCGTGGGTTGAGCGTGTCGTACGGACGCACGCTACAGGACGTTCCTGCCCAACTGTGTTGCTTCTCATAGACGCCTGTTCCGTCAACGCTTACCTTTATGGGCCACACCGGGCTCGGGACCGGCCCGTGCGCCGCGGTGTTCTACGTGAAAGGGAGCAAGAGATGGCGGATGACGCGTCGCGTGCGCTCGGGGCGCCTGAGGTCGCGGGTAGTCTGGTCAACCCGAAAGGCTTGACCAAGAAAGTGACCGCATCGGCGGCCGGGACTCAGATCGGTGGGGCGATCGGAAGCATGGCGGCCGGCGTGATCGCCGGGCGAACGTCGGGCGCGGTGGCGGAGATGCCGAGCTTCGGAAGGGTTGGCTACGTCGCGGTCAGCGACAGCGAGGTGGCGCTGGTCAAGACCAGGACGGGCGCGTTCAAGATGAAGATCACCGACGAGGTCCTGGCCCGCGTTCCCAGGTCGGAGGTGGCGTCAGTCGAGTTGGATCAAGGCAAGCTGCTGTCGCACCTGAAGATCGAGTTCACCGACGGCGCGGTATGGCAGTTCGACGTGCCCAAGCAGGCCAAGAAGACCGCCCAGAACGTGACGCGCGCACTTGGCGGGACCCTCACCTGAAAGCCGTCCCGCGGCACATGCCGCCGACGACGCCCATCTACAACGCCCGGAACCTCGTCGCCCGGATCAGGCCATCTTGACCTTCATGCTGAGCTGACCGATCGTCTCGCCGGCGTGGACCACGTGCAGGCCGACCAGGTGGTTGATCAGCTTCGCCCACGCGGCCGAGATGTGGAGCCCGCCGCTCATCGTCGCGTGCTTCCCGGACATATGCACGTTGGGTGACGACATCGTCGCGATCACGATCCGGTGGCCGTTGACGATCGCGGTCAGCGTGGCGTTTCCGGCCTTGTGCGAGAGGACGTAGGACCGGACGCGGACGATCTTGTTTCCGTTCCGGTACTCCAGGCCGCCCTGTGCGTTCATCGTGCCGTTCATCGTCGGGACGCTGACCGTGCCGCCCACCATCGGCATCGTCATCGCGCCGGCCGAAATCTTGGCCGGACCGATCGGGCTCACTGTGATGCCACGTGACCGCAGGAACGAGGCGATCTGAATCGACGCCCGCACCGTGGCGTGGCCGCTGACCACCTTCTCGCTCTTGGCCAGGGCGGGAGCGGCGATTGCGACCATGCACAAACCGGTCGCGAGCGAGACCGCAACGGTCTTCGACTCTCGAGACATTTGCTAACTCCTGAGGACGGTTGATGGGAAATGCGCGACCGCCGGGAACGACCCCACTCGCAGCCCGGAAGTCGCGGTCAGCCTACGCCGATACCCGCGGTGGCGGGGACATTTTGTGCCTGGTCAGGGGCCTTGCCGGACTCGCCGCGCGAATTCAGGCAGTCTTCAGGGGGTGGGACCCTTCCAGTACCAGTGGCGAGCGCCCGAGAACCTGATCAGCGTCGAGGACTATCGGCGGGCAGCGGGCAAGCGGGTGCCGCGTCTCGTGTGGGATTACATCGAGGGGGGCGCCGACGATCTCGTGACGGTCCACCGCAACCGGACGTCGTTCTCGCGCTGGTCGCTGCGGGCGCGGATGATGACCGCCCACCCCGAGCGCACGCTGTCGACCACGGTCGCCGGGGTCGAGCTCAGCCTGCCAGTGCTGCTCGCGCCGACGGGGGCGCTCGGGCTGTCGCACTGGCGCGGCGACCTCGCCGCGGCTCGCGCCGCCGAGGCGGCCGGTACCCGGCTGGTCCTGAGCACGGCGTCGTCGTGGACGATCGAGGAGGTCGCGCATGGGACGCACGCCGATCATTTCTTCCAGCTGTATCCCGGCGGTGACGAGACCGCGACGTTGATGCAGCGCGCCTGGCAGTCCGGCTACCGGGCGCTGTTCGTGACCGTCGATGTGCCGGTGATCGGAAATCGCGAGGGCGAGCGGCGCTACGGCTACACGCGAACCGGAAACATGGGTCGCCATCTAACGCTCACCCCGCGCGAGGCGCTCGGCATGGCGCGCCACCCGCGATGGGTCGCGGACCTCTTCCGCCACGGCCGCGGATCGATGCGAAATCTGCTGTCCGACGGAGGCGTCGCGGCGACCTTCCAATCGATCGAGATCCTCCACCGCGAGATCGAGCGCGCCACGTTCGCGTGGGCCGACCTGGAGTGGATACGCGAGCACTGGCCGGGCATGGTCTACGTGAAGGGGTTGCTCGACCCCGAGGACGCCGTGCGCGCGGTCGGGCTCGGGTGCGACGGCGTCGTCGTATCCAACCACGGCGGCCGCCAGCTCGACCACTCGCTGGCCGCGCTCGACGCGCTTCCCCCAATCGTCGCGGCGGTCGGCGACCGCGCCGAGGTGCTGCTCGACGGCGGCGTGCGGCGCGGCACCGACGTGGTCAAGGCGCTCGCGCTCGGCGCCCGCGCGGTCCTGATCGGCCGGCCGCAGATCTACGGGCTGATCGTCGGCCGCGAGCGCGGCGTGGTCGACGTCCTCGAGATCTTCCGCGCTGAGCTAGACCGGGCGTTGACGCTGATGGGCGCCCGGAGCGTGCAAGAGCTCGACCCCTCCTGGCTGATCGCTCAACCTGACCCCGAGCTCTGACGTCAGTCGAGGGCTTCGGCCGCGGCGTCGAGCCCGAGCGGCCGGCGCGAGTGGTCGGCTCGCGCGGCGGTTCCGGAGCGCTGGACGTCACGTTGCGTGATCGCCAGAAATGCGACCAGACAGAAGATCGCGACCGTGAGCGCGAGCGCGACGGTTCCGTCGCCGAGGCCAAGCCCGCCCGAGCTCTTCGGCTTGCCCATCCAGTCCGCGAACGATGCTCCGAGTGGCCGGGTGGCCACATACGCGAACCAGAAGCAGAAGATCGCGTTCCACCGCAGGCGCCAGTAGCCGATCGCGGGAATCGCGATCACCGCCGCGAACAGGACGCCGGACGCGAAGTACCCGAGCCCGAACGTCGTCGCGGTGAGGTCTCCAACCGCCGTGCCCATCGCGAACGTCGCGACGACCGCGGCCCAGTAGAACAGCTCGCGCCGAGGGGTGTCGACGCTGTGGATCGAGAGAGTCTTCTCGGTTCGGTACCAGCCGGCGAACACTGCCGCCAGCGCGATCGCGTAGAGCACGCTCGATGCGATGTACGGGACGCCGAATCCGACGTGGAGGACGTCGGCGGCCATCGTTCCGAACACGCCGACGCCGACCACGGCCAACCAGTACGTCCATGCGATGTAACGGCGGACATGGAACTGCAACGCCAGCGCGGCCACGAACCCGACGAATCCCAGGGCCACGGCGAGCTCGGGATTCATGGCGTGGACGAGATAATCGGAGGTTGATTCCCCCATCGCGGTCGAGAGCGCCTTGATCGCCCAGAAGTAGGCGGTGATCTCGGGTACCCGGAGAGCGCCGCGAACCGTCAGCTGTCCAATCAGCCTGCGATCCATCACGGCCTACAAACGACCGGCGGCGTCCAGATGGCTCGCCGGTAAGGGAAGTCTCACGGCTGTAAGGCGCTCGTCAGCCCGGCGATCGCCGCCGGCATCCGCCCGTCGACTCCGTCGTGGTTGCCGTCGAACAGCTCGAGCGAGTGCTCGATCCCCAAGCGCGTGAGCTCGCGCGATAGCGCCAGCGCGCCCAGGTCGAGGAAGAACTCGTCCTGGCGGCCGGCGCCGATGTAGATCCGGCGCATGCCGGCGAGCGCGTCGACGTGCTGGGAGGCCATTCGCACCGGATCGAGCGACAGCCAGTGCGCCCACAGGTCGTCGATCGGACGTCCCGTTACGGTGTCGAACGGGATCAGCGCCTTGCCGGGCCGTCGTGGGTCTGGGGTGTAGGCGCACGCGGTGCCGTACACGGCGAACAGCACCGCGTATTCCCTCCAGTCCACCCCGGGGGTCTCGATGTGTTCCTCGAACGCGTCCCAGGACCCCCCGAACTCGTCGTGCAGCATTCGTGCGGTGGCTGGGAACAGCGGGCGGTAGCAGCACTCGAACAGGGCGTCGCCGGCGTGCGAGGCCAGCGCGCCGAACACGTCAGGCCGGAGCATCGACAGCACCAGTGCCCCGTAGCCGCCCGAGGACTTGCCGGACACGCCACGGTGCTCGCGCGCCGCGAGCGTCGGATACCGCGCGTCGACGAACGAAACCACCTCGTCGCAGACGTAGTCGAGGTAGCGCCCGGTGCTCGTCGAGTTCAGGAATTGAGACCCGCCCCGAGACGTCCAGGCGTCGACGAACACGATCAGCGCGGGCGCGGACTCGCCGGCGGCGAACATCGAATCGAGGCGTTCCACCGTGGTCGAGCCCTCCGGGCTGGGGGCGAGCCATTCCTCGACTCTGCCGGCGAAGCCCTGCAACATGTAGATCGCGGGCAGGCGGGCGCCGCCCTCCGCGGCCACCCCGGGCGGTCGATACACGTACAGCGGACGAACCGCCGGGTCGCCCAAGGGGTTGTCGGCGAGAACCTCCGAGCGCACCACCAGGATGTCTAACGACCCCGCCAGCGGCCGGTCCCACGACGTCGCCGGCACGTCGGCCTCGCGCAGCGTCACGTCCGATGACGCTAACACCTGAGGTGGCGACCCCGTTCACGGTCCCGGCTGATCTTCATCGACGGAGTCGAGTTCCCGGAGTTCGCCGATCCTCGAGGAGCGCTAACGGTCGGGGACGATCACGAGCCCGACGGGGTTGGTCCCGACCGGCACCGGGATCTTGACGGGCGAGGAGCGCTCCTCGGTGAGGAGCCCGTCGGCGCCGATCCGCAGCGCGTGCAGCTGGTTACCCTCGCCGGCGGGAATCTCGCGGGTGGCGCGCATGTCGAGCACGAAGACCACGCGGCCGCTCGGGTCGATTTCGAAGTTCCACGGGTTGCCGGGGGCGTCGAGCGGGACCGACTGGATCGGCCGCGGGTCGGTCGGGTGGTGCGAAATGTCGAACACGGTCAGGTTGTCGCTGCCGGCGTTTCCCGAGTACATGCGCGTGCCGGCCGCGTTCACGCGCGTCCAGCAGGGCAGGGACGAGTTCGGATTCGGGATCGCCCGGACGAACGTCAGCCGGGCGTCGTCGCTCCACCGGTAGACGATCGTCCGGCCGAGGTTCGCCACCTGCGCGTACAGGATCTTCAGCCCGGCGTCCGACGCGAGCCCGGCCGGCCACACGTCGGGGACGCGGCGGCCGCCCGGGAAGACCGCCTTGGCCAGCCTCAACGGCGAGTTCGGCCCTTCTGTGAGCGTGCCGCCGGGGCCGATCCGGAACGCCCTGAACACGCCCGTCTCCTCGCTCGAGATCAGAACCTTGTGATCGGGCGTGACGTACGCCTGCAGCGGCGACGAACCCGCCGGCGCGTCGATCGACGAGATCGGAGGGCCGAGCGACCCGTCGGCGCGGACGTGGAGGCTCGTGTAGTTTGGCCGGGCCGCGGTCAGGTCGCGCACGCCATCCTGCGCCTTGTTGGCCACGATCAGCGTGCTGCCGGCGAGCCCGAGGCTCGTGGGCGCCGTTCCGTTCGCCGGAAACGGCGACCCGGCGACCGGAGTGAGCGCGCCACCGGGATGGATGTGGAAGATCGCGATCGTGTCAGAGCTCGAGTTGACCGCGAACAGCAACGTGCGGCTCGGGTTCGTGATCACCTCCTGGTCGGCGTCCAGCACGCCATCGTTGCGCAGGTCGTGCGAGCCGCTTCCGTCCGTGCGGTACCGGTGCACGTCCCGGCCGCTGAGCACGCCGTCCCGGTAGCGGAACGCGAGGATCTCGTTCGAGCCCGGCGCTCGCGAGTTGGACTCGATGTAGACGGTGCCGTTGAGCGGCATCTCGCGCCGGTGGGTGCGGGTCGCTCCGGTGGCCGGCGCACTGGCGAGGACGGCGATCGAGGACGCGGCGGCGATCGCTGACATCCGCTGTTTCACGCGCGCATCATTTCCGAGATCGCGATTTGGCGTCCTCCACGAATTCGTTGCCCGCGTCGATAACGCGGGACACGAACGCCGCCGCCTCGCGCCGCCGCCGGCCAGGGTAGCGGCGAGAGACCGGCACCGGCGGACCGTCGCGCCAGTACGCGAGTGCGTCCTCGATCACCGTCCGCCAGCGTGTCTCGAACACCTCGAGCGCGTACATCCCGGCGGCCTCCTTGCTCGTGATCTCGCCGGTGGCGATCGTGTAGTACAGCCGGGGGGCGCCGAGCACGCCCCCCGCGACGAATCGCCGGCCGACAACGGTGGCTCGGTTGAGGCCAGGCCGCCGCACGCGCTCGACCCAGCGCCGCCAATAGGTGTTGAGGTTCCCATGTGTCCAGGCCCGCAATTCCGCGGTGTCGGTGCGGACCCCCAACCGCTCCGGGTCGGGACCGCGGATCGCGATCCCGTGCCGGGCGAGCGTGTTCCAGGTGACCGGGTTCACGTCGAACCCATGGCGCTCCGCGATCCTGAACCGGCCGCTGACGTGGGCCGCGAGCGGCGTTACCTCGAGCGGGGAGCGGGCCAGGTCATCTGCCCGCACGTAGATGCCGTTGCAGACGAACGGCCACCGGTGCCGGACGCCGACGTCCCGGACGAGTGCGGCGGCCCACCGGCCCATGTGCACGCCGCGAAGCCGGGTGAGCTCGGCGCTGCCGAGGTGGCGGTCGGCGACCGCGACGAAGTCGACATCGCTCCGGCCGGCGCGGAACGCCCCGGTTGAGGCCGAGCCGACGACGTAGAACCCGTCGATCCGCCCCGGGAGCGCACGGTCGAGCCGCGCGAGCAGGTCCCCGACGATTTGCGCTGCCGGCGCCGGCAGTACAGGCAGGCGCTCGCCCATGCCCACATGATCGTGAACGCGAGCCGATTCGCCGTCCGCATCGGGTGCGATGCTGTCGCCGTGGACGACCGGTTCGCAGTCGCTCCCGCCGACGGCGTCCGCCGGCTGATGATGACCGCCGCGGCCCGCGCGCTCGACGACGGGCGCACCGAGATCAGCGTCGGAGATGTGCTGCTTGCGCTGTCACTCGACGACGACACCGGCCCGCTGCTCGCCGAGCTCGGTGCTGACGAGGGCGCGATTCGCGACGCCGTGGCCGGCCGGGGCTAGCGCCTCAGCCCGTCGGCTGCTCCTCGATCCACGCGAAGATCGCGCGTGAGTGGGTGATCACGGTGCCCTCCGGGAGCTTCAGCGCCGGGAGCTTCGTGTCCCCGGTCGCCACCCTCAGCTCCTCGCGCGAGCCCCTGCGCAGGAACGGGATCGGACTGCCGTGAGCGGCGATCACCTTCTCGTACTTGATCCCCTTTACGTGCATTGCCTCCTGCACGCGGCGGCATGGGTGAACCCTCGGTCCTCCCTCGTCGCCGTGACAGACGTATAGCGTCGGGATGGGGGCGTCGGTCGACATCCCGCTGCTACTCCTCGAGCTCGTCGATCCACGCTGACGGTGCCATCACGCCGTCGCCGCCCTCTGGACGGTCGGCGCCGACCGCGATCAGCTCGAGACCGTCGTCCCCGCCCTCGAAGGCACGGACCGCCTCCGGGCTGACCCGGATCACGTCCCACCTGCCGATCGAGAGGACCTCCTCGTCGATCCTCATCCGCCCCGAGCCGCCGACGACGACATACGCCTCTTCTTGCTCGCGATGGCTGTGCGCGACCGGCGAACGCACGCCGGGGCCGTAACGGAAGTAGCTGATCCCGAGGTGCTCGGAGTCGAGGTACCTGCGCGCGAAGCGGCCTTCGACTCCGGGCGCGCGCTCGCCGGCGGAATCCTCGACGTCCTTGAGATTCTTGATTGTGAACCGTGACATGGCCGGGATTGTCCTCCTGTAATCATCTGGGGGCATCTCGGTCAAACTAGGACAGGAGGAACGGATGAAGATCGGCCGCTTGCTGCTAAGGCTCACCGTCGGCAGCCTGTTCTTCGGGCACGGCACCCAGAAGCTGTTCGGATGGTTCGACGGGCACGGACTCGAGGCCACCTCGAACATGTTCGAGAGCCTTGGGATGAGGCCCGGCAACCGCAACGCAATCGCCGCGGGATTCGCGGAAGCCGGCGGCGGCGCCGGCATCGCGCTCGGGCTGGCGACGCCGCTGTCGGCGGCGGCACTCACCTCGGTGATGCTCACCGCGATCAACCGCGTCCACCTCAAGAACGGGCCGTGGGTGACCAACGGCGGATACGAGTACAACATCGTGCTGATCGCGGCCGTGCTCGCGCTCGTGGAGGCGGGGCCGGGCGAGCTGTCGCTGGATCACCTCCTCGGCAACGAGCGATCCGGTCCCGGCTGGACGTTGTTGGCACTGGCGCTCGGCGTGGCCGGCGCGGCGGCCGCGCACGTGGCCGCCGAGTCATACCCGGCGCCGCCGGAGGCGCCCGCTGAAGCGGCCGCCGCGTCGAGCAACGGCGACGTCTCCGCGCCCAGCGAGACGCAGGAGGCCGGCACCGCGCAGTAGCCGTCTCGCCCAGGTCGCCGTGGTCGATCCCGATCCGGCGCGCTGCAGAGTCGGGACTGTCAGCCGATTGTCAGAGTTGGGAGGCATCCTCGGCCGGTGTGGCCGCGGGTGTTTCCCTGAGCTGTTCCGCGTTTTGACCGTATCCCCGTTTCCTACGGCCGGAGGCTGTCGACTGTGAGAAAACTGGCGAGGTGGTGCTTCATCCACCGGCGGATCGTCGTGCTCGGCTGGGTGGCGGCGCTGATCGGGCTGACCGCGATCCATTCCGCGGTCGGGAGCGCCTATAGCGACAACTTCCGCCTGTCCGGAACGCAGAGCTTCGACGCCGTGAACCTGCTCGAGCGCAACGCGCCCAGGGCATCCGGGGATACCGAGCAGGTCGTGATCGCGGTCGACCGCGGCCGGGTGACCGACCGGGCGACCCGCGCCCAGGTACAGGCGACGCTCGCCAAGCTCGCGCGCCAGCCGCACGTGACGGAGATCTCCTCGCCCTACGGACCGCGCGGCGCGGCGCAGATCTCGCCCTCGGGCCAGGTCGCGTTCGCCAACGCGACGTTCGACGTCCAGGCCAACAAGATCACCGCGGCCGCCGCCAAGAACTTCGTCAACACGGCACGCGCAGGCTCCGGAAACGGCGTGGAGGTCGAGGTCGAGGGGCAGGTCGCACAGGCGGCCAACCAGCAGGGCGCGGGCGGCCTCCCGTTGGGGATCCTCGCCGCCGGCATCGTGCTGTTCATAGTGTTCGGGTCGCTGCTGGCGATGGCGCTGCCGCTGGTGACCGCGGGCCTGTCGCTCGGAACCGGCGTCGCCGCGATCGGCCTGCTCTCCCACGTGATCCAGATGGCCTCGTTCACCAACGAGCTCGCCCTGTTGATCGGCCTCGGAGTCGGCGTCGACTACGCGCTGTTCATCGTCACCCGCTATCGCCAGGGCCTGTTGCGGGGGCTCAGCGGGGAGGAGGCGGTCGTCGAGGCGCTCGACACCTCGGGTCGCGCGGTGCTGTTCGCCGGGATGATCGTGTGCATCGCGATGCTCGGCATGTTCGCGCTCGGGGTCAGCTTTCTGTACGGGGTCGCGGTCGGCACCTCGATCGCGGTCGCGTTCACGGTCATCGCCGCCTTGACGCTGCTCCCGGCCCTGCTCGGGTTCTTCGGCAAGCGTGTGCTGCGGCGCCGCGAGCGCCGCGCGCTGGGCGAGGGCAAGCTCCGCACCAGCGACGAGTCGTCCGGCTGGGCGCGGTGGGCCGGCTTGATCCAGCGCCGCCCGGCGGCGTTCGCCGCGGTCTCCGCCGGCGTCCTCGTGCTGCTCGCGATTCCGTTCCTCTCGATGCGACTCGGCTCGGCCGACTCCAGCTCGGACCCGGCCGGCTCCACCACCCGCAATGCATACGACCTGCTCGCCAAGGGCTTCGGGCCCGGCTACAACGGGCCCCTGCAACTCGTCGCGCAGGTGTCAGGTCCGGCGCAGGAGGCGGCGTTCGCCCGCGTCGAGCGGGCGGTGGCGTCGACTCCGGGCGTCGTCGGGTCCACGCGGGCCGAGTTCATCCCGAGTCGCGCCCCGGGACTCCCCGGCACCGCGCTCGCGAACGTCTATCCGAAGGGCTCGCCACAGGACGCCTCGACGTCGAATCTGCTTCACACCGTCCGAGGTCAGGTGGTGCCGGCCGCCGAACGGGGGACGGGGCTGCACGTGCTCGTCGGTGGCCAGACCGCGATCTTCGACGACTTCGCAACCGTCCTTTCCCGCAAGCTGCCGCTGTTCTTGACGATCGTGATCGGCCTCAGCTTCCTGCTGTTGACATGCGTGTTCCGGAGCGTGGTGATCCCGGCCGTCGCCGCGGCGATGAACCTGCTCTCAGCGGCTGCGGCTTTCGGAGTCGTGACCGCGGTGTTCCAGGACGGGATCGGCTCCTCGCTGCTCGGGATCGACAAGACCGGTCCGATCGAGGCGTTCGTGCCCGTGTTCATGTTCGCGATCCTGTTCGGGCTCTCGATGGATTACGAGGTGTTCCTGGTAACCCGGATCTACGAGGAGTGGCACAGGCGCGGGAACAACCGCGAGGCCGTCGCCCACGGTCTCGCCGCCACGGGTCGCACGATCACCGCGGCCGCGGCGATCATGGTCCTCGTATTCGGGGCGTTCATCCTCGGCGGCCAGCGGATCATCGACCTGTTCGGGGTCGGCCTGGCCAGCGCGGTCCTGCTCGACGCCCTGATCGTTCGGTCCGCGCTCGTGCCGTCGCTGATGCTGATCATCGGCGACGCGAACTGGTGGCTGCCGGCGTGGCTGGAACGGCTGCTCCCGCACCTCCGGGTGGAGGGGGCCACGGCCCGGGGTATGGGGCGTCCCGCACCCCCGGAGCTGGCCGTGCCCGAGCCCACGGCCGGCTGATTAGGCGTTGGTTTGCCGGGGCGCGTACCGGTGGTGGAGCATCAGCGCGTTCCCGTCGGGGTCCGAGAACAGCGCCATGTGGCACACCCCGGTATCGAGAATGTCGCCGTGGAAGCTGACGCCGCGCTCCTCGAGCAGCTTCCGGCTCGCGGCGACGTCATCGACGTGGAGCGCCACCGGATTGCGATTGGGCTCGTGCGGTAGCCCCATCTTCTCGGCGTCGTACACGCTCAACGTCAGGTTGCCGGTCTCGTACTCCGAGAAGTGGCGGTCCTCGATGTACACGGACTGCGGCAGGCCGAGCGTCTCGCCGTAGAACCTGGCTGCGGCGGCGATGTCGTGGGTCGGGATGCCGACGAAATCGACGCCGCGAACGAACTCCGGGGTGGCGGTCATGGGTCCTCTCCTGGTCGCTGGCTGTAGCCGCCACGCTATCCGGGCGTGCCGGCGCTCGCTACCCCCGGCGGTAGCGAGCGCTCGCCTGGCGGCAGCAGCACGAGGTCCCGAGCCGCAGCGCACGAGGTCCCGAGCCGCGTCTTACTTCGCAGCCCAGGTGACCGGCGAGGTCTCGTACGCGTCGGTGCCCGTGTAGGCCACTTTCGTGATCCCGCCCGGCACCAGATACGTCAGGCACGTCTCGACGCTCTGCCCTGAGTGGAACGGATTCGGCGTGTCGCTGTCAGGGCACGGAGGGAACGTTCCGAAGAACGTCACGCTGGTCTGAACTTCCCCCGTGCTGTCGACGCCCTCGACGGAGATCGCCGGATCGCTGTTCGAAGTGTTGAAAGAGCTGGGACCGACGTTGGTGATCTTCACCTTCGCGTAGTACGGAGTGCTTGCCTTTTCGGTCGCGTTCAGCTGAATGCCGCTGAAATCCTCGAGCGAGCCTCTCTTGATCGACTCGACGGTCACCCGGAGCTTGTAGGCCGGGCCATGCCCGCCGGTGCTCGTCGTCTGGAAAGGGACCGTCGCGGGCTGGCCGGCCGCCAGGGACGTGCCCGGAGAGGCGACCCTCGCCGTGCCGGTCGCGCTTGCGGTCGGCGCCGAGGCTGTAGTCGCCGGGGTGCTCGTCGGCGCCGAGGTGCTCGTTGGCGTGGAGGTGGCCGCGGGCGTCGCCGCGCTCGCGTTGGTGCCGACGGCGGCGGCCGCGGTCGTCGAGGTGGTGCTGCCCCCGCAGGCCGCAATCCCGGTGGCGAGGAGCGCCGCGGCGATCAGCGCGAATATTCCACCGCGACGCGCGCGGGTTTGCCGAGTGTCATGTATTTCCGTCATCCGCTGCCCCTTGTTGGAAGTCACTGTGTTGCGACCAACAGCTTTGCGGAGGTGCCGCGATGTGTAAATCAGGGGGGACCCCTGAATTTTGGGAGCGCCCGCCCGATCTTTTGTCGGGTGGCCGGGTCCGCAAAGCGGCCCCGGCCGATCCAACGCCGAGGGCTCGCCCGGCCAACCCGGATCCCGTCCGGGTCAGGCGTTCTTGATGACGATCCCCTCGAGGATGAACGCAGCTCGCTCGGTCGAGTCGATCGCGTTCTCGAGACGCTCGAAGATGTCTTTCCAGCGGATGACGACCATCGGGTCGATGCCGGCTTCGAACAGCGACGCGATCGCCTCACGAGTCAGCCGGTCGCCCTCGTTCTCGAGCCGGTGCACCTCGACCATGTGCTCGGTGATGTCCTTGAACCCGCGGATCAGCGGGATCGCACCAGCGATCTGGCGGGTGGCGTCCCGCAGCACTCGCGCCAGGCGCTGCGCCTGCGCCATCGGCGCTTCGATCTTGTACAGGCCGAGGTAGTCGGCGACCTCCTCGGTGTAGTCGACGATGTCGTCCAGCGCGGAGGCCAGGTGAAGGACGTCCTCACGGTCGATCGGCGTGACGATGCTCTGGTTGAGCCGCTTGATCACGTCGTGGGTGATCTGGTCGCCATCGTGCTCGCAGGCCAGGATGTCCTGTGCCAGATCCTGGCTCTCGGGATATCGCGCGAGCATTTCGTCCAGCAACTCGGCGGCGTGCACGATGTTCGCCCCGGCACGCTCGAACAGGTCGAAGAACTCTCGGTCGGTTCCGCGCAGGAGGTTTGCGATCGACGCCATTCCTAAATCCGATCCTGCCGGCGTGATCGCTGCCATCGCACCCAGAGCACCAGCCTGCTCATTGCTACGTAGGATAGGCGTGGATGGAGACGCGAATGAGGAAATTCGTTGTTGTCGATTTGATCTCCGCAACGCGGTCGATCGCGGGCTGACCCCGGACTGATGGCCTACAGCGCGGGGGAAGCCAGGGGTCAGCTCCTCGACGATGTCGCCGACGCGACCGATCAGCTGGCCCTGGCGCTGGCCAGCCTCGGCGAGGCGTACGAGGAGCTGGATGAGCAGACGGCGGACGGGCTCGAGGAGCAGCTGTTCCGCCCGACACAGTCGGCGTACGGCCGGCTGCGCCGGACCCACGCGGAGTTTGCCGCCCGGCATGGTCTCCCCGGGCGCAACTTCGAACCGAGCTCGGGCGGTCTGCACTCGGCCGACCCGCGCGTGTACGTCGAGCGCGCGGTCGAGGCGATCGAGCAGGCCGACCACCTCCTCGCCGAGCTCCAGGACTCGATGATGCCCGTCGAGGTCGGCGACCGCGAGCTCAGAGCCGGGCTGTCGGAGACGCGAGCGACACTCGCCGAGCTGCCCGCGCGCGCACGCCGGCTGATGCGATCGCAGGGCCGCTAGCGACGGGAGCGAACAGCCGCTGGGCCTCCGGGGCATTGCCGTTTATGGGGATCGACCCCGGGTAGCCTCAGACTAATCGCACGGGGCTCGGACACCGGCCCGTCAGGAGGTGAGGAGATATGGCATACGCGCTTGCTCGCGCGGTGCGGCTCGTCGTCGGAGTCGTAGTGCTGGTGATCGTCGTCGGCGGGATCCTGTTTGTGCTGTCGGCCAATCCGGCCAACGCAGTCGTCCACGACATCCACGATGCGGCCCGCACGCTCGTCGGGCCGTTCAACAACCTGTTCTCGATCGGCGGCCACCCCAAGGCGACGCTGGTGGTCAACTGGGGTCTCGCCGCGATCGTCTACCTGATCGTTGGCGGCTTGATCGCGGGCCTGATCGCGCGGCTTGCCCCGCGCCGCGTCCGGCGCCGCGCGAGGCCCCTGATCGCCGAGTAGGAGGGGCTCGGTGCGAGGCGGCGGCCCCCCGGGTCGCCGCCTCCCAGCACCGTTTCACGGGGGTCGGAGCACAAAGCTCGATTCGTATGTACGCGGACGTTCTGCCAGCCTTTGTGACGTTCGTGCTTGAGAACCGGGTTTCGCGGGTATCCCGGCTGCATGACTTCTCTAGCGATCGCCCGAACCGACTCTGCTGAGCTTTTTGTTCGTTGGCAGGAGCACGGAGACCGGAGCGCGCGTGACGAGCTCGTCACTCGCTTCCTTCCCCTTGCTCGCAAGCTTGCCCGACGCTATGCCGGGGCCCGCGAGCCGTTCGAGGATCTGCTCCAGGTAGCCAGCCTTGGTCTCGTCAAGGCCGTCGATCGCTTCGACGCGGACCGCGGAACGGCGTTCTCGTCGTTTGCGGTGCCGACCATTCTCGGTGAGCTCAAGCGCTACTTCCGGGACTTGGGCTGGTCGGTCCACGTCCCGCGTGGCGCTCAGGAGATGGCGCTCAAGGTCGAGGAGGCTCAGCAGCAGCTGACCAGCAAGACCGGGCGTCCGCCGAGCGTGCCAGAGCTGGCTCAGTATCTCGAGATGAGCATCGAGGACGTACTCGACGCGCTCGAGACCGCCGGCGCCCACCACTCCACGTCGCTCGATGCTCCGCGGGAGGACGCCGAGGGCGATTCGGGTTCGCTGGCTGACGCCTTCGGGCAGGAGGACGAACGCTTCGAACTGGTCGATGCGAGCGTCACGATCTCCGCCTCGGCGCATCAGCTGAGCCCCCGCGAGCGCCACGTACTCGCGCTGAGATTCGTGCAGGACATGACGCAGACACAGATCGCCGAAGAGATCGGCGTATCGCAGATGCAGGTGTCGCGAATTCTGCGTCGAGCGCTCACCCGCCTGCGCGAGATGACGGAGAGCGGCGACGAAGCGTCCGTCAGCTGACGGTTCCCTGAATCAGCCGGCGGGGGCCAGCGAGGCGGGGCCCAGCGAGGGTCGGTTCCGGCCTGCGTGTCGACGCCACCAGGCTGTGTGCGGGGGCGTCGCGTTAGTCTTCGAGCGGCTCACCCGAGTCGTAAGGATGCACGGGGCCACAGCCCGAGCGGCACGACCTCATCCGCAATTGCGTTCGAACCACACTTCGGTTCGCCGTGGCGAACACTCCATCCCCCACCGGTCAGAGAGTTGCTCGACCAGGCGAAGTCCCCAACCCCCTGAGGTGTCTTCGCGCATTCGCGCGGCGAACCCCGGTCCCTGGTCGAGCACCGCGCAACGGATGTCCCCGTTGACCCGCACGTCGAGCAGCACGGGGCTTTCGTTCTCGTGTCCGCCGTGGACGATGCCGTTCGTGACCAGTTCGCTGACCATCAGCTTGACGTCGTCGAGCTCCGCCGGTGACAGCACCTGCGACAGCTCTTCGGCAATGATGCGCCGTGCGTCTGCCGGACCCTGGGGTCGGGCGTCGATCTTGTAGAGGGCGCGTACACGTGAATCCATGACTGGAATTAGTTTTACCCCGCAACGAGAAGTCAAAAGCGTTCGAACCACACGATATGTGGCGGCGCCGGATCGGCGGGTGAACCGGTGGCGGTGATCCAGGACTCGCCGGCCGTTCGCCTCGAGCTCGACTCGCGTCCGGAGACATTGACGCTGGTGCGAGGCGTGCTGGCGGGGGTGGCCGAGTTGATCGGACTCGACCCCGAGTTGCTCGACGACCTCAAGACTGCGGTCAGTGAGGCCTGCAACAACGTGGTGATGCACGCCTACGAGGGCGAGGCGGGTCCGCTCGGCGTTCGTATGTACATCGATCCCGAGGCGATCGAGGTCGTCGTCGAAGATCAGGGATCCGGCCTTCCCCCGCTCGCGCCGGCCGACGAGACGATCCGCGGCGTTGGGCTGTCGGTGATCCGGGCACTCGCCGAGACCGCCGAGTTTCGAGCGGTGCCCGAGGGCGGCACCGAGGTGCGGATGTCGTTCGCGGGCCAACGTGACGGCAAGCCGCTGTTCCATCTTCCGAGTCAGGCAGGCCCGGATGACCATGGCGGACCGTGGCTGGCCGGGGACGCCGTCGTGTCGCTCTCCCCGATCAGCCTCGTCGCGGGCGTGCTCGGCCGCGTGGCACGAGCGCTCGCGGCCCGGGCGCGCTTCTCGCTCGACCGCTTCTCCGATGTCTATCTCGTCACCGACGCGATCGCGGCGCACGCGGGTCGGGCGGCCAAGGGGCAGCGGCTTTCCTTTGCGATCTCAACCGGCGCGCAGCGGCTAGAGCTTACGATCGGACCGTTCGTGGACGGCAGCGGCGGCCAGCTCTCACAGGAGGCGCCGGACTACAGCGCGGCGTCGGCTCTGGCCAAGCTCAGCGACGAGCTCGAGGTGCGCCGAGAGGACGGGGCCGAGATCCTCTACGTCGTGATGATCGATCGCCGTCGCCCGTCGACGGCCTGACCGCTCACTCGGTCAGCGTTACTCCTCGGTAAGCAGTTCCTCCGGCGCGTCGACCAGCGTCAGCCGATCGCCTACGCCGGTCAGGCTCAGCAGCCGCTGAACCTGTTGAGGGCCCTTGACCATCGCCAGCTGGCGCCCCTGCTCCTCGGCCCGCTGATGGGCGCGGACGAGCACGCTGAGACCGGTCGAGTCCATGAAATCGAGCTCTCTCAGATCGATGATCAGGAGCTGAGAATCCGACGCAGCGACGCGATCGAGCTCCTCCTGGAGAGCGGGGCTCGACGCGAGGTCGAGTTCTCCGCTCACAGCGATGACGGTCGCCCGTCCTTGGTTGCGCACCTCTAGCCGGAAGTGACTCTGCACGTGGAAGCGAGCCTACTGATCTTCACGGGCGGATGCTGGGCTCCCCGATGCCGCGTTTGCCGCCCATTCGATCGGGTAAGCGCTGTTTCGATCGCAGACCGCGATCCAGCCCGCGAGCAGGCCGAAGCCGCCGCCCGCGAGCCGCACGAAGAGCGCAGACTGAGCGCGATGACGACCTGCCCTGACCGGCTCCCCCGCGTTACCACCCTCTAAGACCGGGTAGGCATCGAGAGTCGCACGAAAGGAGGAGTGGAATGGTCGCGTTGATTGCGCTGCTGTTGATTCTCGCCATCTTCGGCGGGCTTGGATTTGCCATCCATCTGTTGTGGATCGTTCTGATCATCGCGCTGGTCCTGTGGCTGATCGGGTTCCTCATCGGAGGCATTGACTCAGGCGTCGGCCGCCGAAGGTGGTATCGCTGGTAGCTGCGGGGCCGGCGGAGCGGCCAGCCGCGCCGCCGGCCCCAGCAGCTGTTCCTACGGACGGGGCGGGTGGGTGTCGCCGGTCAGCTGGCGCAGGCGCTGTAGCGACCGGCGCAGAAGTCGGGAGACCTGCATCTGGGACACGCCGACGCGCTCGGCGATCTCCGACTGGGTGAGATCTTCCCCGAACCTCAGGAACAGGATCTCGCGCTCCCGCTGGGGCAGGTGCTTCGCGGCGGCGAAGATTGTCGTCTGGTCGTCGACCAGCCCCAGGCGTTGGTCCTCGTCGCCGATCGCGTCGATGCGAGTGGCGTCCTCCTCGCCGGCGAGCGGGGCGTCGAGCGACACGGTCCCGTACGCCTCGGCCACCTGGAGGCCGTCGAGCACCTCTTCCTCGCTGAGCTCGAGGTACTGCGCAAGCTCGTCGACTCGTGGCGGCCGGCCCGTCCGGGCGCTGATCGCCTGCTGCGCCTCGTTGATCCGGCGGGCCCGCTCCTGAGCGCCCCGGTCGACGTGAATCGCCCAGCCCGTGTCGCGGAAGTACCTCTTCAGCTCCCCGACGATCGTCGGCACGGCAAACGAGGTGAACGCAAAGCCCCGGTCCGGATCGAACCGCTCCACGGCCTTGACCAGCCCCAGGCTGGCCACTTGCACCAGGTCGTCGTACGGCTCACTCGATTGCGCGTAGCGTCGCGCCAGCTTGCGGGCCAGTGGCAAGAAGCGCGCGATCAACTCGTCGCGCGCGTCGCGGTCCTGTGCGCGCCGCCAACGCTCGAACAACTCTTGCGAATCAGCGGCGGACACTGGTCCGCCAGCCGGGGTCCCCGGCACCTGGAACGTCCTTTCGCAGACTGCGTTCTTTTAGCACAGAACTCGCGTCCTGTACCAACAACATCGCCTGCGAATTCGGTTCATCTCGGAGACCCCGGCGTGTGGACATTAGTCGGTCCGTGGGGTCACGACCGGCTGCCCCGTCAGCGGGCGCGGCCGGCAAACTTCCGGCGCCCCTGGTCGAATGCTCGGGCGCCGCGCCGCTCGAATCGATCGAGCTGACGTGCCCGGGTGCGTGAGCTGGCATAGCTCACCGTGATCCGCCGGACCGCATCGCCGGCGGCGGCGAGCGCGCCGATCGGGATCAGCACCGCGCGTTGCGCCCCGCGCGCCACCGCGGCGAACTGCGCGCCGGTGGCGTCGAGTGCCTTCGTCGCGGTGTCGCCCGCGTGCGCCGTGGTGGTCCCGGCGGTACGAGCCGTGTTCCGGGCGCTACGGGCCGTCCCGGATGCCGCGCTGCGCGTACGACGGGCCGAGGACGCCGTCGCGCTTGCGTTCCGCTTAGCGGCATTTCGCTTTCGGGTCGCCGCCGCACGCTTGGCCGCGGCCTGGCGCTGTACTGGGGTCTGGGTCGCCATCGATATCTCGTCTCCTCGTGTTCGTAGGGAGCGGCCCTCTCCACCCACACGTTGCGATACTCACCGCAATGCCGGCTTCCTACACTTCCGCGCTGGCCGAGTCGCTCGCGCCTGACGTTCTCGCCCGATTCCTGAGGTATGTGCGGATCGATACGCAGTCGCGCCGGGACCGCACATCCTCGCCGAGCACTCCCGGCCAGCTCGACCTTGCTCGAGTTCTGGTCGGAGAGCTGCAGCAGGCCGGCCTGGACGATGCTCAGCTCGACGAGAACGGGTACGTGCACGCGACGCTCGCGGCAAACCGCGGTAACGGCGACGGCGATGTGATCGGCCTGATCGCGCACATGGATACCAGCCCCGATGCACCCGGGCGCGGCGTCGAGCCGATCGTCCACCGCGCGTACGACGGCGGCGTGATCGAGCTCCCGCGCGAGGGCACGGTTCTCGACCCCGCGGCGATGCCGGAACTGACCGACAAGGTTGGGCACGACATCGTCACCGCGAGCGGGGACACGCTGCTCGGCGCCGATGACAAGGCGGGCGTGGCGGAGATCATGGCCGGGGTCGCGCACCTCGCGGCCCATCCCGAGCTGCCGCGCCCCACGCTGCGAGTGGCATTCACGCCCGATGAGGAGATCGGAGAGGGCGCGACCCTGTTCGATGTCGGGGGCTTTGGAGCGCGGTGCGCGTACACGCTCGACGGCTCGGAGATCGGCGAGCTCCAGGACGAGACCTTCAGCGCCGTCGAGGCGATCGTGACCGTCTGTGGCGTTGAGGTCCATCCCGGGTGGGCGACCGGCAAGCTCGTCAACGCGTTGCGGATCGCGGCGCAAATCGTCGCGGCGCTTCCGTCCGCGACGCTGACGCCTGAGACGACGGCGGATCGCGAAGGGTTCATCCACCCGTACGAGCTGTTCGGGACGCCGGGCAAGGCGGAGATCAGGTTCATCCTGCGTGACTTCGACGACGACCTGCTCGCACGCCACGTCGCGCTTCTCGAGCAGACCGCCCGGCAGGTGGCCGCGACCGAGCCGCGCGCTCGCCTCGAGGTGACGGTGCGCGAGCAATACCGCAACATGCGGCTGGCGCTGAGCGAGGTGCCGGACGTGACCGATGCCGCGGAATTCGCGATCCGGGCCGAGGGGATCGAGCCGATCCGCCGGCCGATCCGGGGAGGGACTGACGGCTCCAGGCTGAGCGAGATGGGGCTCCCGACCCCGAATCTCTTCACCGGTGGGCACGAATACCACTCGGCGCGTGAGTGGGCTTCCGTGCAGGACATGGCGGCCGCCGCCGCGGTAGTCGTGCGCCTCGCCGAGGTCTGGTCGCGGGACGGTCACGGCGATGGCTAGCTCGCCCGGCTCGCTCGCCTCCGTCGACGGCACGGTGATGCTCGCGTCGGACGCGACGATCCCCGCGACTGACGAGGGTCTGATCCGCGGCGACGGCGTGTTCGAGGTCATCCGGCTCTACGACGGCCGGCCGTTTGCCTTCGACCGGCATCTGGCGCGGATGGAGCGCTCGGCGACGAACCTGCGGCTCCCGCTCGATCTCGAGGCGATCAGGGCCGACGCCTGGCGCTTGCTGGCCGAGGCCGGCTCCGACCCACAGCACGAGCTGCTGCGGATCGTGGTGACGCGCGGAGGCCGGCGGCTGCTCCTGACCGAGCCGATGCCGGCCAATCCCGAGATCGTCCGGCTGGCGTCGATCACGTACTCCCCGACTCGGATCCTGGACGGCATCAAATCGCTTTCGTACGGGTCGAACATGCTGGCGAGCCGGCTGGCGCGCGAGCGCGGATTCGACGAGGCGCTGCTCGTCACGCCGCACGGCCGCGTGCTAGAGGCGCCGACGAGCTCGATCTTCTGGATCGAGGACGGCGAGCTCCTGACGCCCCCGCTGGATGAGCACATCCTCGCATCGATCACGCGTGCAATCGTGATCGAGGCCACCGGCGCGGCCGAGCGCTCCTGCACGCTGGACGAGTTGCTGGCGGCGGATGAGGCGTTCCTGGCCTCGACGACGCGAGAGGTACAGGCGATCTCTCTCCTCGACGACCGGACGTTCGACGCGCCGGGCCCGGTCACGGCGAAGGCGGCTGAGCTCACCGAGGCGCTGGTCCGCGAGCAGCTCGAAGCCGAGACTCAGCAGCTGAGCGCCGACACTCGATGAAGGTCCTGACGGTGATCGGGAACCGCCCTCAGTTCATAAAGGCGGCGGCGGTCTCGCCACGGCTTCGCGAGCAGCATCAGGAGCTGCTGATCCACACCGGCCAGCATTTCGACGACGACCTGTCGGCCGTGTTCTTCGCTGAGCTCGGCCTGCCTGCGCCCGACCGGGAGCTCGGCATCGCGCTCGGCTCGAACACCTCCCAGACCGGGCGGATGCTGAGCGCGCTCGAGCCGGTGCTCGCCGAGGAGGAGCCCGACGCCGTGCTGGTCTACGGCGACACTAACTCGACGCTCGCAGGGGCGCTCGCCGGCGCCCAGGCCGGCGTCCCGGTGGCGCACGTCGAGGCCGGGATGCGTTCATTCGACCGTTCGATGCCCGAGGAGCTCAACCGCGTGCTCAGCGACCACGCCGCGTCGCTGTTGTTGTGCTCGTCCGATGCCGCGGCCTCGAATCTCCGGCGTGAGGGCGTGAGCGGGACCGTCGAGTTGGTGGGGGACGTGATGGTCGACGTCGCTTTCAAGATCCAGCCTCTTGCCCGCGAACGGATCGATCTGGTGCAAGCACGGGGGCTGACTCCCGGCGAGTACCTCCTTGCGACCGCGCACCGGGCCGGAAACGTCGACGACCCGGCGCGCCTGGAGCAGCTCGTGCGCCTGATGCTCGAGATGCCGCTGACCGTCGTGTTCGCGCTCCATCCCCGTACGCGGAGCCGGCTGGAGGCAGCGGGTCTGCTTGGGCAGCTCGAGCGGTCCGAGCGGGTGGTCGTGACCCCGCCGCTCGGCTACATCGAGCTGACCGCGCTGCTGTGCCAGGCTCGCGCGCTCCTGACCGATTCGGGCGGACTTCAGAAGGAGGCCTACCTCGCCGGGGTGCGGTGCATCACGTTGCGTGGCCGCACAGAGTGGACGGAGACCGTGCAGCACGGATGGAACACGCTGGTCGATCTCGACGCGGGGGCCGCGCTTGGCGCCCTGGAGCGCGAGCCACCGCATGAACATCCGCCGTTGTACGGCGACGGACGTGCCGGAGAACGCGTCGTGTCGGCTCTTACACTGCTGCTGAGATGAGGCGCCGGTCGTCGTGAACGAGGGATCGATACGAATCGCCGTCGTCGGGCTCGGCTACTGGGGTCCGAACCTGGCCCGCAACTTCGACGCGATCCCCGGCTGTGAGCTCGCCTGGGTGTGCGATCCGTCCGCCGACGCCCGCGAGCACATTGCGACGCGGTTCCCGCTGGCAGCCGTCACCGCCGACGCGTCCGAGGTGCTCGCGGACGAGTCAGTGGACGCGGTCGCGCTCGCGACCCCGGTCGCTACCCATGCCGACCTCGCCGTGCGCGCGCTCGAAGCGGGCAAGCACTGCTTCGTAGAGAAGCCGCTCGCCCAGTCGGTGGCCGATGCCGAGCGGGTCGTCGCCGCCGCGGATGAGTTCGATCGGGTGCTGATGGTGGGACACCTGCTCGAGTACCACCCCGGAGTGCAAAAGCTCAAGCAGCTCACGGAGTCTGGCGAGCTGGGCGACCGGATCTATTACATCTACGGCAACCGGCTGAACCTGGGGAAGCTGCGCGCGGACGAGAACGCGCTGTGGAGCCTCGGCGCTCACGACGTGTCGGTCGTCCTCTACCTGGCTGACGAGGAGCCGTGCGAGGCGGTCGCCCACGGCGAGTCCTACGTGCAGGAAGACGTCGAGGACGTCGTGTTCTGCTTCTTGCGGTTCCCTTCCGGCCTCTCCGCTCACCTGCACCTGTCGTGGCTCGATCCCCACAAGGAGCGCCGGTTCACGGTCGTGGGCTCGCGTAGGATGGCGACGTTCGACGATATGGCGCTCGAGGGGAAGCTGAGCATCTTCGACAAAGGGTTCGATCAGGTCTCGCGCGGCTATGGCGAATACATCACCCGCACGGGCGGGATCGTCTCGCCGCAGATCCCGAACGTCGAGCCGCTGCGGATCGAGTGCGAGCACTTCGTCGAGAGCGTGCGCCACGGGCGCCGGCCGCGCTCCGACGGCGTGAGCGGCTTGCGTGTGGTCCGCGTGCTGGAGGCGCTTCAGCGCTCGCTCGACACATCCCGCCCGGCTGCCGGCCGGATTCAGTCCTGAGAGCGGCCACATCAGAGAGGAGAGCGATGGAGACCTGGGACGTCAGCTCATTACAGATCGAGCCGCACCATCCGCAGGTGCTGCGCTCCGACGCCGAGACCCGCGCGATCGCGATCCAGCTTCCCGCCGGTGAGCAGATGCAGTCTCACCAGGTTCACGAGCGCACGTACATGATCGTGGTCGCCGGCGAGGTGACGATCTCGCACGATGGCGGCTCGGTGTCCGGCGGCGCCGGACTGCTCTCGCACTTCGAGCCGAACGAGCGGCGCACGATCGAGGCAGTCAGCGACGCGCGGCTCGTGCTCGTGCTCTCGCCGTGGCCGGGCGAGGGTCACCCGTCGAGACCGGCATAGCGTCGCCCCGGAGGGCGTATGACGGCGTGGCGGGACGTCGAACGGGCGGAGCCGGAGTTCGCGGAGCGCGTCCGGGCGCTGTTCGAGGCACACAGACACAAGACGATCGCCACCCTGCGCGCCGACGGGTCGCCGCGGATCTCGGGGATCGAGGCGGCGTTCGACGATGGCGAGCTGGTGTTCGGCTCGATGCAGGGGGCGCGGAAGGGCGCTGATCTCCGTCGGGATCCGCGCTTTGCCCTGCACAGCGCGACGATCGATCCGATCGCGGGGTCGGAGGCGCAGTGGCCGGGCGAGGCGAAGATCTCTGGCCGCGCCATCGCGACTTCACTTGGCGAAGGCGCGGACGGGGACCGTTTCCGGGCCGATATCGGCGACGTCGTGCACACTCACCTCAACGACGAGGCGACAATGCTCGTCGTCGAGTGGTGGACGCCCGGGGGCGGGCTGCAGAGGATCGAGCGCGAATGACTGCGCGCGTCCCCAGCGCGCGGTCAGCGGTGGTCAGGCGGCCGCCGACGCGGCGTTCCCGGCACCCGCCATCCTGGCGCCGGCCTCGGTCCAGATGACTTCGTCGCGACCCGGGCCGACCCCGATCAGAGCGATCGGCACCCCGACGAAGTCCGACATGAACTGCAGATAGTCGCGCGCCGCCGCCGGCAGGTGCGACTCGTCCCGGCACTCGGTCAGATCCTCGCTCCACCCTGGCATCTCGACGTAATCGCCGGTCACGTGGTGGAGCATCGTCTGGTGGTAGGGGAAGTTGTCGAACTCAGCTCCCTCCGGGCCCCGGTACCGCGTGCACACGCACAGCCGCTCGAATCCCGACAGCACGTCGAGCTTCATCACCGCCAACGCGGTCAGCGAGTTGATTCGGGCCGCGTAGCGCAGCGCCACCAGGTCAAGCCACCCGACCCGACGGGCCCGCCCGGTGGTGGTGCCGTACTCGCCACCGCGCTCGCGAATCTCGTCGGCGATGTCGCCGTCGAGCTCGGTCGGGAACGGTCCCGCGCCGACGCGCGTCCCGTACGCCTTGATCACTCCCCAGACCTCGTCGATGTCCTTGGGGCCGACGCCGGCGCCGACGCAGGCCGCCCCCGCGACCGGATTGGAGGAGGTGACGAACGGATACGTCCCGTGATCGATGTCGAGCAGCGCGCCCTGCGCGCCCTCGAACACAACGGTCTCACCGGCGTCGAGCCGCTCGTGCACGAGCCGCACCGTGTCCGCGATGTAGTTAGCCATCCGGTGCCCGTAGGTCAGGTATTCCTCGGTGATCGTCTGCAGGTCGAGCCGCGGATCCTTCGCGAACGGGCGCAGCGACAGCCGCTTGGGCTCGAGCGCGGCCACGATCTTCTTCTTCAGGATCTTCTCGTCGAGCAGATCCTGGACGCGAATCCCCAGCCGGGCCGCCTTGTCGGCGTAGCACGGGCCGATGCCGCGCCGGGTGGTGCCGATCTGGAGCTTGCCCAGCTTCGCCTCCCCGGCGTGATCGAGCATCATGTGGTACGGCATGATCAGGTGGGCGTTCGCCGAGATCCGCAGCGAGCGCGTGTCGACCCGCCGCCGGCGGAGCTCGTCGAGCTCGTCGGTCAGTACCCGCGGGTCGACCACCACTCCGTTCCCGATCACGCACAGCGTGTTCTTGTGGAGGATGCCCGACGGGATCAGGTGCAGCTTGAACGTCTGCCGGCCGCGCACGATCGTGTGGCCGGCGTTATTCCCTCCCTGGAAGCGCACGACCGCATCGGCCTGCTCGGCGAGCAGGTCGGTGACCTTTCCCTTGCCTTCGTCGCCCCATTGGGCGCCCACTAATACGATTCCGGGCATCGCGAAGGAGTGTACGCACGGCATGGGCGTTCCCGGACCAGGCCCGAGTCCGGGTCAGAAGCCCACCCCGCCGGCGCCGGCGCCACCCGCTCTCGGACCCGATCCTTCGCCACCGTCGCCCTCGCCCGATCCGTCGCCGCTGCCGCCGCGCCCCGGTCCGCAGATCTGAGTCGTCGGCCAGCGCATCGCGGCACCCCTACAGGAATCATCGGCGCCCCGACCCAGCGCCACCGCTCCTGCGAGTTCAGCCCGGCGCACCTTCGACGAGCTCGATCCGGTTCCCCCACGGGTCCGCAGTGAAGAACCTTCTCACGCCGATGATCGCGTCGTCCCACCGCACCTCGCACCCTGCGTTCGCGAGCCGCTCCGCCAGGCGCTCGAGCTCGCCCGCTCGAACCCGCAGCGCCGGATGCGCCTTGGTCGCCGGCGCGAACGGCTCGGCGATCCCTACGTGCAACTGGTGGTCGCCGCACGCAAACCAGGCGCCACCGCGCGTCCGGAGCCCGTCGGGCTTGCGCAGCTCGGCCATCCCCAGCAACTCGCCGTAGAACCGCCTGGCGTCATCCTCGCTGCCGCCCGGCGCGGCAACCTGGACGTGGTCGAGCCCGATCGGGGACACGTCGCTCACGCATCGATCATCGCACGCATGGGGGCCCTGCCCGCCTGTGGAAGACCGCGCACGGTGGCGCTACGTTCTAGCCATGGCAGACGAGCAGCACAAGACCGAGGAGCTGAAGGTCATACAGACCGAGCGCGAAGCGGAAGAGCGCGAACGCGCGGAGTCGTCCCTCGACGAGGATGAGGCCGCGCAGCACGAGCGTCGAGCCGACAAGGCCCGATACCTGCGCCAGAAGCTCGAGGAACGCGAGAAATCAGAGCGCCGGGTCGACGAGTGACGCGGCCCGCACCGCGACCCTAGGCCGGGCGAAAATCCATCCGCAGGTCGTGGCCCTGCAGCGGTAGTTCGTCGCACATCTCGGTCAGGCGCGACACGGTCCGCGCGCTGATCTGCTCGCACAGCGCATCGCGGTCGTCGATGTTGGTCGTGATCACCATCGAGCGCTGGTCCTCGTAGCGCGCGTTGACGATCGAGTACAGCTCCTCGAGCACCCAGTCCGTGGTCCTCTCAGCGCCGACGTCGTCCACGTGCAGGAGATCCACCGCGGTAAGACGGTCGAGCAGGTCGACGTGCGAGCGCTCTGCCCGATGGGTGTCGCGGATCTCGTTGAGCAGCCGCGGCAGCGAGTAGATCGCCACCGAGCGGCCCGCCTTCAGCGCGGCCTTCGACACCAGCATCGCGAGCGTGGTCTTCCCGGTCCCCACCGGTCCCATGAACCACAGGCCCCGCCCGGCGTCGAGCCGTTCGTCGATCGAGTCCGCGAACCGGCGCGTGGCCGCGACGATCGTGCGATCGATCTCCGTCACCGGGTACCGCTCGAACGCCACGTCGTGGTACCGCCGGGGGATCACCGCCGACAGGCTGCGGGCCTTCCGGAGCGCGATGATCTGCCGGCGGCACTGGCAGTCGTACGCGGTGTTCGTCGCCTCGTCGTAGACGAGCCCGCTCCCGTCACAGATGTCGAACAGGCACCCGGTCACGCCCCGGTCCCCCGCGCCGACCCGGCTCGCCGGCTCACGCCGCGAACCGCTCGCCGGCGTAGTTCATGAACTTCGGGTACTCCTTCTGGAACGTCAGCACCACGTCCCCGACCGGCCCGTTTCGGTGCTTGGCGATGATGATGTCCGCTTCGCCGGGTCGCTCGGAATCCTTGTCGTAGTACTCCTCGCGGTAGATGAACATCACGAGGTCTGCATCCTGTTCGATTTGCCCCGATTCGCGAAGGTCGGACAGGATCGGCCGCTTCTCGCCACCGCGCTGCTCGACGGCACGACTCAGCTGCGACAGCGCGATCACGGGAACGTTGAGCTCGCGCGCTAGCGACTTGAGGCCGCGGGAGATCTGCCCGACCTGCTCGACGCGGCTCTCGACACGGCCCTCGTGCCGCATCAGCTGGAGGTAGTCGATGATGATCAGGCCGAGCCCCTCCTCGAGCTGGTGGTGCAGGCGGCGCGCCTTGGCTCGTACCTCGAGAACTCCGGTGTCGCTCGAGTCATCGATCCACAGCGGCGCACCGGAGAGCCGCTGACACGCGCCGAGGATCTTCGGCCATTGGTTCTCGGGCACCCGGCCCTTGCGCAGCTCCTCGCCGCGGATGCGCGCCTGGGAGGCGACGAAACGCTGGGCCAGCTCGGACTCCGACATCTCGAGCGAGAACAGCGCGACGGAGCTTGGCCGGTGTGACGGGTGTCCGGTGCCGAGCACCGCGTTCTCGGCGATGTTCGCGACCAGGGCCGACTTGCCCATCGACGGCCGCGCCGCGACGATTACCAGGTTGCCGGGCTGGAACCCGCCGGTCAGCTCGTCGAGGTCCTTGAAGCCCGACGGCGTACCGGTCAGCGGCGTCTTCGCCGTCGACAGCCGGTGGAGCTTGTCGGTCTCCTGATCGAGGATCTCGGCGATCGGCCGGAACTTCTTCTGGCGGTCGTCGTGCGCCACCTCGAGCACCGAGCGCTCGGCCCGCTCAACCAGGTCGCGCGGGGGCGCCTCGCGGGACAGGACGCTCGCCTGGATCTCGTACGAAGTCGTCAGCAGCGCGCGCAGCTGGGCGTTGTCGCGCACGATCTGTCCGTACTCACGGGCATGCCCGGCGGCGGGCACCCAGCCGGCGAGCTCGTCGATCGCGGCCGGTCCACCGATCTCCTCGAGCTTGCCGCGCTGGCGGAGTGTCTCCGCGACCGTCAGGTGGTCGATCTTGCGGTCGCTCTCGTACAGCGCCATCATCGCCGCGAATACCGCACCGTGCTGCTCGCGGAAGAAGTGCTCAGGGCGAAGGTGCTGCTCGACGAGCAGCGCGTGCAGGTGCCGTTCGTCGAGTAGGACGGCGCCGAGTACCGACTTCTCGGCCTCCAGATTGTGAGGCGGCACGGCGATGTTCTGGACGGCGCTCATGGTCGACCCGAGTCTAAGTTCGGCCAGGACAGCACCGCGCGGTGTGACCCCGCAAGCAGCGAACGATTCAGAAGAACCGACCGACGCGCCGCCGGCCGACCCCCGCCGAGACGCTAGGCCGGCACCACCATCGTCTTGACCGTCGCGGTCACCTCGTCGGTGACCTCGACGACGACCATGTACGTCCCCGTGTGGCGAATCGGGTCCTCGAGATGGATCTTGCGCCGGTCGATCTTGATCCCGCGCGCCTCGCGAATCGCGTCGGCGATGTCCTGCGTGGTGACCGAGCCGAACAACCGACCGTCGTCGCCGGCCTGCTGGGGGATCGTGAGCACCGTCCGACCCAGCGTGGCCGCGTTGTCGCGGGCGCGGTCCTCAGCCTCCTGCACCGCGCGCTCGGCTTCCTCGCGGCGACGCTTCGCAGCTTGGATCGACGCGTTTGTCGCCGGCTCTGCGAGCTTGCGCGGAAGCAGGTAGTTGCGCAGATAGCCGGCCGACACGTCGACGACCGTGCCTCGCTCGCCGAGCGCATCCACGTCCTGGAGCAGGATCGCCTGGGGCATGACGGCTACGTCCTAACGGTCGCGATCACGGTCGCGGTCGCGACCGCCGCGCTCGCTGCCCCCCGAGCCCTCAGCCACGTATGGCAGCAGCGCCAGCTCGCGCGCTCGCTTCACGGCGCGCGCCACCTGGCTCTGATGGCGGCGGCACGCGCCGGTGATCCGGCGTGAACGGATCTTGCCGCGCTCGGAGATGAAGCGGCGCAGCATCGAGATGTTCTTGTAGTCGACCTGGTCGACCTTGTCGCGGCAATACGGACAAGGCTTGCGGCGCGACGAGGTCTGGGCACCCTTCCTGTCGCGCCGGCGTACCGGCCGTCTACGTTGCTTCGCCACTCTCAATCACCTGCTCGGTCTGCTGTATCAGCCTGTCGGTTCCTAGAACGGGATGTCGTCGTCGGACGCTGCGGCTCCCACGGGGGCGGCTTCGAAATCGCTGGTGTCGGCCGGGATGTCGCTATCGGCAGCGCGGACTCCGCTGGAATAGCCGCTCCCGTTCCCGTTGCCAGCGTCGTCGCGGCCACCGAGGAACTGCACGTTCTCAGCGATGATATCGACGGACTGGCGCTTCTGTCCGTCAACCTCGTACTCGCTCCACTCGAGGCGTCCGTCGATCGCGACCGGGCGACCCTTGTGGAGGAAGTTCCCGCAGCTCTCGGCCTGGCGCCCGAAAACGGTGACGTTGAAGTAGTTGGCCTTGTCTTCCCAGTCGCCGGTGGAGTTGTTCTTGCGGCGCGTGTTGACCGCGAGCCTGAGCTTGCAGACCGACAGTCCGCTGCCGGGATTGTTCCGGATGTCGGGGTCCTTCGTGAGGTTCCCGGTCAATACGACTCGGTTGATATTCATGCTCGAAGCTCCTTTCCAGAGCGCATTTGAAAGCTTGTCGCCGAGTCTAAGCGCGCTCCAGACGGCAACAGCCATGCTCCCCGGAAAATGGACGCACAAGTTGCAGAGGCGACGTTGCTCCGTGTCAAGCCGTCGCAATCCTGTTGAAAAAGGGCAATCGGGAAGAAGAGGGCCGGCCGGGAACAAGAGCGCGACCGCGGCCCCGGGCATCCCCGCGGAGCGGCCGGCGAAAAGGGTTCTATTCGACCGCTTCGAACTCGCCGCCGGAGGCGGGCGGAGCGGCCGTCGCGACGACCGGTGGCGGTGAATCCGGCGCCGCGGGGGTCCCCGGAAGGTTCTTGATCACCCGAAAGCGGACGACGCCGTCGGTGATCCGGAGATCATGGGAGAGCGTCTCGATCAACGTCGGCGGCGCCTTGAACTGCAGGAGGTGATAGTCGGCGTCCGGCTGGTGGTGGATCCGGTAGGCCAGCGGACGCTGACCCCAGTCGTCCTTGCGCTCGATCGAGCCGTCCGCCTTCGTGATCGCCGACTCCACGTCGGCGAGGATCTTCTCGCGCTGCTCATCGGGCGCGCCCGTCGAGAGCAGCAGCATCAGGTCGTAAAGGGGGGCTTCGGCGGCCATGGAGAAACGCCCTCTGGACGGGCGGCGGTCGACTATAGCGGCTGACCGCCGCCCTGAATGTCACCGCGACCATCCCCAGCCCCAGAAAGCCTCAAGCCCAGGCTGTCGACGCGGCCCAGCTAGCGTTGGCGCCATCGTGTCCGCCAAGGACCTCCCGATCCTTCAGTTCACAGATCGCGGCGCCTGGGAGCAATGGCTCGCGGCCCACCACGAGTCCTCCGCCGGGGTGTGGGTGAAGATCGCCAGGAAGGGGTCGGGCGCGACCACGGTTAGCTACGCCGAGGCCCTTCACGAGGCGCTCCGGTGTGGCTGGATCGACGGGCAGAAGGGCGCCCACGACGACGCGTTCTGGGTTCAGCGCTTCGGTCCCCGCAACCCACGTAGCAAGTGGTCGCAGATCAATCGGCGCAAAGCGAGCGAGCTGATCGAGCAAGGCCTGATGAGGCCGGCCGGGATCGCGCAGGTGGAGGCGGCCAAACGCGACGGCCGCTGGGAAGCCGCGTACGCGCCACAGAGCACCCTCGCGGTCCCCGACGACTTCCAGCGTGCCCTCGACGCCAATCCGAAGGCCAACGAGTTCTTCGCCACGCTGAAGCGCGCAGAGCGCTACAGCTTTCTGTACCGCATCCACGACGCGAAACGCCCCGAGACCCGAGCCCGCCGCATCCGCGACTACGTCGCGATGCTCGCCGACCACAAGACAATTCACCGCCCCGGCTGAATCGCAACGGACTTTGGCGCTGCGACTACGTACCCGCATTGCCAAAGTTCCGTCCCGCGCCAACCCGTGCCGCTCACCCCTCACTCTTGCGCTGAATATCCGTCAGCTGCTCGTCGATCCAGTCGCCCGGATTTCGCGCGGTCACGACCGACCGCAGGCCCTCCAGCCGTCGCTCGCGCTCCTCGACGGGCATCGTCAGCGCCGCGTGGATCGTGTCGGCCAGCTGCTGGATGTCGAACGGGTTGACCGACAGCGAGTACTCGCCGAGCTCCTCGTGGGCACCGGTGTTCTCCGACAGGATCGACACGCCGGCGCGCTCATTGACCATCGGCCCCTCCTTGGCCACGAGGTTCATCCCGTCGAACATCGCGTTGACCATCAGCACGTCGTAGTGCTTGTACGCGGCGACGGCCTCCTCGAGGTCGTCGCGCAGCTTCAGCTGGATCGGCATCCAGTCCGGCGAACCGTGCCGGTGGTTGACTACGGCGACCACCGCCTCGATCCGCTCGAGGTATTCCGCGTATTCGGGCACGTCGGTTCGCGACGGCATCATCTGCGCGATGAACGTCACGCGCTCGCGAAACTCCGGATGCTGCTCGAGGAACAGATCGAACGCGGTGAACCCGCGCAGGACGTTCTTCGACAGGTCCGCCCGATCCACGCGCAGGATCAGATGGTCACGTCGCCGGCGCAGGAGCTCGTGCTCGAACTCGTGCGTCCGGTCCCGAGCCGCCACTCCCTGGACCGCCTGTGCATCGATCGGGAGCGGATAGGACCGGACCCACACCTCGCGACCATCGAAGTACACGACCCCGCCGTCGTGGTCGACGTCGCAGCCGAGCAGGTCCTCGCAGCACTGGAGGAAATTGCGCCGGTAGGACCGGGTGTGGAAGCCGATGATGTCGTTCGACAGGATCCCGTGGTAGATCTCCTCGCGGATCACGGCCGGCAGCACTCGCCAGGAATCCGACTGACTCCACGGGATGTGCACGAAGTGGGTCATGAACACCTCGGGGCGGACCCTGCGGATCAGGCCGGGGAGCGTGTACAGGTGGTAGTCGTGGACCATCACCACGGGCCGCTCCAGCCCCTCGATCTCCTCCATCACGGCACGCGCGAGGTCCTCGTTGACGACGTTGTAGCCGAACTCGAACGCCTCGGTTTCGTTGCGCCGGATGTCAGGCGCGTTCGACAGGTCCCACAGGTAGTGCTGGATGAACCACAGCATCGGGTTCGCGGTGATGTTGTAGAAGCGGTCGTAGGCGTCGGGATCGGAGGCGACCAGCTTCACCCGGTACTCGCCCCCGCCGGGGGCCTGCACCGTGAACGGCTTTCGTGCGTTCCGCTCCGCAGCCGCCGCGTCCTCCTCGGTCATCGCCGACGCGATCCAGGTCACGTCGCGATGGGTCGCCAGGCCGATCAGCGCCGTGACCAGGCCGCCGGTGCCACGGCGGACCTCGCCGTTCGGTCCGAACGTCACCGGTCCCCTGTTTGACACCAGTACCAGCGGATGACCGGAAGACGACACGGAAAATCACACCTCCAAGTGCTCGAACAACTCCAGCCAGTCGCGCAGGAGCCGCGGCATCAGGAATTTCTTGCGGACGGCCTCCTTGCCGGCGAGTCCAAGGCGTTTGCCGAGCCCGGGATCCTGCAGGATCTCCAACGACCTCTGCGCGCACTCTTCGACGCTCGAGACGAGGAACCCCGTCTCGCCGTCGGACACCTGCAACGGAATCCCGCCGACGTCGCCGCCGATCAGAGGCCTCGCTTTCCAGATTGCCTCGGTAACCGTGAGTCCGAAGCCTTCGCGAGTGGATTTCTGGATGACCACGTCGCAGTGTGACTGAAATGCGTTTACCTCGATCGCGCCCACGTTGTTCAGGTTATTCAATATGTGAATGTCAGGGTCGCCGTCCGCGTGGGCGACGGTCGCGTTGAAGTAGTCCCAGCCTTCGGGATCGTCGGTCGCCATCGAGCCGACCAACGCCAGCTGGACCTCCGGAATCGAGTCCTTGACGATCCGGTACGCGTCGATCACCCCGAGCGGATCCTTCCACGGATCGAACCGCGACACCTGGCACAGCAGCGGCCGGTCGACGTCGATCCCGAATTGCTCGCAGATGTACACCGCGTCCTCGGGCGAGAACGCCATGTTCTTCGGCGCCAGTGGGTCGATCGCCGGCGGGATGATTTGCCCGCGCCCGTCCATGTCCGACGGCACGTATTTCTCCGTGTGGAACACGGCCGACGGATACGGCTCCAGGTAGGGAATGAGGCGATTCAAAGTGTCTGGGTTCGGCGTCGACAGGTCGATGTGACAGCGCCACACCCAGCGACGGGCCTTCTCGGGCACGAGCGACGGGATGGCCGCAGGCTGCGGGTCATGGACGATGCACACATCCCAGCCCTCCGACATCTCCCGCGCGTTGATGCCGTTGTAGTCCTGCCAGGTCCGCCACTGCTCCTCGCTGAGATCCTGAGGATTGCCCTGGAGCGCGTTGTGCATCACCTTTGTCGCGTTGAAGAATTCCTCGCGCCCGTAGATCACCTGCCACTCGGCCTTTAGCCCGACGTCGATCATGAGCGGCACGAGCGTGTACAGGATCTCGGACACGCCGCCCCCGAACGAGGTGGCGGACAGGTGCAGGACGCGCTTGCCTTTCAGCCGCTCCGCCCGCGAACGGATCTCGTCGGCCAGCGACCGTCCGACGAGGCTCGCGTAATCGTTCAGGTGCTTGTTCGGGACCGCGACCGGTTGCAGCATGATCAAGAGCTACAGACGCGCGGACGATATCGATCGACGATTACGGGCACGCGGTCATGCCCCGAGTGCCTGCAATCGAGCGACTCCCGAGTCCACCGCCCGCACCAGCTGCGCGTGTAACCGGGCATTGGATGCCGAGATCGACGACATCTGGAACTCGTGGCCGGTTCCGAGCAACCGGCAGCGGTCGAGCGGCTCGCCCCAGCCGTCGCTGACGATGCCGCCGGCCTCGGTCAGGCAGAGCCATGGCGCCGCCAGGTCGTAGGGCGAGTTGTTCAGCACCTGACCGCCTCCGACCCGTTCGAACTCGGCGCGCATACCCGGGACCTCGTCTACCAACCGCGAACCAACCTCGATCACGGCATCGAACTGCCCGGTCACGATCCGCGTCATCGCGAACGCCTGCGACCCGAGCTCGAACGTCCCGCCTCCCACCGACGAGGCGTCGATCAGATCCCCCAGCACCTCGACCGACGGCCGTACCGGCCGCCCGCGGAACCCGTATCCCCAGAACATGCGTCCCAAATCCACGAGCGAGGACAGCGCAACGCGACGGGTCGACTCGACCCCAGACCCGCGAACGGCGAGATACCAATCGCCCGACTTGATCTCGGCCACGCATCCGATCTCCACATCGGCCATGGTCGGCTCGCCGTCCCCGATCGGCGCGAGCGCCACGGCTACGCACGCCGACTCGAGCCCGGCCATCGCCGGTCGCGTCCCGTCGATCGGGTCGACGATCAGCACCTGGATTGCGTCCGGCGGCGCGACCAGTCCCTGATCCTCGGAATACACGGCCATCCGCGGCGCCCGTGAAGCGACAAATTCCGAAAGGAACGACTCGGCCAGCGCGTCCACGGCAAATGTCACGTCCCCTCCGGCGCCGTCGCCCGTCACCGCCCGTCCGCCCTGCGACCCCAGCTCGGGAAGGACCACCGACCGCAGCCCCAACGCGAGGTCGAGCACCAGCCCCCGCCGATCCTCAGCAGCGCTCACGAATGCCTATGCCGGAATCTCTAGCGTGAACGTGGTCTCGCCGGGCCGCGAATCGACCGACAGGTGACCCGCCATCCGTTCCGCGAGCTCACTCGCGATCGCCAGCCCGAGCCCTGACCCCTGGGCGTCATCGGCTGTATAGAAGGGCTCGAAGATCCGCGACAGCGCCTGGGGATCGATTCCGTCCCCGTCGTCGCGGACGACGAGCCGCACCGTCTCGTCAACCCGGCGCGCGGTGACGACGATCCGCGTGCCCGGCGGGTTGTGGGTCAGGGCGTTGTCGAGCAGGATCCGCATGATCTGCGCCACTCGGACCGGGTCGCACGTCGCCTCGATCCCTCCCGGCCCTACCCGCAGCTCCAGATGCGAATCGTGCTGCGCCAGGAACGGCTCGAACTCGCCAGACACCGACCGGGTCAGCTCGCCGAGATCGACCTGTTCGGGTCGGAGCTCCAAAGACCCGGACTCCAGCCGGGAAAGATCAAGCAAGTCCACCGACAGCTTGCGCAGACGTTCCACCTGATCTCGAACCTGCTCCAAGAACCGTGCCCGCGTGTCCGGATCGAGATCGGGATCCTCGAGCAGCTCGACGAAGCCCCCAAGAGAAAAAATCGGCGTTCTCAGCTCGTGCGAGGCAGTCGCGATGAACTTCTTGCGCGCCGAGTCGAGCTGCGACAGCTGGCGCTGCATCTCGTTGAACGCCACCGCGAGCTGCCCGATCTCGTCGCCCGAGTCGACCGGGATCGGCTGCGCGAAATTACCCGCCGCGACCTGCTCAGCCGCGAGCTCGAGGCGCTTCACGCGCTGCGCCAGCGCGCGAGCCATGATCCAGCTTCCGACGACTGCCAGCAGCAGCGCGATCCCGCCGGCGACGAGGATCTGGTGGCGGACCGTGGCCACCGTGCGGACGATGTCTGACGCCGGCGATGAGTACACGATCACCGCCGCCACCTCGCCGTGGAACTCGACCGGGTAGCCGGCCTCGGCCACCGTGCCCGCCCCGGTCTCCTCGGTGCCCGTGAGCATCCGCCTCGCCGCCACCGCTCGTTTCGCGACCCCGAACGAGAGCGCCGCGGTCGCCGACCGCCGGCTCGAGTCGGCCAGCTCGGACAGCACCGCGCCCGATGGAACGTGGTTCACGAGCAGCAGCGTCACGCGGTCGCCGGTGGCCAGCGCGGCGGCGTTGACGTGCGTCTGCACGGCGGCCAGCGGGTCGTTGCTCCCCACAGTCTTGGCGATCGGGGTCGAATGACGCTGTGCGTCCCTCATCAGCTCCGACAGCTGATCCGAGAGCAGGCGCGTCTGCAGACCCGGGGCGACGTACACGTACAGCGCCGCCAGCGCCAGAAACGTGATCGCCGCGAATACCAGCGCGAGGCGATTGCGCAGGGAGAGCGTCAGGCGCGGTCGCGACGGCGCGGTGCGCTCGCGGTCGGCTACCGGTGCCGCCGCGCGCTCTCCGACCGCCTCGGTTCCCGTGGCCATCAGCGAGCTACTCCTCGGTGTCGCGGAAGCGGTAGCCGACGCCACGCACGGTGAACAGGTATTCCGGCTCCTTGGGATCCTGCTCGAGCTTCTCGCGCAAGTGCCGGATATGGACGTCGATCGTCCGCGGATCGCGGTAGGCGGAGTCTCCCCAGATGCGCGCGAGCAGCATGTCCCGAGTGAATACCCGTCCCGGGGCCCGAGCGAGCGCTGACAGGATCTCGAATTCGACGAATGTCAACTGCGCTTCAGTCCCGCCGACGCGAACTGAGCGCTTGGAGAAGTCGATCCGGATCTCGCGTGTCTCGAACGGGGTCTCGTCCGGAGCGGTCTCCGCCGGCCGAACCATCTCGGCCCGCCGGAGCGCCGCCTTGATCCGGCTCGAGAATTCCCGCAGCGAGAACGGCTTGGTGATGTAGTCGTCAGCCCCAAGCTCGAGCCCGACGACCTTGTCGATCTCCTCCGACTTCGCCGTAAGGATGATGATCGGCACCGAGCTCTGGCTCCGCAGGCGCCGGCATACCTCGAGCCCGTCGACCTTGGGGAGCATCAGATCGAGAACCACAAGGTCGAACGGCTGCTCGTCGAAGCGGTCGAGAGCCTGTCGTCCGTCGGTCGCCTGCACGACGTCATAGCCCTCCTTGCGCAGCGGATAAGAGAGCAGCGTCTGAATCGACTGCTCATCGTCCACGAGCAGGATGCGCGCCGAGCGATCTGCCACTGAGTCCTTCCTGTTTGCAGCAAAAGACTAGTGCCCACGGGCCGTCGCGCTCGAACTTCGCGTGAGCGGGCGGTTACCCTCAGGGATCGGATGCTGGATCCGCGGATCTACAGGACCGGTCTGATCGTGGTCGCTGTCGCGGTGATCGTGGTGGCGTTCTCGCTTGGCAACCAGGCAACCCCGCTGAACGCCACGCTCACGCCCGATGCGTTCAACGCAGCCACCGCCTACACCACGATGGGTAACCTCGCCGCGCAGTTTCCCGAGCGCCGACCCGGCTCCGCCGCCGACCAGAACATCGCCCGCAATGTCGAGCAGTCGTTCGAGGACGATGGGCTGCAGGTTCGCCACACCGCGTTCAGCGCGCAGACCGTCGACGGTCCGCGCGAGATCCAGACGGTCACCGGAACGCTCGCCGGCCTGACCCCCGGCTCGATCGTGATCGTCGCTCACCGCGACTCGACCCACGCCGGCGCGGTTGCGGATCTGTCCGGAACCGCGGTGCTGCTCGAACTGGCCCAGGTGCTCTCATCCCAGACCCAGCAGCGATCGATCGTGCTCGCCTCGACGAGCGCCTCGGTCGGGGCCGCCGGCGCAGCGGAACTGGCGCGGAGCCTTCCCCATCCCGTCGACGCGGTGATCGTGCTCGGCGACATGGCCGGTACCGCCGTCCGGACTCCGGTCGTCGTGCCGTGGTCGGACTCGACGCTCGTCGCGCCACCGCTGCTGCGCAACACCGTCGGGCAGTCGCTCGGGCAGCAGACGGGCCTGGCTGCCGGCGAGGAGAGCCTCGGCGGCCAGTTCCTGCACCTCGCGTTCCCGCTGGCGGCCTCCGAGCAACGGCCGTTCGCGGCGTACGGCGAGCCCGCCGTACTCGTCTCGGCTTCCGGCTCGCGGATGCCGGGTGCCGAGGAGAAGACCAGTCAGGGCCAAATCGGCGGGTTCGGGCGCACCGTGCTCCAGACGGTCAGCGCGCTCGAGGCCGGCGAGGCCGTGCCGGCGCCCTCCTCGTACCTGCGCTGGCAGGGGAAGCTGATCCCGGAGTGGGCGGTCCGCCTGCTCGTGCTGGCGTTGATCGTGCCGGTCCTCCTCGCGACGGTCGACGGGCTCGCCCGAGCGCGCCGGCGCGGCCACCGGGTCGCGCGGTGGACGCTGTGGGTCCTGTCGGCCTGCATTCCGTTCGCGCTCGCCGTGCTCGCTGTGGTCGGTCTCCGCCTGGTCGGACTGATCAACATCGCCCCGCCGGGCCCGGTTGGAGGCGACGCGCTCACGCTCGGAGGCCGTGCGGTCGCGATCCTGATCGGACTCGGAGCCTTGATCGTGCTGTCCTCGGTCGCGGTGCGGTGGTTCGGCCGCCGGATGTGGGCGGGTGAAGCTGCCCCCGAGCGGTCTGCCAATGGCCGCCACCGGCGTCGCCCCGAGGTCCCCGACGATGCCGCTTCCCCCGGCGCGGCCGCGGGGCTGCTGCTGGTCCTGTGCGTCGTGACCCTGGCGATCTGGCTAGACAATCCGTTCGCCGCGGCGTTGATGGTGGTGCCCCTTCATGCCTGGCTGTGGAGCGTCGCACCCGAGCAACGGGTGCGGACGCCGTGGGCGGTTCTGCTGCTGCTCATCGGGCTGGTGCCGGGCGCGCTCGCTGTCCTCTACTACGCGATGGTGATGGGGCTTGGCCCGGTCACCGGCGCCTGGAATGCTGTGCTGATGCTTGCGGGTGGCGACTTCAGCGTGATGGCCGCGCTCGAATGGAGCGTCGTCCTGGGCTGCGTGGTCAGCCTCGCGCTGATGATCGTACGCATCGCGCGCCAGCCTCGCCCGGCTGAGTGGCCGGTCACGATGCACGGGCCGATGAGCTACGCCGGTCCGGGCTCGCTCGGTCACAGCAAGTCCGCGATACGGCGATGAGGACGAGGGTGCTGAGCGCCCCTGCGGTCGCGCAGCGGCGGATCGGCGGCCTCCCGCTCAGACGCCTCGTCCGCGACATCTCCTCGGTCCTGATCATCTCCGGCGTCCTGCTCGTGCTCGACGCGGCGGTGACGCTCGTCTGGCAGGAGCCCGTCACCGCGGTCATCGGCAAGATCCAGCAGTCGCAGATCGACAAGCAGTACCTCAGCTTCAACACCGCGCCGCTCACCCAGAACCAGCGGCATGTGCTCGTCGCCCTGCCCAATCCCGACCAGCGGATCGCCTATCTCGCCCGGCGCGAGCAGCGCGAGGTCGGCACCGGCGACGCGATCGGCCACATCACGATTCCGAAGATCCACGCGAGCTACACGGTCGTCCAGGGGACCGACACCTCCAGCCTCGAGAAGGGCCCCGGCCACTATCCGGCAACGGCCTTCCCCGGCGTCGGCCAGACCGTCGCGATCGCCGGTCACCGAACGACCTATCTCGCTCCGTTCCGCCACGTCGACGCGCTCAAGCCCGGCGACAAGATCATGGTGAAGATGCCCTATGGGCTGTTCACCTACGTGGTCCAGTTCCACCGAATCGTGCTCCCGGCCGCGTTGTGGGTTACGCGCAACGTGGGCTACGAGCGCCTCGTGTTGTCCGCGTGCAACCCGCTGTACAGCGCCGCCCAGCGAATCATCATCTTCGCGAAGCTCCAGTCGGTCACGCCGCTCGGTCCGGCCCGCCAGACCTAGCCCTAGCGGCTGCGGTCTGGACGCTTCTCGCGAACGAAGATTGGGGTCCAGACCCGATGCAGCACGCAGTACGTGCGGTCGATCCACTGGAGTACAGTCCATTTGGAGGGATCGCGATGAACGCGGCGCAGCTGAAAGAACAAATCGAGAAGGGCGAGTACCAGGTAGACGCGGTGGCGGTCGCCGACGCGATGCTCCGGCGTTTGCACAGTCTTGCTCAGAACGAATGCTCGAAACCCGAGAGCGCGCCGTCCGCGTCGACAAACGTCACGCCCGGCTCTCCGTCTACGACCAAGCCGACCCACGTCAGGTCGGCACCGAGGCTCCGCGGCCCGCGCGGGTTCTCGAGCTTCTCGGCGCTCCGGGCGGGCACGCAGACGCACAGCTCGTAGTCCTCGCCCGCCGTCGCGGCGAACGATCTCGGGTCGACTCCCAGATCGCACGCGACCTCCGCGACGCCGTCGGCCACCGGCAACGCCGACAGCGACAGCTCGAGCCGCGCGCCGCTGCGGCGCGCGATGTGCGCGGCGTCGGTCGCCAGCCCGTCGGACAGGTCGATCATCGCGCTGGCGCCGTGCGCCGAGAGCGCCCGTCCGGCTTCGAGGCGCGGGAACGGGCGGGCGAACCGTTCGCGCAGCGCGCCGGCCACGCCGGCGTCGAGGCTCGCGCCGGCGCGTCCGTCGAGCACCGCGAGCCCGGCGCCCGCCGCCCCCAGGGCGCCGGTGACGGCGACCCGGTCGCCCGGGCGCGCACCGTCGCGACCGACAAGCTCCCCGGGGTCCTCCGCCCAGCCCACCACCGTGAACGACACGGTCAGCGCGGGCGCGCGAGTGACGTCGCCGCCGGCGATCGTGATCCCCACCTCGTCGGCGAGCGCACGGGCGCCCCGTACCACGGCCAGCGCTTGCTCGTAGCCGAATCCAGCCGGCATGCCGAGGACCAGGTAAGCCTCGCCAGGCCCGGCGGCCATCGCCGCCAGGTCCGATACCGCCGCCGCCAGCGCACGGTGCCCGATCTCCTCGGGCGCGAGCTGTTCGCTGCGGAAATGAATCCCGTCGACCATCGCGTCGACCGAAGTCACGGCGTACCGGCCCGCTCGCACGACCGCGGCGTCGTCGCCGAGCGAGCGGACCACGCGCGGCCCGACGCCCGCCAGCACGCGCTCGAGCTCCTCGATCAGCTCGAGTTCACGCACGGGGGACGAGCCGGATTTCCCGTCAGCGATGGCGGTAGACGATGCGCGCACGATCGAGGTCGTACGGCGAGAGCTCGACCCGGACGCGGTCACCGGGCAGAATGCGAATGCGGAAGCGGCGCATCTTGCCGGCCACGTGACCGAGCACGACGCGGTCCATGTTGTCGAGCTTGACGCGGAACATCGCGTTCGGCAGGGCCTCGACAACTTCGCCTTCGAGCTCGACTTTCTCTTCCTTGGGCATGCGTGAAATCCTCGGGTTTCCGGGTGGCGCGCGCGAACGCGTCAGGCCACCGGGTTACCGTAAGAGTAGTGGGTATCCTTGGCCGCCGGCCGATCGAAGCCGCCTGCCGTAACAAAGCAATTCCTCCTGGAGGCCCTGTTGTCCGCACTCAAAGACGCGATGAAGAACGAGTACACCAAGCAGATCCTGCGCGCCACCGGCGTCAGGAAGGCGTCGCTCGAGCAGAAGAAGACCCCCCACTACAGGATGCCGATTCTCGAGCAGGCCGGCGGCTGGATGCGACTCGACAAATACAAGGGCCCCGAGATCCCCGCCTCGGAGTGGGAGAGCCTGACCTACACGACGTACGCGAGCGACCCGACCACGTACTTCGCGCCGATCACCTCAGCAAATGGCGAGATCGAGCTCAAGGGCTTCTGGGAGTACGGCAAGGCCGACCTCGACGGTGTTTGGACTCCGAACGCCGAGAAGTGCCCGTCGATCGTCAAGTGGGTCGAGTCGATCGGCGCCCGCTTCGGCCGCGTTCAGCTGCTCCGCATGTCGGCCAACACCATGCGCGAGTGTCGCTGGGGACTCCATCTGGACAACAACAACCAGGGCAACCCCGAGAACCAGGGTTGGGTCGTCCGCGTGTGGCTCGAATTGAGCGATGACCCCTCGAGCGCGCTGGTCGTCCGCCCGACGGAGTTCGATCGCAAGGGCGAGGTCAAGATCGCGCTGCCCAAGTACCAGCAGGCGGTCGTCGACTCGGAGTACCTGTGGCACGGCGGGCATCACGCCTCCGATCACGTGCGGTACGCGGTGATCGCCAGCGTCGAAAGCGGTCCGGCGCTAGAGCGCTGGATCGAATCGCAGAAGCCGTAGTTAGCCGTGGTGGTGGCCGTGGCCGCCACCCCGCCCGCCGCCACCGCCGCCGGGCGACGCGCCCCCACCAGGGACGGTCGCCCCGCCGGTCTGAGTCGTGGTCGTCGACGTCTTGTTCTGGCCGGGCTGCGCGTAGAGCGTCCCGTTGTTGTACGCACCCGGCCCGGTCTGTCCGGGCTGCGTCTTCGGCGGCGGTGGTTCCTTGGCGGATGAATGCGAGCCGGTGAACGCCGTCCCGGAGAAGGGGTCGGTCGGCTGCGGGAAGTCACCGCAGTAACCGGCCGAGGCCGCCTGCATGAACTGCCGCCAGATCGGCGCGGCCAGCGTGTTTCCGAAGCCGTCGGCCCCCATCGGGATGTTGCCCTGCGGGTAGCCAACCCACACGGCGGTCGACAGCTTGGGCGAATAGCCGACGAACCACGCGTTGTCCATGTTCTCCGCGGTGCCGGTCTTGCCGGCGACCGGGCAGCCGTAGTTGGCGTTGGTTCCGGTTCCGTCCTTGACCACGGTCTTGAGGACCTGCGTGCCCTCGTAGGCCTCGCCGTCGGAGAACACGCGCGTGTGCGGCGGATTGGCGAGGTTGAGGACCTTGCCGTTCGGGAAGACGACCTTGCTGATGACCGTCGTCGGGACGTGGGTGCCGCCGTTGGCGAGCGTGGCATAAGCGTCGGCCATCTCGAGCATCGTGCAGCAGTAGCTGAGTCCGCCGATCACCTCCGCCGGATTGCCGGTCAGCTTCGAGGTGACTCCCATCGCGTGGGCGGTAGCGTCGAGCTTGCCGTACCCGAGGTCGTCCGCGAGTTGGGCGAACACGGTGTTGTCGGAGACAGTCGTCGCTTTCGTGACGCTGATCACGCCCTGATAGGTCTCTTCGGCCGTGTGAACGGACCAGGTCGGGTCGAGGGGGTTCCATCCGACCGGAAGGAACTTGGACGTGTAGTAGGTCTGGTTCGGGTCGCCGTCGTAGTCGTGGATCAGCGTCATCAGCGCGAACGTCTTGAACGCCGAGCCGGTCTGCCGCTCGGCCTGCACCGGGTAGTCGAACTTCGTCTGGGCGTAGGTGGCCGACGATGCGATCGCGAGCACGTTGCCGTTGGCCGGGTTGACCGACGCGAGCGCGGCCGCCGGCTGTGCGTCGAGGTTCGGACCGCCAGCATGGTCGAGGACCGCGGACAGCGCCTCCTGCTCGAGGCGCTGGTCGATCGTCGTGTAGACCTTGAGCCCCCCGGTCTCGGCTTCCTTGAGCCCGACCTTCTGGATCAGCTGCTGCTCGACGTAGTCGAAGATGTACGGCTGCCTGTGCTGGATGTACCAGTCGTTCGGGTGGAGCTGGAGCGGCTGTTTCTCGACCGCGGTGGCCAGGCCCTGCGTGATGTAGTCGGAGGTCACCATCGCCTGCAACACCGCGTTCCGGCGGGCCTTTGCGAGTGCGGGATGGACGAGCGGGTCATACTGAGTCGGCGACTGCGGCAGCCCGGCGAGCAGCGCGATTTGTGCCATGTTGAGCTTCGACACCGGCTTGTCGAAGAACATGAGCGCGGCTGCACCGACGCCGACCGCCTCCTCGCCATTCGAGGTGCCGTACGGAACGGCATTCAGATACGAGTCGAGGATCCACGACTTGGGGTGCTTTGCCTCGAGCTGCTCGGCCAGCTTCGCCTGCACGATCTTGTACTTGAGGTCGCGGTGGGCGCGGTAGCTCTGGGGAATGAACATGTTGTTGACGAGCTGCATCGTCAGCGTCGAGGCGCCCTGCAGAGCGCCGCTGTCGCCGAGCAGGTCCTTCACGCCGGCTCGAACGATTCCCTGGTAGTCGAGCGCCCCGTGCTGGTAGAAGCGCCGGTCCTCGATCGCGACCGTCGCCTGCCGGAGCCGCGTGGGGATCTGGTTCGGACCGGCGTACTTGTACACGGTGTTCGCGCGCACGTAGCCGAGCGGCGACCCGTCGGACGCGAAGATCTCCGTCGGCGGGTTGGCGTGCCTGGGGTGCAGCTGGCTCAAGTTCGGCGCCGAGTCCGCCGTCGCGACCACCCATCCGACCGCGAGCAACGCCGCGATCGCGACGGCGGCCACCGACAGCACGGCGACCATCACCACCACTCGCCCGACGGGGTGTCCGTGGTTGCTCCGGCGGCGGCGCTGTCGATCGCGTCGGCTCATCGTGGGTTGCTTCCGGGCGGGGGCCGTCGGTGCGTGGGCAGGCGTCTCGGCACCGGGAAGCGGAGAATCAGTTTAGCTGCCGGGTCTTTTCGGTCTTCCGGTAGCGCCTCCTTCATCTTGCGCCGCCCGTGACCGCCCCCGCCGCAATCCTGCTCGATGCGCTCGGTACGGTCGTCGCGCTCGAGCCGCCCGCTCCGCACCTCCGCGTGGAGCTTTGGCGGCGGTTCGGGCTCGAGGTCTCGGAGGGCCAGGCCGAGCGGGCGATCGCGGCCGAGATCGCCTATTACCGAGCTCATCTCGACGAGGGTCGCGATCAGGCGGGCCTCGAGGCGCTGCGGCGCCGATGTGCCGGTGTCCTGCTCTCCGAGCTGCCCGGCGCGGACCTCGATCTCGATTCGCTGGTCGACGCGCTGCTCGCCTCGCTCCGGTTCGTCGCGTTCCCTGACGTGCGCCCCGCGCTTGTGGCGGCCCGGTCGCGCGGACAGCGGCTGGTGGTAGCGAGCAACTGGGACGTGTCGCTGCATGGTGTGCTGCGGGCGCTCAAACTCGAGCCGCTGCTCGACGGGCTGCTCACCTCGGCCGAGGTAGGCGCGCGCAAGCCGGCGCCGGCGATCTTCGAGCGGGCGCTGGCGCTTGCCGGCGTGGCGCCCGGTGAGGCGGTGCATGTCGGCGACAGCCTCGACGAGGACGTCGCCGGGGCGCGGGCGGCGGGAATCGAGCCCGTGCTGATCCGCCGGGACGGGGGACCGCCGGTGACCGAGGTGAGGACGATCTCGAGTCTGGCCGAATTGGCTGGGATTACGTTCAAGCGGCCCCCTAAGCTGGTCTGAGCATGTCGAGCGTCCCGCCCTCCAGCGTCCCGCCGCCGCAGATGACTCCCACCGATGCCGGGCCGCCTCCCGCGCCGGCGCCCGTCCAGCCCGACGACCGGTCCGACGAGCCGCCCTGGCCGATCTGGACGGCGCCGGCCGCGATCCTCGTCGGCCTCGTCGTTGGAGTGCTCGGGAGCGCGGTCGTCGCCGGGATCGGGGCAGCCGTGGGCACGACCCACACCACGCCGGCGGTCAGCCTGGTCAGCGACGCCGTATTCGACCTCGGCTTCGTCGTCACCGCCCTGTACTTCGCCTTCAGCCAGGGACGGCCGCGGCCACGGCCGTCGGACTTCGGCTACCGCCGGATCTCGCTGTGGCTCGGGGTCGGCGCGTTCTTCGCGGCCGGCGCCGGCTACCTGGCCGTCACCGCGATCTACCAGTCGATCGTCAAGCTGCACGGCAGCGACAAGCTCCCCACCGACCTCGGGATCAGCACGAGCACCGCGGCGCTCGTCGGGGCTGCGATCTTCGTGTGCGTGATCGCGCCGATCTGCGAGGAGTTCTTCTTCCGCGGGTTCATCTTCGGCGCCCTGCGGCGCTGGCACATCAAGATCCACGGGCACCAGATCGGAACCTGGGTCGCGGCGATCGAGACCGGGATCCTGTTCGGCCTCGCCCACACCGGCTCCGCCGCCTCTCAGTACCTGATCCCGCTCGGCTTTCTCGGATTCGTGCTGTGCATCGTGCGCTGGAAGACCCGCTCGCTATACCCCTGCATGGCGCTTCACTCGGTCAACAACTCGATCGCGCTCGGCTACAACGAGCTGCACTGGACCGGCGGCGAGATCCTCGCCCTGGTGGCAGGCTCAATCGCCGTGATCGCCGCCGTGACCCTCCCGCTCTCGAGCCGCACGCTCGCCCGAGCGTCCTGAGCGGGCCGCCGGCCCCTCCGGACTCCTGCACAACCTGCCATTCGGCACTCAGCGCCCCGGCCGCGTCACGGACCAGCCCGCCGAAGTTTGGCGTTTTACCCCTCAAAAATGAGGGGTAAATCGCCATTGACCGGGGTGGTCGGCCACAGCCCCTCGCGACCCTGTGAGCCGACCACAAACGCCAATCGCTTCCGCGACAGCGTCGCGGGCGGCGTTTGCGCCGCCACCCCTGATGGATGAGAGTCTTCCTCGGCCGCCGGGCCGGCGCCGGCGAGGCTTGGTGCGGTAGTGAGAGCCCGTGCGACAGCGTCGCCCAGAGCGCCTGTGGAACCGTTGATTGCTGCCATGAGCGCGAAAGCCAGGACTCATATCGGGGAGGCTCCTCCCGGCGGCCCGCATCCGCTTCAACCAAGAAGATCGCCGGCCGCACCTGAAAACCGAGCACGCTCATTCAGGCCCGCCGGCCGGCGGGCCCGTTTTCGTGTGCTCGACGTCCCCGTCGGGCGGACGGGGATTCACAAGCCAGCGTCGGGGGCATGCGCGAAATGCCACGGTCGACGAGGCCGGCCCCGACTGGCAGGTCGTGCAGGTCGCCGCGCCCCAACCGCCCCCCGCGCGCCGCGCGCCGTTCACCCGTGGGGACCCGCGCCACCGCCCGCAGCCTCGCGCCACCACGCAATCAACGACCGCGAACCGGCACAACAACCCACATGATGCAACGCAGATTGCGTCAGTCGGTTCACATGATTTACTTCCGGGCCATGTTGGGGGTACTTGTTGGGCGGGCCACCGCCACCGCAGCGATCGTTGCGGCCATCTTCGCGGTCGGCGCCACGTCCGCATCAGCAGCGGACAGTCCGACATCGACGGCCCCGGTGTTCGCCAAGCTCACCCTGACCGTCCCCGACGCGTTCCTGGTCGGCCACCAGCTCGTCACCGTTCCGGGGCGGACGGTGCATGTCCACGGCTTGGTGCGGCCGTACGTGGCCGGGCAGTGGGTGCTCGTGAAGTCGTCCGTCAACGGCAAGGTGTTCAAGACGGACCATCTGCGGGTCCGGCCGGCGCCGGGCGGACGCAACGGCCAGTTCACGGAGTCTCTCTCGAGCCCGAGGGCCGGGCGGGTCACGGTTCGGGTCGGGCACACGCGCAATGCGGCGCTCGGCGCCCTGCTCGAGCTACGCAGCTTTACGGCGCTTGACCCGGACGTCTCGTTCGGGGCGACCGGCCCGTTCGTGCAGCTGATCCAGCAGCAGCTGGCTGCGCTTCACTTCTACATCCCGCAGACCGGTGTATACGACGAGGGCACCGGGCTGGCCATCGACGCGTACCACCGGCTGCTCCACCGGGGCACGTCCCAGGCGCTCGACGGCCGCACGGTCAGCTACCTGCTCGACGGATCCGGCAAGTTCCCGCTTCGCTTCCCGAAGAACGGCCGGCACGCCGAGGGCAATTTGTCGCTGCAGCTGCTCGCCCTCGCCGACGGCTCCAACGTCGTCGCGATCTATCCGATCAGCTCGGGCAAACCATCGACACCGACGATCCTCGGCAACTTCCGCGTCTACTCGAAGGTTCCGGGCTATCTGCCCGACGGGATGTACTTCTCGAACTTCTTCATCAGCGGCTACGCCATCCACGGCTACAACCCGGCGCCGGACTATCCCGCCAGCCATGGGTGCATGCGCGTGCCGATCGTCGACGCGATCTCGATCTACAACTGGCTCGCGGTCGGCAACTGGGTCGACACGTACTACTAACTGACTAGTGCACCCGGACGCTGGCGAAGCGCGCCAGGTATCCGAGTCCGACCCCATACGCGAGTAGCGCGAGGATCGTCGGCAGGCCGTGATCGACCCACGGATTGTCCGACTTGACGACCGCCGAGAACGGCGACGTGAGCGTCTTTGCCGCGTCGTCGATGAACCGCCGCGGCTGGGAATGCGTGTGCGTGATCGCGGCCGGTGCCGCCGACGTGTTCGCCCCTGCGACGAGCTCGGTCTGCTGATGCTCGGACGCGCCGGCCATCTGGTCGCGCGCGAACATCGCGAACGAGGCCACGACGAGCAGGCAGCACACGAGTGAAGCGAGTCTGAGAGTGCGGGAGATCACGCTGCCCGTTTCGGTCGGAGGCGCGACTAGGATGAGCGTCGACCGATGGCTCTCGACGCACAGACGACCGCCCACGAGCGGCTGCTCTCTGAGCTCCGTGATCACGCGCTCGTGATCGGCGAGGTCGTGCTCACCAGCGGAAAGACCGCGCAGTACCTGGTGGACGCCAAGCGCGCGATTCTCCGACCCGCCGGCTTCCGCGCGCTGTCGCAGCTCGTCGCCGAGCAGGCCCAGGCCTGGGGCGCGACCGCGGTCGGCGGGATGACTATGGGCGCGGACCCGATCGCGTGCGCCGCACTCGCCGGGGGCGCTGACGTCAAGGCCTTCTTCGTGCGCAAAGAGGTCAAGGCCCACGGGCTGTCCCGGCGGATCGAGGGCCCGATGCTCGACCCCGACGAGCGCTGCATGCTGGTCGAGGACGTCGTCACGACCGGCGGCTCGACGCTCCGCGCGCTCGAGGCGCTCCGCGACGAGGGTCACGACGTGTGTGGTGTGCTCGCGATCTGCGACCGGCTGGCGGGTGGTGCCGAGGCGATCGAACAGGCCGCCGGCGCGCCGTTC
>DATJYY010000078.1:0-24592 GCA_035499395.1 Solirubrobacteraceae bacterium
AACCTCGTCTCGATGGCGGCCGCGTTCGGTGTGATGACCTGGGTCTGGCAGCAGGGGCACCTGTCCTCGGCCATCTTCGGGGTCCCGGCCACAGGTGCGATCACCTTCTGGATCCCGCTGATGGTGTTCGCCTTCCTGTTCGGCCTCTCGATGGACTATGAGGTGTTCATTCTCAGCCGCATCCGCGAGGAATACGACCGGACGGGCTCGACCGACGCGGCGATCATCGAAGGGCTAGGGCGTACCGGGCGCCTTGTCACCAGCGCAGCTCTGATCCTGTTCCTCGCCTTTGCGTCGCTGGCCTCCTACCCCCAAACGGATGTCAGGGTGCTCGCGACCGGGCTCGGCGTTGGGATCCTGCTCGACGCGACGCTCGTACGCGCGCTGCTCGTCCCCGCCCTCGTGTCCCTGCTCGGGAGGTGGAACTGGTGGTTCCCACGGCCGGTCGCCCGCGTCTTACGCGTCTCCCGGCAACCCCGGCTGGCGATCGAGACGGCCGACCAATGACACCGTCTGACGCGCCGCGGCGGATCATGGTCGCCGGCGGCAGCGATCTGATCGGGCGTCACTTGTCCGCTGCGCTGCTCGCGTGGGGCGACGAGGTGCTCGTGCTCTCGCGCCACCCCGCGTCGGCGCAGACGCACCTGCCCCGATGCGCGGTGTTCCGGTGGCATCCAGGGTCCGACGGGAGATGGCGGGACGAACTCGATGTGGTCGACGCGGTGGTCGACGTCTCGGGCGCCCCCTTCTTCACGAAGTGGCGCGGGGACTACTACAAACGTGAGGTCCTCGGATCGAGGCGCACCGCGATCCAGTCACTGGTCAAAGCGATCGCCCGAGCATCGGTGCGGCCGAAGGTGTTTGTCAGGACCTCCTCGCTCGGGCCGGTACGGATTCCGCCGCGAAAACGAGGCGCTCACGGAGCGCTCAGCTCCCGACGTCGGGCCGCTCAGCCGTGACGCGCTCGAGCTCGAAGCTCGCGCACTCCAGGCCGAAGCCCTCGGCACGCGGGTCGTCTTGCTGCGCCCCGAGTCGTGCTGGCGCCGGACGGCGGGGCATCCAGCTGATGGCCCGCGCATTCGGGCGGGGGCTCGGCGCCCCGGTGACGCCAGGCACGCAGTGGTGCTCCTGGATCCACATCGCGGACGCGGTCGCGCTGATCATGTCCGCGCTCGACTGCGGGCAGGTTCGCGGTCCCCTGAACCTAACGCACCCAACCCGGTGCGCAACCACGCGTTTGCGGAAGCCTTCGCTGAGGTGACATCTCGTCCGCTAAGACCACCGATTCCGGGGCGAGCGCTGCGCCTCATGTTTGGGAAGGCCGCGATCGTCATCACCCACGGCCAGGGCGTGCTTTCCGCCCGAGCACTCGAGCTCGGATACGAGTTCCGCCATCCGACCCTGACCGGCACACTCGATCACCTGATCGCACGAGCTGGCGAGCCTCACAGGCGCCGCGGATAGCACGTCGGCCCGTGCGGCCACCCTTGCCCGCTACGCCCAACAGTTAGGAGATAAACGCCCATGAAGCTGAAGGAGGAAACCATCGCCTACCGGGACGGCGACATCGAGCTGTCCGGCTTCCTGGTCTGGGACGGCAAAGACCTCGCCCATCCGGGAGTCCTGGTCGTGCACGGCGGCGCCGGCCTCGACGATCACGCGAAAGGGCGAGCGAGACAGCTCGCCGAACTGGGGCTGGTCGTATTCGCCTGCGACATGTACGGCAAGGGCGTGCCCGGCGACCGCGACCGGGTGATGGCGACCATCACGGACCTGATGGGGGACCGCGACAAGCTCTGCCAACGGGCCCTCGCCGGCGTCAATGTGCTCACATCCGATCCACGCGTCACCGGGAGCATCGCCGCCGTGGGCTACTGCTTCGGTGGGCGGACGGTGCTCGAACTGGCCAGAAGCGGCGCTGATCTCGCGGGCGTGATCAGTGTTCACGGCAGCCTCGAGACGGCCATACCCGCCCGCCCAGGCGACGTCAAGGCGAAGATCCTTGTCTGTCACGGCGCCCTGGACCCGCACGTCCCGACCAAGCAAGTGACCGACTTCATCGATGAGATGAACGCGGTTCAGGCTGACTACCAGCTGATCGTCTACGGCGGCGCGATGCACGGCTTCACCCATGACGTTGGCCCCCAGGGGCCGGGAGTTGCCTATCACGCCGTCTCCGATAAACGCTCGTTCCTAGCCATCGAGACGTTTCTGAGCGACGTCTTTGGCATGGAGGACATGACACACACAGCCGTGCCACGAGCGTGACGTGATGCGATGGCTATCGCCAACATCTTTCAGCCGGCTGGCATCGCGCAACGTCGCCATAGTCTCCTCCGGCGATGCCTTGATCTCGACTCTACGTTGCACGTTCGCCATCTCGGTCTCCTCGCTCGCTCGCTTGCGTCGCTATGCCTCCGCGGACGCGGCGCGGTGAGTATGCCGGGTGCGTGCTCGGCTTCCTCGGGGTGAGCGGGTCCGGCCTGCGGCCTGCGGCTTCCAGCCGCAGGACACACAGCTGGTCGGGCGGGTCCACTCGCTACTCGTGCGGGCGGCAATGCAACCCTTGTCCTCGTTCCGTTCCCGCTCAGGCGACCATCGCGGTCGCGTAATCCGCCCACCCGGCCGCGTGCCAGTAAGCGTTCGCGACGTTGACCAACCCGACGCCGCGTTGCGCGCACGCCGCAAAGTCGCCGCGCTCGTAGGCCAGGACTGCGGCGAGCAGCCGGCCCTCAGGCCCGCGGTGATCGGTGATCGCGGTGGCAAGCCGATCGTCGAGGCAGAGGTCCGCGATGAGCTCGTGCATGGGGCGACCGAGCAGGGCGTCGAGAACCGAGAATAGCCCGGCGCTGAACGCCCGCTCGGGGACGGTATCGGGGCACTCACGCGCCAGCAGCTCGCACAGGTGGGCCCGGTGCACTGCGGTGTTCAGCAGTTGCTGGGGCTGGTCGGTCATGTTCGACAGCGCGAACAGCATGATCCACCGACTCACCGCGGACGCACCGAGCCGCATGAGCGCTTGGCGGATGGAACCCACCGGGGTTCGGCCGCCGTAGAACGCGGAGTTCGCGAGCCGGACGAATCGATAGCTCAGCCCGGGATCCTCGCAGATGTGACGCTCGAGGTCCTCGAGGCTTGCCCCCGCTGCGCCGTGAGTGAGCGACACGAGCGCGCCCAGCCGATGCGTTGGCGCCACGACTTCGCGGACCGACCGCAACGCGGCAAAGTATTGTCCCTGATAGGCGTCGAACTCCAGGGCGCGCGTCGTCTCGTATTGCTCGGGGGTCTCGACCCGCTCGGCGATCAGGCGCAGACCGCGGCTCCGAAGCCCCGCCAGGAGATCGTTCACTCCCTCGCCGCCACCGGCGACCGTTCGAGAGTCGAGTTTCACAGCGCTGGCGAGTTTCCATAGGGCTTCGCCGGTGCCGTGCGGGATGATCCCGACGATCGCGATCTGAAAGCCGGCCTTGGTGACATAGTGCAGAGCGCGCAGCAGGGCCTCGTCCACGGGGGACGTTGCAGCCAGCTCGAGCACCACTCGTTCCGGGGGTAGGGGAAGCTGACCGACGTGGTGCAGGAACTGTGGCGTGACCTCGATGTATGCCGGGCGGTCACCAACCAGTTTCTTGAGTCCGATCTCGGCCATAGCGCCAACCATCACGCTCGCGATCGAGCTCTCCGGAGCGGCGAGCTGCCCCGACGCGGTGAGCGGCCGGTACCGCAGCGCGTAGCCGACGACCGATTCACGACGATCCAATATCGGCTGGCGCGCGAGCACGATCGAATCGATCGTGTGTCCAGGCTGCCTGTCGTTGCCGGCGAGCTCGTGTGGCATTGAGAATCCGGAATCGGCCAATGGAAGGCCGTCCTTGAGCATCGGTGCCAGTCGTGCGCGCATTTCCGATCGCTGGCGTCACGAGGACCGCCGGGAGAGACGCCCCGGTGACCGCAGATCGCCTCACGCTTGAAATCGGTTCCAACGATGTGTCCACTCGCCTTGCACGCATCTTCCGCAGTCACGGTCCCCCTTGGCGCGGCGAGACGCTGCACACCCGCGAGGGCGAATCGCGAACAGCCCGACGCGGATCTTCCGGTCCACCGGTACCGCTCGCGTCACTGCGGGGAGCGGGCTGCGCTCTCTCGTGCGTCAGCGTTGAGCTGGCGCTTCGGGTTGATGGCCGGACACGATGTGGGTTAAGGTTCACATCCGTTATTGGGGGGCGTGGCTGCCAAAGGATCGGGGTGATTAGGGTGGCGGGCGCATGGGTTCGTTGACTGATTTCGGCGCTGATGTGATCGTCGTGGGCGCCGGCTCAGCGGGGTGCGCGTTGACCCGCCGGCTCGTCGACCGTGACGTCGCGGTCCTGCTCCTTGAGGCGGGCGGGCCTGACGAGAACCCGGCCATCCACGACCCGGCGCGGGTGCACGAGCTGTGGCTGTCCTCCGAGGACTGGGCCTATTACACGCTCCCACAGGAGCGCGCGGCTGGCCGCAAGCTCCACCTCCCCCGCGGGCGGGTCGTGGGCGGTTCGAGCTGCCTCAATGGCATGGTTCACGTTCGCGGCGCCCGGTCGGACTACGGCGAGTGGGTCGGGCTCGGCGCCGAAGGGTGGGGGTGGGACGACGTTCTCCCCATCTTTGTGCGGATGGAGGACTTCGACGGCGGTGTGTCCGAGCTGCACGGCGTCGGGGGCGCCACGTCGATCATCAGTCGCTACGCCCTGGCGCCGGTCCACGAAGCGATCATCGCGGCCTCGCGGGAGGTCGGGATCGCGCGCAACGAGGATTACAACTCCGGTTACCTGGATGGCGTGGCGCAGGTGCAGCTCACGATCCGTGACGTCGTGCGTGACAGCGCCGCCGCTGCCTATCTGCGGCCCGTGATCGACGCGCCCAACCTACGGGTGGTCACTCGGGCGACTGCGCGCGGGCTGGTGTTTGAGGGTAGCCGTTGCGTGGGGGTCGAGTGGGAGCACTCCGGCCGCCCGTACACCGCGCGTGCGGGGTCCGAGGTGGTGATCAGCGCGGGCGCAATCGCGTCGCCGAAGCTGCTCCTGCTGTCGGGTATTGGGCCCGCGCCGGAGCTCGCCGAACACGGCATCCGTGTCGTCCTCGACCTGCCGGGCGTGGGTCGCAACCTCCACGACCACCTGCTGTCGCCGTCGATCCATGCGGCCGAGCGGACGATCGATCCGCCAGCTCCCGGCCTGCCGTCGATCCAGACGCATCTGTGGTGGCGTAGCCGCTCGAACCTGCCAGGACCCGATACGCAGCCGGTGCACTTCAGCGTTCCGCTCTACGAGCCATGGATGGAAGGCCCGCCGAACGGCTTCACCCTGTTGGGTGGGATGGTCCGCCCCCAGAGCCGCGGGTCGATCCAGCTCAGCGGCCCTGACCTGGAAGACCCACTGCTGATCGATCTCAACGTCTTCGAGGTTCCCGCTGACCTGGAGAGCCTGGAGGCCTCGCTCACCCAGGTGCGTGAGATCGCGGCCGCGCCGGCGCTGCGCGACGAGTGGGGCGCTCGCGAGCTCTATCCCGGGCGCGATGTGCGCACGCCCGCGCAGGTGCGGGACTATGTGCGCCGCACCGCGATCACCTACCACCACCAGGTCGGGACCTGCCGGATGGGGGTCGACCCCGACGCCGTCGTCGACCCGCGCCTGCGCGTGCACGGGATCGAAGGGTTGCGGGTGGCCGATGCATCGGTCATGCCGGTCGTCACATCCGGCAACACCAACGCCCCAACCCTCATGATCGGCGAGCGCGCCGCCGACTTCATCACCGGCGGATCTCAGAGCGCGGTACCCTCCTCGCTCGCCGCTCCCCCCGCCCCGCCGGACTACCTCCCCGCATAGCTGGAGCCGAGTGCTCTGCATTGGTGGCGGCCTCGCGGGCTGTGTGCGGCGGTCGTCCCTTACAGGAGGCGATGGCCCCCAAGACGTCGCATTTGTGGAGGGTCACGATCCGAACCATCGGGCGCGGCGCGTAGCGCCGAACTCGGCCTTCTCGACGGCGTACTCGCGCGAGGGGTCATGGCGTTCCGCCGCCGGGGATTCGCCACGAAGGAAGTTGACCTCGACCTTACTGACCAGCCCGTCGCCGAACTCGGCGTAGCAGACTCCCGACCCCTCGTACGGCGCGGGCGGGTCCTTACCGGAGATCTCCGCCATGATGTCTTCGGCGACGACCCGCGCCGCCGCCTCGGCGAAGATCCCCGCCTTCGCGACGGTCCGTGGGCCGGTACAGACGTCGCCGACGGCGTACACATGGGGGAATGCGGTGCGAAGGTTTGCTTGGTCGACCGGCACCCAGCCCTTGACCGCCAAGCCCGAGGCCGCCAGCGGCTCGGGCGCGCGGTGTACCGGGATTCCCACGAACAGGTCATACGGGAGCGTTTCACCTGTGGCCAGCCGCGCGGTGTGCGCGGTCGGGTCGATGCTAGTGACGAGCTGCTCTGGAAGCTCCTGGATCCTGCGCGAGGCCAGCCCGTCGCGGAACATCTGCGAGACCGGACCGGTCACGGGCACAGGGCGCTGCATCGGGAACGTCGTCGCCATCTCCACAGCACCGCGGATTCCCCGTTGCGTGAAGTGCTCATGCAGGAGGAACGACCCCTCGAACGGCGCCGGCGGACACTTGAACGGTTGCCCAAGCACCGACACGAGAACGCGCCCGCCTTCGAAATCGGCGAGCGCATCGCGCAGGCGCTCTGCCCCGGCGAAAGAGTAGTACTCGAAGCCGTCCTCGTCGAACCCGGGTGTGGCCGCTAGGTCGTAGTCCGCACCCATCGCCACGACCAGGAAGTCGGCGTCGTGGGTGCCAGCATCGGTTTGCACCCGCCGCGCCACCGGGTCGATGCTGACCACCGTCTCCCGGCGGAACTCGACACCGTCTTTGGCAATGTCGCGGTACGGCAGCAGGACGTCGTCGGCCGACTGGCGCCCGAGCATCACCTCGAGCTTGGAGAAACCGAAAAAGAACGAGTCGTTGCGGTCGAGCAACGTGACGTCGACCGCGTCAGCGGCGGTTTCCGAGAGGCGCGTCGCCAGTTCAAGCCCCCCGAAGCCCGCGCCCAGAATCAGGACGTGTCGCTTCATGCGGCGATCCTACTCGGCGCTCGACGGTTCAACCGACGCGCGATTAGGGATCACGTCAAACCTAGACGATTCGGCCGACTGCGTTCCGTCTCGGCCCCCTGCCGCCGCACACGATTGCGTTGGTGACCATGGTCGCAGCGGAAGCGATCGCCACCGCTGGTCCGCTCTCAGCTGAATGCGCCCACGCCCGCTCAGGGAACTCTAAACGCATCGACGTCTGCTGATTTCACTAAGGTCCAAGCAGGGATACTCACCTCGGCTGATCGCGACCATAGTGGAGATCCAAGGTGCGGCGGCTCGGTGCAGCTCCCGGAACCCACAAGCACCCGACCGTTGCTAGACGGCGTTGAAGCCATATCACGACATCACTGACCCGGCCCTCGCCAAAGCGCTCGCGCACCCGCTGCGGACGCGGATTCTTGCCGCGCTCGAGGGTCAGACAGCGAGTCCTAGCGAGCTGGCCAGCAAGCTCGACGCTCCCCTCGGCGTCGTTAGCTACCACGTGCGCCGCCTCGAAGCCCTCGGTTTTCTGAAGCTAGTCAAGAGGGTGCCGAGGCGCGGGGCGGTCGAGCATTACTACAGCGCGATCGGACGCCCGCGCATCACCAACGCCGCCTGGGGCAAGCTGCCAGCGATCGTCAAGCATGCTTCGATCAAGGCGGCGGTGGATCAGGTCGGCGCCTACGTCGCCGCCGGTGCCGCCGAAGGCGGATTCAACGCTGCCGACGCCCACATCACCCGAAGCCCGGTCACCGTGGACGACACGGGGTGGCACGCGCTTGCGCGCGAGCTCGACAACTTGCTCGCGCGGATCGCCAAGATCGAGTCAGCCAGCAAGGCCCGTCTCGCGCGCTCGAATCACGCTGACGAGCAGGAGGCGACTATGGTCCTGATGCTCTTCCACTCGCCCTCCGAGGTGCCGCAGGAAGCCGCGCCGAGCCACCACCAACCAAGGCCCAGCACGGCCGGCCGGCGCCGACGCACGGCGATGGGCGAGTCGGCCTGAAGGATCGCTCCGCGTCACTTGACCCGGCAATTCGCTGTGCGATATGGTCAGCGAACCCTGATTAGTGGGGTAGCTCTGCGCGGGCGCAGTTCCATAGGCGCCCAGTGCACGGTTTCGATCCGGCGCCGTCGCACGGGGGCGTGTGGCGGCAACCACCATGGTGGTCGACACTGTGTCTGGGCGCCTGCTGATCCGCGACCCGACCAGAGAAGCTCGGGATGGCCGCCCGAGCCGCCTCCATCAGGGCGGACGCGCGCGTCGCGGCGATTACACCGGCTCCCGTCAGCGTTACTAGCGGCACCTGAGGGTCGGCAATCAGCTCTCGAGCTCGTCCAGTTCGTGGTTGCGGCCTATCACTTCCACGCCGCAGCGGCGTTCGATTTCGATTGGGACACGCACATCGTCGACAGCTTCCACGAGGACAGGACGCGCACGGTCGTGCGGTCGTTCACCGACGGGCTGCAACACGGCTGGATCGGCCGGCAATTGCCGCGTCTGTTCCGCGAGCACGGCCTGACCGACGTGAAGCCCTAACCGCCAACGGCCAGGAATGTGGCGGGTCACCGACTTTCTGCTCGCCGCTGTCCCACCTTCGAGCGAGCTCGCGCGCTCCTTGCGGGTGACGAGCGCGGGAAGGATGATTGTCCGGTGACCGCGGGGAGTTCGGCGATTGCCGGGGTGCGCTGCTGGAGCGTTCTGGCCAGCTGGAGGCGCTGGATGGGGTCTGGGCGTCTGTTGCGGGGGGGTGGGCGGGCGGTTGGTGTTCGTCCGCGGCGAGGCGGCAGCGGGGAAGAGCATGCTGGTGCGACGGTTCTGCGAGCGGCGGGAGCGCGTGCTGTGGGGCGCATGCGATGAGCTGTTCGCGCCGCCGGCGCTCGGTCCGTTTGTGGACATTGCACGTATCGTGGGCGGCGGGCTGCAGGCCCGCGTCGCCAACGGCGGGGGTCCGTATGAGGTGTTGGAGGCGCTCCGGCAAGAGCTTGAGCGTGGGAGGGTGCCGGTCTTGGTGATCGAGGACGTCCATTGGGCCGACGAGGCGACCCTGGACGTGCTGCGGCTTCTCGGCCGGCGTATCGAGGGCATTCGGGCGCTTGTGATCGCGACGTATCGCGACGATGAACTGGGCCGCGAGCATCCGCTGCGCGTCGTTGTTGGAGCGCTTGCTACGGCACCCGGGGTTGCGCGCGTGAACGTGCTCCCGTTATCGCCGGAGGCCGTCGCTGAGCTGGCTGCGCCGCATAGCGTCGATGCTGACGAGTTGTATCGCGTGACGGGCGGCAACCCGTTCTTCGTCGTCGAGACGCTCGCAGCGGGCTCCGTCGAGATACCGGGCACGGTGCGCGATGCCGTGCTCGCCCGCGTCGCGTGCCTTCGCGGCGGAGCCCGCGCACTACTCGAACCACTCGCGGTGACGCGACCCGGCACCGACGTGTCGCTGCTCGAGGCGATCGCTGGCGACGCGATCGACCACCTCGAAGAGTGCCTCGGCTCAGGCGTCGTCGTGCCGACGGGCGCGGGCGTCGGTTTCCGGCACGAGCTCGAGCGGATGGTGATCGAGCAGTCGCTCGCCCCCCATCAGCGCAGAGCGCTGCACTCTCGCGAACTAGCGGCGCTCCAATAGGGGCAGATTTCCCGATTTCCGTGGCGCCTGAGTTTGCCGATGCAGTTAGGAGTCGTGCCAGCCGCGCACGAGCACAGCGAATGGGCGTTGGGCAGATCTCACACGTCGCCGGGCGCCTGCACAAATGTCCGGCCCGAGCGCCGCGAGAGCCCGTCGTGCGGTCATGGAGCGCCTCCGGCTCGCCGCCCTCGTGAACGGCACGCCCTTCATTATCTCGCCCTGGCCCCCGACGTCTGCGGGCTCCGGCACGATAAGTCGCCTCCCGCAAGCTACACTCCGGTTTCCGTGCCGGGCTTGAGCTCGGCGAAGTAGTGCCAGCGTTCGTAGTTGTTGCTCATGCACCTCCCGCGTTTCGCAGCACACGATCTCCCCGGGAGGGAATGCAATGGCTACAGGAACCGTGAAGTGGTTCAACGACGACAAGGGCTACGGGTTCATCACGCCTGATGACTCGAGCAAGGATCTATTCGTTCACCACAGCGCGATCCAGGGGAGCGGCTTCAAGTCGCTCGCCGAGGGTGCCAAGGTGAGCTACGACGCCGAGCAGGGCCCCAAGGGCCCGGCTGCGGCGAACGTCCAGCTGATCTGAGCGGTCACGGTTGTGGCGCTGCGGCCGTGCGCTGCAGCGCCGCGCCGTCGCCACGCGCCGGCCGCCACGCGGAGTGCACCGGCCCGTGCGCGGCCGCATCCGGCAACTAAAGAAGCCCAACGATCCGAGGACGGCGAGCATGGCCTCACGAGGCAAGAAGAAGACGACCTTTGCAAAGCTCGCTCGCGAGAGCAGGCTCCGCGAGCGTCGACTCGACAAGCAGGCCAAGAAGGACGCGCGCAAGCGTCCGGCCGAGATCGAACCGCCAACGACCGCGGCTGATGTCGCCCCCGGCGTGGCGGCGGATGTCGCGCGCGTAGCTCAGTAGTCGCCGTCGTGAACGGCATCCAAGTCCGCATCACGACGGCGGTCTGCCCACGGCTCGGGGATACTGGATGCCGTGAGACGGTATCTGACGCGCTCGTAGGGGACGATTACGCATCCCGGCGTTGCGTCCCGGTTACCACAGACTGCGCTCGAGCGCCTCGCTGACGCCCGGCAGTGCCCGCAGCGCATTGGCCGCGGCCTCGAGCGTCGACTGCCCCGGGGCGGCCGTATACGTGAGCGTTTCGTCGCGCCGAGACCCGTCGGGATCGTCGATCTGCACGACCAGGCTGACCGTTTGATCGCGAGAGCGTTGCTGGGCGGCGAGATATCGCGCAACTGCGCGTAGCGTTCGCCCGGTCACGATCACCGCGACGGTCCTGGTCCCAAGGTCGCCGTAACCGCCGACCGGGAGCGACTCGTCCGAGAGGACCGTTGCTTCGGCACCGAGACTTTCGGCCAGCTCCTGCGCATCCGATCGCTGAATGCGGCGTAGTCGAAGGACGAGCCGCTCATCGATCATCGATGACTGCCCATCATGGTCGGCCGGCTGGCGATGATGCGTCCGCCTCCGGGCCTGCGCCGTCGACGGTGTCGAGCGCACGCCACAGCGCTCGCATCGTCGGAGCGAGATGCGCGAGCTCGTCCAGGTGAGTTTCGGACAGCCGATCGAGCTTTTCGACCCCGGCCGAGGTGAGGGTAATGCGCACCACGCTCTTGTTGTCGGGGTCCCGGTTCCGCTTGACCAGTCCGTCCGCGACCGCGCGGTCGATCAGACCGACAGCGCTGTGGTGACGTAGGACCAGGTAATCGGCTATTTCGCCGACGGTAGGCCCGGAAGCGTTTGGGTGACCCCGGATCGCGAGCAAGAGCTGGTGCTTGGCCGGTGTCAGCCCGGCGGCCTTAGCCTGCTCCTCGCTCCATCGCAGAAAGCGCCGTAATCCGGTGCGGAGCTGAAGCAGCCGACTGAAGTCCGCTTTGTCGAGCGTCATGTCGCGGCACGATATCGGTTGGACCAGCAGAGCCTTATAGCCGATCAACCGACGCCGTGCGCGCGTTGCCTCCACAACGGGGTGGGCGTGGATCGGCTCGTCGTAGGGTGCGTCGGCGACCCATACCGCGCGACAGACGGCCGACTACCTCGATGAGGCGGCCGTCATGTTGTTGACGGACTGGTCTCCACGCCTTCGCTGAAACGGCGGCGGATGTGCTTCTCCAGGTCCTCGTCGCCGAGGGCTTCCTGGCCCTGGCTGAACCGCCCGCGGTGCAACCCGGCTTCCGGCGGTGCAATCGACTGCTGGCCGTCGCTGAACCGACCCAGGCGCAGCTCGTCCGGATCGCGCGGGTAGCTGGCCTGGCCGAGAGCAAACCGTGACCGCGGGATCTCGGGCTGGAACGGCCGCTGGGCGGTGGTGTGTGCGTGAGCACTCATGTGTTCCTCCTCCTGCGAGAGGCGAGCGCAATGTGACCCGGTCAGTCGGATACACAACGGACTGGGTCGAGCCACAAATATCGTTACGCGATATCGTAGCACGATCACATTCGTGGTTCGTGCGTCGCGTGGTTCGGACCTCGCCCGCAGATCCCTCAGCGCGGGCGGGTGCTTTCCCCAATCTCTTCGCCCCCGGAGGGAAGTTGGGCCAATTCGGGCACGAGATCGGCGGGACGCCGACCGGACAGCACGTCGACCACCGCCGCGATTCCGCGGGTCCGGAGCTCGAGCACGGCGGCGTCGGAATACCAAGCCGAGTGCGGTGTGACCAGCACCCGAGGGTGGCGCAGAAGTCGATCATCCGACGCCGGCGGCTCATCGACCAGCACGTCGAGCGCCGCGGCGGCCAGCGCGCCGCGATCGAGTGCGTCGGCCAGCGCCACCTCGTCGATCAGGGCGCCGCGGGCCACGTTGATCAGGTAGGCCGTCGGCTTCAGCAGCGACAGGCGCCGTCGGTCGAGCATGTGATCCTCGCGGCCGGTGCGAGAGGCGTTGACGCTCACCACGTCGGCGGATCGCAACAGGTCCTCCAGCGCCATTGGCTCGGCGCCATGACGGCGGACTTCGAGATCGGTCACGTGCGGGTCGTGGGCGCGTACGGCGAAGCCGAACGCGGCGGCCCGGCGCGCGACCGCCTGACCGATCCGGCCGAACCCGATGATTCCCCAGGTCGAGTCGCGGCTCCGGCGCACCGAACCGGTGTCGACGCGTGCCCAGGCGCCGCCGCGCGCCTGTTCGGACAGCGACTCGATCCGCCGCGCCAGGTTGAGCGCGAGCGCGAGGGTGTGGTCGGCAACCTCATCGGTGCAGTAGCCGGCGACGTTGGTCACGGCGATGCCAATCTCACGTGCCGCGTCGAGATCGATGCCGTCGTAACCGGTGCCGAACTCTGAGACCACTTGTAGGCCTGGGTAGCGGCGCATATCGTCACCGGTGACACGCGAGCCGGCAGTTAGCAGTGCGACCACTGACATCGCGTCCGAATCACGCAGTTCCGGCATGGGTACGACGGCGACGTTCAGCGGCGCGAGCGCGGCCCGCTCGAGCGCGAAGTCGTCATCCCATTCGAGGTCGATCGCGATCGCAAGCGCGTTGTGGCCGGGCGCGGTCACGTTGTCAGGGGACGATCGCCACTCACGAGCGGTGCGTCGGGACCGTCGATGTTCGTCAGGGACGTCGCCAGCACCAGCATGACCCTCGCCCGAGCCGCGCCGCTGGGCAGCACTCCGGTGAGCGACCGGAGCCCGAGCTTGCCCGAGACCGGGCCGACAGTCCGGCGAGCGAGGACCTGGCCCCGAGCGGACAGCAACGACACGACGACGGACGCCTCGCTATGGGCATCGCCGCCCAACCACGCCGAGGCCGCATAACGCGTCCCGGTCGGTTGGAGTCGTCCGTCCGTCCGGCGCACCGATGCGGTCTGTATCAGCTCTGCCGTGCCGCCGGCGCCGCCCGCAAACAGCTGCCCGACACGATCGCGCTCGGCGTCCCGGGCGGCGGCAAACCGCGGCGTCCCGTACCGGATCACGGTCGGAAGACCCCTCGCGATGGTCCAGCCCGGGATCGTCACCGCGACCCATCCTTGCGCCGAGGACGCGCCAGCCTCCGCGCCCGAGTTGAGCAGCAGGTTCGCGCCTGTGGGTGCGGCCCACGCCGGACCACCGCGAGTCGCAACGACCACTACGACCGCGAATGAGGCGAGTAGCGCGAGACGACGAAGCCGCATAAGCTGAATCACGGTTCAGCTTATGCCGTCGAGATGGCGCCGATCAAGGGCGCCGCCCTCGCGACAATCACCGGTTCACACCAAGGGTGCAGTCGAGCTGGCGCGCGGTCAGGCCGGTCCGGCCGTCGGCGGGCGCGTCGCCCGCCTGATCGGGAACCGGCGCCAGCTTGATCCTAGCCCGCGCCTGTTCCAGGAGATCGTCCGGTCCCAACGCACGGGCCCGTAGTAAGTGACTTGGATCGTGAAATCGGTGTTGTGCGTGAATGTGTCGTCGTTCGCGAGGAGCATCGAGCCGCCGATCGCGATCTGACCGCTGCACGGTACCGCCGGACCGGTGCTGGTGATGCTCGTGATCGTGCGGCGCAGGTGGTCCGAGCCGTTGGGCCTGCGGGTGGTGCTTGTGATTGCGCCGATGTAATCGATCCCGGTGTTCCGGGATTGCCGGGCGACGATCGCCCAGCGAGGGCGTGTCGCAAAGCCATGCTCGACACCACCTGTTCGCATCGGCGCTGTGCCTGGGGTGGTCTAAGCGCCACTAGTGAACCTGCGTTGCGCGGAGGTGAGCGAGCACGGCCAGTACCCGGCGGTGGCCGTTCTGGCTGTCCGGGATGTTGAGCTTCGTGAGGACGTTGCGGATGTGGGTCTCGACGGTTCGCTCGCTCACGACCAGGCGCTCCGCGATGCCGGCATTGGTCAGACCTTCTGCCATCAATTCGAGCACCTCGCGCTCGCGGTCGGACAGGTCCGCCAGCAGCCCGGCGTGGCGGCCCTGCCCGAGCAGACGCCCGACGACCTGCGGATCGAGCGCCGAGCCACCGTGGGCGACGCGCTCCGCGGCATCGAGAAACTCGTCGACGGCGAGCACGCGGTCCTTGAGGAGGTAGCCGAAGCCGCCGAGCGTCACGAGCTCGATCGCGTGGCTGGTTTCGATGTGCTGGGACAGCACCAGCACCCCCACCCGAGGATGGCTGCGCTTGATCTCGTAGGCGGCGCGCGCCCCCTCGTCGGTAAACGTCGGCGGCATCCTGATGTCGACGACAACGAGGTCGGGGCGATGTCCCGCGACCGTCGCCACCAGATCACGGGCATCTCCACGGGAGGCGGCCACCTCGTGTCCGCCGTCGGCGAACAGCCGCGCCAGTCCCTCGCGCAGCAGCACCTGGTCTTCGGCGATCACGACCCGCAAGGCAGCTCCGCGGTCAGGATCGTGCCTGTGTCAGGCGCACTCTCGACGCGCAGACTGCCGCCATGCGCCGCGACCCGGTCGTGTAGTCCGCGCAAACCGCCACCGAGCTTGTCGACCGCGCCGCCGACGCCGTCGTCGGTGACCCGGACGATCAGGTGACCGTTGCTCCGCTGGGCGCTCAGCACAACGCCGGTCGCATTGGAGTGCTTGATCGCGTTGGTCAGGCCCTCGCAAGCGACGAAGTACGCCGCCGCCTCCAGGCCAACGCTGAATCGCTCCGGCGTTGTGTGCACCTGCACTGGCAGCGGCGCCCGCACGGCCAGCTCGCGCAGCGCCGGGTCCAGGCCCGCGTCCAGCTGCGCCGGCGGAAGTCCGTGCGCCAGCTCGCGCAGCTGGTCGATCGCGAGCGCCACCTCGGTCACGGCCTGCTCGAGCGTCTCGTCCGCATGCGCCGGCTGTCCGGCGCCGAGCTCGTGCTGGGCGTGGCGCAGCCGCAACCCGATCGAGACCAGCCGTTGCTGCGCCCCGTCGTGGAGGTCGCGCTCGATCCGCCTCCGCTCGGCGTTCCCGGCTGCAACGATCCGCGCGCGTGACGCCTGCACCTCCGCGAGCTGGCGTCGCAGCTCAACGCGCAGCCGCGCGATCTCAACCGCGAGCCCTCCAGCCTCGACGAGGGTCACCAGCGGATCGGGACGCTGCGAGCCGGTCGGGCGGTGCAGCACCATCGCCACCGGGGCGCCGGCACGCAGCACCGGCGTCCGCACGCGAGCATCCCCCGGGTCATCGTTGACCGGCATGCCCGCCGTGTCGACGTACACCTCGCTCGCGGGCAGAAAGAAGCGCAGCTCGAGCTCCGGGTCCGACAGCAGCCCACGCAGCAGCGGCTCGATCTCCTCCGGCGCAGACTGTCCGGAGCGCAGCCGCTCCAGAAACTCCGACACGCGCTGGGTCGCCTCGTAACGCGCGCGACTGAAGCGGCGGTCGACGAGGTCCTGAAGGGCCGCACGCAACGGCCGAAACGCGACCGCAACCACGAGCGTCGCACCGGCGGTGACCCAGCGAGAGTCGCTACCCAGGGCAGTTCCCAGTCCTACCGCCGTCACCGCCCACGCTCCCGCCAACAGGACCGTCAGTGCTCCGTAGACCGCTGTCCGCTCGATCGCGACTTCGACCTCATAGAGCCGGTATCGCGTGACCGCGACCCCGACGGCAACCACGAACACGCTCAGCAGCAGCCCAACCATCCCGATCCGCACAGAAAGCCCGCCGTGCGGCCACGGGAACCAGGTCAGCAGGACGAGCGTCGCCGCGGCACCCACGACAGCGCCGACCGCGAGCACCAGCTTGAGCTGCTGGCGAACCTCACCCCGCGAGCGGCGCCAGCGCAGCGCCAGCGACGCCGCACCGAGACCGATCCCCACGACCGCCAGCACCCAGCCGAGCATCTCAGCCGCGATCGTCGATCCCCTGATCCCATCGATATGGACCGGGTTGGACAATGACGCGAACGGTGCTGAGAGTGAGCCCGGCTCCAGCAAGCTCGGCACCGACAGCAACACCGCCGCCACCCAGCACACCACGGCCGCCGGCCGCCAGCACGGCGATACCAGCCGACCGTTTGGGAACAGCATCAGCGAGAGCCCGATCAGCGCAGCTGACGGCTGCGAGACCGGATTGCTCAGCCACGCGACCGTGGCCATCCCGGGAACGCCGCCGGGCCGGCTGAGCCCATAGGCGCCGTACTGGTAGCCGAGCAAGCCGATCGCGACCAGGAGACCGATCAGCAAGAACAGCCGACCGACGGCATTGTCCGAGACTCGCACGGCGATGATCGCTCCGCTGCTCGCGAACGCAACCGACATGGCCGCGAACGACACACCTCCGAAGCCGGAGAACACATCATCCGTGAGCGCACGGTCCCAACTCATCGCCAGCAACACAACACTGCCGATCGCTGTCGCAACGGTGATCGCCCAAACCAGCGCCGCCCCGTACCGCGCGCGGTAGGTCATTTACCTGCCATTGTCCTCCAGCGGCGTGGCGGGAGCAACCGCGCCAGCGCGGACGCTCGGCTAAGTGCCAGCACTGACCGCCAAGCAGCGCTGACGCCGTCACAGATCCCGCGCCGGCCCGGATTTCAAGCAGGCCGCGCGGCCATAGCTTGCTTCCCCATGAACAACACACTCACCACATACAACCGGCGCGGAGGCACTCTCGTGATCGCCGGCGCAGTGCTCACGATCGGCGGCGCCGTGCTCTCAGCAGTCGTCAACGGATCCAGTTCCGTGCCGGACGACCTGGTCCGCTACCCGTTCTCCCACGACGCTTTCGCGCCGTTCACCGTGTTCGCCGCCGTGTGCCACCTCCTGATGCTCGCCGGGATCATCTACCTCGCGCGCGGGGGACTGGCGGGTGACAGCCGGACCGGCAGGATCGGCCTTGGCTGCGTCATCGCCGGCCTCGGGCTGCTCTTCGTGTGCGAATGGGCGCAACTGCCGTTCGCAGATCAGCACACCTCAAACACGGGTCCGTCGATCGTCGACGGCGGATTCGGCGTGGCCACACTGCTCCTCGCCGGCGGCATGATCGCGGTAGGCGTCGCAACCCTGCGCCGGCCGAGCCTCGTCGCGTGGCGCCGGTACGCGCCGCTGATCTGCGGGCTACTTTCCCTGGTCGTGATTCCGATCCAGTTCACGTCGGCCCTTTGGGTCGGGATCACCGTGTTCTGTTCCGGCTATGTGCTGCTGGGCGTGTCGGTGATCAGCGACGGTGCCCGCCACGCGGACCACGCGATCCAGATTGCATGAAACCGGTACGTCGGCCGGCCGCTCACGTTCGCGGCCGGCTGCCGGCCGACAACTGTCTGACGACCGCTCCTCGGCTTGTCGTACTCAGCTCACGCGTTCGGGCCAGGGCAGCGGGAAAAGCTCACGGTAGGGGCGGGCCTCCTCGACCACGCGAGCGACCGAAGATCGGGTCAGTACCCGCTCGAAGTAGGCGGCCAGCGCGGGGTACGCGTCCCGGTCAAGCGGATGGACGACGTCGGCGTAATGCAGGGCGGGCGCCGCGCCGCAGTCGGCCAGCGTGAAGACGTCGCCGGCCGGCCAGCCATCTTGATTCGAAGGCCTTCTCGGGCCAGCTCGCCATGCTCCTGGTACTCGGCGAGGTCGAAACCGGTCGCATGCGGCGACGACATGTCGATGCGCACCGGTCCATCCGCTCGCCTGCGGCCCGCGAGCGCTGTATCAGATGAAGGCTCTCGAGCGTGTTGACCGCGCCGGCGATCGCGCTCCGGCTCGCCAGCAGCGCGTCGGCTAACCCGACGCGCGCCGCTCCCACGTCTCAAAGGCCATCAGTCGTAGGACTGGGTCTCCTGCTCATGAGCGGTGAGCACCATGGGGTGCGCCGGTGGGCCCGACAGGATCGTCTCGCGGTCCACCTCGAGATCCGGCCCGACGTGAACGAGCTCGCCTGGCTGGATCTCTTCCCACCCCGGTTCATCGCTAATTCGTTCGCTGGCGATGACTACCAGCGGCATCACGACTGCGTCTTCGGAGTGCAACTTCAACGTGCCCGCGGCGTCGGCTTCGTCAAGTGGTGCCGCGCCGCTCGGGCCGCCCGGCCGGCGGCGGTGCAGGTGCAGTGGATTGTGCTCGGGGTAGCGCAACGCCCAGATATGACCGATGTCGCCGAGAACGAAGTTGAGGCTGTAGAGCTCGTACTCAGCAACGACGTGGCGCACGGCGGCGACGATCCCCGCGCGGACGTTACCCCCAGCCTCGCGTATGGCCAGCGTGATCAGCGCGAACAAACGCTCGGAGTCGGTGTCGCCCATCACCATCGCTCGGTTAGAGCCCAACCTCGCCTCGATCCGATCGAGGTCTCCGACAACTCCGTTATGGGCGAACAGCCGGCCGTCCTGGGTGAACGGGTGGGTGTTCACGAGAGACACGCGGCCGGTGCTGGCGTATCGCAGGTGAACCAGGATCTCGCTCGCGTCCAGCCGCCGAGCCACATGCCGGTAAGCCGGATCCTCGGATGCCTGGACCGGATTCCGAATCAGGATCATTCCCCGCCTTGCCGTCAACGCCGCGAGCCCGTAGCCGTCCGCATTGCGTTCGCTCTGGCGCGCGATCGAGGTCGGCGCGTCGAGCAGCCAGAACTCGGCGCCGACGTCTCGTTCGCCCGCGTGCAGCGCAAACAGCCGACACATGAGGCCGAGTCTACGCAGGGCCCAAAGCCGTCCCGACCTCACCGGCGCGACCGCCGCCGTCGACGGTTCGCGTCGATCCGGGACAGCTTCGAGGGGGCGCGGGCCCTGGCCGGAGCTCCTCCGAGACAAGCTCCAAGGGAAGTGGTTCGTGTTTCTGGCGGGGAATCACGGCCACCACTTCGTCACTCGCGACGCTGGGACGAACCGGAACCGCGGGTGCTGCGGCTGCGCGAGCACCTCAATCCGCTGCACGAGGCGCCGAACGGCGAGGTTTTCCCTGAGCCGGTGATCAGCGAGGGTTCGGCGCGACGGTAGGAGTCCCGAGCCGTCGGCCCACGTGTACGACTGCGGCGGTGCCGTAGATGTCGTGAGCGTCCCGGGGCGTGCGCCGGCGCTCGGAGACGTGCAGAAGATCGACGGCCGCGATCACGCTCAATGCGACAGCCGGCCACAGACCGAGGACGAGCAACGGGTGGCCGAGGTCGTGTCCGTTGAAGTAGATGACGTCCCGGGCGCCGCGGATGATCGCGTTGTTAGGTAACCAGGGCGCGATCTGGCGAAAGCCGTTCGGGAGGAACCCAACCGGCACCGATCCGCCCGAGACAGCGTTACCGACGAAGATGAACGCGACCGCCGCCAACGCGGTGCCTGGCAGCCCGACGACCGCCTGTAGGGCTGCGACGAGCAGCACGAAGGAGAGCGCGCCGAGAAAGCCGATCCCGATCAGCGCCCCGCTGGCACCGGTCAGGGCCCCGAGGATGGTGTCGATGGCCAAGACGCCGCCGCAGGCGGCGAGTAGCGCAAACAGGGTCGCGGCGCCGACGCGCCACCACAGTCGCAGTCGCATACCGAAAAGGAACAGGCCGACGCCGCCGAGCACGCTCGGAATGAGCAATCCCAGGCCGAACACGAAGCTCGACAGGCCGGACCGGTCGCCGCTCGCGAGCGGGGCTACGTCCAGCGGCTTCGCGGCCCGATGCATCGACCGGGCCGCGGCGGTCAAGGCTGTGGTGACTGCCTGCTGCTGCAGGGCGCCCTCTGCACCGGCAGTCACGATCGTGACTGGGCCACGCGGCGGCACGATGAGCGCCGCCGCGCTGGACTGCGAGCGCACGCTATGGATCGCGGCCGGGGCGTTGGGCGCGGTCACGACGTCGAAGCCCCCCGGTTCGTTGTGCTGAAGGCCGGCTGCGACCCGGGCGCCCACCGCGGGTGGGGCGGCGGCGGCGATCCGGACCCCGTGCGGCTTGGGGTCATGGTCGGCGTAGCCGAACGAAAGGGTGATCACGAGTCCGAGCACTGCGGCGAACACCGCTATCGCGAACAGCCTGCGCGGGCTGGGGACGGATGGCGGGACGGTTCCGCCCGCCGTCGGGGCACGCGCGGCGTCGGCGTTAGGGCGATTGGGCGATTCCGGGGTGGCGTTCATGGGGTCATGTCCGGTCGAAGTTTGATCTCTACGTTTACTATACACGTTGAGAAAACATGTGTCAAACTTAGTTCATGACCGATCCCCACCTCAGCTCGCCCGGCCCCGGCGCGCGTCGACGCGGCGGTCGGCGCCCCGGCAACAGCCCCTCGCGCCAGAAGATCCTCGAGGTCGCCCGGGTCGCCTTCCCCGCCAATGGCTACTCCGAGACTTCGCTTCGGGGGATCGCTCGAGATGCCGGGGTGGACCCGTCGCTGATCGTCCAGTTCTTCGGATCGAAGGCGGGGTTGTTCGCAGCGGTTGTCGAGTGGCCGTTTGACGCGACCCAAGTCGCCTCCGAGATAGGAGAGGTGCCCGTCGGGCAGGTCGGCGAGTACACCGCACGCATATTCATCGGCCACTGGGACCGCGACGAGCACCGTAACCCGATCATCTCCCTGATCCACGCCGCGCTCGCGGACCCTGCGGCGGCCGCCATGTTCCGTGAGTTCATCACCTCCAACCTCACGCTGCCCGTGGTCGAGCGCGTGGGGGCCGATCGACCCCAGCTCCGTGCCGCGCTGCTCGCCTCGCAGCTCATCGGCTTCGGGCTGTCCCGGTACGTCCTCGCCTTCGATGCGCTCACCTCGGCCTCGAGCGAGGAGCTGATCGCTGCGCTTGGCGCGACCCTCCAGAACACGTGCACGGGTCCGCTCGCGTTGCCCGAAGTCTCGCCTTAGTCTGGACCTCCCGGGAGCTAATCCCGCCTCTCGCGTCCGAACATCTGGAGGAACAACGTGAACACGTTGAGGACGTCCAGGAAGATTCCGGAGGCGCACTGCGTAGATGAATTTGCCGGCCGGCATCGAGGCGAACAGGCTGACGAGCCCGTACACGATCTCCCGAGCAGCAGCGAGGACAGTGCACGGTAACCGCCGCTCGACATCACCTCGCGCCGGAAACTGGCGAGGGGCTGCATATAGGCTGCTGATTCAAGCTTCAACGCCACAGCAGAGGAGGGACCACCGCATGGGCAGCATCACCACGCATGACGGCGTCGAGATCTTTTACAAGGATTGGGGTTCGGGACAGCCAATCGTCTTCAGTCACGGCTGGCCCCTTTCCGGCGATGACTGGGACACGCAGATGCTGTTCTTCCTGCTCCAGGGCTACCGGGTAATCTCCCACGACCGGCGCGGGCACGGACGCTCGGAGCAGGTCGGCGATGGTCATGACATGGACCACTACGCCGACGACCTGGCGACGGTGACCGCCCATCTCGATCTCCACGACGCCATTCACGTCGGGCACTCCACAGGCGGCGGCGAGGTCGTGCGCTACATCGCCCGGCACGGCGAAGGCCGCGTGGCGAGGGCAGTGCTGATCAGCTCGGTGCCTCCGCTGATGCTGCAGACCGACGCCAATCCGGGCGGTCTGCCGAAGAGCGTGTTCGACGGCATCCAGGCCGAGGTCGCCACCCACCGGTCCGTGTTCTACCGCGACTTTGCGTCGGGGCCGTTCTACGGTTATAACCGCCCCGGCGCGGAGCCGTCGGAAGCGATCATCGAGAACTGGTGGCGCCAGGGAATGATGGGCGGCGCGAAGGCTCACTACGACGGGGTCGTCGCCTTCTCCCAGACCGATTTCACCGAGGACTTGAGGAGGATCACCGTGCCGGTGCTCGTCATGCACGGCGACGACGACCAGGTCGTGCCCTACGAGGACTCAGGGCCACTGTCCGCCAAGCTGGTGCAAAACGGGACGCTCAAGACGTACAAGGGATTCCCGCACGGCATGCCGACCACGGAGGCGGACACGATCAACTCAGATCTGCTGGCGTGGTTGAAGTCGTGACCGAGCCGGTTTGAACCGCCCTCCGGGATGCCCCGGAGGGCGGGTTCTGGCTACGGCAACGTTCCGGGAGGTGCGAGGATCTCGATGTCTCGCGTGGCCGCCGTTGCTGCGAGCAATTCCGGCGTCAGTTCGTCGAGCTCCGAGACCTCGCGCACGAACTGTTCGAAGCCACCTGTCGTCGACAGGACGAGGAACCGGGCTGGAGCGTCGCCGACTCGGTAGGCGTGTGGCACGCCGCGTGGCGCGAGCACGAACTCTCCGGGCTCGAGCCGGATCTCTCGCCCGGGGAGGAACAGTGAGAGCGTGCCATCGAGGAGCAGAAAGCCTTCGTCCTCCGAATGGTGAATGTGGAGCGGCGGCATGTCGCCGGCGGGGACCTCGATCATGTCGACCAGGCCGTAACGACCGCCGGTGCTGGCGGAATCGGCGAGGACTCGGCAGTGCGCGCCGAGGAAGAGAAGGTCGGTGGGAGTAGGTGGTGTCTCGGGTGATGTGTGCATGCGCGGCATCGTCGCCGAGGATCATCATCGGCACAACTGGATCTAGCGAAGATAAGATCGGATATACCGATGCTGGATCTTCACCGGCTCCAGATCTTCCAGGCTGTGGCGCAGCGCCGCTCGTTCTCGGCCGCGGCACTGGAGCTTTCGTACACCCAGTCGAGCGTCTCGGAGGCGGTCGCGACGCTCGAACGCGAACTCGGCATCACATTGCTCGAACGCTCGAGCCGCCCGGTCGGGCTCACCCCGGCCGGCGAGGTCGTCCTGGCCCACGCCGAGGCGCTGCTGGGCCAGGCGGATGCGGTGGAGCGCGATCTCGACGCACTCACCCAGGGCGATGCCGGACGGCTACGGCTGGCCGGCTTCTTCACGGCATGGTCGACCTTCCTCCCCGATGCGATCGCCGAGTTTGCCGCTTCGCGTCCGGGTGTGCGTCTCGAGCTCGAGCAGCTTGACCCGCCGGCCGCACTCCGGCGACTGCGCGCCGGCGAGATCGACCTCGCGGTGATCTACCGTTTCGAGCCTGGGGACCCGGCTGACGATCACGACAGCCGGCTCGTCAGCACCCACCTCGCACAAGATCCGTATGCGCTTGCGGTGCCAGCGAAGACCCGGCTCGCACGGAAAGCTCGGCTGAAAGTGGCCGATCTTGCCGGGGCGAGTTGGTGCACGGCACCCCCGGGCAGTTCGGCCACCGTGCTCCTGCAGCGGTTCTGCCGCGAGCACGGCGGCTTCGAACCCAAGCTCGATTATCCGACCGAAGACGTCGCGATGGCGCAGCCGCTGATCGCTGCGGGTCTCGCGGTCGCGCTGCTGCCGTCGCTGAATCTGGCGCGCCCGCACCCCGGTGTGAGCGTACGTGAACTGCCCGTCGTGCCTCCCGGGCGCGATGTCTGGTGTGTCAGACCGGCGAGCCGACGCTTGCCGGCAACGCAGCCGATGGTCGATGCGCTGGCCCGGGCGGCGTCGCGTTTTTGACAATCACACGCTTGACCTCGGGCCTTCTGCCTGATCGAATCGTCTCGGAGACCGGACCAGAGGAGACGAGATGTCGATAATGATGGGGCTCCGGATCAGTGGCGACCCGGCACGAATCGAGCAGGCTCTGAACAGCGATCCTGACCGGCTGAAGGGAATCGCTCAACGCGCAAAGGACGCTGGGTGCACCCATCACCGGTTCTTCGCCAACGAGGCCGGTGGCGAAGTTCTCGTGGTGGACGAGTGGCCCGACGCCGCCTCGTTCATGGGCTTCTTCGAGAGCAACACCGACATCGGCGAGATGATGGCCGAGGCCGGAGTGACGGAGCGCCCGACGCCCGTGTTCTGGCGCGAGCTGGACACGCCGGACAAGTTCTGAGCGGCCGAGTCGTTTCCGACTCGGAGCGCGGTCCGCGGTCCGCGGGGCCGGTCAGCTCTGCGATCTGAACCGGTCCGCGGTCCGCGGTCCGGTCAGCTCAACGATCTGGACCGCTCGCATTAGACGCGGCACCCTAGCCGAAGCCGTCGAGGGACGGCCTGGCAGCCCCAACAATCCCCCACTCGACCCCCCGCGCCGGCCGAATGCATATTCGTC